>NZ_FMDF01000172.1 GCF_900091955.1 Streptomyces sp. Ncost-T10-10d
GGGGCCGCGCCGGGGCACTCCAGGCTTCCCGGCCGCCGGGTGAACTCGTACCAGCGCCACAGCCGCAGCCACGGCGTGCCGCAAGCCCGGCCGGCGTTCCTTCGCCACTCGCGCTCGGCCGCCTGCCCCGCCGCGGCCGCTCCGACGGCCTCCGCGAGCCGGTCGGCGAACTCCTCGCGGGCCCCTTCGCCGAGACCGGGCCGCCCCTCGGCGACGTACACCGGACGGAGCCTGGCCGCGGCGGCGTCCACATCCGCGGACAGCCGGCGCGCCGCTGCCGTGCGCTCGTGGACGAACCGGCCGAGCGTCTCGCGCAGTTCGCCCACGCCTTCGCCGGTGAGTGCGGACAGGGACATGACGGTGGCGCCCGGTTCGCCGTGTTCGCCGAGCGCCATGCCGTCCTCGTCGAGCAGTCGGCGCAGATCGTCGAGGACCTGGTCGGCGGCGTCGCCGGGCAGCCGGTCGATCTGGTTGAGGACGACGAACGTGATCTCGGCGTGCCCGGCGAGCGGCCGCAGGTAGCGCTCGTGCAGGGCCGCGTCCGCGTACTTCTCCGGGTCGACGACCCAGATCACCGCATCGACCAGCGCAAGCACCCGGTCGACCTGATCACGGTGCCCGGTCGCCGCCGAGTCGTGGTCGGGCAGGTCGACGAGGACGAGCCCCTGGAGTGCCTCGTCGGCGTCCGTACCGCTCTGTTGCGGCCTGCGCCTGAGCCGTCCCGGAATGGCGAGCCGGTCCAGCAGCCCGGCGGCCCCGTCGGTCCAGGAACAGGCGATGGGGGCGGAGGTGGTCGGCCTGCGCAGACCGGTGTCGGAGATCTGGGCACCCGCGAGTGAGTTGAACAGGGTCGATTTGCCGCTGCCGGTCGCTCCGGCGATGGCGACGACGGTGTGCCTGGAGGAGAGCCGCTGGCGGGCTGCCGCTTCGTCGAGCACGCGTCCCGCCTCGGCGAGGGTGGCCCGGTCGAGCCTGGCCCTGGACAGCCCGACGAGCTCACGCAGCGCGTCGAGCCGCGGCCGGAGCAGACCGCTCGACGGTACGTACGCCTCGACCTGGGGCAGCCGTACCTCGTCGTTCGGGACGTTCCCGGCCTCGGTGTCTGTCCCGTTGGCGGCCGCGCGCCGGGCGATGAGCCCGTCGTTCCAGTCCCCGCCCGCCTCCGGTACGGCTGTGCGCAGGCCGTCGGGCGTCCGGCGCGCGCTCCGGTGGTTCCGGTCCTCGTGAGAAGTGGGACTCTCGCCCCGGCCGGGCCCCTCGTCAATGACGGCAGTCATCGCTGCCACCTCTCCTTCTGCAGTACGGACAGCGCGGCAATCAGTTCGGCCTGCGGCTCGGGGGCCACATCGAGTGCGTCGAGCGGTGCGAGCCGCCGGTCGCGCTCGCCGTCCAGCACCCGGTCGAGGCAGTTGGTGAGCAGTGCGCCGCCCTTGTCGCGCAGCCGCAGGGCGCCCTGGGCCCCGATCCGTTCGGCGAGTTGTTCCCCGGCGCCGCGGGTACGGCGACCGCCGAGCAGTGCGGCGGCCAGGAGCGCCACCACTGTCTCCGCGGCGGGTGCAAAGTTGCGTTCGAGCCGGCGCACCTCTTCCTCGGCCAGTTCCTCCAGCATCCGCCACCACCGCCGTACGGCCATGGCGATCCGGCCCCGGATGTCCTCGGCGGGCCCCCATCCCCCGGCCTCCCGGCCGACATCCTCGAAGCCGAACACCCCGGCCGCGGGCTCGCGCTGCCAGGTCGTGCGGATCTGTTCGTCGGCTGCGGCCACCGCGCACTGCAGAAGTGCGGCAAGACTCTCCACCAGCGCTTCAAGGAGTTCCTCGGAGTTGCTGTACGTCGGGTATCCGC
Source organism: Streptomyces sp. Ncost-T10-10d (assembly GCF_900091955.1). Lineage (GTDB taxonomy): Bacteria > Actinomycetota > Actinomycetes > Streptomycetales > Streptomycetaceae > Streptomyces. Next base: position 1,846 of record NZ_FMDF01000172.1, read on the forward strand.
GCCACCGGGTCCGGGCGTCCCCGGCGAGCACGCCGCCGTTGCGCAGCCGCCGCCGGACCCGGGCGCCTTCCGTGCGGTACGCGTCCTCGACCACACCGGTCAGCCGTACGGCCGCCGCGTACTGTGCCGCGACGGCCCCGGCCAGCGCGGGCATCCGTACGTCCAGCGAGTCGATGACCCCGGCCGCCGTGCGCCCGACCGCCTGCTGACGGGCCGCCGGGTCCTGGGCGCGGTGGCTGAGCCAGGCCCGCAACGGAGCGACCGCGGTGGTGGGCAGCAGCCCGCTGCCGCCGCCGGCCGATTCGGGCAGCTCGGGAATGGTGAAGCGCGGCACCTCACCGAGGCCCGCCTTGGTGAGCAGTGCCCCGTACTGCCGGGACACCTCGGCGATCACCTGGTGCGGTACCCGATCGAGGACGGTGACGAGCGAGGCGTCGTACTCCTTGGCGGTACGCAGCAGGTGCCACGGCACGGCGTCCGCGTACCGGGAGGCCGTGGTCACCATCACCCACACGTCCGCGGCGCAGATCAGCTCGGCGGCCAGGACCCGGTTGCGGACCACGAGCGAGTCGATATCGGGCGCGTCGAGCAGCGCGAGCCCGCGCGGCAGCCCGGTGGCGGTCTCGACGCGCAGCGCGGTCCCGTCCTCCTCCTCGCTCCCGTCGAGGTCGTCGCACCGACCGGGGGCCCCGTTCTCCTCCGGGGGCAGCCAGACCCTCGTGAGCTGCGGCAGTACGCGGACCCCCGCGAACCAGTGGTGATCATCCGGATGGCAGACGAGCACGGGCGTCCGCGTGGTCGGGCGCAGCACCCCGGCCTCGCTGACCAGCCGCCCCACCAGCGAATTGACGAGCGTCGACTTCCCCGCCCCGGTGGACCCGCCGATGACCGCGAGCAGGGGCGCTTCAGGATCTCTGAGCCGGGGAAGCAGATAGTCGTCGAGCTGGGAGAGCAGCTCGCTACGGGTCTGTCGGCCGCGCTCGGCCCCCGGCAGCGGAAGTGGAAGACGCACGGCAGCGACACGGTCGCGCAGGGCGGAAAGTGCGTCGATGAGCTGAGGCCGTACGTCCAAGGTCACCACATGCGAAGAATGCCCAATTTTGGCGCCTTTTTGAAGCGTATAGCCACCTCTGCGCGCCGATTCTCCCGCCGGGACAGAGTCGGGACAGAAGGGATGAGTGGGGCGCAGGCATAACGAGTGCACAACACCCGGGGCGTGCGGCGTCAAAAGCGATGCGGGAATCCCGCCCACCTGCGATTATCGGTTCGCTTCACCGAACCTCCACATCGTGCCACGCAGGTGAAGCAACCGGGTCGAGGTGATCGGAGCCCTATCCTTGTCCCGGCGGGTCATCGACCGGCCCGGCCCCAGGGCTCCAGGCCACCGAGGCCACCACCCGGCCCCCGTAGCTCAGTGGATAGAGCAGGCGCCTTCTAAGCGCTTGGCCGCAGGTTCGAGTCCTGCCGGGGGCGCTCTGCCCGTACGACATCAGGCCCTCCCTCGGGAGGGCCTTTTTTACAGGTCACCGCACCGTAGCGAGGACGGCGTAGCGAACGCATAAGCGTCGGACCGGCCCCACGTCGCGGCAGGGAGGGTACGGCGCTTTCCCGCCGTCACCGGTTTGCGCAGGTGGCCGCAGCGGATGCGCGGTGGCCCTTCCGAAGCCACGGTCAACGCTCCGGCAGATCCGGTAGGTCCGTTCCGGCCTCGATGCGCTTCTTGAGATCCGGCAGGCGGCCGACGATGCACCGGGCACAGATCGCTGCCGCGCCCTGCCACGGAATGTCGTGGTGAGTCCGCCGGGTTACGCGCGCAGGTAGGTCAGTACGGCCAGCACCCTGCGGTGCGTCTCGTCGGCCGGCGGGAGGTCCAGCTTGGCGAGGATGTTGCCGATGTGCTTGCCCACCGCGGCCTCGGAGACCACCAGGTCGCGGGCGATCGCGCCGTTCGACCTGCCCTGGGCCACCAGGGCGAGCACCTCGCGTTCCCTGGCGGTGAGGCGCTCCAGTGGATCGCGGCGGCGGCGCAGGAGTTGGCGTACGACCTCCGGGTCGACGACCGTGCCGCCGTCGGCGACCTCCTGCAGGGCGTCGGTGAACTCCTCGATCTGGCCGACCCGGTCCTTGAGCAGGTAGCCGACGCCCGAGCCGTCCCCGGAGTCGAGGAGATCTGCGGCGTACGTACGTTGCACGTACTGGCTCAGGACCAGTACCGGGAGTGCGGGCTGCTTCTCGCGGAGCCTCACCGCCGCGTGCAGGCCCTCGTCCTGGAAGCCGGGCGGCATCCGGACGTCGGTCACGACGATGTCCGGGCCGTGCTCGGCCACCGCCGCCGTGAGCGCCTCCGCGTCGCCGACGGCCGCGACCACCTCGTGGCCGAAGCGGGTGAGCAGGCCGATGAGGCCCTCGCGCAGCAGCACGCTGTCCTCGGCCAGAACTACGCGGAGCGATCGGTCCACTCGCAAGGAATCTCCACACGCAATCGGGTCGGGCCCCCGGCCGGACTGGACAGGGAAAGTCTGCCATCCAGTACGGACACCCGGTCGGCCAAGCCGGTCAGTCCGCTGCCGCCGGATGTGCTCGCACCGCCCCGTCCGTCGTCGTGGATCTCCAGGAACATCCGGCCTCCTGCGTGGCCGCCGCTGACTGCGACGCGGTGCGCGCCGCTGTGTCTGGCGACGTTGGCCAGTGCCTCGCAGACCACGAAGTACGCGGCGGCCTCGACGGCTTCGGGGAATCTGCCGGGCAGTTCGAGGTCCAGGTCGACGGGGATCACGGAACGGTCGGCGGCGTCGGCGACCGCGGCCTGGAGTCCGTAGTCGGCGAGGACCTTGGGATGGATGCCGTGGATCAGCTCGCGCAGTTCCGCGAGTGCCTTGCCGGCCTCCTCGTGGGCCCTGGCCAGTTGATCGGCCAGCGGGCCGGGCGGAGCGTCCAGCCGGGCCAGCCCGAGCATCATCGTGAGCGCGACAATGCGCTGTTGGGCCCCGTCGTGCAGATCGCGTTCGATACGGCGGCGTTCCGCCTCGAAGGCGTCGACCAACCGGACCCGGGAACGGGTGAGTTCCATGACCCGGGCGTCCGGCTCGGCTGCTCGGTAGGTGAGCAGGAAACGGGTCAGCTCCGCTCTTGCTCCGGCCAGCAGGCCCAGGAAGTAGCAGCCGAGCAGCAGAGTGACGAGTCCGCCCGCCGCGGTCGCGAAGGCTTCGGGCCACGTCGTGACCGTCCACAGCTTCACCACCCGGGCCTCCGCGCCGTCCCCGTACACCTCCATCACCACGGGAGTGCTCACCATCGCCAGTGGGACGGCCGTGCAGATGCCCACCGCGAGGGCGTCGAGTGGCCACAGGACCACGGCCAGCAGCAGCACGTACCCGAGTTCCCGCCAGGTCGCCCGCTCCCGGAACCGGCACGTCATCCAGCTCCACAACCCCGGTTCCTCCGGCCGGCGGTGCGGGTCGTCGGCCGGGGCGCGGTCCATGAGGCGGAGCCTGCGCCGCTCCAGGGCCGCGACCGGAATCCCGGTCAGAGCGAGGAGGGCGAGCAGCGGCAGCCCGATCAGTGCGAGGGAGAGCGCACCGCCCACGGCCACGCCGATCACGCTCACCACCAGGACGACCGCGCCGGCCAGGGCACCGCTGATCAGGTAACCGGCCGACCGCCAGGGCCAGGACGTCAGCAGGTAGCGGGGGGCCGGCAGGGCCTGCCACACGGTGCGAGGGCGCATGGCCTCACCGTAGGAGACGGTCTCGGGGCGGGTACATCCGTGCTGCCCGAGTCCCGGGGGTAGGGCCGTCCCTACCCCCGGCCCGCGGATTGCCACGTGGGCTCCTTCGTTCGGTGAGCGATGAAGGGGGGCGGGTGCGGGGCTCGGTGGATCTCCGGGGTGTACGGAGTGCGGGGGCCGTGCGCCGCGGCGGCACTTCGCAGACTCGGACCAGTGGTCTCGCCCGAGGGTTGCGCTCCCCCCTGGACCGTCACAGCTCCTCCGCCCCGATCCCGGCGGAGGCCCGATCCGGTCGTCCGTCATCCCGGCGCACCGGCACCCGTGCCATAGTCGGTTCCATGAATGCCGACGAGGCGCAGCCCACCCGGCTCCTCCTGGACCGCTTCATCGCCGACGCCGGTCACGCCGTTGTCCTGGAGGCGGTCTGGGCCCACGGGTCCATGGCGTTGGGCGACTATCAGCCGGGACGCAGCGACCTCGACCTCGTGGCCCTCGTGGAGTCGCCGGTCACCGAGACCCAGAGGCGACAACTCGTCCTTCTGCACCGTGCGTTGATCGCGGATGTGCCGTCGGCCGCGAAACTGCACTGCTCCTATGTGGTGCGGTCACAACTCCCGGACGTGAGCCGTGACCATGTGACCTGGGCCCAGGGCCGGTTGTTCGAGCGTCCGGTCACGGCGGTCAGCCGACGGGAGTTGAGCACGGGCGGATTGTCGCTGTTCGGCCCGGAGCCCGCCGGGCTCGTTGCGGAGGTGTCCGATCAGGAGCTGGCGGAGTTCATCCGGGGCGACCTCAAGGACTACTGGTATCCGGCGAGCGCCAAGCCCACCCGCTGGCTGCGCGACATCTGGGTGGACCTCGGACTGCTGACCCTCGCACGGGCATCGGTCACCCTGCGGGACGGGCGGCTCATCACCAAGGGGCAGGCTCTGGAGGTGCTGGCCGAGCTGGGTGCTCCCGCCGAGGTCGTCGGCGACATCCACCGCCGCCGGTACGGAACCGACCCGCGCCGGGCCTCCCTGCGGTGGCGTATCAGGCGGGGACGCCTCGCGCGCACCTTCGTCCGGGCAGGCATCGAGCGAACGTTGTCGCAGCGGTCGGAATCCTGACGATCCGCACCGGCTGAACACGAAGATCACGGACGCCCGGGCCACGCGCGGTCACCCCTCGATCGGACCAGCGTGAATCGTTTCATATTTTTTCCCTCACTGAGAACCTTCCCCCCTTCTGCCCGGTAGAAGTTCTCGTCGCCGACCCATTGACTGCGCCCGCGGTCCCCGTCTAGCTTCCGAGCTACCTCATTGAAACCTTTCACGGCGTGGAGCGCACCATGAACGAACCCGCCCCGATCCTGGCACTGAAGGACGTGAGCAAGTCCTTCGGTGCCGTACGTGCCCTGCAGGACGTCTCCCTGTCCCTGTACCCCGGCGAGGTCCACGCGCTCGCCGGGGAGAACGGTGCGGGCAAATCCACCCTCATCAAGGCACTTGCCGGGGTGCACCGCCCGGACAGCGGGCAGGTGTTGCTCGACGGCAGGCCCGTCGCCTTCCACGGACCCGCCGACGCCCGCGACGCCGGGATCGCCGTCATCTACCAGGAACCGACGCTCTTCCCCGATCTGTCGATCGCCGAGAACATCTTCATGGGCCGCCAGCCCCGGCGCACCCTCGGCCGGATCGACCGCCGCGCCGTGCACGAGACCACCGCCGGGCTGATGCGTCGGCTCGGTGTCGACCTGGCGCCCGACCGGCCGGCCCGTGGGCTCTCCATCGCCGACCAGCAGATCGTCGAGATCGCCAAGGCGCTCTCCTTCGACGCCCGGGTACTGATCATGGACGAGCCGACGGCGGCACTCACCGGCGACGAGACGGCCCGGCTCTTCTCCGTCGTGCGGACGCTGCGCGCCGAGGGCGCGGCCGTGCTGTTCATCTCGCACCGTCTCGACGAGATCTTCGAGCTGTGCGGGCGGGTCACGACATTGCGCGACGGCCGCCGGATCTCCTCCGAGCCGCTGGCCGGACTCACCGAGGACGATCTGGTGCGCCGGATGGTCGGCCGCGAGCTGGACGACCTCTATCCGAAGCAGGACGCGGCGGTCGGCGCAGTCGCCCTGTCGGTCAGCAGGCTGACCCGTGAAGGCGTCTTCCGCGATGTGTCGTTCGAGGTCCGGCGCGGTGAGATCGTCGCGCTCGCGGGGCTCGTCGGCGCCGGCAGGACCGAGGTCGCCCAGGCGGTCTTCGGCGTCGACCGGGCGGACGCCGGAGAGGTGAAGGTGGACGGCACCGTGCTGCGGCCGGGTTCGCCGACCGCCGCGATGGCCGCCGGGCTCGCGCTCGTACCCGAGGACCGCCGTCAGCGCGGGCTGGTCATGGAGATGTCCATCGAACGCAACATCGGCCTCACCGGCCTCGGCGAGGTCCGCAGGGGCGGGCTGGTCCGCCGCGCGCTGGAGCACGACCGGGCCGCCGACTGGGCCGTTCGCCTCCAGCTCAAGTACAACCGGCTGGCCGACGCCGTCGGCGTGCTGTCCGGTGGCAACCAGCAGAAGGTCGTGCTCGCCAAGTGGCTCGCGACCGAACCGTCCGTACTCATCGTCGACGAACCGACCCGCGGCATCGATGTCGGCACCAAGGCCGAAGTGCACCGACTGCTCTCCTCGTTGGCGGCGGAAGGGCTCGCGGTGCTGATGATCTCCTCCGATCTGCCCGAAGTGATCGGGATGGCCGACCGGGTCCTCGTCATGCGCGAGGGCCGGCTCGTCGCCGAGCTCCCGCGCGAGGGCGCCACCGAGGAGACGGTCATGGCCGCGGCGACCGGACTCGGCGAAAGGGCAGCGGCATGACCACCGTCGAAAGCCCTCCGGACACCAGCTCCAAGGCTCCGGCGCGCAGCGCCGCCTCGCTCGTGGACGCGGTCTTCCGCGCCCGTGAGATCTCCATCGCCGGGGCGCTCGTCCTGCTGATCCTCGGCACGTACATCGCCAACCCGCGTTTCCTGTCCGACCAGGGCATCAAGGATCTGCTGCTCAACGCCTCGATCCTGGTGCTGCTCGCGGTCGGCCAGTCCGCCGTCGTCCTCACCCGCAACATCGACCTGTCGGTCGGCTCCGTCGTCGGTCTCTCCGCCTTCGCCTGCGGCAAGTTCGTCGCCGGGACGGACCACGGAGTGCTCACCGTGACACTGCTCGGCCTTTCCATCGGTGTGGTCTGCGGGCTCGTCTCCGGCGCCCTCGTGAGCTTCGGCAAGGTCCCGGCCCTCGTCGTGACGCTGGGCATGCTCTACATCATTCAGGGCGTCGACTACTGGTGGGCGCAGGGCGACCAGATCGGCGCCGCCGATGTGCCGGACCAGATCCTGGGGCTCGGCAGCGGCAGCGTCCTCGGCGTGCCGTATCTGCCGCTGATCGCCCTGATCCTGCTCGCCGTGACCGCGTACTTCCTGCGCAGCTACCGCTCCGGCCGGGAGCTGTACGCGATCGGTTCGAGCCCGGAGGCCGCCCTGCTCGCCGGGGTACCGATCCGGCGCCGGATCCTGGCCGCGTACGCCTTCTCCGGGGCTGTCGCCGGTTTCGCCGGGGCCCTGTGGCTGGCCAGGTTCGGCACGGTCGTCGCGGACAACGCGCACGGCTGGGAACTGACCGTCGTCAGCGCCGTCGTCGTCGGTGGTGTCGCCATCACCGGTGGTACGGGCACGGTCTGGGGCGCGGCACTGGGCGCCCTGCTGCTCACCACCATCGGCAGCGTCCTGGTCGTCCTGAAGGTCGACTCCTTCTGGCAGGGCGCCATCACCGGTGCGCTGCTGCTGCTGGCCATCAGTGTCGACCGGATCGTGAACGTGCGGATGACCGCCGCACTGAGGAAGAGGAGCGCCCGGCATGGGAATGGCGCCTGAGAGGCAGAAAGCGGTGCCCGCAGCGCAGAGGGCCGCGACGGTGAAGAAGGCCGGAGGAGGTCCGTTGCGGAATCCGGCGCTGCGCTGGGACACCGCGGTCGGGGTGCTCCTGGTGGCGGTCTTCGTCATCGGACTCGGCACCACGGACGGATTCGGCTCCGGCGAGAACCTCGCCTTCGCCTTCAACGACATCGCCGAAGTCGCCATCCTCGCCCTGCCGATGACGCTTCTCGTCGTCGCCGGTCAGGTCGATCTGTCGGTCGCCTCGATGCTGGGACTGGGCAGTGCGCTGACCGGTGCGCTGTGGGACGCGGGCTGGGCGTTCGAGACGATCGTGCCGGTCGTGCTGCTGGTCGGCGTCGCGGGAGGGCTTCTCAACGGGTGGCTGGTCACCCGGGTCGGGCTGCCGTCGCTGGCCGTCACCATCGGCACCCTGGCCCTCTACCGCGGTCTGGCATCGGTGGCGCTGGGCAGCGACGCGGTGACCGACTTCCCGCAGAAGTACGCGGACTGGGCCGTCGACACCACCACCGTGCCGGGCACCTTCCTCACGTACCCCGTCCTGCTGTTCACCGTCCTCGCGGTGATCACCGCGATCGTGCTGCACGCCACGGGCCTGGGCCGCTCGCTGTTCGCGATCGGTGCCCAGGAGGAGGCGGCGTACTTCGCGGGCATCCGGGTCAAGCGGATCAAGCTGCTGCTGTTCGTCGTGACCGGGCTGTTCGCCTCGTTCACCGGTGTCGTCTTCACGCTCCGGTACGGCAGTGCCCGCGCCGACAACGGTCTCGGCTTCGAAATGCTCGTCATCGCCTCCGTACTGCTCGGCGGCATCGACTTCGACGGCGGAAAGGGCACGCTCTTCGGCGCGGTCGCCGGGGTGCTGCTGATCGGGGTCCTGAAGAACCTGCTGACGCTCAATGACATCGCCAACGAGGTGCAGGTGATCGTGACCGGTCTGCTGCTCGTGGCTTCCGTCCTCACACCTCGGTTGATCGCCACCGTCGTCGAACGACGGCACCGGCGTGCCGCGAACGCCCGGTCCTGACCCGCCATCTCTCCCGTACCTCTTCGAAAGGCACATCGCCGCCATGATGCTCCGCAATGCCGCCGGGCGCCGCGCTGTCGCGGCCGCCGCCACCGCCGTGTCGCTCGCTCTCGCCCTCTCCGCCTGTTCCGGCACCACGAAGGACAGCGCCGACAAGGGCTCGGCAAAGGCCCGGACGACGGCGAAGGCCGACCCGAACGCGCCGCTGAAGAAGGGCCTGAAGCTCGCCTTCCTGCCCAAGCAGATCAACAACCCGTACGAGAAGATCGTCGACGACGCGGGCATCGCAGCCGCCGAGGAGTACGGCGGTACGGGCAAGGAGGTCGGCCCGTCCGATGCCAGCGCCTCCTCACAGGTCAGCTACATCAACACGCTGACCCAGCAGCGCCAGGACGCGATCCTGGTCGCGGCCAACGACCCCAACGCGGTGTGCGGCCCGCTGAAGCAGGCGATGAAGAAGGACATCAAGGTCGTCGCGTACGACTCCGACACCGCGAAGGACTGCCGCCAGCTCTTCATCAACCAGGCGAGCTCCGAGGAGATCGGCCGCAGCCTGATCCAGCACCTCGGTGAGCAGATCGGCTACAAGGGCAGGATCGCGATCCTCTCGGCCACCCAGAACGCCACGAACCAGAACACCTGGATCGAGTTCATGAAGGACGAGCTGAAGCTGCCCAGGTACAAGAACATGCAGCTGGTGAAGGTGGCGTACGGGGACGACGCGGACCAGAAGTCGTTCCAGCAGACGCAGGGACTGATGCAGGCGTACCCGGACCTCAAGGGCATCATCTCGCCCACCACCGTCGGCATCGCGGCAGCCGCCCGCTACCTGAGCGACTCCTCGTACAGGGGCAAGGTCGTGCTGAACGGCCTGGGCACGCCGAACCAGATGCGCAAGTACGTCAAGGACGGCACCGTCGAGCAGTTCTCGCTGTGGAACCCGGAGGAGCTCGGCTACCTCGGTTCGTACGCCGCCGCCGCGCTGGCGTCGGGGCAGATCAGCGGCGCGGAGGGCGAGAAGTTCAAGGCGGGCAGGCTCGGTGAGTACACGATCGGCAAGGACGGCGAGGTCATCCTCGGCGAGCCGACCGTCTTCGACAAGAAGAACATCGACAAGTTCAACTTCTGAGCGAACGCAGGGGCCCACACCATGCAGCGCGTCTGCTTTCTGCTGAACGTACGCGAGGACCGTATCGACGAGTACCGCGAGCGTCACGCCGCTGTCTGGCCGGAGATGCTCGCCGCGCTCTCCGCGGCAGGCTGGCACAACTACTCGCTCTTCCTGCGCGAGGACGGGCTGCTCGTCGGCTATCTGGAGACGGCGGACTTCGACGCGGCGCGCGAGGCGATGGCAGCGACCGACGTCAACGAGCGGTGGCAGCGGGACATGGCGGACTTCTTCGAGCAGCCGGAGGCGGCGGACGAGGCGATGGTCCCGCTGGCCGAGGTCTTCCACCTCGCGTGATGCGCGGGCGGGCCGGCCCCTCAAGGCGGGAGGGACCGGCCCGTCGCCCTACCCGGCGGCCACGGCCAGCAGCGCGAACGCGGCGAGGGACAGGGCCGTCCGGATCCGGTGGAGGTTGTTCCAGCGGGACTCGAACGCCTCGCGTGCCGCGCTGTCACCGCCGCCCTCGGACGCCGCGAGCGCCTTGTTCAGCGGGATGTTCCCGGTGATCGTGATCAGGTGGCTGCCGACCGCGCAGACCAGCGCCGCCACTGCGAGCGCCCGGTCCGTGTCGTCGTCGGCTCCCACGACCACAGCGACCGGGAAAGCGATCACACCGGCGAAGAGGACCAGGAAGGCCGGCCCGGGCACCTTCTCGTTGAAGCGGCGCATCGCGGCGGTGAACCGCTCGTCCGGCAGTGCCGCGATGCCGGGCATGATCGCGATCAGGAACGTCAGCAGGAAACCGGCGTAGAGGCCGGTCGTCATCACGGCGAGCGCCGGCAACAGGGAGGACATGGTGCACATCATGGCTTCGTCGGACGGGCCGCACAGCCATTTTCGTATGCCGGTGCGACCCGACGCCTTCCCCGGTCAGTCCATCTCGCCTTCCGGGGCGCCCCCGGACCCGTTGTCGTCCCCGCCGCCCTTGAGCCGGTCGGCCTGTCCGATCGCGGTCGCCAGCTTCCGTACCGAATCGTCTTCGGTCTCGGAGGCCAACTTGTCGGCCCGTGAGGTGAGTTCACCGAGTCCAGGTGCGCCCGGCAGCCGGCCTCCGCGCAGCGTCTCGGCGAAGTAGGCGGCGACCGCCGTCACTTGGAGCCGTTTGCTGGCGCCGCCCCACAGCGGACCGTCGATCGCTTTCGTCTCGACCGCTCCCGTCTGCTCGTGCGGGGCCCGGGTTCCGGGGTCCAGCCAGCGCACGGTCGCGGTCGCCACATGTCCGGAGGCACCGTCCCGGAGGTGTACGGCGTAGAGCGCCGTCACCGTGTGGCCGGGGCCGACCTCGCCGCCGTCGACGCGGTCGTTGCGGAAGTCCTCGTCGGCGACCTTCCGGTCCTCGTAACCGATCAGCTTGAACTGCTCGACGGTCTCCGGGTCGAAGGCGACCTGGGCCTTGGCGTCGCGCGCCGTCAGTTCGAGGTGTGCGGGCAGCTGGTCGACGAAGACCTTCCGGGCCTGGGTCTCGTCGGCGATGTACGTGGTGTGGCCGTCGCCCTTGTTGGTGAGCTGTTCCATCAGCGCGTCGCCGTAGTCGCTGCCGACGCCGACGCCGAAGAGGGTGATGCCGTACTCGCGGCGGGCGGAGTCGATGCGTTCGAGGATGGCTTCGGCATCGGTCTCCCCGGTGTTGGCGAGGGCGTCGGAGAGCAGGACGACCCGGTTGTTGGCGCCCTTGACGCGGCCGTCGACGGCCTCGTCGTACCCGCGCCGGATGCCTGCTTCCACGTTGGTGGAGTCGGTGGGTTCCATGGAGTCGACCCGGTCGCGGATTCTGCCGCGGTGGTCCCGCAGCCGGGTCATGGGCAGCAGTGTCCTCGCCTCGTCGCTGAAGGTGACCAGGGAGATCGAGTCGTCGTCGCGGAGTTCGTCGGTGAGGATGCCCAGGGACTTCTTCACCAGGTCGAGGCGGCCCGGTTCGGCCATCGAGCCGGAGATGTCGACGACGAAGGTGAGCGCGGCGGGCGGGCGTTCGTCACGGGCGGGGGCGGCCCGGGTGGCCAGGCCGACCCGTACCAGCGACCAGCCGTCGGCCCCGGCACGGGCGCCGTCGACGTTCACGGTGAAGCCGTTGCCGGCCGGGCGCCGGTAGCCCTGGCGGAAGCTGTTGACGAACTCCTCGGGCCGCACGGTGGCCGGCTCCGGCAGGTTGCCGTCGGCGAGGGTGCGGCGCGCATACCCGTACGAGGCGGTGTCGACGTCCAGGGCGAAGGTGGACAGGTAGTCGGGCCGCGCGGACTCCCGCAGCCCGTCCTGCTTCTTCGAACCGTCCGCACCTTTCGCGCCGTCGCTGTCGGCCGCCCCGCCCGACGCGGCGGGTGCGGGAGCAGGGGCGCCCCGGCGGTCGGCGGAGGAGTACTCCTTTCCGTCGGATGCCCCCGAGCACCCGGTGAGCAGCACCCCGCCCGCCAGCAGCATGCCGAGTGCCCCTCGCCATGTCCGTACGTACTTCCCTGTCCGGTATTCCATGCCCCGCCCCCAACGTCGTCGTGTCAGCACTTGTGAATGTGACGTGCGAGACGGTGCCGAGGAGCAGACGAGGACGTTGCGGATGAATCTCGATGCGGCAACGGAGGCCGGGGAATCGGCGGAAGGTCAAGCTCAGGACACGATGTCCTTACGGCTGAACCCCCGGAAGGCGAAGGCGAACAGAATCAGGGCATAGGCCACCGAGATCGCCGCGCCCTTCGCCATGCCACCCCATTCCAGATCGGGCTGGAGCGCGTCCGCCCAGGCGAACTGCCAGTGCGCTGGCAGGAATTCGCGCCAGGACCCGAGGGCGGTGACGGCGTCCAGCACATTGCCGACGATGGTCAGTCCGACCGCCCCGCCGACCGCGCCCAGCGGGGCGTCGGTCCTCGTCGACAGCCAGAACGCCAGCCCGGCGGTGACCAGTTGGGAGACGAAGACGAACGCGACGACGAGCGCGAGGCGCGGCACGGTGTCCGAGGTCGCCAGCGCCCCACCGGTGGGAAGTTCGAGCGGTCCCCAGCCGTATGCGGCGGCTCCCGCGGCCAGCGCGACGAGTGGCAGCAGCACCATCGCGGCCAGACTGAAGCCGAGCGCCACGACGAGCTTGCTCCACAGCAGCCTGGCCCGTGGCACGGGCGCCGCCAGCAGATAGCGCAGCGAGGACCAACTGGCCTCGGAGGCGACGGTGTCCCCGCAGAACAGCGCCACCGGGACGACGAGCAGGAACCCCGCGGACACGAACAGGCAGGTCGCGGCGAAGTTCGCGGCGGACGCGGTCGCGGTGTCCATCAGGGTCAGCCGGTCGCCGTCGCCCCGGGAGGACGGCGTGCCGCCGATCGCGAACGCGGTGATCAGGATGAACGGCAGCGCCGCCAGCACCCCGCCCATGAGCAGGGTGCGGCGCCTGCGCAGCTGACGTACCGCCTCGACGCGCAGCGGCAGGGTGTGCCGGGCGCGGTAGCCGGGGGCTTCGGCGGCTTCTGTGACATCGACTGCGGCACTCATGCGGAGCCTCCGGAGATCAGGGTGAGGAACGCGTCCTCCAGGCGGCGGTGCGGCCCGACACCGGTCAACGGCATGTCCAGCCGCACCAGTTCGGCGATCAGCTCGGACGGGGTGGCGCCGTCGAGCCGTACGAGCAGTCCGCGGCCGTCGTCCGTACGGACGGCCGAGCCGATTCCCGGCAGTGCGGCGACCTTTCCCACGAGGGGTTCGGCCACGTCCTGCGCGCTGGTGATGAGCAGCATGTCGCCGGAGCCGGTGATCTCGGCGACCGGGCCCGTCTGGACGAGCCGGCCGCGGTCCATGACCACGAGGTGGGTGCAGGACTGTTCGACCTCGGAGAGGAGGTGGCTGGAGACGATGACGGTCCGGCCCCCGGCCGCGTACCGGATCATCACGTCGCGCATCTCGCGGATCTGGGGCGGGTCGAGTCCGTTGGTCGGTTCGTCGAGGATGAGCAGGTCCGGCATCCCGAGCATGGCCTGGGCGATGGCGAGCCGTTGCCGCATGCCTTGCGAGTACGTGCGGACGGCGCGGGCCAGCGCGTCACCGAGCCCGGCGATCTCCAGGGCCTCCTCGATGTGCGCGTCCTCGGCGGGCCGCCCCGTGGCCTGCCAGTACAGCTCCAGGTTGGCGCGCCCGGACAGGTGCGGCAGGAAGCCGGCTCCTTCGACGAACGAGCCGACGCGGGACAGCACGGGCGCTCCCGGCCGGATGGCCTGCCCGAAGACGCGGATCTCGCCGTCGTCGGGCGTGATGAGCCCCATCAGCATGCGCAGGGTGGTGGTCTTGCCCGCGCCGTTGGGGCCGAGGAGGCCGAGCACCTGCCCCTTCTCGACCCGGAAGGACAGGTCCTTCACGGCGAATGGGGTCTCCCCTGCTCGAACGAAGCTGAGAGCTTGGGGAATGTCGGCGGACCGGGCGTACTTCTTCGACAGGCCGGTGATCTGGAGAGGCACTCCGGCGAGCGCCGGATCGGGTGCGGGGGTCGCGGTGCGGCGGCGGGCCGTGAGCAGCAGCAGGGCGGCGATCACGACGGCGGCGGCCGGGAGTCCCCAGGTCCACCAGGGCAGGGTGGCCGCTGCGGTCTTCAGCGCGGGGGCGGTGGGGACGGTCAGCGGTCCGGCGGCGGTCACGGTGTACGTCGTCGGCTCGGCCGGTGAGGCGTAGCCGAGGTCGGTGGCGGAGAGGACCAGACGGAGCCGGTGTCCTGCGTCGAATTGGTGGTCGATGGCGGGGAGCGTCAGCTGCACGCCCTTGCCCTGCTGGGACTGCGGGATCCGGAAGGGTGCAACGAGCTGTGAGGGCAGCACCTGCTGCTTGCCGTCCGGCGACACGTCGTACACCTTCCCGAACAGCACGGCGTCGCCCCGTTCCGCGCGGACGTGGACCCGCACGGTCGGGGAGCCGGTGACGCGCAGGGACGTGTCCAGCGGTGCGGAGTCGAAGCGGGCGTACTGGCCGGGGAAGTCGATCGAGAGGCCGACGCCGAGGGACGACAGCCGGGAGAGCCCGCCGCCGACGCCGGGGACGGCCGAGATGGCGGGCGGGTTGGCCCCGGCCGGGTTGTGGAACGTCTGCGTCCGGCGCCCCAGGCCGATCGTTTCTCCTCCGCTGCTCAGCCCCGGATACGTATCGCTGCTCGCCCCGCGCGTGAGGGCGGCCCCGTCGGTGGAGTCGATGCCTCCGGTCCGGGTGACGCGGAAGCCGGGCCCGGTGTCGGCGCCCTGGTCGCCCTTCAGGTAGCGGTCGAACCATCCGCCGATCCGCTGCCGCACCCGGTCGGTCTCCAGGTCACCGCCGTCGTGCCCACCGGCGATCCAGTCGACGGCGACCGGCGCACCGTTGCCGCTTATCGCCTCGGCCATGGCATCGGCCTGGCCGAGCGGGAAGAGGGAGTCGGACTGTCCCTGCACGATGAGCGCGGGCACCTTGATCCGGTCGGCGACGGCGCTCGGGGAACGCTCGGTCAGCAGCGCTCGGGCGGCGGCGTCCGGCTTCCCGCTGACGGCTACCCGTTCGTACATGTCGCAGAGCTGCTTCTCGAACTTCTGGCAGCCGCCACCGGTGGTGACGAAGATTCCGGCCCAGAGCTTCTTGAAGACCCCGTCGGGGAAGAGGGCGTCGGCCAGGTTCCAGTAGGTGATCTGGGGTGCGATGGCATCGACGCGCTTGTCGTACCCGGCGGCGAGGAGCGAGACGGCTCCGCCGTAGGAGGCCCCGGTGACCCCGACCCGGGGGTCGCCCTTGGCGTCGAGCTCCACCTCGGGCCGGTCCGCCAGCCAGTCGATCAGCCGGGACACGTCCTTGACCTCGCGGTCCGGGGCGTTGAGTGCGATCTCCCCGCCCGACTTCCCGAACCCGCGGGCGGACCAGGTCAGCACGGCGTACCCGGCACCGGCCAGCTGTTCGGCCTGCGCCCGTACGTCGTTCTTGCTGCCGCCGAATCCGTGCCCGATCAGCACGGCGGGCCTGCGCCGCGTGCCCCCGGTGGTGAAGTACGAGGTGTCGATGGACACGCCGTCCACGCGCATCATCCGGTCCTGACGGTGCACGGCGGGCCCGCCGTCGTCGGCAGCCGCGGTCCAGGTGCCCGCACCGGCCAGCACGACGAGCGCCGCGAGGCCCGAGGCCCATCGGCCGCGTTTACGGGGCAGCAGCCGCCGCCACCGGGACGTACGCGCAATAGGGGTCTCCATGGTTCACGACCCTAAGCCGACAGTCGCCGTGCGCAGGCAGCCGCCAGGGGGAACTCTCCGGCCTTCTTGCGGCGTACGGCACTCCCCGCCGTACTCCATGCGCGGTATGCCGCGCCGTTCGGGCGGGCGCGTTCGACACGGCCGCGCAATCGGATCGCGGGAGCCCTCGTGGGCTGGCACCCTGCCGACATGAATCACGCAGAGGTACTGCTCATCGGCGGGCGCGCGGGCGTCGGCAAGTCGACCGTGGCCTGGGAGGTTTCGGCGCAACTGCGGTCCGTCGAGGCGGCGCACGCGGTCCTGGAGGGCGATCTGATGGGACAGGTCCATCCGGCGCCGGAGGGCGATCCGCACCGTGCGGGGATCACCGAGCGCAATCTGACGGCGGTCTGGTCCAACTTCGCGGAACTCGGCTACCGGCGCCTCATCTACACGAACACGGTGAGCGTGCTGCCGGAGTCGGCGGCGATGTTCGAGCGTGCGATGGGTACGGACGTACGGATCGTCCGCATCCTGCTCACCGCCTCCGATGCCACGACGTACGGCCGGCTCTCGGGACGCGAGATCGGCTCGGAACTGGACCGTGAGGTGGCGAACAGTGTCCGCAAGGCCCGTCTCCTGGGCGAGCGTTCACCGGCGGACACGGTCCGGGTGGCGACGGACGGGCGGAAGGTGACGGACATCGCGCGCGAGGTGGTGGCCGTCACGGGGTGGGGGGACCCGATGGGCCCGGCCGTCCGACCGGGCCCGTCGTGGTCCTGAGCGACTCACATGGTGTTGACGATGAGGCCGATGTGGGTGAAGTAGTTGAGCCCGCCGAAGAACAGGAACACCAGTCCGGCCAGCCCCCAGACGACTCCGATGACCGGAGCCATCCAGCTCTTGGGCCGGTGCAGCGCGAACGGGAACAGGAGCGCGCCGATGCCCACGAGGACGTACAGCCCGGACATGAAGCTCGCTTCCACCATGGGCCACTTCGCGAATTCGCCGGAGACGGGTTCCTCGGGCGGCGCGGCGAAGAGGGTGTATTTCCAGCCCGCGGCGGCGATCCCGAAGCAGGCGAGCCCGAGGCCGAACACGAAGACGGAGATGGGCGAGGCGACGCGGGCCGTGCGGACGATGCGGTCGGCGCTGTTGAGTTCGGCCCCGCGTTTCCAGAGGTAGAAGGACGCGGCCAGCAGCAAGACGCCGAAGGCGAGTGCCGGCTCGCCGAAGATGACGTTGTCGAACGGGAAGCCCTGTCCGGCGAGCGGCCAGGTGAGGGTCATATGGAGGCCGGTGGTGACAAGAGTGAAGCCGACGGCCCCGAACGCCAGCACCCAGCCGTCGGGGGTGATGGTGTGCCCGGACGTGAGGAGCTGACGCCCCAGCGTCACCACGAGCAACAGCCCGGCACCGGCGGCCACCGCCATGATCGTGTTGTACGTCGGCATCCTGGCCCAGTCGATCTTCAGGCCGGATGCCGCCAGGGGGATGGCATGGTGGTTCATGCGCGGAGCGTAACGCCAGATATATCCCTTATGGGGCATTAACTCTTTTGCCCGGTTGACGGGTCAGGCTGTCGCCCCCAGCGGGAGCGCGGCGCCGGACGGCGGATACGGGGACTCCCGCGGCAGGAGTTCCCCCGCGTCGTCGAGCCGCCCGGCCCGCACCAGTTCGTGGATCTGCCGGGCGAGCGGGGTGACATCACGGATCGACACCGTCCACTCGTCCGCGTATCGCCGCGCCGCTTCGCCGCAGAGCCCGAGCTGGAGGGAACGGTGGGGAAGCCGGTCCAGGCGGAGGTCGCGCTCGGGGTCCCACTGGACACGGGCCGGGCTCCGGCGCAGGTTGCGCTGCCAGGCGGCGCGGTCGGGGTGAACTCCCCTCACGTAGTGCGAAAGTTCGGAGTTCGCCAGGGCCCAGTCGAAGCCCTCACGGGTGATCTCGACGGCCAGGACGGTCTCCTGTCCCTCCTTCGTGGCCCAGCCGCAGCGGTACATCATCCACAGGAAGCTCGGCTTGATCCATGTCATCCGGTCGCGCTTCCAGGCTTCCGGGAAGCGCCCGTCGCGCACGGCCGGAAGACCGATGGACGGGGCGTACGCCTGATAGACGGTGACGGTCGTATCCGTGTACTGGGCGCGGATCTCGTGCTGTGGCCTGGTCGGGGCGGTCATGACCTCATCACAGCACCGGTACGACCGGCGCGGCGAGCGAGTTTCGGCGTCGGAGCCCTGGGCCTCCTTCGAGCGATGAGCAGCCGCTGTCACCGGCAGGGGCTGACATTCGTCATACGGACCTCGGTACACGCGGCTCTGCCGGGCACCGGGCTCCGACGGCCAGTCTGGACACATGGAGAGCGGGGCCGCGAAGGCGCCTGCCGATACGGGAGAGGAACCCGTCATGACCAGCCCGGCCGCCACAGCCACCGCCCCTGTCGCAGATGCTCCGGTCGCCGCCGCCCCGTTCGCTCCGCGCAAGGCGCTGCTGGACAGCATGATGCCGCTGCTCGTGGATGTGGGGGTGCCGCTCGTCTCGTACTACGCGTTGAAGGCGGCGGGCATGGGTACCTTCGCCGCGCTGGCCTGGAGCAGCGTGGTACCGGCCGTGCGCACCGTGTGGGGTGTCGCCCAGAAGCGCCGGCTCAACGGGCTGGCGGCGCTGATGGTGACGTTCAACGCGGTCGGGCTGCTGACGAGTCTGGTGGTCGGTGACCCGCGGCTGATGCTCGCCAAGGACAGTGGGGTGAGCAGCATCATCGGGATCGTCATTCTGGTGACCGCGCTGAAGGGGCAGCCGATGATGAGCGCGGGGGTGCGGCCGTGGCTGACCAAGGGCGATGCGGCCAGGGACACCGCCTGGCAGCGGCTCTCGGCTCGGTCGGCGGCGTTCCGGCGGGCGGAGATGCGCTTCTCGGCGGTGTGGGGTGCGGCGCTGCTGGGTGAGTGCGTGGTGCGGACCGTGGGGGCGTACACCGTGCCGGTCGAGACGATGGTGTGGCTCGGCACAGTGATCATGGTCGCGACGATGGTGTCCGCGTTCCTGGTCTCGGGGCGGGTGGGCGCCGTTCCGATGGAACGGATGATCGCCGAGGCGGTCGGTGCCGAGGGGACCGCGAACGCTACGCGTTGACATGGCGGGACCGGAAAAGGGGAGCTGCTTTCGCGGCTCCCCTTTTCCGGCTGGGGCGGGCGGGCCCTGACCCGTCCCGCGAGCCGGTGCAGCCCCTTCGAGCATTACCTGGGAGGTAATTGAGGTGACCCCGTGCCGGTCATTACCGTCCCCGTATGGGCATGCGTTCCACAGAAGACGACGGAGTCCTGGGGCTGCTCCTGCGTGACCTGCGGCGCCAGAAATCGCTCAGCAAGCAGGTGCTTGCCGAGCGGGCCGGCTTTTCCCTCAGCCATCTGAGGAGAATCGAGGCCTGCGAGCAGACGCCCGACGCCGAGACGGTTCTCCACATCGCCCAGGCGCTCGGGCTGCCGCCCGCGCACCGACAGCAGCTCGTCGCCCGTGCGACCGCGGCGGGAAAGCTGCGCTGGTACGACAGCGTCCCCCCGTTGCCGGCTGACATTCGCCCGGTTCTCGAGAAGGTGCTGACCGGCCATGAACCGTATCCGGCCATGGTCACCGACAGCTGCTGGAACATCGTGGCTCTCAACCACACGATGGAAATGCTGATGAGCGATGTCGCCGGTCATCTCCTGGCGCCCGCCAATTTTCTCCGCATCATTCTGCACCCGGAGGGGTTGGCGCCACATCTGACCAATCTTCCCCAGGTGAGATACCACGTCATACGAATGCTCCGGCGATGGAGCGCAATCACCGGGGACAGCCGACTGCGGGAATTGGAAGCCTTCATAGCGGGCCTTCCGTCGGCACAGGATACCGAATTGGCCACATCCGATGAAGCCGAATTCGCCATATCCGGGGAGGCGGACCGTCTGCTTCTGCCCATCGAGCTGTACCGGGAGGGGCACCTGATGACCTTCTTCCACATCGTCACCTCGTTCGGCGAGCGCCCCGGCACCCTCTTCTCCCATCTTCCGTCCGGTCCGCTGAGCGGCATCGCGCTCGAATCTTTCCTGCCGGCGAATACCGAGACCCGGGTCCTCCTCGGTTCGCCCGCCCCGGTGTTCCCCGATGCCGGGAGCACCTCCGGGCCCACTCCGCACACACCTCCAGGTCAGCAGCATGACAACGAAAGGAAGACCTCATGACGTCGTCCCAGAACGCTGGTACGGTCCCGGCGACGGGCGCCGCCCGTTCCGACAGCCTTCTCCGTTTCGCCCTCGTGGCGGACGTGGTCCTCACCGGTGCGAACGGCATCGGCTACCTCGCACTCGCCACGGTCCTGGACTCGTTCCTGGGCGTGCGCCTCGCGGTGCAGTACCCGGTGGGCGTGTTCCTCACGGTGTACGCCCTGTGGGTGCTGGTCGTCTCCCGCCAGGAGAACATCAACCGCGGCGCGGTCTCGGTCATCATCACCATGAACGTGGCCTGGGCCGTGCTCAGCGTCGCGACGGTCGCCATGGACTCGCTGAGCGCGACGGGCATCGGCAACGGATGGATCGTGTTCCAGGGCCTGGTGGTAGCGGCCATGGGTGCACTCCAGTACGTGGGCCTGCGGCGCATGTGAGGGCGCGCCGGGCAGGGTTGAACCGAAGCCCGCGCACCATCAGCGGGACGTCAGGGCCATGTCAGCCCCCTCTGGCAGACTCTTCACTGTGAACGGGACGGGAAACCGGACCGGAAACACGGAGAGGTGCCCGGAGTGGTTTATCGGGGACCGCGCGCAAGCAAGGTCGGGCCCTCAACGGTCCACGCAGGTTCGAATCCTGCCCTCTCCGCAGCACGCAGCAATGGATCCGGCCCTGCACTCCATCAGGAGCAGGGCCGGATCTGTCTGACTTCCCGCTGCGCGGCGGCAGACCGCATTACCCGTCTATTCTCGTGGGGCGTGCAGGATGACTTCCAGTGTCACAGCAGACAGCATCGACTTCGACAACACGCTCCGCGCCGTGGCGGAGTTCAGCGACAACCCCAGCGCATTCCTGGCCCTCAGCAGCG
Organism: Streptomyces sp. Ncost-T10-10d; assembly: GCF_900091955.1. Classification (GTDB taxonomy): domain Bacteria; phylum Actinomycetota; class Actinomycetes; order Streptomycetales; family Streptomycetaceae; genus Streptomyces. Next base: position 22,899 of record NZ_FMDF01000172.1, read on the forward strand.
GTAATTCCCGCTTCGCGCTGCCGGGGGTTCGCGGAGTGATCGTGTACCGGACCTCCGGGCCGTATCTGGTGCAGTTCGGCGGTCCCCTGTCTCCCCCGGACGCCGCGGACCGGCTACTGAAGGGCTTTCTGGAGTTCGCCGCGGCCCAGGAGCGTCTGGTCGTGTCGGTCCAGCTCCAGCAGGCGGAGACGGGTCTGTACGCCGAACACGGCTTCACCGTGAACCAGGTGGGTGCGTCGTACGCCATCGACCTGTCCGATTTCAGCCTGCGCGGCACGCGCTTCATGCAGCTGCGGAACAAGATCGCCCGCTCGTTCCGGGCCGGTCTCACCGTGACGGAGAGTCCGCTGGCGGACTGCGCGGAGGCGGTGGCGGAGGTCGATCGTGCCTGGCTGGGCAGCAAGGGCGAGCACGCCAAACCGCTGGAGTTCCTGGTGGGTGAGCTCGGCGGCGAAGCGCAGGCGCTGCGCCGGCTCTTCGTGGGCCGGATCGACGGCAAGCCCGTCGGCTACATCTCCTACTCACCCGCCCACGGCAGCCGCAGCGGCTGGCTGCACGATCTCAGCCGTCGCCTTCCGGACAAGGTGCCGGGCATCATGGAGGCCATCAACAGGACGGCCATCGACACCTTCGTCGCCGAGGGGGCCGACTGGCTGCACTTCGGCTTCACACCGTTCACCGGGCTCGCCGAGGAGTACGAAGTACCCGGCTCCAGCAGGGGTTTCGCCTGGTTCATGCGGTGGCTGCTGGCCAATGGCGCCACCGTGTACCCGGCTCAGACACAGCTGGCGTACAAGCAGAAGTGGGCACCGCTGGTGCTGCCGGAGTACGTGGCCTTCCAGGGCGAGGCCCGGTTGAGCGGGCTTCTCCACATCTTCAAGGCGGCCAACGCCATTTGAGGACGCGCCGCACCTGTCCGGTGCGGCCAGCCGTCCGTTCGTGACGTACGGAGTACGGAAACCGATCCGTTCCGAGACCCGGGAGCTTGTCATGGGACCGACACCGGAGCAGTTGGAGGCCGCCGAAGGCCAGCTGCTGAACTCGTTCTTCGGCCTGGCCGGTGACCCGGACAGCGCTTCCGCCGCCGCGGCGGCGGACCTGGCACTGGCGGAGCTGGACGCTCTGCTGGATGCGGTGCCCGAGGAGACCGCCAACTGACGGTTGCCCCCTGGCCGCACAAAAGACCCCCTGGCCCGCAGGCCCGGGGGTCCTTCACGCTGTACGGGCGGCGGCCCGGTCGCTCAGTCCTGCGGGGGCAGGGCGTCGACCAGCACGAGCTCGTCCGGAAGGCGTCCGGCGGGCCGGCGTGCGGCCAGCCAGCCGGCGATGGCCAGGGGGTCGAGACGCGGCCTGCCGGACTCGGCCGAGGCCACCACCGGGCGGGGATCGTCCGCGTACTCGGGGCGCACCGCCTGCACGGCGTACCGGCCGGTGCCACGCAGCAGGTCCTCCTCGGCCACGGTGGCCCGGAAACCGTTCCCGGTCAGCAGGTCCCGGACGAGCTGCACCCGGCCTTCGGTCGGGGTGCCCTTCTCGTCGTGGACCTCCATGCTGATCTGCTGGATCAAGGGCCAGTGACGGTCTTCGACGCCCCGCAGGACATCCAGCTCGGCCCTCTGCACATCGATCTTCAGCAGATCGATGCGCGTCACTCCGGTCTCCTCGATCACATCGGAGAGCGGCCGCAGCCGGCAGCGCCGCTGGGTGAGTTCGAAGTCCTTGGCGACCAGGGCCTCCACCTGGGCCAGATGGTCGTCCCGGCCCGCGGCACCGGTCTCCCGGGTGTTCGCGACATACTGCTTGATCAGATCGACCTCGTTGTCCAGGTCCGCGTAGTCACTGCGGCACGACATGATCGAGATGCCCGGGTAGAAGTTGAAGACGATCTCCTGCTCCCGATCGGACAGCCCGAAGGGGAGCAGCCGCACCGGCACTCCGTGCCGCTCGACGTTACGGCGCATCACATCGAAGACATCGGGCACCGGCTCGTACGCGAAGACGCTGGCCGAGGGGCAACGGGCCCCGACGAAGAGGCTGAACATTCCGATGTTCGCGCCCACGTCGAAGACGACCGCGTCCTCGCGCAGGGTGATGCCGCCCTGTAGGTAGGATTCGGCGGCGAATATCTCGTCGTAGAGGAAGCGTGTCTCGTGCGGATTGATCTCGGCGAGTTCGCTCAGCGGCCCGGCGGGCGACAGGTCATTCGCATGGTCCCACCCCTGGATGCGTGCAGTCAGCCCACCCGCGGACGTGTGGTCCAGCCGCACACGGGCGACTCCGGGGTATCGCAGAATGAGATCGCGCACTTCGTCGAGTTCCGTCTTCGGCGCATTCGGCGAAGGGGACCGGTCGGGCTTCGTCACGAGAAATTCCTCCGTCATCGACAATCGCTTCCGGGGTGCGTGGGGGTGGGCGGGGAGCGGTGCGCCGGGACTGCGGGTCAGGACGCGACCGCGGAACCGGCCAGCGGGGTACGTGCCACCACGAGCCGTTCGGCGCCGCCGAGCGCCGGGTCCTGGTTGAGGATCGCCATCATGCAGCTCTTGACGCTCGGCGAGGGTTCCATCCCGAACTCCTCGACCAGACGGCTGCGCAGCTGGTTGTAGGTCTGTATGGCCTCGGCCTGACGACCGAGGCGGTAGAGGCACACCATCAGCAGCTCGAACAGCCGCTCCCGCCAGGGGGCGAGGTAGGCGAGCATCTTCAACTCGCTGACGGCCTGGGCGTATCCGTCGATCGCGATATCGAGCTGTATCCGCGCCTCCACGGCCGAGAGCCGGTTCTCCTCGAACTGCGCGGCGGCACTCTGGCAGATCGGGCCGCCCGTGACCCCCTCCAGCGGCGCGCCGTGCCAGAGCGACAGGGCCCGGTCGAACAGCTCCCTCGCGCCCACCGGATCGTTGCGCATGGAAGCGCGCGCCTGCTTCGTCAGGGACCCGAAGAGGTGCACGTCCACTTCGAGCGGGTCGACGTCCAGCACATAGCTCGACGGGCGGGTGATCAGCCGCCGGCCGACGAACTCGTCACCGAGCTCGGCGCGGAGCACTTTTCGCAGCCGGGCCACTTGGGCCTGCAAGGCGTTTCCGGGCTGACTCGGTATTCCCTCCTCCCACAGCTCCTCGAAGAACTGCTCCTTGGTCACCGGCTCCCCCGCCTTCAGGAGCAACAGCGCGAGCAGCGTGCACTGACGCGCACCCCGTAAAGCGGTCAGACCGGTTCCGTTTATTATTCCCACTGAGCCAAGAACCCTGAATGTCACGAATCCCCCCGAGTCCAATCATCCGTTGACCGTCGGGAAGGGCCGTAACTCGTTGAACATTTATTGAGCACGCCCCTCGCTCAGCCAACTGTGCAGTACAGCAATTGGCAAAGTCCATTACCCGTCCAGTAATTGACGACTCGCCGGGGAGCGTGATAAACCCATTCTCGGCGGAGAACGCAAAAAAATAACCAAGAATGCCTGGGCACCGGCCGTGCGACTGAGGGCCCACGTACCATCCGGCACGCGGGCCCAGCGGCACCCGATGCCGCGCGACGCCGCCGGATCCGGCACCGGCGGACCCGGCCGCGACACTCACGCAGCCTGCGGTTCCGCGCCGTTGCGGGCCTCGTCACTGACCTTCCCGAGGAAGCGTGCCACCTCGCGGTACGAAGCCCAGGCGGACACCTCCCGGTACGGGATGGCGTGCTCCGCGCAGTAGTCGATGACCATCGGCCGTACGTACCGCAGATTGACCCGGGGCATGGCGGGGAAGAGATGATGCTCGATCTGGTAGTTCAGCCCGCCGTACAGGAAATCGGTCAGCCGGCTGGACCGGATGTTGCGTGACGTCAGTACCTGACGGTGGAGCCAGTCCAGCTGGACATCGCTGCGGTAGACCACCATGCCCTTGTGGTTCGGGGCGAAGACGGCACCCAGATACAGGCCGAACACCGCCTGGTTGACGAGCACGAACACCACACCGGTCAGCGGTGACAGCACGGTGAACACGGCTGCCAGACAGACCACGGCGTGCACCCCGATCAGCCCGAGTTCCAGGACGGGGCGGCGCAGCCCGCCCGCCCGCGCCGCCTTGAAGCCGGACGCGTGCAGCCGCCAGGCCTCCTGCCCCAGCAGCACGAAGAACATCACCGACTGGAAGCGGATGACGAACCTTCGGAAGCCGCTCGTCGCCTTCGCCGGCATCTCGTCCACGTCGAAGATGACCTGACGGCGCATCGTGTCCGGGTCGCGGTCGAGGTTGTTGGGGTTGCTGTGGTGCCGGTTGTGGTGGTTGATCCACCAGCCGTACGCGGTGCCCATCAGCAGGTTCATGTGGATGGCACCCAGCACCTCGGACGGCACCTTGGCCTTGCTGATCTGCTTGTGGCCCGTGTCGTGCGCGATGAAGCCCGTCTGGACGAAGGCCAGCCCCAGAGCGACCGCGGTCACCAGCTGCCACCAGGTGTCCCCGAACCAGAACAGGGCTGCCCAGCAGGCCCCGAAAAGAACGAGGTTGGAGATTATCTTGAAGGTGAAGTAGTCCTTCCGGGAATCCATCAGCCCGGCCTGCTTGACCAGTTCGGACAGCTCCTCGAAGGAGCCTGTCGGCGAGATGGTCAGAGAGTCCTGTCGGGCGGGCATGAGCGTTCTCCTTCATGTCGGGCCGAATTGCCGGGCCGGATGGCGCCGTGGTCAGGCCGCGGTGAACACGAGTACGGCGTTCTGCCCCCCGAATCCGAAGGAGTTGCTCAGGGCGACTCCGATCGGCAGGGCCCGGGGCGCCTTCGCCACGATGTCGACCTCGATGGCAGGGTCGACGCTGTCGAGGTTCGCGGTGGGCGGCACGATCCCCTGCTCCAGCGCGAGGACGGTGAGTGCCGCTTCGATGGCTCCTGCGGCGCCGAGCGAGTGCCCGGTCACGCCCTTGGACGACGTCACCACGGGACGCGTGCCGAGCACCCGTTTCAGCACCCGGGCCTCGGTGAGGTCGTTGAGCGGGGTCGAGGTGCCGTGCGCGTTCACGTGGTCGACCTCGTCGGGGGCCACGCCCGCGTCGCGCAGCGCTGTGCGGATCGCACGTTCGGCACCCCGCCCCTCCGGGTCGGGAGCGGTGGCGTGATGGGCATCGGCCGATGCCCCGTATCCGCTCAGCCGGGCCCGTACCCGGGCGCCGCGGGCGCGGGCGTCGGCCGCCCGCTCAAGGACCAGCACCCCCCGCGCCCTCCGCCGCCACGAACCCGTCCCGGCCGGTGTCGAACGGGCGGGAGGCCGCGGCCGGATCGTCGCACCGCCGGGAGAGTGCTCCCATCCGGGCGAAGCCGGACAGCACCGCCGGGGTCAGGCTCGCCTCGGTGCCTCCCGTGATCACCACGTCGCAGGTACCGGACCGCAGCAGGTCCCGTGCGGTGCCGATGGCGGTGGCGGCCGAGGCGCACGCCGTGGCGGTGACGAGGTTGGGGCCGAGGGCGCCGAACTCCATGGCCGCGTAACCGGACACCATGTTGACCGCGGACATCGGCACCAGCATCGGTGAGACGGCCGCCGCCCCCTGCCGGTCGAGGGTGCGGACCTGCTGCTCGAACGTGGCGGTCCCGCCGAGGGCGTTGCCCAGGACCACGCCGACCCGGGCTCCGTCCCAGCCGGCGGGGTCGAGCCCGCTGTCGTGGACGGCCTCCGCCGCGGCGATCAGGGCCAGTTGCACATAGCGGTCGAGCCGCCAGGCCCGTCGCCTGCCGAAGTGGGCCACCGGGTCGAAGTCCGCGGCGCGGCAGCTGAAGTCGACCAGCAGCCCTGCCAGCGCGGGGTCGGTGGCCGCGGCCGGTTCGGCTTCCAGGACCCGCGCCCAGTTCTCCGCCACCCCGTTGCCCGCCGGGGTCAGCAGGCCGAGACCGGTGACCGCGATGTCACGGGCCCCGGCGTCGTCGCGGCCGGGGCTCACAGCACCGCGCTCTTGCTGTCGATCAGGGCGATCAGGTCCTTGACCGACGATTCCGCGCCGACCTCCTCGTCGTCGATCTGGATGTGGAACTCACCACCGGCGACCAGGGCGAATTCGACCAGGGCCAGGGAGTCCAGGTCGAGATCGCGCATCGTGGTGTCCTCGGTCACCTCCTCCGGCTCGACTCCGAACCGGCTGACGAGGACCTCGGTGATCCGGTCGAGAACGCTGGGCATGTCTGTCTCCTCAAGGGTGTACGCACAGGGTGTGGCGGGACGGGTGTGGTCGTGCGGTCAGACGGCGTCCAGTTGCGGCCAGCGCAGCGTGGTGGAGCCCCAGGCGAGGCCGCCTCCGAAGGAGGTGAGCACCACCGAGTGGCCGGCGCGCAGGGAGCCGTCGGCGACGGCGTCGGCAAGCAGCAGCGGGACGGACGCCGCCGCGGTGTTGCCGACCCGGTCGATGTTGGTCAGGGCCCGTTCCTGCGGCAGCCCGAGCTGTTCGGCGAGGGCGTCCAGGATGCGGGAGTTGGCCTGGTGGGCGGCGAGCCGGTCGATGTCCCGTACGGTCCAGCCGGCCTGTCCGGCGGCCTTCTGCACGGAGCCGGTCATCCGCAGCACGGCGTGCCGGAACACCTGCTTGCCCTGCATGGCGAAGTAGTGGTCACGGGGCCCGGCCGGTACGCCGCTGCCCCGCTGGCGCGAGCCCCCGGCCGGGATCTCGATCAGGTCGCAGAGGTGGCCGTCGGTTCCCAGGTCGAATCCGCCGAGCGCTCCGGGCTCGTCCGGGGCGCCGCGGCGCAGTACGACGGCTCCGGCACCGTCCCCGAAGATCGGGCCGGTGGTGCGGTCCTCGGGATCGAGCAGCGTCGAGTAGGTGTCCGCGCCGATCACCAGGACGTCGTCCGCCGTGCCCGAGGCGATCAGTCCGGCGCCGATCGCCAGTGCGTAGACGAATCCTGCGCAGACGGCCCCGACGTCGAAGGCCGGCACCCCGGCCAGGCCGAGCCGCGCGGCCACCTCGGGAGCGGTCGCCGGGCAGGGGCGGTCCGGGGTGGTGGTGGCGAGGACCACTGCTCCGACGGAGTCCTGCTGCGCCGACTTCAGGGCTCTGGCTCCGGCCTCGACGGCCAGCGAACCGGTGGACATACCGGGCTCGATCACGTGCCGCTGCCGGATGCCGGTACGGGTACGGATCCACTCGTCCGAGGTGTCCAGCCGGGTGACGAGCTCTTCGTTGGTCACCACCCGGGGCGGCAGCCAGCCGCCGAGCCCGCACAGCACCGCCGCCGGTCCGTTCGGCCGCCCGGCCCCGGCCGGGCCCGTCATATGAGGGCCTCTTCCAGCCCCATGTACTTCAGACGCGTGGCCTTCATGTCGTCGGACCACTTGTCGGCGGTGTCCTGGCGCTCCTGCGGGGTGGTGTCGATCAGCCGCCGGCCCGGCCAGATCTCGTAGTCGCCCACCAGGTCGCCGTGGCGGCGCAGCCCCTCCTGGAACCGCTCCTCGCGCCAGTGCACCATGTCGTGGGTGGGGAGCTCCTCCCACATGTCCATGCCCCGGCGGATCATTTCCACGACCCGGTCCTTGTCCTGCGGGTGGTCGATCAGGTGGCGGCGCGCGATGTCCGCCCCGACCGTCAGATGGCGGATCTCGTCGATGCCCGCGCCCTTGTCGATCTCCGCGGCCGCCGGGTCGAGCGGCCGCCACTTGCGCTCGCTCAGTTCGGCGGCGGGTGCGAGGGCGCCCTCCAGGATGATGGTCATCATCACCACGCCGCCGATGAAGTCACGGTCGTCGCGCATGATTTCCAGGCTGCGCTGCTCCAGCGGCCCCAGCACGCTCTTCTTGTACGGGGCGGCGAAGGTGTCGACCGCCTCGACCAGCCGCTCGGGGGCGATACCGAGGGCCAGCAGGTGGTTGCGGAAGACCATGGCGTGCCGGCATTCGTCCAGCACCTGGGTCGCGTAGAACTCCATGGTGTCGTTGTCCGGTGCGATCGGGACCAGGTACGACAGCACCCGGGTGGCCTTCTCCTCGGCCAGCGCACGGAAGGCGTACTCCTGCGTGATGGCCTCGAAGAACGGCCCCTCCAGCATGTGCGGGCCCACGGTGAGGGCGGGGTCGTGTCCGTCCGGGCGTCCGCGCAGGGTGCCCTGCGGTACGGCCTGCAGCCAGTAGCGGAGGTTGCAGTCCGCCGCGGTGAGCTCCAGGTCCATGGCGCCTTCGAGCAGTCCGGGGGCCTGGTCCCAGTCCGCCTCGGCGGGAATCGGCGTGGTCATGTGGTTTCCTCCTCGATCCGGATGTGACCGGGGTGAAGATGCCCGGCGAAATACAGCAGGGGAGCCATGCCGCTCTCGGCCGCGCAGGCCGTCACGGTGGCCAGCACGACCGCGTGGTCCCCGGCCGGGACGCATTCGTGCACCCGGCAGTGCAGCCAGCTGAGGGTGGAGCGCAGCCGGGGCACGCCGTCCTCGCCCGGTGTCCACTGCACCCCTTGGAACTGGGCCCGCCCGGGGCTTCTGGAGCGGCTGGCGAAGTGCCGGGCCAGCGCGGACTGGTGGGCGGCGAGCACATTGACGGTGAAGGCACGGTGCTGCGTGATGCGAGGGAGCAGTGAGCTGTCGTTCTGCAGACAGATGGAGACCATCGGCGGTTCGTGGGAGACGAAGGAGAACGCGCTGACGGTGCTGCCGTGCACCGAATCGCCGCTGCCCACCGTGACCACCGACACCCCGGTGGGGAACCTCCGGGCGGCGCTCCACACCGTGGTCTCGACGACCGGCCGGTGTGCCGTGCCGATCGGCGAGGTCATGAGGTGGCGGACTGACGGGCGGGGGCCGGGGCGGGAACGGGGGCCGGGGCCCGGCCGGATCCCTGCTCCACGGCCGCTTCCAGTGCGGCGAACTGCGGATGGACGACGGGCTCGAAGCTGACGCCGAACGGTTTCAGGAAGTTGCCGAACAGGGCCCGGTCCCCGCACAGATGGATGGGGAGGGCGAGCAGCGCCCACTCGTTGCCGATCAGCAGGATCCACAGCAGGGCGACGGCGCCCTGGGTCGCCATGCTGTGCATGGTGTTGTACAGCACGTAGTACGCCTTCGGAATCCGCTTGCTCCTGCTGCGGTGGTAGGCGATGGCGCCGGGGATGTAGCCGATCAGGTCGATGTAGACGAAGAGCAGGGCGAAGGGCCACCAGCGGATGTCGCCCAGGTGCCGGAAGAAGAAGTAGAAGCTGACGCCGAGGGCGAAGAGGTATTCGAGCCTGACCAGCCGGTAGGTGGTCTTGGTGTCGAAGCGGTTGAGCGCATCCATCAGGCACCTCCTCGGGCGGAGAGCGAGGGGGCCGCTTCCGGGGCGGGGCCGGGCAGATCGGTGAGCGCCTCGCCGCCCTCCAGCACCGTGATGGAGCCGAAAAGCCCTTCGAGCACGGCGCAGATGGCCCGTTTGATGACGCGTTCGGCGATGGGGTCCATGATTCCCACGAGGCTCTCGATGCCGAAGTCGTAGGTGACCTCGAAGCGGACCTCGGTACCGGAGCCGGCCGAGGTCAGCTGCCAGCTGCCCCGGAACTCCTCGAAGTCGCCGTCGGTCTGGTCGAATTCGATCCTCAGGTTCTCCGGGTCGAGGGTCTCCGCCTCGTTCCAGCGCATGATGCCGCGCCGGAAGTTCACCTCCCAGTCGCTGTCGCGCGCAGTGTCCGGGGCGGCGGGCGGATGGGTTTCGACGACGTGGATGTCCTCCGCGATGTCCGCGAAGCGGGTGAAGTCCGCGATGGTCCCGAAGGCCGCCGAGGAGTTCTCGGTGTCCAGGGCCACCCGGAGGTGAATGCTTCTCACGGTGATGCAGCTCCAGTTGTCGGGGGTAGAGCGGTCCGGAGGGTCAGGCGATGACGGCGTGGGCGGCCTTCTCGAACGCGTCGAGAAGGAACTGCACGTCGTCCTGGCCGAGCACCGCCGGTGGCGTCAGCCGCATGACGGTGGAGGAGTTCAGCGAGTGGTTGGCGAGGACACCGGCGCCGATCAGCTCCAGGAGCAGGTCCCCCGCCAGTCCCGGCACGGTGAACTCCAGGCCGATGAGCAGGCCCGCTCCGCGTACCTCCAGCAGCCGGTGGCCGAGTACCTCGCGGGCGATCCGGTGCAGCTCGGTCAGCAGCAGCCGCCCCAGCTCGTCGGACCGTTCCACCAGGGAGTCCTCCTTGATGGCGGCGAGCGCACCGCGGGCCGCGGCCATCGCCAGCGGGTTGCCGGAGAAGGTCGAGGTGTGGATGAACGGATCCTTGTCGAAGGGCCGGAACGCCTCGGGGGTCGCCACCAGGGCCGAGACCGGCACCACGCCGCCGGCCAGCCCCTTGCCCACCAGAAGGATGTCCGGCACCACACCCTCCCGGTCGGCACCCCACCAGGTGCCGAGGCGGCCGAGTCCGGTCTGGATCTCGTCGAGCACGAAGAGCGCCCCGTACTCACGGCACAGCCGTGCGACGTCCCGCAGATAGCCCTCGGGCGGCACGATCACACCGGCCTCGCCCTGCACCGGCTCGACGATGACGCAGCCCTCTCCCGGGTGGCGTGCCAGCTCGGTCTCCAGGGCGGCCGCGTCGCCGTACGGCACATGCGAGACCTGGGGCAGCAGCGGCCGGAACGGCTGCTGGAAGACATCCTTCGCGGTGAGGCTGAGGGCGCCCATGGTCTTGCCGTGGTAGCCGAGGTCCATGGAGATCAGCCGTCTGCGGCCCTGGGCGCGTGCCAGCTTGATGGCACCTTCCACGGCCTCCGCTCCGGAGCCCGCGAAGTGCACCTTCTGCAGCCCGGTGGGGACGACGTCGATCAGCGCCTCGGCCGCTTCGACGACGGCGGGTTCGAGGAGCAGCCGGGTGGCGACCGGATTGGTGTTGAGCTGCCGGGTCACCTCGGCGACGACCCGGGGGTGCCGGGCGCCCATCAGGAAGACCCCGTATCCGCCGCAGTTGAGGATGCGGCTTCCGGACGCGGTGTGGATCCAGGGGCCCTCGGCGGCGACCTCCACATCGCCGCCGAACATCTCGCCGAGAGAGGCGCGGCCCTTGCTCAGGCAGCGGCGGTAGCGGGTGACGAGGTCGGCGTACGGGTCCTCGGCGGGGGCCGGCGCGGTGCCGGTGTAGGTGGTGGTCATCGTGGACGCTCCCGGTGTCATGCCACAACCAGCGGCTGGCCCGCGTAGTAGTCGAGCAGGCCGTCGACGGTGCTGGTGCGCGACGGCGGGTGGAAGGCGATCGCGTGGGTCGCCGCGGCGAGGTACGCGATGTCGGAGGAGGAGATGAAGGCCATGCCGCCGAGCATCTCCACGGCCTGTGCGGTGGTCTCGGCGATCAGCTTCTGCACGCCGAACCGGGTGACCAGTGCGGCCGCGAGCCCGTCGTTGTCGGTGTCGCCGTCCATGACGCGCCGGGCCAGTCCCTCGGTGAGCGCGGCCGCGGTCTCGATGCCGACGGCGAGGGCCCCGCGGTCGGAGGCGGAGCCGCGTCCGCGCTTGAGCACCCGGTCGACCAGGGAGCTGGCCATGCCGGTGTACGCGGCGCACACGATCATCTGGAACCAGATCAGTCCGACCTCCTGGAGCTCGCTGAGCTCCTCGGCCAGCTCGGCCGGCGGCTGGAGTATCTGGCGGTCGGTCACGAACACATCGGTCAGGCGGACTTCGTTGCTCTCGGTGCCCAGCAGTGCGCTGGTCTTCCAGAAGGGGTGCACGCTGATGCCGGGGGTGTCGGCGGGCAGGATCAGGAAGCCCATGTCGACCGAGCCGTCCGGCCGGCGCATCCCGACGCTCGCGGTGATCAGGTCCATGGACTTCGACAGGCTGCACGGCTTCTTGGAGCCGGTCAGCAGATATCCGCCGTCCACCGGCCGGGCCTCCATGGTGGGGCTGAGGATGCCTTGTTCGGTACGTCCTTCGGCGAAGGCCGAGGCCACCAGCAGGCGTTCCTGGGAGACCCGTTTCAGCAGCAGGTCGTCGAGGTCGGTGCCGTCCGCGAAGGTGTCGGCGACGCCGAAGAGCGTGCCGATCGAGAAGTGGTGCATGGCGGTCGCCACGGAGAGGGAGGGGGCCGCGGCGCCCAGGGCGCGCACCACCCGGGCTGCCTGCAGCGCGGTGGCGTCCGCCCCTCCGAACGCGGCGGGCACCAGCAGGTTGGATCCGCCGTGGTCCCGGAAGATCCCGACGGCGGGGCTGTTGTCGGACTCCAGCTCGGCGAAGGGGACTTCGTCCAGCCGGTCCAGCAGGCCGGGCAGCAGCGCCTCACAGGTTTCACGGTCGGCTTGCATGAACTGCATTACTGCTCCTCAGAGTTGTGATCCGGCGTCGCGGTCGGCGGTGGCCCCGGGCGCAGCCCGGCGAGCTCGGCGTACGCTCCGAACACCGCCTCGCGCGGCCGTACCCCGGTGGCGCGGGAGACGCCCTGCAGATGAGTGGTGCGCAGCATCGGATAGTTGGCCTCGCCGAAGACGCCGCCGGTGCGTCCGGTGCCGCCGTGCGTCGGCAGATAGGGCAGGAAGCCGATGTGCGAGTCGTTGACCTTGAGCAGGCCGCCGTTGGACACCTCGTCCACGAAGCGGTCGGCGACGGCCTCGTCCCGGGTCCACAGCGAGTTGCGGAGCCCGTAGGGGTTGCTGTTGACGTAGGCGAGCATCCGGTCCAGCAGTTCGCCGTCGGGGGCCGCCTCGGGCACGATGACCGGAAGCAGCGGGAAGAACGTCTCCTCGGCGACCGCCTCGATGTCGCGGCAGTTTTCGAGGCCGTCCACCCGCAGGACGGTCGGTTCCAGGAAGAGGCCCGTGTCGGAGGGCGTACCGTCGGTCTCCATCCGCCGGGCACCGTGCACCAGGGTGGCGCCCTTGTCCAGGGCGTCTTGGACATAGGCGTAGAAGCGCTCGCTGCGCAGTACGGGGGAGAGCAGCGCGCCGGGGTCCTCGGGCAGTCCCGGGCGGATCAGTGATGCGGTCAGCCGCAGCCGTTCCAGCAGCTGTTCGGCGACGGCGGGGTGCACGATCACCTGGTTGGGCACCATGCAGATCTGCCCCGAGCCGAAGAAGCATTCCACGAGGGCCTCGCAGGCGGCCTCCAGATCGGCGTCGTGCCAGATCAGCACGGCGTCGTTGCCGGCGAGTTCGAGGACGGGCTTCTTGCCGTGCGCGACACAGTCGCGCTCCAGCTCCAGTCCGGTGGTCACGCCTCCGGTGTAGAAGATGTCGTCGATGTGCGGGCTCTGCAGCCAGCTCTTGATGGCCGGCCCGGGGCGGGAGCAGAAGACGTTGAGCGTGCCGGGGGGAGCGCCGATGTCGTCGAGGGCGGGTGCCACCAGCTCACGCATCGCGTACATGACGCCGAGCGGTGCGCTGCGCGGGGCCCGCACGACCACGGCGTTGCCGGCGATCAGCGGGGTGATCCCGAACAGTGCGCTGCTGGCGGGCGCGTTCTGCGGCGGGTTGACGGCGACCACGCCGTCCGCGACCCGCCGTACGGTCATCCGCCGGCCGGCGTGCTCGATGCTCTGCTCCATCTGCCGGGCGCACCAGCCGAGGGTCTCCTCGCTGAAGATCTCCAGCAGTCCGGCCACCTGCCATTCGGCGAGTGCCCGCGGGTTGCCTTCGGCGATGAGCAGATCGACGAACTCCAGGTGGCGGCTCAGCAGCCGTTCGCGGATTCCTCTGCCCAGTCCGAGACGCTGTTCCAGCGGAAACCGTGCCCATGCCGGAGCCGCCTCGGCCGCTTTGCGGGATGCCTCCTCGACCGTACGGTCGTCGGCCAGTGCGCAGCGCCCCACGACAAAGTCCGTCGCTTCCGCGGGATCGGCTTTACCACGTTCCAGTTTTCGTTTGAGTGTCAGGCTTCTGAAGACATCATCAAGAATGGATGACGTCTTCACCGTGTAGACGTGTCTTTCTGCGGCCACCTCACGTCCGGCGATATACGAGTCGTAGCTGAGGAACACGGGTCGGGCCGGTCGCGAACCACTCATGGCGACTTGTCCGAAGGTCCCGGTGGGAGATTCCACGATTCGATGTCTTCCTTCCGAGGTGCTGGGCGCTCGACACTGCGGAGACAAAAGCTGCGGATACACGGAAGTGGCCGGAAGCTGCGCGACTCGGCACGTCGGCGATTCTGGCAGGGCGCACTGATACGGCCCTGACAGTGGACTGACCCATCCGGAAACCGGACGGAGCGCGGCTTCGCAGGTGCTGGGTCGGCAGTACGGATTCTTGTCACCGATTCCCGTTTATTTACGAGGGCGTCAGCAACAGGCCAGGAAGGCGATAAACAACCTCTACGGCCGCGGGCGAATCATTCCGGCCAAACTTTATTACAGCTCACGGCCGGGCCAGGAATGGTGAAGTCGACCTGCCTACGATGGGCAAATGCGCGGACACACGATGCCCAGCGGACACACGAAGCCCCATCGAATCGGCCCCATGATCCGGGAGTGGCGCCATCGACGGAATCTGAGCCAATTGGCACTTGCCCTGCTGGCCGAGACGTCCAGCCGTCATCTGAGCTTCATAGAGACCGGGCGCGCCAGGCCGAGCCGCGAACTGCTCCTGAGGCTCTGCGACCAGTTGGGCGTGCCCGTACGCCAGCGCAACTCCCTCATCATGGCCGCGGGTTACGCGCCGGCCTACGAGGAGACGCCGATCGGCGAGTCACCTATGAATCGGGCCAACGAGGCCGTCGAGCGGCTCCTCACCGGGCATGAGCCGTACCCCGCCCTGGTCTTCGACACCGTCTCGGATCTGTTCCGGGCCAACCGGTCGGCGATGGCGCTGCTGGACGGTGTGGCCGATGAACTGCTGCTGCCGCCCGTCAACGTCGTGCGGCTCTCGCTGCATCCGCAGGGCATGGCACGCACGATCACCAACTTCGCCGAGTGGCGCCGGCATCTGCTAGCACGGCTGCGGCGCGATGCCGCGTTCACCCATGACGAGCGGCTCAGCTGCCTGTACGAGGAGGTCCGCGCCTACCGGTACCCACCGGGTCTGCTGGGCACGGAGCCGAACTCCCCGGACACCTCGGACACCCACCAGATCGCGATTCCGCTGCACATCCGCGCGCTGGGGACCGAGTTGAGATTCATCAGTGCCGTGACCACCTTTGTGGCGCCCGTCGACATCACGCTGGCCGAGCTGACCATCGAGACGTTCTATCCCGCCGACAGGCACACCGCCGGCACGCTCCACTCCCACCACTGGAACGATCACCTGCGCGCGGCTGTGCCCGAGAGCTCTCCTCTGCTGCCGACGGGCCGCTGAGCGCACCCGCCGCTGTTGCGGGTGCGCTCAGCGGGGGCTTCCCCGGTGGCCGTGAACTCAGGCGGCTTCCCCGGTGACCGTGCGCTCAGGCGGCTTCCTCGGTGGCCTTCTTCGGCAGCAGCTGGATGGCGACAACGAGCAGCAGTGCGAGGGCGGTCAGATACACCAGCCCGGCGTCCAGCCCGTCCGCCGCGCTCGCCGGGACGGCGTCGGCCCTGCCGTAGTAGATGATGCCGATCAGTGCGACACCCAGCGCGTTGCCCACCTGCATCATCGTGGTCAGAACCCCGGAGGCCGCACCGGCCAGACGGGGCGGAATGCCCGCCAGGACCGTCGAGTTGAGCGGCGCCATCACCATCCCCATCCCCGCCCCGTCGAGCAGCAGGGCCGGGGCGAGCAGCCAGATGTTGCCTTCGACACCGATGCGGGACACCGTGAGGAAGAGCAGCAGCTGACCGACCGCGATCAGTACCCCGCCCAGGGCCAGCGCCTGTCGTCCCAGCCATGCCCCGAGCCTCCGCCCGAACACGGACGTGACGAAGAATCCGGCTCCCATGATCGTGAAGGTGAGACCGGAGTCCAGCGCGCTCAGCCCGCGTCCCTGCTGCAGATACAGCGCGAGGACGAGGAAGAACGAGGCCATCCCCGAGTAGAAGACGATCACTGCGAACAGTCCGACGGTGAAGGCGCGCTGACGGAAGAGTCCCGGATCCAGCAGGGGCGAGCCGCCCCTGGCCGACAGCCGTCGCTGATGCAGTACGAAGGCTCCGAGGAACGGCACAGCGAGGATCAGACACGCCCAGGTCCAGGCCGGCCAGCCCGCCTCCCGCCCTTCGACCAGCGGCAGCACCACGGCCACCAGGCCCAGCGTGACCAGCAGCATCCCGGGGATGTCGAGCCGGCTGGCCCCCTCCGCGCGTGACTCCGTGATCAGCCTGGGGGTCAGCAGCAGCGCGGCTGCCCCGATCGGCACATTGATCAGGAAGCAGCTGCGCCAGCCCAGACCGGCGACATCGGCCTGGATCAGCGCCCCGCCTATCAGCTGGCCGCCGACCGAAGCCGACGCCAGGACCAGGCCGTACGCCGTGAACGCCCGCACACGGGAGGCTCCGGTGTAGGTGACCCCGAGGATGGTCAGCACCTGCGGGGAGAGCACTGCGGCCCCGACGCCCTGGGCGACCCTGGCGAGCACCAGCACCAGGGCGTTCGGCGCGATCCCGCACACCAACGAGGCCGCCGTGAACAGCAGCAGCCCGATGACGTAGAGACGGCGCCGCCCGAAGATGTCGCCCAGCCGTCCCGCCGTGATCAGGCCACAGGCGTACGCCAGGCCGTATCCGGCCACGATCAGCTGGACCTGAGCCGTATTCGCGCCCAGTTCGCTCTGCATCGCGGGAATCGCGACGTTCACGATGAAGAAGTCGAGGACGACCATGAAAATTCCGGCCAGGATCACCGGCAGCGCCAGGGAGCCGGGCCGGTCGGCAGCGGCCCGGCCAGGTTTCGGTGGTGCGGTGTCGACGTCGGTCACAGCGTTCCTCCCCGCGCTCGAACCGGTACGAGTCCGCTCACCTTCCGCGTACGGTGGCGACGGCGTCGATTACCTGGCAGGTAATTGTCCGGGCCACGGCCGGCTGCCTAGCGTCGAGCGGTACGGACGCGAGGCGGGGCCGCGGCAAGGTCCCCGCCCATTGCGGCACAAGCGTGGGAGGGGCAGATGGTCCAGGAGAACGCGGGGCTCGGCGCCGCTTGGTTCCACACCGGCCGGGCACGGCCCGACGCGGCGTGCAGGCTGTACGTCTTCCACCACGCGGGCGGGTCGGCCGCGACGTACGCCCGCTGGGCACAGATGCTGCCCGACGACGTGGAGGTCGCCGCGGTCCAACTGCCCGGCCGGCAGAACCGCCGCTCCACCCCTGCGTTCACCGATCTGGACACACTCGTCGAGGCCGTGTACGAGGCCCTGGAGGACGACCTCGACGGACGCCGCTTCGCGTTCTTCGGGCACAGCATGGGCGCGCTGATCGCCTACCGGCTGACCCTCGCCCTGCAGAAGGACGGTGCCCCCGCTCCCGCTCTGCTCGCGGTCTCGGGGTGGGAGGGGAGCGCGCACCGGCCGAGCCCGGCGCCCGTCGCACAGCTCTCCGACGAGGAATTCCTGGCCCGCGTCGGGGAGTTCGGGGGTCTGCCGCCGGAGGTCACCGGGAACCGCGAACTGCTCGACCTCGTACTCCCCACGCTGCGCGCCGATTTCACCGTGGTCAACGGATACACGGACGACCGTGCGCGGGTCGACTGCCCCGTGGTGGCCTACGGCGGAGCCTCGGACCCGCTCCTGGGCGGGGGCGCCATGGGCGCGTGGGCGGACCGGGCGGACGCGTTCCAGGGGCTCAACGAGCTTCCGGGCGGCCACTTCTACATCTACGAGCAGGCCATGGCGGTGGCCGCGGATCTGGCGCGCCGGCTGCGGCGCGGCGCGGCGGGCCGGCGCCGGGGCTGACACCGGTACCGGTCTCGGCGCCGGTACCGGTCTCGGTACCGGCGCCGAGACCGGTGCGGCAGCCGATGCCGCTCCGGTGCCGGTTTCGGCACCGGCACCGTCGTCGGCCTCAGCCATCAGTGGATCTTGCTGGCCCGCCCGGCCCAGAACCGGTCCCGCAGTTCGCGGCGGAGCACCTTGCCGGTCGAGTTGCGGGGCAGGCCGTCCAGGAAGTCGTACCGGACGGGGATCTTGAAGTCGGCGATCCGCCCCTTCAGCGAGAGCATCAGTTCCCTCGGGGTCGCCCGCGTGCCCTCGTTCAGCACCACGCAGGCATGCACCGCCTCGCCCCAACGAGGGTGCGGGGCACCGATGACCGCCACCTCGGCCACCGCGGGGTGCTTGCCCAGCGCCTCCTCCACCTCGCCGGGGTAGACGTTCTCCCCGGCGACGATGATCGTGTCCTTGATCCGGTCGCAGAGATAGAGGTAGCCGTCCTCGTCGAGGTATCCGGCGTCGCCCATCCGCAGCCATCCGTCCGTCAGGGTCCGCGCGGTGGCCTCCGGGAGGTTCCAGTAGCCCAGCATGACCGCGGCCGACCGCACCCACACCTCGCCGGTCTCCCCCGCCGCACAGGTTTTGCCGTCGGCGACGATCCGTATCTCCACCCCCGGGCACGCACGCCCGGCGGCACGCAGCCGGGGGCTTCCCGGTACGTGGTCGGGCATCGGCAGCAGGGCCACCGCGTTGCCCGTCTCGGTGGCGGCGTACGCCTGCACCAGATCGGCCCCCAGCACGTCGAGGGAGCGGACCAGCAACTCCTCCGCGATCGGCGATCCGCCGTAGACCGCTTTGCGCAGTGTCGCGAAGGTCTCCTTGGACGCGGCGGGCTCGGCCAGCATCATCTGGAGCATGGCCGGGGCGACGAACGTGGTGGTGACGCCCACGTCCCTGATCAATGCGACCGCTTCCTGCGCGACGAACATCCGCATGATCACGTTCGTCACGCCGGCGGTGAACCCCTGCATGGACCAGGACAGCCCGGCGATGTGCAGTCCCGGCAGCCCGATCAGGCTCCTGTCGCCGGGTTTCCAGTCCACCCAGTCCAGGCCGTTGTCGTCCATGGCGCGGCCCAGCGCGAAGAAGCTCCGGTGGGGCAGGACCACGCCCTTCGGCAGCCCGGTGGTGCCGCTCGTGTACATCTGGGCGACGGGCTGGGCGGGATCGGGGCGATAGCCGGTGCCAGAGTCCGGGAAGGCGGACTTCCAGTCCAGGAAGCCCGCGCCGCGCCGCCCGTCGGTGTCCATGCCGACGACGCATTTCAGTTCCGGCAGCTCGGCCTCGATCTGCTCGGCGGTGGCGCGGTACTCCTCCTCCACGAAGAGCAGCCGGGCGCAGGAGTCGCGCAGCTGGTGCTCGACCTCGCTCTCGGTGAGCCGCCAGTTGACCGGTACCAGGACGGTGCCGCTCTTGGCGCAGGCGAAGGCGATCTCGTAGTAGTACTGCGACTCCATGCCGAGGAACGCGACCCGGTCGCCGGGAGCGAGCCCCGCGGCGAGCAGGGCGTGCGCGGCACGGTTGCTCTCACGGTCGAGTTCGGCGTACGTCACCTCGGTGCCGAGGTGGATCATGGCGACATGATCGGGCCGGACGGCGGCGTGGTGTCCGGGGATGGCGGCGAGTGTCTCTGGCGTGGCCTCGTCCATGGTCTCTCCATCAACAGGTCCGGCTGATCGGAAGGTTGCTGCCCGGCCGGGTGCGGCGCGGGGTTCAGTCCGAGGTCAGCCGCTGCTCGGCGAACTCGGCCAGGGAGCGTGCGCTGGGGTGGTCCATGACCTCGGACACCGTGGTCCGCCGGCCCAGAGCCGTGCCCAGCTGTCCGCTGAGCCGGGCGGCGGCCAGCGAGTCGAGGCCCAGGTCGAGGAAGTGCGCGCCGGGCTCGATCTCCGCGGGGTCGTCGAACTGGAGCTCGGCGGCCATCAGCGCGCGGATGTGCCCGGTGAGGGCGGCGAGCCGTTCGCCCTGGTCCATGGAGAGCAGCCGTCCGGTGTCCAGCTCCGCCGGGGCGGTGGCGACGGGCCCGGTCGACGGGCCCTCCGGTGCGGTGCTCGGCCGGGCGTCCGCTCCGGCCCTCGGCGAGAAGCGGCGCGGGTTCGCCGACCGGAGCCAGTACTCCTGGCGGTCGAAGGCGTAGCCCGGCAGCACCACCCGCCGCATCCGCCGCTCCGAGTGGAAGCCGGTCCAGGACACCGGGTATCCGGCGGCGTACAGCTTGGCGACCGACGACAGCAGCGCCAGGTCGTCCTGCTGGGCCGGACGCAGGCTGGGCAGCCAGGTGTCGCCCGGGGCGTCAAGGTTCTCCCGGGCCAGCGAGGACAGCGTGGCGGACGGCCCGATCTCGATGTACGCGTGCCTGCCGCGCCGGGCCACGGTGCGCATCCCGGCCGCGAAGTCCACCGGTTCGGCGATGTGCCGGACCCAGTAGTCGGGCTTGGAGATGTCCCGCCACCGGGCCACCTGGCCCGTGAGGTTGGAGATCAGGGTGAACTCGGGCTCGTGGAAGACGATGTCGTCGAAGGCCGCCCGGAACTCCTCGGTGACCGCGTCCATCAACGGCGAGTGGAAGGCGTGCGAGACGGGCAGCCGCTTGACCCGGACGCTCTTGGCGGACAGCTCGGCGATCGCCGCGTCGAGCGAGGCGGCGCCTCCCGAGACGACGCACTGCGTGGGTGTGTTGTACGCGGCGACGGCGAGGTCCTCGTACGGCTCCACCAGGGCGGTCGCCGTCTCCGCGTCGGCCCCGACGGCCGCCATGCCGCCGGGCGCGGTGACCGAGTCCATCAGCCGCGCCCGGATCGCCACCAGCCGGACCGCGTCGCCCACGGTGAAGAGTCCGGCGACGGTCGCCGCGACCACCTCGCCGATGCTGTGTCCGATGACGGCGGAGGGCCGCACGCCCCAGGAGAGCCACAGCCGCGCCAGCGCGTACTCCAGGACGAACAGGGCGGGCTGGGTGTACCGGGTGCGATGCAGCTCCTCGGCGTCCTCGCTTCGGCCGAACATCAACTCCCTGATGGAACGGCCCAGATGAGGGGCGAACAGCTCGTCCAGCTCGTCGACGGTCCGGCGGAACAGCGGGTGACGGCCGTACAGGGCGAGGCCCATGCCCGGGTGCTGCGCCCCCTGCCCGGTGAACAGGAAGACCGCTTTGCGTACGGCCTCCGGCCTGTCGGCCGTGGGCCTGGCGGCCCGGTCGGCGAGCAGCGCGGAGAGACCCGCGTGGTCGCGGACGACTCCGGCGATCCGGTGGTCGAAGTGGGCGCGCCCGGTGTTGCCGGTGTAGCAGACGGCGTCGACGGGCAGGTCGGGCCGGTCGGCCAGCAGCCGCTGGTAGCGCTCGATCTGCAGGGCGAGGGAGCGGGCCGACTTCGCGGACAGTGTGAAGACATGACCGCTCTCCCGGCCGGCGCCGGCGGGCCGCCCGTCCGTCTCACGGTTCGCATCCCCGGGCAGGCCGTCCGTCTCACGGTTCGCGTCCCCGGTCGGGTCCACCTGCTCCCGGGCGGGGGCGTCCGTCTCGGCGGGCGCCTCTTCGAGGACCGCAGAGGCCAGAGTTCCGGCGAAGCCGAAAGAGTTGACCATCGCGCGACGGGTGCCGGACGTCCAGGGGCGGGTCTCCGTCGGGATCTCGACCGGGGACACCTCCCAGGGAATGCGTGACGACGGCTTCTCGAAGTTGAGGTGCGGGAAGATCTCGCCGCTGCGCAGCTGGGCGACGGCCTTGATGACTCCGCCGATCCCCGCGGCCGGCTCCATGTGTCCGAGGTTGGTCTTGGACGAGCCGACGATCAACGGATCGTTCCTGCTGTGCGAGTCGGCGAAGACCTCGCTGATCGCACCGATCTCGATCGGGTCCCCGAGAGGGGTTCCGGTGCCGTGCGCCTCCACGTACTGGATGTCGCCGGGCTCCAGCCGGGCGCTGCTGAGCGCCCGCCGCAACAGGGTCTCCTGCGCCGCGCCGTTGGGCACGGTGAGCCCGGCGCTCTCCCCGTCCTGCCCGACGGCGCTGCCCCGGACGAGCGCCAGGACGGTGTCGCCGTCGCGCCGGGCGTCCGAGAGCCGCTTCAGCACGATCATGCCGCAGCCCTCGGCCCGGCCGTAGCCGTCGGCCGCGTCGTCGAAGGTCTTGCAGAGGCCGTCGGGCGAGAGTGCGGTCAGATCGGAGAAGAGCGCGGTGCTCCGGGGGTGGTGGATGGCGTTGACCCCGCCGGCCAGGGCGATGTCGCACTCGCGGCGGCGCAGTCCCTGGGCGGCGAGGTGGAGTGCGACCAGGGAGGCGGAGCAGGCGGTGTCCACGGTGATGGAGGGCCCGCGCCAGCCGAGGAAGTACGAGAGTCTGCCGCAGATGCCCGAGTGCGAGACCCCGGCCGCGATCCGGCCGTCCAGCTCGTCGTCGGGAAGCTCGTCCATCTCCATCACGTAGTCGAGGGAGCTGGCGCCCACGTAGATGCCGCCGTTTCCGTGCCGCAGCGCGGTCGGGTCGATCCCCGCGTGTTCGAGGGACTCCCACGCCGTCTCCAGCACCAGCCGCTGTTGCGGGTCCAGACAGTGCGCCTCGGCCGGGGCCGTCCTGAAGAACTTGGGGTCGAACCGTTCGAGGCCGTCGAGGAAGCCGCCGCCCGTGGTCCGGATGACGCCGCGGCCCTCACCGGAGGCGTATGCCTCGACGTCCCAGCGGTCCTTCGGGAGCGGGCCGATGGCGCTGCGCCCCTCGCGCAGGAACTCGGTGAATTCCTCCAGGGAGTTGTTCCCGCCGGGAAAGCGCAGGCCGACGCCCACGATCGCGATCGGCTCGTACTTCTCCCGCAGCAGGTCCTTCAGGAGTTCGCGCTGCTTGCGCAGTTCCTCGTGAGCCTGCTTCAGGGCGCTTTCGCTGGTCGCGTCGTCCGGATCTGCCATGTCTCCTACCCCTGGTAGAGGTTTTTGAGGGCTTCGTCGAGCAGCGCGTCCGCCGAAGGGTCGGCCGGGCTGGGTGCGGCGGCGGATGCGGGCCCGTTCGCCGACGCGGTCACGCCCGCGGGGCGGAACAGGCCGGGGAGCAGCTCGTCGCAGATGTGGTCCATCAGCCGGCCCACGGTGGGACTGTTGAACAGCAGGCTCGCGCTGAGTTCGTGTCCGATCATCGCCTCCAGGCCCTGCTTCAGATCGGTGATCGTCAGCGAGGTGAGCCCGAGGTCGAAGTAGCTCTCGTCCAGGGGGAGTTCATCATCGCCCTCCATGAGAAGCGCGATCTTGAACTCGGCGACGACGAGGTCCTCCAATGCCTGCCGCCGCTCGGACCGGGGCAGATCGAGCAGGTCGTCCACAACCGTGGCGGCACCCACCGTCTCGGGCCCCGAAGGGCGTTCGTCCACCGCACTCACTGCCATCGCCTCCGCCAGGTCGAGCCTCCGCAAGAGCCCCCGTACCGCGCTTCGTGGGTGCCTGCTCCATTCCAGTCGACGGGCACGAGAGCAGTCCAGCGCCGTCGGAACGGCGGTACGGCCATGTGTCTCCGGCGTCAGCGACACGTCAGCGCGGGGGTGCCGCGGGCATGGCGACGGCCCGTACGGATACAGCTTCCGTACGGGCCGTCGGTGCAGAAGGGCAGTGGGGTCAGTGGTTGCGCGGGAAGCCCAGGTCCACGCCCGCCGGGGCGTCGGCCGGGTCCGGCCAGCGGGTGGTGACGACCTTGCCGCGGGTGTAGAAGTGCACGCCGTCGTTGCCGTAGATGTGGTGGTCGCCGAAGAGGGAGTCCTTCCAGCCACCGAAGGAGTGGTAGCCGACCGGCACCGGGATCGGCACGTTGACGCCGACCATGCCGGCCTCGATCTCCAGCTGGAAGCGGCGGGCGGCACCGCCGTCACGGGTGAAGATCGCGGTGCCGTTGCCGAACGGCGAGGCGTTCATGAGGGCGACGCCCTCTTCGTACGTCTCGGTGCGCAGGACGCACAGGACCGGGCCGAAGATCTCGTCCTTGTACGCGTCCGAGTCGGTGGAGACGTTGTCCAGGAGGGAGAGGCCGATCCAGTGGCCGTCCTCGAAGCCCTCGACGGTGAAGCCGGTGCCGTCGAGGACGACGTCGGCGCCCTGGGCGGCCGCGCCCTTGACGTAGGAGGCGACCTTGTCGCGGTGGGCGGTGGTGATCAGCGGGCCCATCTCGGACGTCGGGTCGTTGCCGGGACCGATCTTGATCTTCTCGGCGCGCTCCTTGATCTTGGCGACGAGCTCGTCGGCGACGGAGCCGACCGCGACGACCGCGGAGATCGCCATGCAGCGCTCACCGGCGGAGCCGTACGCGGCGGAGACGGCGGCGTCGGCCGCGGCGTCGAGATCGGCGTCCGGCAGCACCAGCATGTGGTTCTTCGCGCCGCCGAGCGCCTGGACGCGCTTGCCGTTGGCGGAGGCGGTGGCGTGGATGTAGCGGGCGATCGGGGTGGAGCCCACGAAGGAGACCGCGGCGACGTCCGGGTGGTTCAGCAGCCCGTCGACGGCGACCTTGTCGCCGTGCAGAACGTTCAGCACACCGTCCGGCAGACCGGCCTCGGCGGCCAGCTCGGCCAGCAGGTTCGCGGCCGACGGGTCCTTCTCGCTGGGCTTGAGCACAAAGGTGTTTCCGCAGGCGATGGCGAGCGGGAACATCCACATCGGCACCATGGCCGGGAAGTTGAACGGGGTGATGCCGGCGACGACACCGAGCGACTGGCGGATCGAGGAGACATCGACCCGGCTGGAGACCTGGGTGGACAGCTC
Source organism: Streptomyces sp. Ncost-T10-10d (assembly GCF_900091955.1). Lineage (GTDB taxonomy): Bacteria > Actinomycetota > Actinomycetes > Streptomycetales > Streptomycetaceae > Streptomyces. The sequence goes on from NZ_FMDF01000172.1 coordinate 47,365, forward strand.
GCCCTTGAGCTGGGTGGTGATGCCGCAGGCCAGCTCGACGATCTCCAGACCGCGGGCGACCTCGCCCAGCGCGTCCGAGTGCACCTTGCCGTGCTCGGCGGTGATCAGCGCGGCGATCTCGTCGCGGTGGGCGTCGAGCAGCGCGCGGTAGCGGAAGAGGACCGCGGTGCGGGTGGCCAGCGAGGACGTGCCCCAGGTGGCGTAGGCGTCCTTGGCGGCGGCGACCGCGGCGTCGACCTCTTCGAGCGAGGCGAGCGCGACCTGGGTGGTGACGGCGCCGGTGGCCGGGTCGGTGACCGGGCCGTAGTTGCCCGACGCACCCTCGACGGTCTTGCCACCGATCCAGTGGTTGACGGTCTTCATGACAGAACTCCTTCAAAGGTGGTGGCGTCGGTCGGCGACGTGACGGTCGTACTCTTCCCGGGCTTTCACGGCCGACGGCCGGGTGGCCGTTTCGGCTACAGGAACATCCCACCACGCCTGCGCCGGAGGGGGGCCCGACACTGTGTCTGCCGTTTCGGTCTCGACGTAGACACAAGTGGGACGGTCCGCAGCGCGCGCCTCGGCAAGGGCTTCGCGCAGGTCACGCACGGTCTTGGCACGCAGCACCCGCATTCCCAGCGAGCCGGCGTTGGCCGCGAGGTCGACGGGGAGCGGGGGGCCGGTGAAGGTGCCGTCCGCGGCACGTTGGCGGTAGGCCGTTCCGAAGCGCTCACCGCCGACCGTCTCGGACAGGCCTCCGATGGACGCGTAGCCGTGGTTCTGCAGGATGACCAGCTTCACGGGGAGTTCCTGCTGCACCGCGGTGACGATCTCGGTGGGGTTCATCAGATACGTGCCGTCGCCGACGAGGGCCCAGACGGGGCGGCCGGGGGCGGCCAGCTGGACCCCGATCGCGGCCGGGATCTCGTAGCCCATGCAGGAGTAGCCGTATTCGACGTGGTACTGGTGCGGGGAGCGGGCCCGCCAGAGTTTGTGCAGGTCGCCGGGGAGCGATCCGGCCGCGTTGATCAGGATGTCGTCCTCGGTGACCAGGGTGTCGAGGAGGCCCAGGACCTGGGCCTGGGTGGGGCGGGCGTGCGGGTCGTCGGCGGTGAACGCGGCGGTGACGCGCCGCTCCCATTCCTCCTTGGCCTCGGTGTACTCGGTCTCGTAGGACGGGTCGACGCGGTGGTTGCGTGCGGCGAGCGCGGCGGTGAGGGCTTCGAGGGCGGTGCGGGCGTCGGCGACGAGCGGGAGCGCTCCGAGCTTGTGTGCGTCGAAGCCGGTGATGTTGAGGTTGAGGAAGCGGACCGCCGGTTCGGAGAAGAGCGTGGCGGAGGCGGTGGTGAAATCGGAGTAGCGGGTGCCGATGCCGATCACCAGGTCGGCGGTACGGGCCAGCTCGTCGGCGGTCGCGGTGCCGGTGTGGCCGATGCCGCCGACGTCGGCGGGGTGGTCGTGACGCAGGGAGCCCTTGCCGGCCTGGGTGGCGGCGACGGGGATACGGGTGGCGGCGGCGAACGCGGCAAGGGTCTCCTCCGCCGCACTGTGATGGACGCCGCCGCCTGCCACGATCAGCGGCCGACGGGCGCTGCGCACGGCCCGTACCGCCCGGTCGAGCTCGTGCGGGTCGGGGGCCGGCCGGCGTACGTACCAGATGCGCTCGGCGAAGAACTCCTCCGGCCAGTCATGCGCCTGCGCCTGCACGTCCTGCGGCAGCGCGAGCGTGACCGCGCCGGTCTCCGCCGGGTCGGCGAGGGTCCGCATGGCCTGGAGCGCGGCCGGGATCAGGGCCTCGGGGCGGGTGATCCGGTCGAAGTAGCGGGAGACGGGACGCAGACAGTCGTTGACCGAGATGTCGCCCGCGGACGGGACCTCGAGCTGCTGGAGCACGGGGTCGGCGGGCCGGGTCGCGAAGGTGTCCCCGGGCAGGAGGAGGACAGGGAGGTGGTTGATGGTGGCGAGGGCGGCGCCGGTCACGAGGTTCGTGGCGCCGGGTCCGATGGAGGTGGTGACGGCGTGCGCGGAGAGCCGGCCGGACTGGCGGGCGTAGCCGACGGCGGCATGCACCATGGCCTGCTCGTTGCGGCCCTGGAGATAGGGCATCGCCCGGCCCGACTCGACGAGCGCCTGACCGACCCCGGCGACATTGCCGTGGCCGAAGATGCCCCAGGTGGCGCTGATCAGGCGCTGTCGCCGGCCGTCGCGCTCGGTGTACTGGCGGGACAGGAAGGACACCAGGGCCTGGGCGGTGGTGAGCCTACGGGTGCGTGGTGCGCTCACGAGGTCGCCTCCGGTCCGTAGAGCGGGAGTCTGGGGTCCACCGGCTGCGACGGCCAGGTGTCGCGGATCCAGCCGTGGTCGGGGTGGTCGCTGATCAGCCACTCCCGCTGCTCCCCCGGGCCCGCCATCACATTGAGGTAGTAGAGCGTGCGGCCGGGGGCGGCAATGGACGGACCGTGCCAGCCGTCGGGAATGAGGACCGCGTCGCCGCTGCGGACCTCGGCCAGGACGTCCGTACCGCCGTCCCTCGACGGCGACACACGGTGGTAGCCGAGGCCGTCGTTCTCCACCTCGAAGTAGTAGATCTCCTCCAGCACGGACTCGACGCCGGGGCGGTGCTCGTCGTGCTTGTGCGGTGGGTAGGACGACCAGTTGCCGCCCGGGGTGAGTACCTCGACGGCGATCAGCCGGTCGCACTCGAAGGTGTCGGCGGCGGCGAAGTTGTTGACCTGGCGGGAGCAGTTCCCGGAGCCGCGCAGTTCGACGGGTACCTCCGGCGCGGGGCCGTAGCGAGCGGGGAGTCGTCGCTCGCACTTCGCTCCTGCCAGGGCGAAGCGGCCTCCTGCGCCGGAGGCGATCTGTGCATGGGCGTCACGCGGTACGTACGCGAAGTCGGATACCCCGCTGAACACGCTTTCCCGGCCCAGCAGTTCAAAGATCTCACCTGAGGTGTGCACCGTACAGCCACCGGTCAATGGCAGAACGATCCATTCGCTCTCCCCGGTGACAAGCGTGTGAACTCCGCCCGGCCCCAGCTCCAGCACACGCAGGCTCGACCGGTCCCAGCCGGCGCGCTTCGGGTCGATGTCGAGGGCGTAGGGGCCGCTCGCCGCGCTCCCGGCTCCGAGGTGGTACCGCGGTTCGTTGTGCGTCGTCATACCCATTCCCTACTTGATACCCGGTCCCCGCCCGTTCCTCTCGGCTCCAGCAGCGATACGGCCGTGTCGACGGCCGCGGCCACCTCACCGTCGGCCGGGTAGAGCAGCGAACGCCCCACCACCAGGCCCTGGACGGTCGGCAGTTGCAGCGCCGTGCGCCACTTCTCGAACGCGCCGTCCAGGTCGTCACCCACCTCGCCGCCCAGCAGCACGGCGGGCAGCGTCGAAGCCTCCATCACCCGGGTCATGTCGTCGGGGTTCTCGGTGACGGGGACCTTGAGCCAGGTGTACGCGGATGTCCCGGCCAGCCCCGAGGCGATGGCGATCGAGGTGGTGACCGCCTCGGCGCCGAGGTCGTTGCGGACGTGGCCGTCCATGCGGCGGCAGAGGAACGGCTCGACGAAGACGGGCAGCCGGTGCGCGGCCATGGCGTCGATGGCACGGGCGGTGGCGTGCATGGTGTCGAGCGAGCCGGGGTCGTCGTAGTCGATACGGAGCAGCAGCTTGCCCGCGTCGAAGCGGAGCCGGGCGAGGTCCTCGGGGCGGTGGCCGGTGAAGCGGTCGTCGAGTTCGAAGGCGGCGCCCGCGAGTCCGCCGCGGTTCATCGAGCCGACGACGACCTTGTTCTCCAGTGCGCCGAGGAGCAGCAGGTCGTCGAGGATGTCGGCGGTGGCGAGGACTCCGTCGACACCGGGGCGGGAGAGGGCGAGGCAGAGCCGGTCCAGGAGCTCGAAGCGGTTGGCCATGGCCAGTTCGCGGTCGCCGACGGCGAGGGAGCCACGGGCCGGATGGTCCGCCGCGATGATCATCAGACGGCCGCCGCTGCCGACGAGGGGGCGTCTGCGGCGTCGCGCGGCGGCTTCGGCGATGGCCTCGGGGTGGCGCATGCGCAGCTGGACGAGTTCGGAGACCGAGGAGGCCGGTGGCGTCATGGAGTGGCTCCGGTGGGGCGGGAGGTGACGGCACCTTCGGTCAGGGCCGCTTCGACTTCGTACGGGAACGGCATGGCGGACGAGCAGGCGAGCCGGGAGGCGACGATGGCGCCGGCGGCGTTGGCGTACCGCATGATGCGTTCGGTCTCCCATCCTGCGAGCAGCCCGTGACAGAGCGCCCCGCCGAAGGCGTCACCGGCACCGAGGCCGTTGACGACCTCGACGGGCAGCGGCGGCACATCGGCCACCGTGCCGTCGCGGTGGACGGCCAGTACGCCCTTGGGGCCCTGTTTGACGACGGCGAGCTCGACGCCCGCGGCGATCAGGGCGCGGGCGGCCGCGTACGGTTCGCGCTCGCCGGTCGCGATCTCGCATTCGTCGAGGTTGCCGACGGCGACGGTGACATGGGCGAGCGCCTCGCGGTAGCGGGCGGTGGCGCCGGACGCGGTCCCGGGCATTTCTTCTGCGGTGTCCCAGAACATCGGGCGCCAGTCGAGGTCGAAGACGGTGATGCCGGACCGGTCGCGGGCGCGCAGGGCGGCCAGGGTCGATGTGCGGCTCGGTTCGGCGCACAACCCGGTCCCGGTCATCCAGAAGACCCGGGCGGACCGCACCGCGTCGAGGTCCAGCTCGGACTCGTGGATCTCCAGATCGGGGGCCTTGGGCTGCCGGTAGAAGTAGAGCGGGAAGTCGTCCGGCGGGAAGATCTCGCAGAAGGTGACCGGTGTCGGATACGCGTCGACGGGCGTCACCCACCGGTCGTCCACCCCGAACTCCCGCAACTGGTGGTGGAGATACTCCCCGAAGGCATCCCGGCCCGTGCGGGTCACCACGGCGGTCCGCCGGCCGAGCCGGGTTGCCGCAACGGCGACATTGGTCGGCGAGCCGCCGAGGAACTTCCCGAATGTCTCGACCCGGGCCAGCGGCACGCCGGTCTGCAGGGGGTAGAGATCCACACCGATCCGGCCCATGGTGATCACGTCGTACAGCTCAGGCATATGCATCCCTTCGACCGGCGACCGGGGCGGCTGCTCCCAGGTCTAGCCCTCCCCCGGAACCCTGTCAATGCTTTGTCCGGACATAAGGACGAATGATTGACACGCGTCTGCCGGGCCGGGAGGCTGGGCCGCATGACCTCCTCCGCATTGGCTCCGGCCCGTATCCGTATCGGCTCGGCACCCGACTCGTGGGGTGTGTGGTTCCCCGACGATCCGCGGCAAGTGCCCTGGCAGCGTTTCCTCGACGAGGTCTCCGCGGCGGGTTACGAGTGGATCGAGCTCGGCCCGTACGGCTATCTCCCGACCGACCCGGCCCGCCTCGCCGACGAGACCCACCGACGCGGGCTCACGGTCTCGGCCGGGACCGTTTTCACCGGATTGCACCATGGAACGGACGTCTGGGACCGGACCTGGGCGCATGTCGCCGACATCGCGGCACTCACCCGGGCGATGGGCGCCGGGCATCTCGTGGTCATCCCGTCGTTCTGGCGCGACGACAGGACGGGAGAGGTCCTGGAGGACCGCAACCTCACCGCGGAGCAGTGGCGCAGCCTCACCACCCAGACGGAACGACTGGGCCGCGAGGTGCAGGACCGTTTCGGGCTGCGCATCGTCGTCCATCCGCATGCCGACACCCATATCGACAGCGAGGAGAACGTCAGCCGCTTCCTCGACGCCACCGATCCCGAACTGGTCTCGCTCTGCCTCGACACCGGCCACTACGCCTACTGCGGCGGCGACAGCGTCAAACTGATCGAGACCTATGGCGAACGGATCGGCTATCTGCATCTCAAGCAGGTCGACCCGGAGATCCTGGCCGAAGTCATGGCGGACGAAGTGCCGTTCGGCCCCGCCGTGGCGCGCGGAGTGATGTGCGAACCGCCGGGCGGGGTGCCCGCGCTGGAGCCCGTACTCGCAGCCGCCCGCAAGCTGGATGTCGATCTCTTCGCCATCGTCGAGCAGGACATGTACCCCTGCCCGCCCGACAAGCCCTTCCCCATCGCCCGCCGCACCCGGGACTTCCTCCGCTCCTGCGGCAGCCCGCACCGGGAACCCTGACACGCCGAGCGGCCCCGGGAAGTGACGTAGTGGCGGTACGCGGTGTTGTCCTCGGTGAGAGTCGGTGCGCGGCCCCGGCCGCGCCCCACCACCACCGCACACACCACCGCACCAGGAGCAACTCGCCATGATCCGGAAAATGTTGTCGTCCCGCAGGACGGCCGGGGCCTCGGCCCTGGCCGTCGTCGCTCTGGCCGCCGCCCTCGCCGCTGCCCCGGGCGCCTCGGCCGACGAGCACAACCCGCCGCCACCGCCCGGCTCGAGCGCGGTCTGCGTCTTCTACGACGGCGACGGGCTCACCGTGTACGGCGACCGGGGCGATCGGGTCTCCCAGGTGCAGTGCATGCTGGCCAACCGCCACTATCTGCCGTGGTCGGCGCTCGACGGAACGTTCGGACCGCAGACCCTCCTCGCCGTACAGCGCTTCCAGGCGGACAATCCGCCGCTCGTGCCGGACGGCCTGGTCACCCCGGTCACCTGGTCGGCGCTCTGGCACGCGGGACCGACCCGCACGACCCCTCTCCCCTACCCACCGGTGTGACCCGGCACGCGGCACTCCTCTCCCGTGGCCCCGTTGGGCACCATGCATGGCTTCTGTAACAGAGATCACACTCTCGTCACACATGTCTCCGTTACGCGGGTCTTCCGTCACAGGCGCTCGACAGCCCCTCCCCGGAACTCTCCCCCTGTCGTTGCACCGGGCGCAGGCTGAGTGATCGTCAGCGTCCGCGCCGCAGCTCCCCCGACGGCCTGCCCGGCTGCGCTGCGGCGCAGAGAGGTGTCATACATGACGGACAGAAGACTCTGGTCCTACAAGGACATTGCCGCGCACATCCGGGTGCAGCCGGACACCGTCCGCTCCTACCGCAAACACGGCCTCCTCCCGTCACCCGACCATGTGGAGAGCGGCAAGCCCTACTGGTACGCGGACACCATCCGCGCCTGGGTCGCCTCAAGACCCGGCAACCGAGGACGCAGGGACTGACACCTCCGGCGCCCCGTACGGGGAACGACTCCCACCTGCCGCCGTACGGGGCTTCACTCCTTCGCCGCGGTGTACGTCCCACCGCTCGACGGCTGGATGATCGTCACCCCTGGCCCGGGCGCCGTACCCATCGCGGCGAGCGCCGCCGGGGCCGCGTCCAGGCCGATGGTGGAGGTCACCAGCAGATCGGGGCGCAGGGTACCGGCCAGGATCATGTCCATCATCGGCGGGTACGCGTGCGCGGCCATGCCATGACTGCCGAGCATCTCCAGCTCCAGGCCGATCACCCGCGCCATGGGCACGACGGGGTCACCGGCGGCCGTGGGCAGCAGCCCGATCTGCACATGGCGGCCCTGTCGGCGCAGGCTCCGCACCGAGGCGGCACAGGTCACCGGGGAGCCCAACGCGTCGAGTGACAGATGGGCCCCGCCGCCCGTCAGTTCGCGTACCGCCTCGTCCGCCCCGCCCGGGTACGCGGACGCGTCCACGCACTCCACCGCGCCGAACGCCCGCGCCAGGTCGAGAGCGCCCGCCGAGACATCGACCGCGACGACCCTGGCCCCACAGGCCACCGCGATCATGACGGCCGAAAGCCCGACCCCTCCGCAACCGTGCACCGCGACCCACTCGCCCGGCGCCACCCGCCCCTGAGCCACGACCGCCCGGAACGCCGTGGCGAACCTGCACCCCAGACCGGCCGCCGTGGCGAAGGACAGGCCCTCGGGAACGGAGACCAGATTGACGTCGGCCTGCTCCAGCGCCACGTACTCGGCGAACGAGCCCCAGTGGGTGAAGCCTGGCTGGGTCTGCCGCTCGCAGACCTGCTGGGCCCCGGCCGCACAGGCGGGACAGCGGCCGCAGGCACAGACGAAGGGCACGGTGACCCGGTCGCCGGGTCGCCAGTTGACGACACCGCTCCCCACCGCCTCGACCACACCGGCGAGTTCATGACCGGGCACATGGGGCAGGGTGATGTCGGGGTCGTGACCCATCCAGCCGTGCCAGTCGCTGCGGCACAGCCCGGTGGCCTCGACGCGGACCACGACGCCCTGGCCGGACGGGCTCGGGTCCGGCACTTCCCGCACCCTGGCGTCCTGCTTGAACTCCTCGAACACCACTGCTCGCATCGACCCAGCCCTTCGTTCAGCCCCGTTGTCCGCTCCGTGCCCGTCGTCCGGGCGGCCGAATCTACGCTCCGCTGGTGATCTTGTCCCGCTCCGGAGCGTCCTTCGATATCTCCTCGGCCGGCAGCGGCAGGGACGTCCCTTCGCTCAGGCCGAACCTCCGGTGGAAGGCCCGGAGCCGAGCGGGTGCCCACCAGGTGGCCTTGCCCATCAGCTTCATCACGGAAGGAACCAGCAGGCTGCGCACCACCATGGCATCCATCAGCACGGCCAGGGCGATACCGAGGCCCAGCATCTTGGTGTTGGCCACCCGTGACGTACCGATGGCGACCATCACCACCGCCAGGATCACGGCTGCCGCGGTGATCAGCCCGCCGGTGTGCCGCAGCCCGAAGGTCACCGACCGCTCGTGGCCCCCGGTGCGGTCGTACTCCTCCTTGATCCGGGAGAGCAGGAAGACCCCGTAGTCCATGGAGAGTCCGAAGGCGACGCAGAACATCAGCACCGGCAGTGTCGTCTCTATGTCCCCGGTGCTGGTGAAGGAGAGCAATCCGGACAGATGCCCGTCCTGGAAGACCCAGACGACCGCTCCGAACATCGCCGTGAGACTCAGCGCGTTGAGCACGACCGCCTGGAGGGGGATCAGCACGCTTCCGGTGAGCAGGAAGACGAGAAGCAGTGTCACCACGACGATGATGCCCACCGCCCAGGGCAGCCGGTCCGCGATGGCGTGCTTGGAGTCGACCAGGACGGCTACCGTGCCCGTCACCGAGGTGTCGAAGGGGGCGGGCTCGGCCCGGAGGTCCTGGACGAGCTGCTGGGACTCCTCCCCCACGGACTCACCGTCGGGCAGAACGCTGAAGTAGGCGAACCGCCCCGTCGTGACCGGCCCGTCGACCCGCAGCACACCGGGAAGGCCGGTGATCCTGCTGCGGTATTCGGCGTACTGGGCCGGCGTCGCCGCACCCTCCGCGAGTACTGCGAGGCCGCCGCCCGGGCTGCCCGGGAAGCCGTCCCGGATGTGCTGCTGGACGACATGCGACTCGGCGGTCGCGGGCAGCTGGCGGTCGTCCGCCGTACCGAACTTCACCCCGAGGAAGGGCAGCCCGAGCAGGACGAGACCCACGGTGGTGACGGCGGCGAAGACCGGCGCCCGACGCATCACGAGGGCCGCGAACCGGCCCCACCCGCTGCCGGATCCGGCTGCGGCGGTCGCGGACAGGTCGACACGCCCGCCCGTGCCCCCGGCCCCCGTCGCAGCAGACGGCGCAGATCCAAGGAGTTGACCCGTGGTCCGAGCAGCATCAGCGCGGCCGGCAGCAGGATCAATGCGGCGGCAGCCGCCAGCAGCACCACGGCGATCCCCGCGTAGGCGAACGAGCGCAGGAAGTACTGCGGGAAGACCATCATCGCGGCGAGCGAAACCGCGACGGTCAGCGCGGAGAACAGCACCGTGCGCCCCGCGGTGCGCAGCGTCGCCCCCACAGCCGCCCGGGTGTCCGCCCCGGCCGCGAGCTCTTCCCTGAACCGGCGCACGATGAACAGCGCGTAGTCGATGGCGAGCCCGAGGCCGAGGGCCGTGGTGAGGTTCTGGGCGAAGACCGAGACGTCGGTGAATTCGGTGATGCCGCGCAGCACGGCGTTGGTCCCCAGGATTGCGACGATGCCCACGCCGAGCGGCAGCAGGGCGGCGATCGCACTGCCGAAGACCATGACCAGCAGCACGAGCGTCACCGGCAGGGCAATCATCTCGGCCCGCAGCAGGTCCTCCTGGATGATCGTCTGCATCTCGTGCCGTACGGCGACCGGGCCGCCGACCGAGACCTCCACGGGGCCGTGCGCACCACGGTATGCGGGGGCTATCCGGTCCAGGACCTCGCCCATCGCCTTGTCGTCGCCCTCTATCCGGGCGGCGATCAACGCCTCCCGCCCGTCCTCGGCACGTAGCGCGGGTGACTTGCTCTGCCAGTACGAGCCGACGCCCGTGATGTCCTTCTCTCCGGCCAGCCGTTCGGCCAGCCGGGCCGCCTCGGCGGCCACCGCGGGATCGTCGACCGATGCGCTGCCGCTGTCCACGAGCAGCAGCAGATTCGGCTGGGATGCGGGGAACTCGCGCTCCAGCGCCTTGGTCGTATAGGTCGATTCGGCGTCCGGGGCCTCCCAGCCGCCGCTGCCCATCCGGTCGGCCACCCCGCTTCCCGCGAACACGGCGAGCGCCGTGATGACCAGGGCCGCGAGCAGCGCGAGCCGTGGCCGCGCAGTGACGAAGCGGGTCCAGCCCCCCAGACGCTCCGGACTGTTGACTTCAGGCATGGCGCGGTGTCCCCTTCCCCCCAGATCCGGCGGCGCGAGACGGCCACACGGAGTGGCCGCGCAGGGCAGCATGGATCAGTCGTTGCCAATTACACTGGCAAACACGAGTCATCGCTCGCGTTTCACCAAGAATGCGAGCGACCGCTCGTGTTTGTCAATCGCGTCATGAAAGCTGGGGATGACCGTGTCGGAGGCCAGAGCGAAGGGCACCGGTGGTGCCAGGGGCACGGGCGGCGCGGGCGGCACCGCGAACCCCCCGGCCACGAGCGGCGCCGGGAGTGCGGGCGGCAGCGCACACAGCGCGAGCGACACCGGCAGCGCACGTCCCGAAGCGGCCGCCGGTGCCACCCGCCCCCGCCGCCGCCAGGCCCGCGGCGAAGCCCGTATCACGCAGCTCCTCAGAGCGGCGGCCAACGTCTTCTGCACAACCGGCTACACCGCGGCGAGCACCAACGCCATCGCCCGCGAGGCAGGCGTCTCACCGGGCACGCTCTACCAGTTCTTCCCCAACAAGGAGGCCATCGCCGTCGAACTCGGCGACCAACTCCTGAACCGCTGGCGGGAGACCTACGGCGCCGCATTCCTTCCGGACCATCTGACGCTCCCGCTGGACCGGATGCTGGACGCCACCCTTGACCCGCTGATCGCCTTCAACTGCGAGAATCCGGCGTTCACCGTCCTCATGCACGGCTCCGAGATCCCCGGAATCACCCAGGGGCACGACGCGCTGCACATGACCATGCTCGACCGCGTCGAGGCGATCCTCGGCGACTACCTGCCGGACACTCCGCCCGCCCAGATCACCCGTATCGCCAACATGATCTTCATCCTCTTCAAGGGCGGGCTCGACCTGATCATGGCCCACGAGGGCGATGAGCGGGACGCGTACATCAGGGAGCTGAAGACCGCATTGCTCCGCTATCTGGAGCCACTGGTCTGTTGACTGCACCAGCGCGGAGTGCGGCTCGACCCGGTGGTGGCGCCCGGTCGAAGATCGCCCCATGTTTGTACAGAGGACGTCCCGTACGCATCGGGGTATAACGGATGGCCGAGTTCGGCTGCCGCGGATCGGGGCGGCACTTGCCGGCGACAGCCCGTCGTTGCCGTGGGTTGTGGCGGATGGCGCGGGTCGGGAGATCGTGCCTGCCAGCACCTGCTCTCGGACCGGATGCCTGGTGACGTGAGCCCACTGACCTGCCGGAGCTACGCGTACGACCTGCTGCGCTGATACCGACCTCGTGACGAGGCCGCTCCCGGTGAGCCGGACCGAGGCATTCAAGGCCGT
>NZ_FMDF01000075.1 GCF_900091955.1 Streptomyces sp. Ncost-T10-10d
CAGTCCCGCTCTGCGTTGCACGGTGTGGAGCGCCGCCGCGTCCAGAAGTCCGCCCGGTCCGCCGCCTCCCTCGGCCGGGCGGCGGTCGGTGCCGAGAAGCGCCGAGGTGACGAGCTCTTCCCAGGGCGCGGGTGTGACGGTGCGAGGCATTGGTCCCCCTTCGAATCCAATGTCAGATGAGCGGCACGATCTCGGACATCGTGTCGACGCCGCCGGTCTCGACGCCGTCGGCATCGACTCCGCAGGCTCCGGTGTCCGCGTCCATGGACCAGGCCGCGAGTGGGTCGAACCCGCGGTGGCCGCAATCGCCGAAGACGGTGAGGGGCGAGCCGCCGGAGAGCGCGACGAGCTTCCACAGGCCGGGCCGGGACAGCGCCGAAGGGGCGACGGGCAGGGCCGCATCGCCCGCCGCGTCGACCAGCTGCCAGCCGTCCCCGGACGGTACGGGTATGACCTCGCGCAGTGTCACCGGCCAGGCGTCCAGCCAGGGATCGTCCCGCAGGGCGTCTCCGTACGCACCGATCGCGGCCGCCGCCGTACCGCCCGGCGGTGGCGTACCGGTCGTCGACGGGACACCGAACTGCCTGCCCGGCTCGGCCCGTAGCCGCCCGGCGCCCGGATAGTGCGTCATCTCGGCGTCGATCGTGACGCCCACCGGCAGGGCCAGCTCGGGGGTGCGCCCGGCCGCCCCGAAGGAGAGCAGCAGAGTCGTGCGGCCCGAGTCCCTCCCGTACAGCCAGATGCGACGCGTGACGATCCTGCCGTCCGGGGTGTCGTACTGGGCGAGGACCAGCCAGTGGTCGCGGACCGATGGGCCCTCGGCGGGGGCGGTCAGCCCCACGCGGGTACGGACCGTGGCCGCCAGCGGCTCAGGCAGCCGGTCGATCCCCAGCCATGCGCTGTCCAGCAGATGCAGCAGTGCGCACTCCTCCAGCAGCCGCACCGGCCAGCCCGGCCCGGACGCCGGAATGGAGCCCAACCCCCGTACCCGGGAGGCGAGTCCGGGTGCCTGGGCGTCGACCATGCGGGCTGCCGTCTCCTCCCACAGCCCGTACCCCGGCTGATCGGCCGCTGCCAGACCGCCGCGCAGCAGATCCGTCAGCCGCTGCTCCAGCTCCTGTGCGCCGCCGGTGATCCGCCCCGCCCGGCGCTCGGCGCGCCGCCGGGCGGCCTCCGGGTCGGCCGGGCCCGCGGCCGAGGAACCGCCCGCCGTCGGCCCGCCTTTCTCCCCCTTGTCCGCCGCACGCTTGCGACGGCCCGTCAGCCACTCACCGGCCCAGTCCGGCACCTCGCCGGCCGGCAGAGCCGATTCGCCGGACGCCCAGACCAGCAGCAGGCCCAGGGCGTGCTTGCACGGGAACTTCCGGCTGGGGCAACTGCATGTGTACGCAGGACCGGTGGTGTCCACCACCGTTTGATACGGCTTGCTCCCGCTTCCCTTGCACAGCCCCCACACCGCACCCGAACCGTCACACCCGCCGCCCGACCACGGGCCGGCCGAACCGAGCTTGCTCCCCGCCTTGCGCGACGTCTCGTCAGGAGCCAGGGCCAGGACCTGCTCCACCGTCCAGCGCGCCGCCGGGTCGGCGGTGCGCAAGGGTTCTCCCTCGTGAGATAGCAGCATGGGAACGACGGTAGAACGCACCACTGACAATGATCCTGACCTGCTGATTCGCCGTCACGCACACTTCTTGACTTTGCCCGCCCTTTGCGATTCGCTGCGAACTCAGGGCCTTTGAATCCGGGGGGATCAGCTGATGAACCGCACCGTATATAACATCCGTAACGTCCGTAACATCCGCGCCGTTCGGACGGCCGTCTGCGCAACTGTCGTCCTCGGCCTCGCCGTGGGCCTCGGCGCCTGCTCCGAGACCGTCGACCAGGTGGACAAGGCCGTGGACGAGACGTACGAAGTCACCTACGAGGTCACCGGCACGAGCGTGGACGAGATCCAGTTCCACGCGGGCGGCGGCAAGGCCATGGACCCGAAGATCGAGACGGTCAAGTCCCCCGAGCTGCCGTGGCGGAAGACCGTCACGCTGCGCGGGATCATGCCGCCTGCCGTCATGCCGATCGTCCTGGACTCGGACGGGGCCGACGTCGCCTGCTCGATCACGCACAAGGGCAAGGTCATCAAGGAGGCCAAGGGGGAGGGCCTCGTCACCGCGGGCGGCTGCGTCGCTGTCTCGCCGGTGACCGGCTGAACGTTCCGTCCGTAGCCGCTGAATCGGCCCTGACCTGCGGTCGGGGCCGATTGTCAGTGCCATGGTGCACGGTGGAAACCACATCAGGTCGACCGATCTGGAGGGGGATCCATGACCGCGTCCGAAACCACCGCCGCCATTGGCGTACAGGCCCTGCGACCGCATGCAGAGGATGCCTTCGCCCATGAGCTGAAGGCTCTTGCCGCGGCCGACGACCGCCCGCGGCCCGCCCGTTGGCAGCTGTCCCCGTGGGCCGTCGCCACCTATCTGCTCGGCGGTGCACTGCCGGACGGCACGGTGATCACGCCCAAGTACGTCGGTCCGCGCCGCCTCGTCGAAGTCGCCGTGACCACACTCGCCACCGACCGGGCCCTGCTGCTCCTCGGCGTCCCCGGCACTGCCAAGACATGGGTCTCCGAGCATCTGGCGGCCGCCGTCAGCGGCGACTCGACGCTGCTTGTCCAGGGCACGGCGGGCACCCCGGAGGAAGCCGTCCGCTACGGCTGGAATTACGCACAACTGCTCGCGCACGGGCCCAGCCGTGACGCCCTGGTGCCGAGTCCGCTCATGCGTGCCATGTCCGACGGCATGACCGCGCGGATCGAGGAACTCACCCGTATCCCCGCCGATGTGCAGGACTCGCTGATCACGATCCTGTCGGAGAAGACGCTCCCCGTCCCCGAACTGGGCCAGGAGGTCCAGGCGGTCCGCGGTTTCAACGTCATCGCCACCGCCAACGACCGCGATCGCGGGGTCAACGAGCTGTCCAGCGCGCTGCGCCGCCGGTTCAACACCGTCGTGCTGCCGCTGCCGGCCACCCCCGAAGCGGAGGTCGACATCGTGTCCCGGCGCGTCGACCAGATCGGGCGTTCGCTCGACCTCCCGGCAGCGCCCGACGGCATGGCCGAGATCCGGCGCGTCGTGACGGTCTTCCGTGAGCTGCGTGACGGTGTCACCACCGACGGCCGCACCAAGCTCAAGTCCCCCTCGGGGACGCTGTCGACGGCCGAGGCGATCTCCGTCGTCACCAACGGCCTTGCGCTGGCCGCGCACTTCGGCGACGGGGTGCTGCGCCCCGGTGATGTGGCGGCGGGCATCCTGGGTGCGGTCGTCCGCGATCCCGCAGCCGACCGAGTGGTCTGGCAGGAGTACCTGGAGACCGTGGTCCGGGAGCGGGACGGGTGGAAGGACTTCTACCGCGCCTGCCGCGAGGTATCCGCATGACCCGGGCCGCGCGTTCCGCCGGACCGCTGCTGCTGGGGGTGCGGCACCACGGCCCGGGCTCGGCCCGAGCCGTCCGTGCGGCCCTCGAAGCCGCCTGCCCGCGGGCGGTGCTGATCGAGGGACCTCCTGAGGGTGACGCACTGCTGCCACTGGCCGCCGACGAGCAGATGCGACCGCCGGTCGCGCTTCTTGCCCATGCTGTCGACGACCCGGGGCAGGCGGCGTTCTGGCCGATGGCCGCGTTCTCGCCCGAGTGGGTCGCGATCCGCTGGGCGCTGGCGCACGACGTCCCGGTCCGCTTCATCGACCTGCCCGCGGCGAACTCCCTGGCCATGGCACAGGCAGCGGAACGCGGAACGGACCGGGACGGCGACGGGGACGGGGAAGCGGAATGGAATGGGGGAGTGGACGGGGACGGGGCCGGGGAGCCGGCTGCGGGCGGCTCGCCTGCGCACGCCCCGATCGACCCCATCGGTGTACTGGCCGGGGCGGCGGGTTACGACGACCCCGAGCGCTGGTGGGAGGACGTCGTCGAACACCGCACCCAGGGCGGCGAAGCCGTCGACCCGCGGGCACCGTTCGCCGCGCTTGCCGAGGCGATGACGGCCCTGCGCGAGGTGTACGGGGACGGCGGCCACCCTCGTGACACCGTGCGCGAGGCGTACATGCGCATCCAACTGCGCAGGACGGTGAAGGAGTTCGGGGACAACATCGCGGTCGTCTGCGGTGCCTGGCATGTACCCGCGCTCGTTACGAGGACCACGCTCGCCGCCGACCGGGCGCTGCTCAAGGGGCTGCCCAAGGTCAAGGCCGAGCTGACCTGGGTGCCCTGGTCGCACCGCCGGCTCGCCCGGCACAGCGGATACGGGGCGGGCATCGACTCTCCCGGCTGGTACGGACACCTCTTCGAGACCGCCGACCGCCCGATCGAGCGATGGATGACCAAGGTCGCCGGACTCCTGCGCGACGAGGACCGGTTCGTCTCGTCCGCCCATGTCATCGAGGCCGTCAGGCTCGCCCAGACCCTCGCCGCCATGCGAGGCCGCCCGCTGGCCGGGCTGAGCGAGACGACCGATGCGATCCGGGCCGTGATGTGCGAGGGCTCCGATGTGCCGCTCGCGCTCGTACAGGACCGGCTGATCGTCGGCGAGACACTCGGCGAGGTGCCGGACACCGCCCCCGCCGTACCCCTGCAGCGCGACCTCGCCCGACAGCAGCGCACACTCCGGATCAAACCGGAGGCGATGGAGCGGGAGCTGGAGCTCGACCTGCGCAAGGACACCGACGCGGCCCGCAGCCGGCTGCTCCACCGGCTGCGGATCCTCGCCGTCGGCTGGGGCGAGCCCGCCACAGGCCGGGCGAGTACCGGCACCTTCCGGGAGAGCTGGCGGCTGCGCTGGGAACCCGAGCTGTACGTACGGGTCGCGGAGGCCGGGACATGGGGCACCACCGTGCTCTCCGCGGCGACCGCCAAGGCCGAGACCCTGGCGGCTTCGGCGACCGCACTCGCCGAGGTCACCGCACTCGCCGAGCACTGCCTCCTCGCGGAACTGCCCGACGCGCTGCCTGCGGTGATGCGGGCCCTCGCCGATCGCGCCGCACTCGACGCCGATGTCGGCCATCTCGCCGACGCCCTGCCCGCGCTGGCCCGCACTCTGCGCTACGGCGACGTGCGGTCCACGGACACCGCGGCTCTCGGCGAGGTCGCGGCCGGGCTCGCCGAACGGATCTGCGTCGGACTCCCTCCCGCCTGCACCGGACTGGACGCCGACGGCGCAGCCGAACTGCGCCGCCGGGTGGACGGGGTCCACACAGCGATCGGGCTGCTCACCGGAGCCGTTCAGACGGATGGTGACGGGGCCGGGGTGCGTGAGCGCTGGACCGCCGTGCTGCACAAGCTCGCCGCCCGGGACACGGTCGCGGGCGTCATCCGGGGCCGCGCGGCCCGCCTGCTGCTCGACGAAGGACGGCTCGCGGAGGACGACGCGGCACGGCTGATGGGCCTGGCCCTCTCGCCCGGCACGCCCCCGGCCGACGCCGCGGCCTGGATCGAGGGGTTCGTCGGCGGAGCCGCCGGGGGCGGCATGCTCCTCGTCCACGACGAGCGACTGCTCGGCCTGGTCGATGCCTGGCTCACCGGGGTGTCGGCCGACACCTTCGCCGATGTGCTGCCCCTGTTGCGCCGCACCTTCTCCGTGTACGAAGCGGGCGTACGGCGCACGCTGGGCGAACTCGTACGGCGCGGTCCGTCCGCCGGGGGGCCGACAGCCACCGCCACCGGGTCGACGGCACCCGGCTTCGGCCCCGGACTCGACGGAGCCAGGGCCGACGCGGTGGTGCCGGTGCTGCGTCTGCTGCTCGGTCTGGACACCGGCACCGGTCCGGACCCGGGCAGTGTCGACGCGGACAACAGAGATCCGGACAACAGAGATTCGGACAAGAGAGTCCAGAACGCCGAGGAACCGCTGGGGGCGACAGGATGACCACGGACACGGCCGGCACCGCACCGCGCCCGGCCCACAGCTCGCCGCCCGGCCCGGCGGACCGCCCGGCACGGTCCCGCTCGCAGTCGGGCCCGGTGAACGACGAGCGGCTGCGCCGGTGGCGGCTGGTCCTGGGCGGGGACAGCGCGGAGAGCACCGGCTGCGCCCTCACCGGACGCGACGCCGCGATGGACGGCGCACTGACCGCACTGTACGGCGGCGGAGGCAGACCCGGGGGCCCGGGCGGGAGCAACCGCTCGGCCGGACTCGGGGCCTCGGCCCCCTCCGTGGCCCGCTGGCTCGGCGACATCCGCACGTACTTCCCCAGCTCCGTCGTCCAGGTCATGCAGCGCGACGCGATCGACCGGCTCGGCCTCTCGGCGCTGCTCCTCGAACCGGAGATGCTGGAGGCCGTCGAGGCGGACGTCCATCTCGTCGGAACGCTCCTCTCGCTCAACAAGGCCATGCCCGAAACGACGAAGGAGACCGCAAGGGCCGTCGTGCGCAAGGTCGTCGACGATCTGGAGAAGCGGCTCGCCACCCGCACCCGGGCCACACTCACCGGCGCGCTGGACCGCTCGGCCAGGATCGACCGGCCCCGCCACCACGACATCGACTGGGGGCGAACCATCCGGGCCAATCTCAAGAACTACCTCCCCGAGTACGGCACCGTCGTCCCCGAGCGGCTCATCGGCTACGGGCGGGCCGCGCAGTCCGTGAAGAAGGACGTCATCCTCTGCATCGACCAGTCGGGGTCGATGGCCGCCTCCGTCGTCTACGCCTCCGTCTTCGGCGCGGTGCTCGCCTCCATGCGAACCCTGCAAACCAGGCTTGTCGTCTTCGACACAGCAGTGGTCGACCTCACCGACCAGCTCGACGACCCCGTCGACGTACTCTTCGGCACCCAGCTCGGCGGCGGCACCGACATCAACCGGGCGCTCGCCTACTGCCAGTCGAAGATCTCCCGCCCCGCCGACACCGTCGTCGTCCTCATCAGCGACCTCTACGAGGGCGGCATACGCGACGAGATGCTGAAGCGGGTCGCCGCGATGACGGCATCCGGTGTGCAGTTCGTGACGCTGCTCGCGCTGTCCGACGAGGGTGCGCCCGCCTACGACCGCGACCACGCGGCGGCCCTCGGGGCCCTGGGCGCACCGGCATTCGCATGCACCCCGGATCTCTTCCCGGGAGTGATGGCAGCGGCGATCGAGAAGAGGCCACTTCCCATACCGGACAAGGAGACTCATCAGTAACGAGGGGCTTGCGCGACCCCGGGAGGTTCGTGCAAGCATCGTCCCGTCATCCGCGGAGGACCGCATTCCGCGGTCTGCGCCATCCGGAGAGGGCTCATCCCCACGTGACCACCGCAGCCGTTCGTTCCGCCACCGATCCGCGCCGCAGGCGCGGGCCGGTCGGCCGGCGAGCGCTGCAGGTGGTGCTGTTCCTCGGCGGGCTGCTGGCCCTGGGGCTGCTCTTCGGGACGCGGGCCCATGCGGCACAGCAACCCGCTCTGTCGCTCCCCGGCACGGGGGCAACGATCACCCGCGCAGCGGACACAGAAACGGAAACCGAAGCAGAGGTCGCTACGGGCCCGGCGCGCACGGCAGTTGAGCCGAGCGGGCGACAGGCCGCGGATACGGTCGCCGGTACGAAGACAGGCCGCCCGGTGGACGCCGCTCGCACCGCGTCTCCCGGCAAGACGACGTACCCGCCCGCCCAACCGGCGGCCCGCCGCTCCGTTTCCCCTGTCGCCCGGCCGGTTGTCCGGACGGTCCACGCCACAGCCCGGCCGCTCGCCCAACAGGCCGAACAGGTCCGGCAGGTCGACAACGCGGCCGGGATGCTTCTCCGCGTGGTGGTCACCGGACCCGTCGGCGCGCTCCCCGGCGGGTTGCCGCCGCTGACGTTGCCGGACCCCCACACCCGCACCCCCAGCGGTCCGCCCGCCGAACCGCACCGGGCCCCCGGCTCGGCCGACGACAGCGTGCGAACCCTCGTCGAGCCGCACCTCGTCCGTCCGTACACCCCTGCGGTGACAGCCGGTCCGGGCGGGTTCGCCCCGCTGAGCGGCACAGCGGTGCGTGGCGCACCACGGCCCTCCGCGCCGCAGTACCGGCCGATGTCCGAGCAGGCACCGCACGATCCCTCCCACGGCCTCGGCCGTCCCGCATCCGCCGAGGCCCACGCGCCGACGGGCGGCGACCAGCACGCCGTCCCGTTCGCGGGCGGTTCCTTCTTCGGACTCATACGCGGTGCCGGCCTCCCGGCGACTGCCGCACCGGTCCGCGACAGATCCGGCGACATCCTCGAATTCCCCGGCTAGGGCAGCCCGTTCCCCCGCCCCGACCTGCCGCGCGGGGGCGGAACAGGTCTGCCCGCCGTCCGGAAGGTTCCGGACCGCCGAAACGAACTCGAAGGATCTGACACACACATGCACAAGAACATCCGCCGTTCCATAGCTGTCGCCGCCACCGCCACCGGAATGTGGGCCCTCGGCACCGCCGCAGCCAGCGCGGACGAGCTCCCCGTCTCCCTTCCGCTGTCCACCCCCGACCACGCGGTCGACGCCGCCGACGTGGTCAACGGAGTCGACGGGGCCGAGGAGCCCGGGAACCTCACGAACCTCGGGAACAGCAAGGGCCTCGGCAGTCTCACGGACAACATCAAGGACACCGTCCGGACGAAGGCCACCGGGGCGAGGGGCGAGGCCGAGGCGAAGGCCGCCGAAGCGACATCCGCAGCCAAGGGCGCCACGGCCGCCGAGCCGGCCCGCCGGGCCGCGGCGGTCCAGGACCAGGTCGCGGGCGCCGCGGACAAGGTCACCGGCACGCTCCACGACGCCATCAGCCGGTCCGACGTCCTGGCCCCGCAGGGCATCCTGGACGAGCAGGTCCTGCAGGGCGTCCCGGCCGCACCCGAGGCGCCCATCGACTACCTCTTCGGCCCGATCGAGCAGATCCCCGGCTACGCCGATTACGCACAGACAACGGGACCGGGCGCCCTGACCACCGCGCAGGGCATCGCCCGGAGCACTGCCGGAAGCACCACCGGGACCGTCACCCGGTCCACCACCCAGGCCGAGCCGGTCGTCGGCCGGACGACCGACGCCGTGCTGCCGCCCGCCGTCGCCGACGCCGTCTCCACGGTGCTGCCGGCCGTCGGCCGGGCGCTCGGTGACGTCTCCACCCTCGTCCGGGGTGTGGTCGCCGAGGTCACGCCGTTCGCCGAGGGCGTCGTGCAGCAGGCCGCAGTGCCCTTCGTGCAGGGTGTGGCCAACGAGGTCCAGCCGATGGCCCAGGGCGTGACGGGCGCGGTCCAGCCGTTCGCCGCGGGCGTCACCTCCGAGGTGCAGCCGCTCGCCCAGGGGCCGGCCGGGGACGCGGTCGCTCCGTTCGCACAGGGTGTCACCGGCCGCGTGATGCCGCCGGCGCACGGCGTCGGAGCCCAGGCGCAGCCGTTCGCCGGCGGTCTCGTCGGTACGGTCGGTGACGATGTCCGTCCCGCTGTCGGGAACGCGGCCCACGGCGCCGAGGGTCTGACGTCGATCACTCCGGCGTATGTGACCGATGCGACAGGCTCGGTGCCCTCCTTCGGCGCTCCCGAGTACCCGGCCCGGAGCATCTGACACCGGCGGCCCCGGACCGCCCGATCGGCCAGGTCCGGGGCACGTCCCCGCCGCACCGCACGACTGCCCTTCTGTCCACTGCGACCCGGGCGCCGGCGGGATCTGTGACCGTAATCACCGCTCAGGTGCGATCTGCGATTTAGGGTCCTGTGGAGCGCGGGGATAACCTGCGAGATGGACATGCCGCGTACCCCGGGTCACCGTGTGCGCCTTCCTAGTGACCGAGCAGTCACGTTGCCCCTCGCGGCACGCCCACGCAGAAAACGAACCGCGAGACCACTGAAAAGGGACGGACGCGCGTGGACCTGTTCGAGTACCAGGCGAGGGACCTCTTCGCCAAGCACGGTGTACCGGTGCTGGCCGGTGAAGTCATTGACACGCCTGAGGCAGCCCGCGAGGCGACCGAGCGGCTGGGCGGCAAGTCTGTCGTCAAGGCGCAGGTGAAGGTCGGCGGCCGCGGCAAGGCCGGCGGCGTCAAGCTGGCCGCCACCCCCGACGAGGCGGTCGCCCGCGCGACCGACATCCTCGGCATGGACATCAAGGGCCACACGGTCCACAAGGTGATGATCGCCGAGACCGCGCCGGAGATCCTTGAGGAGTACTACGTCTCGTACCTCCTCGACCGCACCAACCGCACCTTCCTGGCCATGGCCTCGGTGCAGGGCGGCATGGACATCGAGGAGGTCGCGGAGAAGACCCCCGAGGCCCTCGCGAAGGTCCCGGTCGACTCCAACACCGGAGTCACGATCGAGAAGGCCCGCGAGATCGTGGCCCAGGCGAAGTTCCCGGCCGAGGTGGCCGAGAAGGTCGCCGAGGTCATGGTCACGCTGTGGGACACCTTCGTCGCCGAGGACGCGCTCCTCGTCGAGGTCAACCCGCTCGCCAAGGTCGCCTCCGGTGACGTCCTGGCGCTGGACGGCAAGGTGTCTCTCGACGAGAACGCCGACTTCCGTCAGCCCGGCCACGAGGCCCTCGAGGACAAGGCCGCGGCCAACCCGCTCGAGGCCGCCGCCAAGGCCAAGAACCTCAACTACGTCAAGCTCGACGGCGAGGTCGGCATCATCGGTAACGGTGCCGGTCTGGTCATGTCGACCCTGGACGTCGTCGCGTACGCCGGTGAGAACCACGGCAACGTGAAGCCCGCCAACTTCCTCGACATCGGTGGCGGCGCCTCCGCAGAGGTCATGGCGAACGGCCTGGAGATCATCCTCGGCGACCCGGACGTCAAGTCCGTCTTCGTCAACGTCTTCGGTGGCATCACCGCGTGCGACGAGGTCGCCAACGGCATCGTCCAGGCTCTCGCGCTGCTCAAGAGCAAGGGCGAAGAGGTCACCAAGCCGCTGGTCGTGCGCCTCGACGGCAACAACGCGGAGCTGGGTCGCAAGATCCTTTCCGACGCCAACCACCCGCTGGTTCAGCGTGTGGACACCATGGACGGCGCGGCCGACAAGGCCGCCGAGCTCGCCGCGGCTGCGAAGTAAGGGACGAGGGACTCCAACACCATGGCTATCTTCCTCACCAAGGACAGCAAGGTCATCGTCCAGGGGATGACCGGTGCCACCGGTATGAAGCACACCAAGCTCATGCTCGGTGACGGCACCAACATCGTCGGCGGCGTGAACCCGCGCAAGGCCGGCACGTCCGTCGACTTCGACGGCACCGAGGTACCCGTGTTCGGGACCGTCGCCGAGGCGATGGAGAAGACCGGCGCGAACGTGTCGGTTCTCTTCGTGCCGCCGGCCTTCGCCAAGGCCGCCGTCGTCGAGGCGATCGACGCCGAGATCCCGCTCGCCGTCGTGATCACCGAGGGCATTGCCGTCCACGACTCCGCCGCCTTCTGGGCGTACGCGGGCTCGAAGGGCAACAAGACCCGGATCATCGGCCCGAACTGCCCCGGCCTGATCACCCCCGGTCAGTCCAACGCCGGCATCATCCCGGGCGACATCACCAAGCCCGGCCGCATCGGTCTCGTGTCGAAGTCCGGCACGCTGACCTACCAGATGATGTACGAGCTCCGTGACATCGGCTTCTCCTCCGCCGTCGGCATCGGTGGCGACCCGGTCATCGGCACGACGCACATCGACGCCCTCGCGGCGTTCGAGGCCGACCCCGAGACCGACCTGATCGTCATGATCGGTGAGATCGGCGGCGACGCCGAGGAGCGTGCGGCCGACTTCATCAAGGCCAACGTCACCAAGCCGGTCGTCGGTTACGTCGCGGGCTTCACCGCCCCCGAGGGCAAGACCATGGGCCACGCCGGCGCCATCGTCTCCGGCTCCTCCGGCACCGCGCAGGCGAAGAAGGAGGCCCTTGAGGCCGCCGGCGTCAAGGTCGGCAAGACGCCGACCGAGACCGCCAAGCTGGCGCGCGAGATCCTCGGCGCCTGATCGCTTCACCGCGACGGAGCAGCACCGCAGTATCACGTCACCGCACAGACGGCGCGGGCCCGTACCCCGGTCAGGGGTACGGGCCCGCGCCGTATCCGTTT
>NZ_FMDF01000048.1 GCF_900091955.1 Streptomyces sp. Ncost-T10-10d
TCGGTGGCGTTCAGCCCCGACGGTCACACTCTGGCGGTCGGCAGCGCCGACCACACCATCCATCTGTGGAACGTCACCCACCCCACGGCCATCGGCCCTCTGGGCCGGCCGCTGACCGGGCCCGGCAACGCGGTCACCGACGTGGTGTTCAGCCCCGACAGCCGCACCCTCGCCGCCGGGAACACCGACGGCAACGTCGATCTGTGGAATCTGCCGCCTACCCGGATCATCGGCGCCGGCGGCAATGTGGCAACCGTGGCCTTCAGCCCCGACGGACGCACCCTTGCCGCAGGAAACCAGAACAAGACCGTCTCCCTGTGGAACACCGCCGACCCCAACCACCCCGCTCCCCGAGGTGATCCGCTCACCGGCGCCAAGGGCGCGGTCGACGCCGTGGCGTTCAGCCCGGACGGCCGCACACTGGCCGCCGGCGACAGCGGTGGCAACGTCACGTTGTGGAACACCGCCGACCCCAACCACCCCGTTCGGCTTCCTGAGACCCTCACCGGAGCGAACGGGCTCATCTTCTCCCTGGTGTTCAGCCCCGACGGCCACACCCTGGCCGCGGCCGGCGACGACGAGGTGCATGGCAGCATCGCCCTGTGGGATGTCAGCGACCCCGCACACCCCGAATCCGGGCCCGGCATCGCCAACTCACACACGAAGTCCGTCGAATCCCTGGCGTTCAGCCGCGACGGCACGATGCTGGCGGCCGGCGGCGACGGCAGCAACGGCGAGGTCGGACTGTGGAGTATGACGGACCCCGGGGTCCGCATCGGGGAGCCGATCAAGCAGCCGGCCACCACCAGCACCTGGGTGGCGTTCAGCCCGGACGGCCGCACGCTCGCCACCGGGAACAGCCGCGGCACCGTCACCCTGTGGAATGCCACCGACCCCCACCACCTCACGCGCAGGGGCAGCCCCCTGACCGTGCCCGGCGGCAGCCTGTGGTCGGTGGCGTTCAGCCCGGACGGGCACACCCTCGCAGCGGCCGGCCACACCGACAACGGCACCATCAACCTGTGGAACGTCACCGACCCCGACCACCCCACCGCCATCGGCCGGCCGCTGACCGTGGATACCGGATTCGTCGCCGTTCTGGCGTTCAGCCCGGACGGTCACACCCTGGCTGCCACCACCGACGACGGCGTGGCCACGCTCTGGGACCTGAACGTCGAGACCGCTGTCAGCCGCATCTGCGCTGCGAGCTCCGGCGCGCTGAGCCGACAGCAATGGAGCCGGTACGTTCCACAACTGCCGTACGACCCACCCTGTGTGACCACCTAGTAGGGCCTGGCCAGGTTGATATCGGCTCTGGCATGTTGCGGTGACAGATGGGGCAGGCGCCGGTCCAGGCCGCGAGGAGTAACTGCAGTTCGCGGGTGACCTGGTAGAGGCTCAGGCCGGCGCCGTCTCCTTTCGGGACCGGGTGATGCGCTGGAGGGTGCAGAAGGCGCGGGCGGCGGAGACGAGGGTGACGTGGTGGTGCCAGCCTCTCCGGGTGCGGCCTTCGAAGTGGGCCAGGCCCAGGGCCTGTTTTTCCGGGCCGGCTCGGGATAGACGGGGGCTGGGGCCGGGGACCACGGCCGCCGTAGGGCGGGGTGTGCGGCAGTGCTTCTTCCGGGTGGGCGGTGGTCGTGGTGGAGATGCCCACCACGTAGTCGAGTCCGCGTTCTTCCAGGCCCAGCCGGAAAGCTGCCGTGTCTCCGTAACCGCCGTCGGCGACGGTGAGGGGGATGTCGATGCCTCACGATCGCGTCTCGTCGATCATGTCCAGGGCCAGCTGCCACCTTTCGGCATGGCCGACCTCGACAGGAATGCCACCGTAACGCTCCGAGCCCCCGCCGGATGTCCGGCAGGGGCTTGTCGTGTCAGACGGCGCTGAGATACTGGTCGGGCTTGTGGACCTCGCCGCCCAGTTCGCGCGCCGCGTGCTGCGCCCACGACGGGCTCCGCAGCAGTTCGCGCCCGAGGAGAACCGCGTCCGCCCGGCCCTCTGTGATGATCTTCTCGGCCTGCTGCGGGTCGGTGATCAGACCCACGGCCGCCACGGGGAGCGAGGTCTCCGCCTTGACCCGCTCGGCGAAGGGAACCTGATATCCCGGCCCCGTCTCGATGCGGGCGCGCGGGGCGTTTCCGCCGCTGGAGACGTCCAGCAGGTCGACACCGTGGGCCTGGAGCTCCCTCGCCAGTCGTACGGTCTCGTCGACGGTCCAGCCCTCGCGCTCGTCCTCGTCGTTCTCCGTGAGCCAGTCCGTCGCGGAGATCCGGAAGAGGACGGGCAGTTCCTCCGGCCAGACCTCGCGCACCGCGTCGACGACCTGCAGCGCGAAACGGATGCGGTTCTCGAAGCTGCCGCCGTACTCGTCGTCACGCCGGTTGCTGTGCGGGGAGAGGAACTGTCCGATGAGATATCCGTGGGCTCCGTGCACCTCGACAACCTGGAAGCCCGCGTCGAGCGCGCGGCGGGCTGCCTCGCGAAACCCGCTGACGACGCCCTGGATCTCGTCCACGGTCAGCTCGTGCGGCACGGGGTGACCGTCGTCGAACGGCAGCGGACTGGGGGCGACGGGCGTCCATCCGTGCGCATCCGCCCCGACGGGACCGCCACCCATCCAGGGGGCAGCCGTCGACGCCTTGCGACCGGCATGCGCGAGCTGGATGCCGGGTACCGATCCCTGCCCCTTGATGAAGTCCGTGATCCGGCGGAGAGCGGCCACCTGGGTGTCGTTCCAGATGCCGAGGTCTGCCGGGCTGATCCGACCCTCGGGGCTGACGGCTGTCGCCTCGGCGAGGACGAGTCCGGTGCCGCCGACGGCGCGCGCCGCGAGGTGGGCGAAGTGCCAGTCGGTCGCGACGCCCGCGTTCGGCCCCACAGGTTCGGCGCTGTACTGGCACATGGGCGCCATCCACACCCGGTTGGGGATGACGAGCGACCGCAGGGTGTAGGGCTCGAAGAGGGCACTCACGTCGGACTCCGTTTCGACGGTACGAAAGAATCGTTAGTACGATACATCTCGTACTACTACAGTCGTCAAATTACGATGCCCTTCGTACAAGGGCGTGGGCATGGGTGAGGCCCATTCCCGGTCCGTTTCCGGCCGGGAATGGGCCTCACGCGCCGCTGGGCGGCCGTATGCGGGCTATCCGCGCCGCCTCAGTGTGATCTCGGCGTCCGCGTCGTAACCCTGGGTCCAACTGCGTCCGGCGCCCGACTTCCAGGTGACATGGGCGGTGGTGCCGTCGGTCCTGACGCCCTCCACCGTCATGGCCCGGTCGCCGTCCCGTACATCCCCTCGACGCAGTTCGCGCGCCTTGACGGTGACGGGTTCCGCCGACTGCGCACTCTCGGCCTCGTCCGCCGCGAGGGCGAGTGCCGCCGCCAGTTCCCGGGCGCGGGCGGGGGTGCAGATCACAGTGAACTCTCCCGACGGTGCCACGCCCCGGACCTCGACTCCCGCCCCGACGGGGGTCACCTCCAGGGTCGCGACGTGTCCGTCGCGGTCCTCGATCCCACTCGCCATCGCTCTGTTCTCCCCTTGCCCGATACGCCCTTCGGCTCAGTGCAGCCGGAGGCTCTCCGGCGGGCCCAGATGGCTGGGCTTGAGGCCGCCGATGTCGACCACCAGGTTCTGCAGCACCACCGTCGGGTCGACCATCCAGAATCTCAGCACATGGACTCCGGGCCGGCCGATCCGGTGCACCGTACTGGTGACGTTGACGTTGTCCGAGGTGTTGCGGGCCCACTGGACGTTCATCGTGCCGTCGTCGGAACCCGTCACCGCCGTGACGTTCACCGTCTGCGGTGCGTCGTCCCAGTCGCAACATCCCGTACGCCGTGGTCGATCCGGCGGGCGACCCTGGTGACCACGTGCCGTCGGTCGGGACCACCAACTGGCAAGGCGGGCTGGCGGCCACCCGCCATCCGACCGGTCTCGGACACCGCCGGATCGGCGTCGTGAGTGGCCCGTCCCGCATGATGTGCAGCCGCGCCCGCGTCGACGGCTACCGGGCCGCGCTGGAGACCGCGGGCCTGCCCTTCGATCCGGAACTGATCCGGGAGGGCGAGTTCCGCCACGAGGCCGGCTACGCGGCGAGCCTCGAACTTCTGCAACTGCCCGACCCGCCCATCGCCTTGTTCGCGGGCAATGATCTCCAGGCCCTCGGCATCTACGAGGCCGCCCGCGAACTGGGGCTGCGCATCCCGGAGGACCTGAGCGTCGTCGGGTTCGACGATCTGCCCCTCACCCGGTGGATCGGACCACCGATCGCCACGGTGCGCCGGCCGCTCGTCGAGATGGCCGAGACCGCCGCCCGCCTGGTCCTCGACCTCGGCCGGGGCGCCCGGCCCGCGACCACCCGGGGCGATCCGGCCGCGAAGCCGGTGGTCCGCAGCAGCACCGCCGGGCCCCGCCGCCGACCCCTCCTGCCCGCACCCCGCTCACCCGTTCCGACCTGCACTTCTATTCCGTTGCAGGCCGGACGGGAGCCGCGTACCGTCCCCCGTCATGACGACCCCCACCCTGCACACTGGGCGGCTGCTCCTGGAGCCGTACACACCCGCGGACGAGGACGGCTTCGTGGCGCTCTTCCAGGACGCCCGGGTGTCCCGGTGGATAGGCGACGGACCCTGCACGGAGGCCGAGGACCGCGCCCTGTTCGGGCGGGTCTTCAGCAAGGTGTACGCACAGGGGCTCTTCGACGTATGGGCCGTACGACAGAGCGGCCGTCTGGTCGGCCATGCGGAGATCAAGCCCTCCCCGTCCCCGGACGTGGACGGCCACGAGATCGTCTACGCCCTGGCTCCGGCCGTATGGGGACAGGGGTTCGGCACCGAGATCGCGCAGACACTGACGTCGTACGGGTTCGACGTTCTCGGGCTCACCGAGGTGCATGCGACGGTGGCCGCCGAGAACACGGCGTCGCTGGCGCTGCTGGGCCGGATCGGCTTCCGGCACGTCAGGGACACGGTGGAGGACGACGGCAGCACGACCCGGGTCCTGACGCGCTCCGCCTGCGCCGGCATCGCCGGGGCGGATCAGCCGCGGTAGACGTCCAGACGGCCGCACATGCCGAACCTTCCGTACGCGGAGGGCTGTTCGGCGTGCACACAGGCGTCGGCGAGGTATCCGCCGTCACCGCGCGCCAGAGCGTCGAGCTGTCCGCCGGTCACCTCGGAAGCGGCAGCGGCCCCCTTCTGCCAGCGCCCCCGCCAGTCCTCGGTCCTCGGGCGTACGAGTGCGGCGGCGGCCCGGTGGAAGTCGGCGAGCGGTTCGAGGTCACCCACCTCGGTGGCATGGCGCAGCGCGAGGAAGCCCTCGACGGCGAGATCACGGCGGACGCGGGCGGCCCGCTCCTGTTCCTCTTCGCAACCGTCGACGGGAAGGACGACCGCCGCCCGGTAGGCGTCGGGGTCCGCGAGGTGGCGGGGCGGCAGAGTGAGTACGGCGTCACCGGCCTCGGGCAGCCCGCTGTTCTCCATGAGGACGACGATGCGCAGCCCGTCCTCGTTGACCAGGCGGTGGATCGTACCCGGCGTGAACCAGACCAGGGCACCCGGAGCCAGTGGCGTCTGCCGGAACCCCGACGCGGTGAGGGTCTGCACCGAGCCCGTGCCCCCGACCACCAGATACCCCTCGGAGCAGGTGAGGTGGAGATGCGGCGTCCCGCCCCGCAGGCCGTCCGCGGTGGGCCAGTCGTAGACCCGCAGGTGGGAGACGGCGACGGCACCGGGCAGCCCTTCGAAGGTCGGCACAGCTACTCCTCGGTCTCTCTGCGTCGGCGCTGCGGCAAGCGCTTTCTACACCTGCTGCACCGTACCTTCGCCGACCGTGGAAGCAACAGGGGCCGGGAGGATCGGAGCTGCGCTGCGGGCCACTGTCAGTGGCGAGGTGCAGACTGGCCCGTATCCGACACAACGGCGTTTCGGGAGGTTCGGCCATGACCGACGTACTACTCACCGTGGGTACCCGCAAGGGACTCTTCATCGGCCGCAGGCGCGGTGGCGCGTGGGAGTTCGACGGCCCGCATTTCAATGCCCAGGCGATCTATTCGATCGCCGTCGATACCCGCAGGCAGGTCCCCCGACTCCTGGTCGGCGGGGACAGCGCGCACTGGGGTCCCTCGGTCTTCCGCTCCGACGACCTGGGCAGCACCTGGGTCGAACCACAGCAACCGGCCGTGAAGTTCCCTCAGTTCACCGAGGCATCGCTGGAGCGGGTCTGGCAGCTCCACCCGGCGGGCCCCGAGGCACCCGATGTCGTGTACGCGGGGACCGAGCCGGCGGCGCTGTTCCGGTCTCAGGACGGCGGGGTGTCCTTCGAACTGGTCCGCCCGCTGTGGGAGCATCCGACGCGGTCGAAGTGGGTGCCGGGCGGGGGCGGCGAGGGTCTGCACACGATCCTCACAGACCCCAGGGATGCCCGGGCCGTGACGGTCGCGGTCTCCACGGCCGGCGTGTTCCGCACCAAGGACGGCGGCGCGAGCTGGGCTCCGTCGAACAAGGGAGTGTCGGCGGTCTTCCTCCCCGACCCGGATCCGGAGTTCGGTCAGTGCGTCCACAAGGTGGCCCGGGATGCGGTCGATCCCGATCGGCTCTACCTCCAGAACCACTGGGGAGTGTTCCGGAGCGACGACTCCGGGGACAACTGGACGGACATCGGCCGGGGCCTGCCCTCCGATTTCGGATTCGCCGCAGCAGCGCACCCGCACCGCGCGGACACGGCGTACCTCTTCCCCATCAACGCCGATGCCGACCGCGTGCCGGCCGAGCACCGCTGCCGGGTCTTCCGCACCGGCGACGCGGGCAGCACCTGGGAGCCGCTGTCTGCGGGCCTGCCCGAGGAGACGCATTACGGCACGGTGCTGCGTGATGCGCTCTGTACGGACGATGCCGACCCGGCGGGCGTCTACTTCGGCAATCGCAACGGCGAGGTGTACGCGAGCGCGGACGACGGGGACAGCTGGCAGCAGCTCGCCTCGCACCTGCCGGACGTCCTCTGCGTCCGGGCGGCGGTCATCGGCACATGACCGCGTCGCCGACAGCAGTGCGGCAGAGCCCACGTGATGCGTTGCGCGAGCTACTGCTCGGTGACCGTTATGCAGCCGCCGCCGGTCCCGGACCGGCGGCGGCTTCGGCTCATGGCAGCTGCCAGTCCACCGGCTGGGCCCCCTGGCGGAGCAGGAGTTCATTGGTGCGGCTGAACGGGCGCGAGCCGAAGAAGCCGCGGTCCGCCGACATGGGCGAGGGGTGCGCGGACTCGATCGCCGGGAAGCCGTCGAGGAACGGCCGCAGATTACGGGCGTCGCGCCCCCACAGCACGGACACCAGGGGCTTGCCCCGCGCGGCCAGGGCCCGGATGGCCTGCTCGGTCACTTCTTCCCAGCCCTTGCCGCGGTGCGCGCCCGGTTTGCGGGGCGCCGTGGTGAGCGCCCTGTTCAGCAGCAGCACGCCCTGGCGCGTCCAGGGCGTCAGATCGCCGTTGGACGGTCGCGGAAGCCCCAGGTCCGTGTGCAGCTCCCGGAAGATGTTCTCCAGACTGCCGGGCAGCTGACGGACCTCGGGGGCCACGGAGAAGCTCAGCCCCATGGCCATCCCGGGTGTCGGGTAGGGGTCCTGACCGACGATCAGGACACGTACCTCGTCAAAGGGTTGCTGGAATGCGCGCAGAACGTTCGCGCCGGCCGGCAGATAAGTGCGGCCGGCTGCGACCTCCGCGCGGAGAAAATCGCCCATCGCGGCGACGCGTCCGGCCACAGGGGCCAGCGCCTCGGCCCAACCGGGCTCGACTACTTCATTCAACGGTCGTGGTGCCACGAAGCATCACTCTACCGGCGTACTGGACCCGCTCCCCGCCGCCCTGTCGGCTTCCGCAGCCGCTCTTCTGCGCCCCGAAGTCCCGCGTCCGGGACTCGGGATAGGCTGCCGCCGTCATTCGTCTTCTCACCTCTTCTCTGTCTGGAGCCGGTCCATGAGGTCACGCAGGCGTTCGCCGGAAAGCGGCGGTGCTCATTGCGCCCGGTGGAGGCTGTCGTGACGGCGCGGACGGAGACGGGCTCATCGGCCGGTGCGACGGGTACGCCGGGGCCGTTCGTGCTCGGCGTGGACTCGGGTGGCTCCGGGTTGCGGGTGGCGCTGGGCAGCGTCGGCATGTCCGCCCCGGTGGGCACGACTGTCTGCGCCGAGCCGGTGCGCACCGGACCTGCCGGGATCGATGCGGGTCATCTGCTGGAGCAACTGCTGCCCGCCGCCCGCCGGCTGTTGGAGCGGCACGGCAGCGGTGACCGCACCGGGATCGCCGCCGTGGCGATCGGCGCCGCCGGTATGGCGACGCTCGGCGGACAGTTGCGCGCCGAACTGCCTTCGGCCCTGGAAGGCGCGCTCGGGATGCGCCGGCTGGCTCTCGCCGCCGACGCGGTGACCGCCTACGCGGGGGCGGTCGGTCAGCGCCCGGGGGCGGTCGTCGCGGGCGGCACCGGCCTGATCGCACTGGGTACGGATCTGACGAGCTGGCGCCGGGCCGACGGCTGGGGTCATCTGCTGGGTGACAGCGGCGGCGGCGCCTGGATCGGGCGGGCCGGGCTCGATGCCGCCATGCGAGCGCATGACGGACGGCGCGGTGGGTCCGCCGCACTGCTGGCCCGGCTGGAGGCGGTGTTCGGGCCGGCGCCGGAGCTGCCGGGACTGCTGTATCCGCGCACCGACCGGCCTGCCGTGCTGGCCTCGTTCGCGCCCGAGGTCGCCGCGTGCGCCGGGCATGATCCGGTCGCCGCGGGCATTCTGCGCGAGGCCGCCGTACATATCGCGGAGGCGGCCGCGGCGGTGTGTCCGAAGGCCGGGGCCGACGACGAACCGTGCGAAGTGGCCCTGACGGGCGGCTTGTTCCGGATGGGCGATCCACTGCTCGTACCATTGCGGGAGGAGTTGTCCCGGCAGCTCCCGCAGGCACGGACGGTCCCCGGTTCGGGTGATCCGCTGACCGGTGCGCTGTCCATCGCTCAGGCGTTGGCCGCCGGGGATCTGCGACTGCCCCTCCATCCGACACTGCTCTGCGTACCCGGTCACGGGCCCGAGCAGGAGCCCGGCCCAGATCTTCAGCACCCTCCTGGGTGCCGACAGAGCAGGACAGTCGACCGGTAAGCCTCTCATCGGATAAAAGCGGACAGATAACGCCCGGCCGGGCCCTCCCCGAACAGAGGGGCACCCAAAACCAGTAGCATGCGGCGCCATGAGCACCCCCACTGGGCCCGCTTCCGGCCTGCCTGTACGAATGCCGCGACCTCGCCAGTCCGGACGGCACCGCCGCCCGGAGCCCGTGGTCGCACCTGAGGGCGCTGCCGCGCTCGTTCTCGCCGTTCCCGGTACCCCCTCTTCGGCCACGCGCAGCCTGGCCGAAGAGGTGATCAGCATCGCCCGTTCCGAGCTGCCCGGCCTCAATGCCCGGATCGGCTACCTCGACGGCGACGATGCCGAGTACCCGAAGCTCTCGTCCGTACTCACCCACAGCGCCGCCGAGCGCATCGCGCGCTTCGAGCAGGCACAGGCCGCGGGCCGCGAGGTCGCCGAGCCCGAGGGTCCGTCCGCCGTCGTGGTGCCGCTGCTCGCGGGGCCGGACAGCGCCCTCATCCGGCGGATACGGCAGGCCGTGATGGACAGCGGTACGCAGGTCGAGCTGACCGATGTGCTCGGCCCGCACCCGCTGCTCGCCGAAGCGCTGCACGTACGCCTCTCCGAGGCCGGTCTGGCCCGCGCCGACCGTGCCAGGCTCTTCACGGTGGCCACGGCTGCCGACGGCATCGTGCTGGCCACGGTGGGTGGCGAGGAGGCCGTGCAGGCCGCCGGGATCACCGGCATGCTGCTGGCCGCCCGGCTCGCGGTGCCGGTGATGGCCGCCGCACTCGACGTGGAGGGTTCCGTCGCGTCGATCGCGGAGCAGCTCACGGACTCCGGCTCGGTACAGCTCGCGCTGGCTCCGTACCTCGTCGGCCCCGAGGTGGCCGACGGACTCCTGGATGCCGCCGCGAAGGAGGCGGGCTGCGCAACGGCCGAGCCGCTCGGCGCGTATCCGGCGATCGGCAAGCTCGTGCTGTCGCTGTACGCGACGGCGCTCGGTATCACGCCGACGACCTCGCAGGGTGCTCAGGCTCACTGACGCGGTGCCGGGTACGTCCGGCAGCGGTCCGGCATCGATCGCCGGGCGGGCTCGATCCTTCCGGCCCGCCCGGCGATTCGGCTGTGCATGGCGTGATGTCAGGCGAAGATCACGCAGGATGCGGCAGGGGC
The DNA here is from genome assembly GCF_900091955.1 of Streptomyces sp. Ncost-T10-10d. Taxonomy (GTDB): domain Bacteria; phylum Actinomycetota; class Actinomycetes; order Streptomycetales; family Streptomycetaceae; genus Streptomyces. The sequence continues at coordinate 10,283 of NZ_FMDF01000048.1, forward strand.
TTCCAGCGAGCCCGTGCGGCGCGGGATGCCGGTCGCCGGGTCGACGGCGAACCAGCTGACATTCCCGGACCGCTCATTGGCCGCGTACAGCCATCGACCGGTGGGGTCGAGCGCGAGATCGCGCGGCCAGTGCCCGCCGCAGCCCACGGTCGTGACCGGCGTCGCCTTCTCGCCCGTTCCGTCGAGCGCGAGCACGGAGATGCTGTCGTGCCCCCGGTTGGCCGTCCAGAGGAACCGTCCGTCGTGCGAGACGACCACCTCGGACGGGTAGGTCGCCGTGTCCCCGCCACGTACCGATTCCTCGGGCAGGACGGATGTCTCAGCCACCGGTTCCAGGACCCCCGCGGCGGCGTCCCATCTGCATAGGGTGACGGTCGGTTCGAGTTCGTTCAGGACGTAGGCGTGGCTGCCCGCGGGGTGGAAGGCCAGGTGGCGCGGACCCGTGCCCGGCCGCAGGGCTGTCTCGCCGTGCAGCCGCAACGCCCCGGTGGCCGTGTCGAGCGCGCAGATCCGTATGGAGTCGGTTCCGAGGTCCACGCTGAGCACCCAGTTCCCCGACGGGTCCGGCAGCACCTGGTGTGCGTGCGGGCCCCGCTGACGGTCGGCGTTGGGACCGCTGCCCTCGTGCCTGAGCACGGTGGTGACGGCGCCGAGGAAACCGTCCTCCCGCACGGACAGAGCGGTGACACTGCCGGAGCCGTAATTGGCGGTGAGCAGATGACCGCCCGCGAGCGCGAGATGGGTCGGACCATCGCCGTCCACCGGCCGGAGCTCGCCGACCGGCTGCGGCACATCGCCGGTGATGTCGAGTGCGGCGGCCGCACCGTGCTCGGTCTCGCTGACCGTGTAGAGCACCCTGCCACCCGGACCCGGGCCGTGGCCCACGACGAGATACGAGGGATCGGGAACGCTGTCCGTCGAGCCGAGGACGGTCAGGTCCCCGGTCTCCTGATCCATGGCGGCGGCGGTGATTCCCCGCCCGCCCGCCGAGGTGAACGACCCGATGAATACCCGCCCCGCGCCGTTGTCGCTGCCCACCGCACTGCTCGTCACCGCACTGCCCCTCTCCGCCGACTGAGCACGACCGTTCGTACCGTCGTGATCTTCCCGGGCGACGGTAGCAGTCGGCCCATCGAGGTCTAGACCAAGGCCTCGGTTACCGGTCGGCTCCGCAGGGGCCCTTCACACACCGATCAACGGGGCGCGCGGATCGCTGTGCAGCGGGGCGGCGAGCTCGGCGAGTGCCCGCTCCAGACCGTGCAGGTGGGCGAGCGCGGGCTCTGCGACGGTCTGGTGGGGCGGGATGTTCGGCACGCCCGCCCGCTGCGGCAGATCCGGTGCCGTCAGCGCCTCCACGGATGCTTCGACGCGCCAGCAGGCAGCAGCGAGGCGGGCGTCCTGGGACGCTTCCGGGTCCGCGGCGACGGAGGCCAGTCCGCGCACCTCGCGCGCGCAGGTGTCCAGCAGAGCGAGCACCTGTCCTGCGCGGGCCTTTCGGGCGCGCAGTGGGCTCAGCGGATGCACCAGCGGAGCCAGAGACATCCGCACCCGTCCGAGGAGCGCCTCCAGCTCGGCGATTCGGGGCGCCGGGTCGGCGGTCGTCGAACCGGAGAGCCGCGCCGCGGCTTCCGCGGTACAGGCGTGCACACAGCGCAGGGCCCGCTGGATCCATGCGTCGGTCGTGGCGTGTGTGGTGACCGGCAGCACGAGGAGCACCGCGAGCATCGCACCGAGCGCTCCGGCACCGGTCTCGGTGAGCCGCAGCATGAGCAGCGCCGGATCCAGCACGCCGAGGAGTCCGTAGAGCGTCCCCGCCATCACCGTCACGGAGAACACCATCCAGGTGTACGAGACCGCGGCGGTGTAGAAGATCCCGAAGACGCTGATCGCGACGACGACCGCGCTGGGCACGGCGGCACCGTGCAGCGGGACGACGACGGCCAGGCCGATGGGCATGCCGATCAGGGTTCCCAGGACCCTGCGGAAGCCACGTACCAGCGTCTCGCCGCGCGAGGCGGTGTTCACGAAGACCCACCATGTGGCGCCCACAGCCCAGTACCAGCGCTGCTCGGAGAGGAGCAGCCCCGCCGCGAGCGCGATCGCTCCGCCGACGGTCGCCTGAATCGCCTGGCGCGTGGTCGCGCGGGCCAGCCCCTTGCCCGCCGCCGACGTGGGTACGGCGGCGGCGGTCAGCCGACGCTCGTAGCACCACAGCCCGAAGCGGACGGTCGACGAGGCGAGCAGCGAGAGGGCGACCGCGGAGTACAGCTCGGGCAACTGCCCGGGCAGGGTGTGGAGAAACTGCGTGGTGAAGAAGGCCATGAAGGCGAACACGCCCAGCGAGTGGCCGCGTGGGCCCCATCGTCGGGCGTACACGCCCAGGCCCATGACCGCGAGGAAGGCCACGTCCCGTGCCAACGGATGATCGTGAAGCCCTGCGGCGAGGGCGAGCACCGGAAAACCGACGGCAGGCAGCAGGGCGGTGGTGATCGCCTGATCGCGCACCGTGGCGTCCAGCACCGTGAACAGGGCCAGCAGAGCGGCAAGCCCGCCGGTCACGGCCGCGACGAGCGAGTGACCGGCCAGACCGCACACCACGACGGCCAGGCCGATGCCGAGGACGGCCCGGAGACCGCTGCGCAGCCGCAGTCGGCCCGGGTCCGGGGAAACGAACATCCTCTTCAGCACGGCATGCTCCCGCTTCGGCACACCGGCCCTGCACACCGGCATGAAAAAGGCGCCGCGGGGATCCGCAGCGCCATCGACGGGTACATCACAACATCTCTGAGGCCCATGGCTCAAACGAGAGGGTAACCATTGGGCCATTGGCCCAGCCATGAACCGTTGATGTGCACCATGGGTAGGCCAACGGACCGAAATGGGGCCGAACGCCGTACGCGGCACCCGGTACCCGGGTGGCCGTCGCGTGGCCGAATGTCCCATGCCGCCCCGACAGGGGCGGGAAGTCATCGGTGATGGGCAGGGGGCTGTGCGGGCAGTGTCGCAGTCACTTCGTAGCCGCCGTCAGGGGTGGCCCCGGTGGCGAGTTCACCTCCCAGCATCGCGGTGCGCTCGCGCATGCCGAGCAGACCGTGGCCCGCGCCGGCCGAGGGCGGGGCGGCCCGTTCCGGCGGGGTGTTGGTGACCCGGATCGTGACGGCCGACGGGTGGTGGCCGATCTCCACCCGCACCTTTGCGCCCGGTGCGTAACGCATCGCGTTGCTGAGCGCCTCCTGCACGATGCGGAACGCCGACAGCTCGACGCCCGGCGACAGCGGATGCGGCTCCCCGGCGGTCTCGGCGGTGACCGAGAGCCCGGCGCCGCGCGCGTTGTCGATCAGATCGTCCAGCCGGTCGAGGGTGGGCTGCGGGGCGTACCTGGCCGCCTGCGGCAGAGGGTCCTCGGAGCGCAGTACGCCGAGCACCCGGCGCAGTTCGGTGAGCGCGTCGACCGCGTTCTCGCGGATGCCCGCGAGGTTCTCCTTGAGCTCGTCGGACGGATTCTCGACCAGGTGCGGAGCGACCTGCGCCTGGATGGAAATGACCGACATGTGGTGGGCGACCACATCGTGCAGTTCGCGCGCGATCCGGTTGCGCTCCTCCAGAAGTGTGCGCCGGGAGCGCTCCTCGGCGGTGAGTTCCTCCTGTGCGACCAGCTGGGTACGCGCCACCCCGATGCCACGCAGCGCGGCACCGACCACCACGGCGACGACGAGAACCGCGACCGCGAGGTGGACGTCGTTGGTCCGGTGCCACGGGGCGGCCACGCCGCAGGCAAGTCCCACCACGACACTGATCGTCAGCGTCTCGGCGGCGATCCGGGGCCGGACCCGCAGTGCCAGCAGGAACAGCACCCCGGCCTGCAGCGCGATCCCGGCTCCGCTCCAGGGGAACATCATGCCGCCGGGACCGGAGGCCTTGGCGAAGGGGGTGATCACGACCGTGACGAGCATCGACACCCACCAGGCCGGGATGGGGCGGAACAGCGCGACGACGATCGCGGGCGACTGGATCCCGGCGACCAGAATGCCCAGCTGTATGCCCATCCCGTACCCGAAGGCGTACTGGTTCGTGTTGAAGATGAGAATGCCCACCGCGAACATCGCCAACGGCACCACGAGAGCCGGCCGCCACTCCAGCCAGCGCGGCCGCCGCGCATACGAGGTCGGGTCGGCCGCCGACGTCACCAGATCTTCGCGCAGGGTGCGGGGCAACGCCCGTAGGACCTCCGCCGACCGCCTCACCATGTCCCCCCGCTTCACGGAACTCACCCTAAGCGCGCCGCACCCCCGCCGACCGGGCGGGACGCCCCTTGCGGACGACCACGCTCTTCCTTCGCGGCCGCCCCTGCTCGTAACCACGGAACGCCCCCCAGCAGATCAGCAGCGCCACGGCGAACACGGGCAGCCAGGACAGCCGGGCGAGAACCCAGCCGGAGGCATCGGGGACGGTGTGCAGGCCCGGCAGGGTCCCGCCCGCCAACAGGCCGGTCGCGGTGACCGCGATCATCGCGGTCTGGTGCCACAGGAAAATCGTCATCGCGGAGAGGTTCACCATCGCCACCACCGCCCAGACGGCCGGGCGTTGCAGCACTCGGCGCAGCGGACCGAGCAGCAGCAGTGCCGCTCCGCACTGCGCGAGGCCGAAGGTGACCACGGCGAGGGTCGGCGGGTCGAGGTTGGAGATCGCCAGGCCCGGTACCCCGACCATGGCTGCCGGGTAGCCGGCCCAGAGGATGAGTCCGGCGGTGGCGGCGGCTCCGCCGAGCAGCAGCGTCCAGCCGGTCCTGCGACTGTGCAGTTCGCCCCGTGCCCAGGCCGCGCCCAGGCAGTACGGAACCAGCCAGCCGGCAACCACGTTGACCGAGGTGAACGCGCCGGGCTCGTCCAGGCCGAACCGGTAGAGGTCGGTGATCAGCACGACGGCGAACGGCCACAGCGGATGCAGCTTCGCCACCAGCGGGGTCGCTGCCGTCAGCGCCGCGAAGACCGTCAGGAACCAGAGCGGGGACCACACGAGCTTGCACAGCGCGCGCACGGTGTCCTGGTCCGCCCCGGAGGCGAGCATCGTGCACGCCGCAATGGTCCATACGACCAGCACGACGACCACCGGCCGCAGCAGCCGGGTCATCCGCGTACGGAGCCACCGGACGTAGTTCTCGCCACGGGCGCGGGCGGCGGCGTAACTCTTCGCGCCGACCTGTCCGCCGACCAGGAAGAAGACGGCAAGAGTCTGGAACACCCAGGAGACCGGGGTGAATTGAGGCATGTACTGGAGTGGGCTGGAGCCGTGGATGGTGCCGCTGTCGACGACCAGTGCGGTCACCAGCCAGTGGCCGAGAACCACGCCGAGGATGGCGATGGCGCGCAGGGCGTCGATCGCGCGGTCACGGTCGGCAGGAGTGGCGGAGTCCATCCGCCGGACGAAGTCACGCATGGCGCTCTCCCGGGAGCTCTGCGGACACTGCCGTTCCGGCCACGATCCGGGCGATGTTCTTCAGCGGTAGGGAACCGGGCTTCAGGTAGTCGCTGTGACCGCCGTCGCCCGCCGCGAAGATCTCGGCGCCGAACTCGGGCGAGACCGGGTCCGTCGCGAACCCGATTTCCGTAAAAGGCAGTTGGAGCTTCATGTGCGGCACATCGGCGATCCAGTCGTCGCTGCCACGGCCCGCCCAGACGGTGGCCGGGGTGTGCAGGTCGGCGACGTTTCCGTAGCCGGTTCCGGGGCTTCCGCACAGGATGATGTCCGCGACCCGCAGTCCGCGCGCGGCGCCGGCACAGACGACGGAGCCGTAGGAGTGGCAGACGAGGGAGGTCTGGACCGCAGGTTTCAGTCTTCTCAACTCGCCTATGAAGTAGCGCAGTTCGGGGGCCGCTTCGTCGGCCCGCCCCGAGGTCACCGACGTCGGGCTCACCGTCGTCGGCGTCTCGTATCCGAGCCAGGCGACGACGGCCGACCGCTCGCCCAACTCGCTGTGGAGTGCCGACGCGCCGTTGCGCAGCCGCCAGTAGTGGTCGACGCCGATGCCCGCGCCGGGGACCAGCACCGCGATCCGTTCGGCGTGGGACAGGTCGCCGATGATCTCGACGCTGCGGCCCCCGTCACGGCCGTCGAAGGAGAGGAAGCGGCGTACGGGATCGGCCATGACGTGCAGCGCGGCAGCCCGCTTCCGGTCGCCGTGGTCGGCGGCTGCCCGCTCGGCCGCCCCGATGTCGGCACGGGTCGCGGCGTACCGCGCGGCGAGGGCCTCGGGGGCAGCGCTGCGCAGCGGACCCCGGACGGTCGGAGCCGGTGCCGGTACGGCCGCGGGGCCGGCCACCGCCGCTGTGGGCACGGCCACCGAGGCGGCCACCAGCGCGGCGAGCAGGCCACGGCGCAGGCGGCCTCTGTGCGGATGGGACGACATGGCAGGTTGTTCCTTCCGTACCGGATGGCTGTGCTGCTCGGGTACAGAAGCTATGGAGAGGGCCTTGTAGTCCGCGTCCCACCGGGGTGTGAACCTTTTTTGTAGCTCTGCAGGACTACGGGTATGAGATGCGGGTGAAAGTGCGTCGGATGGCTCCGGCGGGGCCGTTGCCGGGCCATTGGTACAGTCGCTGCCCGGATCGGCCTACCAGGAAGAGACCAACGGACCATGGCGGTGGACGCCCTCGACACCCGCATCCTGCGCTTGCTCATCGAGCAGCCGCGCACCAGCGTGCGCGAGTACGCACGCATCCTGTCCGTCGCCCGGGGTACTCTCCAGGCCCGTATCGACCGGCTGGAGCGGGACGGTGTGATCACCGCTACGGGTCCGGTCCTGTCCCCCGCCGCACTGGGGCACCCGGTGCTGGCCTTCGTTCATCTGGAGGTCACCCAGGGGCATCTGGACGAGGTGGGTGGAGCGCTCGCCTCGGTGCCGGAGATCGTCGAGGCCTTCTCGACCACGGGCGGCGGCGATCTGCTGGCCCGGGTGGTGGCCCGCGACAACGGGCATCTGGAGGATGTGATCCAGCGGTTGATCCAACTGCCCGGTGTGGTCAGGACACGTACCGAGGTGGCGCTGCGCGAGCGAGTGCCGCACCGACTGCTGCCACTGGTCGAATCGGTGGGCCGCACGGCGGCCGGCGGCCCGAAGTGATCACCGTCTTGGCATGCTGGACAACATGAGCTCCCGGCGCGTCCCCGTCCTCACCGTGGTCTTCGATCTCGACGCCACGCTGGTGGACAGCGAGCCGAACTATTACGAGGTGGCGCGCCGCCTTCTGGAACGGTACGGCGCACCCGGCTTCACGTGGGAGCACCACACCTGCTTCATCGGGATCGGTGTCCGCGAGACGCTGGCGGCCCTGCGTGCCGAGTACGGGATCGAGTCGCCGGTCGACGAACTGGTGGCGGGTCAGGACGCCCTGTATCTGGAGACGAGGCCGTCGTCCGCGCCCGGCATACCGTTCTGGACGGCGGTGGCCGTGTAGACCATGGGGCGTTGTCCGCCGCAAGCCCCCCGGCGACGCCTCTGCGGACACCGTCTCGGCTGCTCGGCGTGCCGTCGGGGTCCGGCGGCCCGATATCCTGATCTTGCCGCGCGCCCCACCCCGCCCCGATCCCGGTCGGGTCGCCGCCGTGGCAGTCGAAGCGGCCCACAATTCGAGATTGGTGCACAGGTGCTGGTAGCTGGTCGGTACCGCTTGTTGTCCCCCATAGGTCGCGGCGGCATGGGTGAGGTGTGGCGCGCCGCCGACGAAGTGCTCGGCAGGGCGGTGGCCGTGAAGCTGCTGCTCGGCGACCACGCCGACGAGTCGGCCACCGCCCGGTTCCGTCTGGAGGCGCAGACCGCGGCCCGCCTGAGCCACCCTCATCTGGTGGCCGTGTTCGACTTCGGGGCCTGGGAGGACCGCTTCTTCCTCGTGATGGAACTCGTCGAGGGCAGAAGCCTGGGCGATCTGCTCGCTGCCGAGGAGCGGCTCGGCGCCGAGCAGGTCGCCCGGATCGCGGGCCAGGCGGCCGCGGGGCTCGCCGCCGCCCATCGGCAGGGCATCGTGCACCGTGACATCAAGCCCGGAAACCTGATGCTGGACGCGGAAGGGTCCGTCAAGATCGGCGACTTCGGCATCGCCCAGTTCGTCGACGACCCTTCCGCCGCGCTGACCACCACGGGGCAGATCGTCGGCACCAGTCTCTATCTCGCCCCGGAGCGCGCCCTGGGCCGTACGGCCGGTGCGGCGTCCGACATGTACTCCCTCGGCTGTGTGATCTACCAACTCCTGCTGGGCGACCCACCGTTCCGCTCCGACACTGCGACCGCCACGCTCTATCAGCATGTCGACACGGCCCCCGTGCCGCTCAGACAGCGGGGAGTCGACCTGTCTCCCGCCTTCGACTCCTATCTGCTCGGGCTGCTCGCGAAGCAGCCCGAGGACCGGCCCAGCGCTCAGCAGGTCGCCGACTGGTTCCAGAACGATGCGTGGCGGGGACAGCCGGAGCCCATGCCCATGTACGCTCCCACGCCCCCTCCGGCAGCGCCGAGTGCTCCTTATGTCCCGGCGCCTGCCCCCGCGTTCGGCACAGCCCCGGCATCCGTCTCCGCTCAGCAGGCCGACGGCCTGACGACATACCGCCTGCCGCAGGCCGGCGGCCACAGACGGCGTCCGGCGGACCGGTCCATGCCCGTCCGGCGGCGCACCGGCGCCCGCGAGGCGATCAGGCGTCGGCCCAGAGTGGCCAGCGCCATTGCCGGTACGGTCGCCTTCCTCGCGGCCGTGTACCTGGGGATGAGCCTGTTCTCCCCCGATTCCGGCTCGGCCGACACCCCGGGCACCGCTCCCACCGCATCCACCGGACCCGATTCACCGGCCCCGGACCAGCCGGCACAGGACAGCGAGGGCGACAGGCAGGGCGGCGAGGGCGACGGGGACGACGAGCAGGACTGAGCCGTTCTCCCCTGCCCGCCCCGGCCCCACGACCGTACCGCCCCTGCCGCCGCACCACACGTCAAGCGGCCGTCAGGACCGGCGGTTACGGCGTCAGCGGTTCATCAACGGACGCCGACGGGCCGGGCGGCTTCCATAACGTCGCTGCCATGCGACGACGCGACATCCGAGCCGTGCCCGGCCCGCACACCGGCCGAGCACACCCTTCGCCCGATACGACCGCCCACGACCACGGCTGGACCGGGGACCTGTGGTTCGCGGTCCGCTGCGCCGTGACACTCTTCGGGCTGCTCCTGGCCGTCGATGCGACGGCCGGGCACCTCACCTGGCTGCGCGCACTGCTGTGGACGGGCCTGGCCGCCCTGCTGCTCGTGGTCCTGGTGCCGCCACGGGTCCGTGCGGGTGCCGGGTGGCTGTCCTGCCGCGGCCTAATGCGCGAACGGATCGTACGCACCGACCGGCTGGTCTCGGTGCGGTGGTCGGACGGAGTCTCCCAGCGTCTGGTGCTCCGTGACGCGGACGGCGGCCGGGTCGAGGTCGATCCCCAGGTCTTCCTCGCCGATCCGGCGCTGTGGCACCGGCTGGACGACGACGCCCGCGGTTGTGTGAAACGCGGGACGCTGCGGTGCGGGGTGACGGCGCTGCGTCAGCTGGCCGACCGTATCGACCGCCGGACCGCGCGCATGGTGTTCACGATCTCCGGCCTGGAGTAACCGCCCCGCACGCCCAAGTTGTTGTGCGATCCCACCATCGCGGCTTGACCAGACTTGCCAGGTCCCCCGGCGCGCCTCGCCGTTCATTGACGATGCCATGACGACATGTGAGTGTTCGGTCGCTCGATCAGGGACGACGGCGACACGGGCGACGGGGCCGGCCTCGGACGGCCGGAGCAAGTGCGTCGGCGTACGCCGCTGCCCGTGATCGAGGCCCCCCCGACTCAAGGAGCCTCGATGAAACGCAGACCGATGACGGCCGGGACAACCCTGGCCGTCCTCGCCGGAATGCTGGTCGCCACCACCGGCCTGCCAGCATCTGCCGAACCGTCTCCGCCCGCCCCCACCGCGCTCTCGGCCGCTGTGTCGGCAGCCGACCGGGCCGCCGCCAGCGGTCTCGACAGCCTGGCGAAGGGGCCCGACGAGCAGTACGAGCGGCAGATGGTGACCCCTTGGGTCAAGGGCATGTACTCCGTCGCCTACCAGCGCACCTACCGCGGTCTGCCGGTCGTCGGCGGGGACGCCGTCGTGGTGGCCGACTCCGAGGGCCGGGTACGCGGCACCCAGTCGGCGGTGTCCCGGCGGATCAACGTGCCGACCACACCGACCGTTTCCGCCGAGGCCGCCGAGACCGCCTCCCGCAAGAAACTCACCACCGTGACACGGGTGGACTCGCACCGTCTGGTCGTGCGCGCCACGGGCAGGACCTCCCGGCTGGCCTGGGAGACGGTCCTCACCGGACGCAGCGCCAAGTCCCCCAGCCGTCTGCATGTCTTCGTCGACGCGGGCACCGGCAAGGTGCTCGACAGCTACGACGACGTCAAGGCGGGCACCGGCAACAGCCAGTGGAACGGTCCGTCGCCGCTGTCGATCGACACCACCGCGTCGGGCAGCAGCTACTCGCTGCGTGACCCGAACCGGCCCGGCCTGAGCTGCGCCGATTACAGCACGGGCAGTGTCTTCAGCAAGTCGAGCGACTCCTGGGGCACCGGCAGCTCCTCCAGCAAGGAGACCGGCTGCGTCGACGTCATGTGGGCGGCGCAGCACGAGTGGAACATGCTGCGGGACTGGCTGGGCCGCAATGGGCACGACGGCAACGGCCGCAGTTGGCCGGTCAAGGTCGGACTGAACGACGTCAACGCCTACTGGGACGGCTCCTCGGTATCCATCGGCCACAACAACGCCAACCAGTGGATCGGCGCGATGGACGTGGTGGGCCATGAGTTCGGCCACGGCATCGACCAGTACACGCCCGGCGGCGCCGACAACGAGTCCGGTCTCGGCGAGGCCACCGGCGACATCATGGGCGCCCTGACCGAGGCGTACACCAATGAGCCCGCCCCGTACGACGACCCGGACTACACCGTCGGCGAGAAGATCGACCTGGTCGGCAACGGCCCGATCCGGATCATGTACAACCCGTCGCAGACCGGCGACCCGAGCTGCTACAGCTCCTCCATACCCAACACCGAGGAGCACGCGGCGGCCGGTCCGCTGAACCACTGGTTCTATCTGCTGGCCGAGGGCTCGAACCCGGGCGGCGGCAAGCCGACCAGCCCGACGTGCAACAGCTCCTCGGTCACCGGCGTCGGCATCCAGAGCGCCGGCAAGGTCTTCTACGGCGGCATGCTGCTCAAGACGAGCGGAATGACCTACAAGCGCTACCGCACGGCCACGCTCACCGCCGCCAAGAACCTCGACTCCAGCTGTGTGCTCTTCGACCGGACCAAGGCAGCGTGGGACGCCATCAGCGTCACCGCCCAGAGCGGCGACCCGACGTGCACGTCCGGCGGCACCAACGACTTCACGATGTCCCTGGACCCGGCGTCCGGCTCGGTGAAGCCCGGCAATTCGGTGACGGCCACGGTGCGGACATCGGTCAGCTCCGGGAGTGCGCAGACGGTGAACCTGACCGCGAGCGGCCTGCCCAGCGGTGTCACCGCGTCGTTCAGCCCGTCGTCGGTGCAGTCCGGGGCGTCCTCGACGATGACCGTGTCCGCGTCGTCGGGCGTCGCGCCCGGCGCGTACACCTTCACGGTGAAGGGTGACGGAACCCTGAGCCACACCGCGCAGTACACCCTGTCGGTGGACAACGGCGGCGGCAACCCTGGCGGCGGCGCACCCGACATCAGCGTCGCCAACGTGCAGGCCCACCTGACGCAGCTGAACACCATCGCCACCCAGAACGGCGGCAACCGCCGAGCGGGCAGCGCCGGTTACACGGCCTCGGTCGCCTACGTGAAGGGCAAGCTGCAGGCTGCCGGTTACACGGTCAGCGAGCAGACCTGCACCAGTTGCACCTACCGCGGCAACAACCTGATCGCCGACTGGCCGGGCGGCCCGTCCGACCAGACCGTCATGTTCGGCGCCCATCTGGACGGCGTCGCGGCCGGCCCCGGGATCAATGACAACGGCTCGGGTTCCGCCACCCTGCTGGAGAACGCGCTCGCCCTGGCACAGCGGAACCCCACGATGACCAAGCACGTCCGTTTCGCCTGGTGGAACGGCGAGGAGCAGGGCCTCCAGGGTTCCCAGTACTACGTCGGCCAGCTCACCGCCGCCCAGCGCGGCACCATCAAGGCGTACTACAACTTCGACATGATCGCCTCGACCAACGCCGGGTACTTCATCAACAACGTCGACTCGGCGGCCTCGGCCCCGATGAAGGAGTACTGGGACTCGCTGAACCTGGCGCCGGAGGAGAACGTCGAGGGCCAGGGCCGGTCCGACGACTACTCCTTCCAGCAGGGCGGTATCCCCACGTCGGGTTACGCCACCGGTGCCAGCGACACCAAGTCGTCGGCGCAGGCCGCCAAGTGGGGCGGTACGGCAGGCAGGTCCTACGACTCCTGCTACCACCAGTCCTGCGACACCACGGCCAACATCAACGCGACCGCGCTCGACCGCAGTGCCGACGGTGTCGCCTACACGGTGTGGAAGACCTCCGTCGGTACCACCGCCCCGGTCGATGACTTCTCTGTCACGGTGAAGCCGGTGTCCGGAAACGTCCAGCCGGGCGGCTCGGTCACCGCGAGCGTGTCGACGGCGACCACCAGCGGCTCCGCGCAGACCGTGAACCTGTCCGCCTCCGGGGCGCCGAGCGGTGTCACGGTCGCGTTCGCCCCGGCCTCCGTGCAGTCGGGTGCGTCGTCGACCATGACCGTCTCCGCCGGGAACGGGACCGCGCCGGGTACGTACACCCTCACGGTGACCGGAACCGGCACGGCCACCCACGCCACCACGTACTCGCTCGTCGTCGGTGGCAGCGGCACCTGCCAGCCCCGACAGGTCGTCGCCAACAGCGGTTTCGAGGAGGGCGTCGCGCCGTGGACCCAGACGGACGGCGTGATCAACAACCGGACCTCGGAGAAGCCCGCGCACAGCGGCGCGTACACGGCCTGGCTCGGCGGCTGGGGATCCACGCACTCCGACACCCTCTCGCAATCGCTGACCATTCCGGCGGGCTGCTCGGCGTACAAGCTGTCGTTCCACCTGCGGACCGACACCGACGAGTCGGCGGGCGACCCGACCGCGTACGACACGTTCACCGTCAAGCTGGGCACCAAGACGCTCGCGACGTACTCCAACAAGGACGCCACGGGCTCCTACGTCCAGAAGACCTTCGACGTCGGCGCCTTCGCCGGTCAGACGGTCACGCTCGGGTTCACCAGCAGTGAGGACGCCTATCTGCAGACCAGCTTCGTCGTGGACGACGTGACGTTGAACGTGAGCTGATCCATCATCAGGAAGCAAGCCGGGCGGGGTGTGTGCGGACACGCCCCGCCCTCGGCGTCTCAGCGGACGACGGCCGCCAGCCGACGGGTGAAGTCGTCGATCTCCGGCCGGCTGCCGTGCCGGTCCGCCAACCGGCTGTGCAGGCCGCGGAGTTCCTGGCCGAGCAGCGTGGATGCGGTCACCTCGGTGGTGTCCAGTACGGGTTCGGCGATGGCGATCGCAGCGAGCGGGTCCTGGGCGCAGGCATGGGCGTCGGCCATCCGAACCAGGAACAGCATCCGCGTCGAGTGCATCCCCGCAGGGAGCAGGCCCAGCGCGGTGCGGGTGGCCTCAACCGCGCGCAGCGCCAGTCGACGGTCACCGGTCGCCGCGGCGAGGTCCCGCAGGGCACCGGCGGCGCCCGACTCCACCCGCAGACGCACAGAGGCGACGGACAGCCAGGGTGCCTCCGTCTCGTCCTGCTCGCCGACCCGGTCCATCTGCGACCAGGCACGGTCGATATGGCCCAGGGTCTGCCGTGCGTCGCCCCGCACCGCGTGGCCGCGCGCCTCGTACAGATCGCTCATGGCGCCCGCCCAGTGCCGGCCCGCGGCCGCCTGCCGGATCGCGCCGCCGTAGGCGAGGGCGGAAGGGCCGTCGCCCTCCAGCCGCGCCAGGGTGCTCATGTCGCTGAGCGCGGCCACCTCCGTTCCGACATGACCGGCCAGGCCGGCCCAGACCAGTGACCGGTCGAGCCAGGCCATCGCTGTCGCGTTCCGGCCCCACAGCAGCCGCAGACAGCCGGCCGACTGTGCGTACTCGGCCGCAAGTGGAGCGAGTTGGCGTTGGTACGGCGCTGCGGGCAGGGCCATCCAGCGGAGCATCGCATGCAGGGTGCGCTCGACCACGACGGTCGCTCCCGGCCAGGCGCGCTCCTCGTCGGCCCGCTGGCAGACGGCGAGCAGCGCCGTCAGGGCATGTACGGTGTCGATGTCCAGCGGCGGACACGAGACAGTGGCCGGGCCCAGGGCACAGAAGGCCGAATGCAGGGCGATGACGTCGGCGAGTACGGGAACGGTGCAGCCGTCACGGCCGTGCACCGGACACACCAGCCCGTAGGTGGGCAGGCTCATGGGCAGGACGGTGTCCGGCGGCAGCATCGAGAGCAGGGCGCCACCTGCGGGCTCGCCGGGCAGGGGGCCCGTCCGTGCGGTGGTCGCGGCCGGACGTGCGCCCCCGCTCCCCTCGCCCGCACCACCCGGCCCCTCGGCCTCCGCCGCCTCGCAGGCGTTGAGGAGGTCGCCGCCGGCCGTCAGCAGATCGTCCAGCCTGCGGGCGAGCGGCAGCGGCGTCTTCCGGGTGCCGTGCTCCAACTTGCTGATGGCGGTGTGGTCGTAGCCGACGCGGGCGCCCACCTGGGCCTGGGTGAGCCCGGCGCGCCTGCGCCACTGACGCAACCGGGTTCCGAAGGCTCTCCACGCCTCTGCGGTACGGACATCCGGCGAAGGGCCCACGCCCTCGGTCACCCGGAACCCCGCGGAGCCCCGCCGGATCTCCCACCCGTGCCACGCTCATGACTCATGGCCGGGAGGATAGCGAGCGCGTGTGCGCGGTGTCCCGGTGCCGCGGCAAGATGGCGTCTTCCCGCGCCTCCTGCGCCCTCCTGCGCCTCTCGCGCCTTCCCGGCGTCACCCCCGCCATCGGTACAGGTATCGGCGTCATCTCTGTGGTTTCGGGGTTCCGGGGTGGGGGCCGGTGGCAGCAGGAAGCTGCGGCGTTCGTCATCGGTCAGCCGCCTGAAGACCCGGGAGCGGGCCTGTCCGAGCGGGACGTCGAGATCGGTGGCCGGATCCCCCACCCTCGGATCGGCGCCGTGCGGTCGCGGGAGACCGTGGTCAGGTACGAGCCGCCCGGGTGCCAGGCCGGCACCCTTTCTGTTTCCGTAACACTCTTGTCCAGTAGGCCAGTTGGGCCGGTCGGAGGCGCATGAAGCGGCAACCCGCCGGGCATATGACCGGTGACTGACAGGAGGTGGTGGCAATGGGCCGCATCAAAATCGTCCGACGTCCGCAGCTGCCGTCGCGGCCGCCACTCGATCTGCGCACCCCGTCCGGCCGCCCACTGCCGTACTGAGCAGGCTCCCGCCGCGACCGACGTCTCAGCCGCCCTGCCTGCCGGAACCCCTGGGGCGACCTCGGCGTGAGGATGGACAAGGAGCCGTCGCAGGGAACGGCAGAAACCGGGACCGGTACGTCGGCCGACTCCGAAGGGGTGGCCGCCATGCGCGCGTCCGGGACGAGAATGTCGGCTGCGGCATCGCCCGTACACAGCGCCCGGGAGACGGACCTGGAGCTGCTGCACCTCCTTCACCACCCTGGACGGCAAGCAGATGACCTTCGCTCCGGGCCGGGTCCGGATCGTCTTCGCACCGAAGTGACGCGAGCGGCGTCGGCGTGATCGCCGCAGGCTGAGGGAGATGAGGAAAACCGCAGGGTGGCGGGTGCGGAGA
Organism: Streptomyces sp. Ncost-T10-10d; assembly: GCF_900091955.1. Taxonomy (GTDB): domain Bacteria; phylum Actinomycetota; class Actinomycetes; order Streptomycetales; family Streptomycetaceae; genus Streptomyces. Next base: position 26,128 of record NZ_FMDF01000048.1, read on the forward strand.
ACATCACCCGGTTCGACGGCAATCCCCGTACCCGCGCCGGGCGGCGGTTCCTAGCGTTGCCGGTGAGGCGCGACGGACTTCTCACGCCTCTCCACCACCGGCCAGGAGTCAGTTCATGGATCTCGTCACTCTGGGACTCCCCCAGGAACCCGCGGGCGGCGTCGCAGGCTGGGCAGCCGATCTCGTCGACACCATGGGGGGTCCGGGAGCCGGTCTCGCCATCGCCCTGGAGAATCTCTTTCCGCCGCTGCCCAGCGAGGTCATTCTCCCGCTGACCGGGTTCGCGGCGGGGCAGGGCGTCATCAGCCTGGCCTCCGCGCTCTTCTGGACCACGCTCGGTTCGGTGGTGGGCGCGGTGGTTCTGTACTGGATCGGAATGCTCTTCGGCCGCGACCGGATGCATGCGATCTGGGCAAGGCTTCCGCTGGTCAGGAGTTCCGATCTGGAGCGTACGGAGCGGTGGTTCGCCAAGCACGGCACCAAGGCCGTCCTCCTCGGACGCATGGTGCCGATCTTCCGGAGTCTCATCTCCGTGCCGGCCGGCGTGGAACGCATGTCGCTGCCGCTCTTCGTAACCCTGACCGCTGTGGGCAGCCTGCTGTGGAACTCGGTGCTGGTGATGGCCGGGTACTGGCTCGGCGACCGGTGGGACCTGGTGGAGACCTACGTCGGGGTCATCTCCAAGGCCGTTCTCGTCCTGGTCCTGGCAGCCGTCATCGTGTACGTGAGTCTGCGGTGGCGCTCCCGTCCCCGTCCCCGTGAGCGGGCGCAGCACCGTCGTTCGTCGTGAGCCACGAGCCGCTGTACCGCGCTCTCCCGGTCTCCCCCGCCCGCCAAGGACGATCTTGCCGTGACGGTGCCGCGCGACTAGCCTCGGCATCCGTGCAGGGGGACTCCACAGACAGTGCGACCAGTCATCCTCCGGGGCCACTCGGCTCCTGGCGCGATGAAGGGGGCACCTCGGTGGCGCGCACCTCCTCCTGGCCCCGCAGAGTCACGGGCGCCCTGCTCGGCTGCTGCACCGCCCTGCTGGACCTGCTGTATTTCGCCGTGCCGGGTACCCTGTTGGGTCCGTTCATTCTGTGGCCCCGTACGCGTCCGCGAGCCCTGGCCGTGCTGAGTGCCGGGGCCCGTCGGCTCACGGAGCTGGAGCGGATCCGTCGCAGCGTCTTCTTCGGCGACGTGTTCCCCACACACCGCGCGTCCGACCGGAATGTGCTGCGCTACCTCGCCACCCGCACCTGCACGGGGATGCTGTCCGGATTGGTGGTTGCGCTGCTGGGGTTCGGGGTCGTGCTGGCCGGACTGCTGGCGGCCGGGGTGGCACGCGCCACCACGAGCTGGCAGGAACTGCTGACCCAAGGGGTCCTCGGCGGCGTCCTCCTCTTCCTCGACCTCCAGGGGCTCTTCTCGCTGGACGCCCTCGACGCACGGCTGGCACGGGAACACTTCGGCCCGTCCGAGCGGGAGTTGCTGGAGCGGCGCATCGCGGAACTGGCCGCCAGCCGTGCCGGAGTGCTCCGGGCGGTCGACGTGGAGCGCAAGCGCATCGAACGCGATCTGCACGACGGCGTCCAGCAGCGGCTCGTCGCACTCGCCATGCTGCTGGGCCGGGCCCGCCGCAACCGGACACCCGAGCAGGCCGATCTGCTGCTCCAGCAGGCGCACAAGGAGTCCCAGGAGGTCCTCACCGAGCTGCGGGAGGTGGCCTGGCGCGTCTATCCGTCGGCGCTCGACAACCTCGGGCTGGAGGAGGCACTCGGCGGGGTGGCCCAGCGCTGCAGTATTCCCCTGCAGATGGAGTTCGACCTGGCGCTGCCGTTGCCCCGGCCCGTGGAGACAGCCGCCTACTTCGTGGTGTCGGAGGCGGTGACCAACGCGGCCAAGCACTCCCGCGCGACCCACATCTCCGTCAGCGTCAAGGGTGACGGGAGCGGAGTCTCCGTACGCGTCCGGGACAACGGCACCGGCGGAGCCGATCCCACGGGCAGCGGACTGGCCGGGCTGCGCAGCCGGGTGGACGCACTTGACGGCCGCCTGTACATCGACAGCCCTTCCGGGGGCCCCACCACCATCATCGCGGAGCTGCTGTGCGCGTCATGCTTGCCGAGGACTCGACCCTGCTGAGGGAGGGCCTGGTTCGACTGCTCGCCGAGGAGGGACATGAAGTCCTCGCCGCGGTGGGTGAGGGGACGGCCCTCGTCCGGGCAGTCGAGGCGGACCCGCCGGACCTCGTCGTCGTCGACATCCGGATGCCGCCCACCCACACCGATGAGGGGCTGCGGGCCGCGCTGGAGATCCGTGAGCGCTGGCCCCTGGTCGGTGTGCTGGTGCTCTCCCAGCATGTGGAGCGCAATTACGCGGTGCGGCTGCTGTCCGCAAATGCCGAACGGGTCGGCTATCTGCTCAAGGACCGGGTCGCGCAGGTCGACGAATTCCTGGACTCGCTGGAGCGGATTCACGCGGGCGGCGCGTCCATCGACGCGGAAGTCGTACGCCAGTTGGTGGTCCGGACCACGCACAGCGACCCCTTGGCCAGGCTGACACCCCGCGAGCGCACCGTCCTGCAGGAGCTGGCGCAGGGCCGCACCAATGCGGCCATCGCCCAGCATCTGCACATCTCGCTCAGTTCGGTCGAGAAGAACCTCAACTCCGTCTTCGACAAGCTCGATCTGGCACGGACCACGGGATACAGCAGACGAGTGCTGGCGGTCCTGCGCTACTTGGAGTCGTAGGAGCCGGTACGCGGGTCCCTTCGGGCTCGGGTGGCACCATGCGGCCGTCGCCCGCCCGGACGACGACAGCTTCCAGGATCGAAGTTCCTCACGCAGTGGTCGTTGCCGCACCGGGCGGGTGCCGGACATCCGGGCCGGGTTCCGCACCGGCCCTCCTTGATCGATGATGATGCACAGGGCTGCCGTCCTCGGTGCGGCACCGCCTGTCCCAGGAACAGGAAGGGGTTCCCCATGCGGGAAACGACGCCGGACCATTCCCCGTCGGACGATCGGTCCGTCCACGGCTCGGACGAGGAAGCTCAGGTGATCGTGGTGGGGGCGGGGCCGGCGGGCTCGGCCGCAGCCTTCCACCTCGCCAGGGCGGGCGTCGATGTCCTGCTTCTGGAGAAGTCCCACTTTCCCCGGGAGAAGGTGTGCGGGGACGGTTTGACGCCACGAGCGGTGCACCAGCTCATCAGGATGGGCATCGACATCAAGGCTCCCGGGTGGACACGTTCACGCGGGATGCGATGGGTGGCCGGGGACCATCAGGTGCACATCGACTGGCCCGCGCTCGGGCGATACCCGGATTTCGGGCTCTCGCGCAGCCGGCACGACTTCGACGACATCCTGGCCCGGCACGCCGTCGCCGCCGGAGCCCGGCTGCGCAGCGGCGTGAAGGTGACCCAGCCCCTGACCGACCGCGCCGCCCGTATCACCGGTGTCACCGCCACGACCTCGGCGAAGGAGCCATTGGCCTTCCACGCGCCGATCGTCATCGCCGCCGACGGTGCCTCCGCCCGCCTCGCTCTCGCCATGGGCCTGCAGCGGGACAGGAGCAGGCAGATCGCGACGGCCGCCCGCCGCTATTACCGAAGTCCGGAGCGTTCCCAGGAGGAGTACCTGGAGCTGTGGGCCGACCTCCGCTTCCCGGGGAGCGATCACTACCTGCCCGGATACGGCTGGATCTTCCCCATGGGCGACGGCCGCGTCAATGTCGGTCTCGGTGCGCTGCCCCACCGACGGCACGGAAAGGCGGATCTGCGCGCCACACTGGACGAGTGGCTGGCGCGCACCCCGCACGCCTGGGGACTGCGCGAGGAGAACGCGGAGGGCCCTGTCCGGAGCGCGGCCCTTCCGCTGGGCTTCAACCGTCACCCCCTCTACACCCGCGGGCTCCTCCTCGTCGGCGACTCCGGAGGCATGATCAGCCCTTGGAACGGCGAAGGAATCGGCCAGGCCATGGAAGCCGGCGAAGTCGCGGCCGAGACCGCCGCGCTCGCCCTCGCGCTCCCCGGGGGCCCCGGCGGGAGCAGGTGCTGCGCGGCTACCCCGTCGAGATGAACCGCCGCTGGGGGCGCTACTACCGTCTCGGGAACACGGCCGCCGACCTCGTCTTCAGCCGTTCGGGTTTCCAGCCGGTCCTCAACCGTTACGTCATGGGGTCGCCGTTTCTGCTCAACACCCTGGCCCGGCTGCTGACCAACCTCACGGACAAGCCCTCCCACGACCTGATCGACCATCTGCTCAACGGCGTCGTGCGTCTCGTACCGGAACCGAAGGTGCGACGCAGGCGCTGAACCGCGAATCCCGGCCGGGGACACGAACAGCCCACCGGGGAAAGCCTGCCGGCTGACCCCGCAGCGCTGTGTCCCGTACTACTCGTCGATCGTGGCCCCGTACGCCGCGTCCGGCGACGGAACCCTGAGCGAGCCCCCTCCGTACGTCCACGAGCCCGTGGCGGCAAAAAGGGTTGCACGTCGGACGCGCCGTGGGCGGGTTTCCGCCCGCCCCTGAAACCTCGAAGCAACCCCCGATGAGACGGGGGCTGCGACGAGGAACGGGAATCAGGCGCCAGGTCCTGTCGCGCGGCAGACGGCCGTCGACGACGAGGTCTAGGACCGGCGGCGAGGCTTTCCTCGTTTGCCGCCCTTGGCGCCGCCGGAACCGCTTCGAGGGCTCTTCCCGGCCGACTTGCCGGCTACGGGCTTGCGGCGTGCACCGCCTGTTTCGGGGCGCTTGCCCTTCGGCTGCGCCGGGGTCCTGGGGCGGCCCCGTGAACTGTTGACGGTCCGCCCCCGGACGATCCCGATGAAGTCCTCCACCAGGTCTGTCGTCTCGTCCTCCAGCCACGACAGCGCGACGCGCGACTCGGGGGCGTCCGACACCGGCCGGTAGGTGAGGTCCTTGCGATGGTGCAGGCGGGCGAGCGACTGCGGGACGACGAGAAGGCCCACTCCTGCCGCCACGAGCTCGATCGCGTCCGCCGTCGTGGCGGGCCGCTCGATCGCGGGCCGTCCCGGACGGTGCTCCCATTCGAGCGTGTCGTCGAGCGGGTGCAGCACGATGTCGTCGGCGAGATCCTCGGCGGAGACCTCGTCGACCGCTGCCACGACGTGGTCCTTCGGGATCACGACCACCGTGGTCTCGGTGTAGAGGGGGATCGCGCTGAGGCCCGTCCGGTCGATGGGCAGCCGCACGAGACCCGCGTCGGCGCCGCCGCCCCGCAGCACGTCGGACGCCTCGGCGGCCGACACCCCGACAAGGGTCAGCGGGACGTCGGGCAGCCGCTCGTTCCAGATCCGCACCCACTTGGTGGGCGTCACCCCGGGGACGTACGCGAGCCGGAACGAAGGGGTTTCTTCCGAGCTTGTCACTCAGCCAGGTTACCGGCCCTGGTCAGAGGTAGCGCACATGCTCGATACCCTTGGCACCATGACGTCGCACAAGACCACCCAGACAATGAAGCCCGCAACCGCGGCAAAGAAGCTGGGTGTGTACCTCGAGGCCACCCCTGCCGAGTTCCAGGAGGGTGTCGTCTCGCGCACCGAGCTGAACGCACTGCAGTCCGATCCGCCCGAGTGGCTGCAGGAGCTGCGACGCAACGGCCCGCACCCCGGCCGGTGGTCGCGGCAAAGCTGGGCATCTCCATCTCCGGTCTCGCCCGTGGCGGAATCACGGACGCCCTCACCACGGAGCAGATCGAGGCACTGAAGAAGGACAGCCCGGACTGGCTCCAGCAGGAACGCGCCACCCAGGCCGAGGTCCGGAAGGAAGCGGTTCGCATCAAGGAGAAGAACGCAGCGCGCGCCGGTCAGTCCCACGGTCCGCGTTCCTGACCTCGTCCCTCGATCGCCCCGCGGCGTGACGGCCCGGCGTCGGCTCGCGCCTCGTCCGGCGGTGCCGCGCCGACGACGGACGGCGCGGCAGGGACGGCACGAGGGGCGCCGCCCATGACCCTGTACGTGGCATCCTTCATCGCCCGTCGCGTTCGGCTGTGCTGGTCTTCACCGGCAGCCTCGGCCACCTCGCCGTGGGCAATTCGGCGTCACCCCTGACTCCGCTCGTGCTGACCGCCGCGCTCGTACCACTCGTCGGACAGTGCGTCGCTCGGCGCAAGAGCATGCAGCACACCTTCCCGTGGTTCGGGCCACCACGGCCGACGCCCGGCTTCTTCGTACGGTTCGGTATCCCCACAGGCCTCGTGGCCCTGTGGGCCGGACGGTGCCCGATGTGGTGCCCGACCGTACGTGCGGCGCCGAAGAACGTGCCGCCTCCACCGTGCCCGGGCCCGGGCAGCGGGCGCCGGGCGATCAGTAGCCATTGCGCTCCGTGGCGGTGAAGGCCTTCTCAGGCACGGTCGTCTCGTCGGCGATCGCTTCCCCCGCTCGGAAGCGTGTTTGGGAGAATGATCGGTATGACAGGGTCTGAAGCTTTCGAGCCGGAGTCGGAGCGCGTCACTCGACAGCTGCGGGACGACATCCTTGATGGTGTTCGACAGCCGGGCAGCAAGCTCGTCGAACGCGAACTCGCCGCCGAGCTCGGGGTGAGCAGACTGCCCATCCGCGATGCGCTCAAGGCGCTCGTGACCGAGGGCCTGGTAACTCCCCGGCCGCGGACCTGGGCAGTCGTCCGGGAGTTCACGTCCACGGACATCGCGGATCTCGACGAGATTCGTACGCCCCTTGAACTGCTCACCTTCCGGCTCGCTGCTCAGCGGCGTACGCGGCCGGGCCTCGAAAAGCTTCGTTCGGACCTCGACGCCGAGCTGGAGGCCGCTCGTACGGGAGATGCCGTGCGGGCTCGACGGGCCGCCGCCGACTTCCACCAGACAGTGACCTCGTTGGCCGGCAACGAGATGCTCGGTGAGCTGGAGCGGACGCTTCGAAGCAGGATGCGATGGCTGCTGGCGCAGCATGACGATCTCATGGCAGTCGCGAACGAGCACGAGGCCCTGTACGCCGCGATCGCGGAGCGGGACATTCATCGAGTGGAAGAACTGGTCGTGAAGCACCTTGCGAACAGCCGTAGTGCGGCCGCTGCACGTCGGAGGCGGTCTCAAGGTTCCTGACGGAATGCGGCCTCGGGGCGATCACCGATCGGCGCAGCCGGCATTGAGCCGCATCACAGCTCGAAGCCATTCGGGATACCATTTTCTTCATGACCCAAGTGACACTGGCGAACGTCCGCCCTTGGGGCGCGGCACCCGTGGACATCGTGATGTCCGGCGCCGACATCCTGGCCGTCGTGCCCACCGGGACCGCGAACGATGATGGTGAACACCTCGACGGGGGCGGCCTCCTCGCTCTTCCCGGCTTCATCAATGCGCACGCCCACGTCGACAAGAGCTGGTGGGGCCAGCCGTGGGTTTCCTATGGCGGAGAGGCCACGACTCAGGGGCGCATCGCCCACGAGCGCGCCATGCGTGACGGACTCGGTATCCCAAACGCAGCCTCGACCACCGCAGTGCTGGGCGAGTTCCTCCGGCACGGCACGACAGCGGTGCGCAGCCATGTGGATGTCGACCTCGGTGTCGGGCTGCGAGGGATCGAAGCCGTCCGCGAGGCGGTGGACGCTTTCGACGGCGCGATCGAGGTGGAGATCGTCGCATTCCCGCAGGACGGTGTGATGCGCCGTCCCGGTGTGCTGGAACTGCTCGATCAGGCAGCCGTCGCGGGGGCGACGAGTATCGGCGGTATCGACCCGGCTTCGATCGACCGTGATCCCGTGGCGCAGCTCGACGGTCTGTTCGACATCGCGCAGCGTCGCGGCGTCGGTCTCGATATCCATCTGCACGACGGAGGGGAGCTCGGCGCGTTCCAGTTCGAGCTCATCATCGACCGCACCCGGCGTACGGGCTTGCGGGACAGGGTGACGATTTCGCACGGCTTCGCCCTCGGGGAGCTCTCGGTGAGCCGACAACAGGACCTGCTCGACGGCTGCGAGGAGGCCGGCATCGCGTGGGCGACCGTGGCCCCGCCCCGTACCGCGCCTCTTCCCTGGCGCGGGATGCGGGACCGCGGCATCGCGGTCGGTCTCGGCACCGACGGAATCCGCGACCTGTGGTCCCCGTACGGTGACGGCGACATGCTGCGCATCGCGCTCGGCTTCGCACGGCTGCACGGACTGCGCACCGATGAGGAACTCGCATACGCGGTGGAACTGTCCTCCACCCGTGCGGCCGGCTTTGTCCACCGCCGCGTCCACGACATCGTCGCGGGAGCACGCGCGGACATCGTTCTGGTGGACGCCGAGAACGTCCAGGACGCCCTCGTCCGCTCTCCGCGGCGCCGACTCGTGGTCGCGGGTGGGCGCGTGGTGGTCCGGGACGGTGAGCTTCAGGTCTGATACCGATCGGCGAGCGCGGCACGGCCGTGTCGGAGCGCGGCCGGTCAGCTCCGCGAGGCGGGTGATCCGGTACAGCACAGTGTTGCGGCGGCAATGGAGCCGCCGCGCCGCCTCGGCGGTCGAGCCGTCCGCGGCGAACCATGCGTCGAGGGTGTCGGGCGAGGGGAGTTACGAGGCGCCGGGCGCCGCGATGACGCGTTCGGCGGCGGCGCAGGCCGTGCGCACCGACGCAGTGACGGTGCGGATCAGGGCAGCGCGGTGGTCGTGCAGATAGAAGTGGCCGCCGGGGTAGAGGTGGACGCCTTGGAGGTGCGGGGAATGATCGGCCCAGGCCCTGAGCCTCCTGGGCTCCACGACAAGGTCCTGTTCACCGCCGAAGACGGTGAAAGGCAGCGGCGGTGAGCCGGTGGCGGGGTCGCGTGCCCAGGTGTCGACGAGTTTGAAATCGCTGCGGAACACGGGCTCGAACAACTGCCACAGATCGTCGTTGTCGAGCAGCTCGGCGGGGGTACCGCCGATCGACCGCAGCCGGTCACGCAGTTCGGCGTCGGAGCTCTCGTGCCGCCCTGGACTGCGCCGGTACTCCGCGCCCCTGGGCGGACCGAAGGCGGAGAGTCCGAGCCAGACCGGCATCGGCCCGCCCTGCCCGGCGAGCCTCAGGGTCAGTTCGTACGCGGCCAGGCCGCCCATGCTGTGCCCGAAGAAGGCGAACGGCCGGTCGAACAGCGGCAGCAACTCCTGATGGAAATGGTCGACCAGATCTTCGACGCGGTCGACGGCGGGCTGATCGCGCCGGTGCGCACGCCCGGGGGCGTTGAGCAGACACAGCTCCCAGTCCGGCGGGAACTCCGGTACCCAGTCCCGGTAGAGCAGATGCGTGCCACCGGCGTGGTGGAAGAGGAAGAGGCGCAGCGACGGGTCGGCGACCGGGCTCGGGCAGACGGCGGATCCACGGAACTCGGCGGTATGTGTCATGCCCCGGCCCTTCCCATGGCGGCACGGGGGCCGGGGACGGTCAGGACCTGCTGTGCCCGGCACGGCTCGACTGGCTCCAGCACCTGCACTCCCATCGTGGCAATCCTTGTCGCACAGCGCGTCACATGACGTCGCAGGGCGATTGTCGCATTGTCCTCGGACATCGGAGCCGACTTCGGTGGCGACATCGGCTCAGCTCTTCCGTTTGGATCAAGCCGGATCAGGGAGCGGGGTGAGGAGGGAGGCAGATGCGGTCTCCCCTGATCGAGCGCAGCCGAGAGCCGGCGAAGGAGCCCTGCCGACCGATGACAGCACGCCGACATGGTCCACGAGCAGCCGATGCGCGGTGATCCCCGGGGGGTGCCGACCAGCCCGCTGACCACTCCGACACCTGCCACGGACGGCACTGTCATCACCACGACTTGGCGCGGCGTCATACCGATCGACTTGAGCATGCCCGGGTCGCCGCCGCGTTCCCGGGTGCTCGGGAGAACGGTGTTGAAGACTCCGAGCGCCGCGGGCAGCCGGTGCGTGCGCAGCTCGGGGATCAGTCGGGGCCCTGCCGCTCACCCTCGTCGGATGACCGCGCTGCACCCGGCCTCCGCCACCCTCCGCGACACGGACCGGATCGAGGAGCAGCCCAAGCGGCGCGGGGCCCGGGCTTCCCGCCTGAGGTGGGAAGCCCGGGCCCCGCGCGTCGTATGTCGGGCCCCTCTACTCCTGCCCCGGCACGACCGCCGGGATGGCCTCGGGGTTCAGCAGCTGCGTCAGATGGCGGGCCGATGCGTCCCAGGACCAGGACTCCTGGGCCCACTTACGGCCGGCGGCACTCATCTCGGCGGCCTGGTCCGCGTCGAGCAGTATCCGGGTCAGCGCGCCCGCGATCGCCGCCGTGTCGGTGCCGTCCACGACCCGTCCGGTCCTGCCGTCGAGCACCGTGTCCGGGGCGCCGCCCGAGTCGCCGACGACCACCGGCAGTCCGCTCGCCGCCGCCTCCAGGAACACGATCCCGAGCCCTTCCGCCTCCAGACCGGCCTTCCTGGTACGGCAGGGCATGGCGAAGACATCCGCCGCCGCGTAGTACTGCGGAGTCTCGCTGTGCGACTTTCCGCCCACGAAACGGACCGAGCCCTCGGCGTGCCGGTGCGCCAGCTTGCGCAGCCGTGCCTCGTCCGGCCCCCGGCCGACCACGACGAGCACCGCGTCGGGCACCTCCCGCCGGATCAGCGGCAGGGCCCGGATCAGCATGTCCTGGCCCTTGCGCGGGACCAGACGGGCCACACACAGGATCACGCGCTTGCCGTGCAGGCCGAGCTCCGTACGCAGAGCCGATCCGGCCTCGGCGTCGGGCCGGTACACCTCCGCGTCGACCCCCGGCACCAACCGGCTCATGTGCGCACGCGGACCCAGGGACGGCCCGATCCGGGCACGCGTGTACTGACCGAGATACGTGACGACGTCCACGCCGTCGCCGATACGGCGCATCATCTGACGCGGACCCGGGGTCCTGGCCCACCAGATCTCATGGCCATGGGTGGTCGCCACCATGCGCTGGATCCCACTGCGGCGCAGGGCCGGCGCCATGAGGGCCAGGGGTGCGGCAGCCCCGAACCAGACCCGGTCGCAGCCATGGGCCCTGGCTATCTCGACGGCCCTCCGGGTGACCCGCCCGGTCGGCAGCAGCATGCCGCTGGAGTCCCGTACGACAGGGAACGGAAGGGCCGCGTCGTACGCGGTGTCGCCCGGCTCGCGCGAGGTGTACACGACCACGTCGTCGTCCGGTATGCGCGTGGCCATCGCGTGCACGAAGGTCTCTATGCCCCCCTGACGCGGCGGGAAGTCATTGGTGATGACAAGGGTGGAGCCCATGAATGTGTCGGATCCTTCAGCTGGATGCGGTCGAGCGAGCCGAGAAGAGGTAGTTGCGGCAGTCGTCGGTCACGTCGGCAACACGCTTCCAACCCTGGTTCCGCCAGCGGTACATGTCGTAGCCGAGCTCGCCGAGTCGGCTGACGAGGTCGCCCGACTTCGTGTCGTACTTCTCGAGGTGACGGTCCTCGATCTCGAGCAGGAGCGCGGGCCGGTGGCGCAGCAACGTGCGCCGGGCCCCCGACAGCACGGCTGCCTCCGCCCCTTCGACGTCGGCCTTGATGAAGTCGACGCGATCGAGGCCAAGGTGGTTGCAGAGACCGTCCACGGTCCGCACCGGTGTGACCACGGGGCGGGAGGTGGGGAATTCGACGTTGGGTCCGGGTCCCGAGGCGCCCTCGGTGAGATAGGCGCGTCCGTGGACGGGCAGCAGACGGCGCCGGGGCAGGCTCATCGTTCCTTCGTGCGCCCGCGCGCCGAGAGCCATGCGGTGAACGGTGACGTTGTCGCAGCCGAGGGCGGCTGCCGTGGCCTTCAGCCATTTCGCGGGGCCGTGCAGCGGTTCGACGCTGTGCACCTTTCCCGACGGTCCGGCCAGCGCGGACAGGCTCCAGGTGTAGAGGCCGTACTCGGCCCCGATGTCGAGGCAGACAGCGCCCGGCCGCACCAGTGGCCGCAGGCCCGCCACTTCTTCTTCCACGAAGGGCCACCGCGAGGATGCCCAGCGAAGCGCGAGCGCGACGGATGACACACGCAGCCCCGGGTGCGGGCGACCGCCGGACCGGAGAATCGAGGTATCCGGCCGACGCGTCAACCTGCCGTTCATCAAACGCCTTTCAGCCTGCTGGGGCGTACGGATTCTGCTGCCGGAGCGACGCCACACTCGATCGGCATTCCATCGCATCATCAGATGCGGGGTGATCCCATCCTTCTTCGGAAGCAGTTTGGCCGGCACGTCAGACCTGAGATGTACATCTCAGGGTTGGGTCCACAACCGCTGAAACCATCATGAAAGAACGCAGATCATGGCTTCGCACCCCGCCCACGACAGTGGGCGGGGTGCGAAGCCATGGGGGGCGAACGCTGCTTCTGTGCCCTCGCCTCAATCAGGCTATTGGGCCGTATAAGGCATGGCCGGCGAGTCGGCACTGGCCCCCGCCACAGGACCGATCCGGGGTGCGTGCGCTCAACTGTGTCAAGGCGTCACTTGAACGGCCCCGGACGCGCTCGCTGGACGGCCCGGACCGAGCGGGCGCGGGCCCGCCTCGATCAGCATGACGGAGCGGTGCCAGGGTGGGGCGGGGCGCAGGCGTGCTGCGGGTCGCCGGCCGAAAGCGGCTGTCGGCCCGTCCCCGTGCTCGATGCGGCGGTGTCTCCTCAGTACCCGCCCGGTCGCACAAGGCCCGTCTCGTACGCGTGGATCGCCGCCTGGGTCCGGTCGCGCAGGCTGAGCTTGACCAGAATCCGGCTCACATGCGTCTTGACAGTCTGCTCGGCCACCACCAGACGCTGGGCGATCTCCGCGTTCGACAGGCCCTGCGCGATCAGGGACAGCACCTCCGTCTCGCGCTCCGTGAGGTTGCCGCTGCGGCCCTTGACCGGGCCGCGGGGGACGTCGGACATCCGGGAGAACTCTGCGATGAGCCGCTTGGTGATGTTCGGTGCGAGCAGAGCCTCGCCGGCCGCCACCACCCTTACGGCATGGGCGAGTTCCGCGGCCGAAGCGTCCTTCAAAAGAAACCCGGACGCACCGGCGCGCAATGCCTCGTACACGTACTCGTCGAGGTCGAACGTGGTCAGGACGAGGACCTTGGAGGTGGTGGCGGGCGATGTCATGATGCGGCGAGTCGCCTCGATGCCACCGACCCCGGGCATCCGTATGTCCATCAGTACGACGTCGGGGGCCAGTTCGGCGACCTTGGCGACGGCGTCGACGCCGTCCACGGCCTGGCCGACGACCTCGATGCCGGGTTCGGCATTGAGCAGGACCGTGAATCCTTGACGGACCATCACCTGATCGTCGGCAATCAGCACGCGGGTGGTCGTCACGGGTTGTCCTCCACAAGGTCGGCAGGTACTGCGGGCAGCTGCGTGAGCAGCATCGCGATCACTTCGTATCCTCCGGCGGAGGTCGCGCCGCAAGCCGGTCGGGCCGGTTCGGCGCGGTGTTGCCGACCCGGATGTCGGCCGCGGACGGGCGGTGATCGGCCTCCACCCGTACCTCCGCTCCGGGCGCGTGCCGCTTCGCGTTGCTGAGCGCCCCCTGGATGATACGGAACGCCGACGGCTCGATCTCCGGTGTCGGATGGGCCGGCTCGCCGGTGGTGTGAATGCTGGTGATGAGCCCGGTGCTGCACACATTGCCGACCAGTTCAGTGGTACGGAACCGGGCTTCGGGCAGTCGCTGTGGCCGCCGGAGCCGGCCGTCGAAGAACTCGATCAACCGCAGCCCCTCATGTCTGTCCGGCCGATCGGGCGTTCGATCGCTGTCTGGGCTTTCGTGCAGCGCTGTCGGCCGTCTATGGTCCCGGTTGACCGGGCGCCGGGTGCCGGAGCATCGGGTACCGGTCTGAGCCGTACTCAGATCCGGGCCGCTACGTCGCTGTTCAATCCAGGGAATGGAGGCTGCCGTTATGCACTCCGCATTGGTGACGGGCACAGGGCTGATGGGCACGTCGGTGGCGTTGGCTCTCCGGGCGCATGACGTGACCGTGCACCTTCGGGATGTGGACTCGACAGCATTACGGACGGCGGCGTCGCTGGGGGCCGGAACAGTGCAGGCGCCGACGGAGGTCGTGGATCTGGCAATTGTGGCAGTGCCGCCACCACTTGTCGGCAGGGTGCTTGCGGACATACAGGCGGAGGGTCTGGCGCGGCACTACACGGATGTGGCGAGCGTCAAGGTGGAGCCGCAGCATGATGCCATTGCCCTCGATTGCGACACCTCGCAGTACATCGGAGGTCATCCGATGGCCGGCGCGTCACGCAGCGGCCCGCTGACAGCCCGGGCCGATCTGTTCGAGGGGCGTATGTGGGCGCTCACACCGACGGCGGACACCGATACCGAGACGCTCAACATGGCCCTGGAACTGGTAGCGCTGTGCGGCGCCGTACCGGTCCTGATGCAGGCTGCCGCACACGACCGCGCGGTCGCGTTGGTTTCGCATGCACCTCATGTCGTGGCGAGCCTGGTTGCCATGCGCCTGGAGCACGCCGAGGAACGCGAGGTGAGCCTCGCGGGGCCGGGTCTGCGCGACCTCACTCGGATCGCGGAGGCCGACCCCGGGCTGTGGCTGGACATACTGAGCGCCAATGCCGGAGCCGTGGCCGACCTGCTCGAGGAGGTGCGTTCCGACCTGGACCGGACGGTCGTGGGCCTGCGTGCCATCGCCGCGACGGATGAAGCCAAACGTCGCAGCGGTACGGAGGTCGTCGAGAGCATGCTGCGCAAGGGCCGGTCGGGCCGTGCCCGGATCTCCGGCAAGCACGGTACCCAGCCCGAGCGCTTCGAGGTGGTGGCCGTCGCGATTGGGGACCAACCGGGTGAGCTGGCAAGGCTGTTCGCGGATGTCGAGCGCGCGGGCATCAACATCGAGGACGTCCGCATCGAGCACGCCACCAGCCAGTTGACCGGTCTGGTCCACGTCAGCGTCGCACCATGCCTGGCGGTGCCCCTGAAAGAGGCTCTCCAGGCCCGTGGATGGCGGCTGCGCTGAGTGCAGGAAGCGCCCGGCCCGCGAACACATGGCCGTGCACCAAGGTCGGTTGTACGTCGGTCGCGGTCCACCGGCCCGACAAGCGAGCGGATATGGCACAGTCGTGCCGGTGGAAGAGCTGCGACCTCAGGACCCCGCGCACATAGGCGCGTACCGGATTCTCGCCCGGCTCGGCGCGGGCGGCATGGGGCAGGTGTATCTCGGTCGGTCGCCCGGCGGACGGCTGGTGGCCGTGAAAGTGATCCGCGACGAGATCAACGATCGCCCCGAGGCATTGGCCCGGTTCCGGCGGGAGGCTGCGACCGTGGAGGCCGTACGCAGCGCCTACACCGCCCAGTTGATCGAGGCGTCGCTCGACTCGTCCCCGTACTGGCTGGCCACCGAGTACGTGCCAGGGCCCACGTTGCGCGGCGCCGTGGGCACGAGCGGCCCGTTCCCGCCGGACAGTGCCCTGCGGCTGTTCGCCGCGCTCGCCGAGGGGCTGGCCGCGGTCCATGTCCACGGGGTCACGCACCGGGACCTGAAGCCGCAGAACGTCATCCTCGCACCGCAGGGACCACAACTGATCGACTTCGGCATCGCCCGGGGACTTGAGCAGACGATCCTCACCCGGGACGGAATGGCACCGGGCACGCCCGGGTACGCGGCGCCCGAAGTCGTCCTGCGCAACGAGGTCGGTCCGGCGGCGGACGTCTTCGCGCTGGGGGCGACGATCGCCTACACGGCGACCGGCAGGCCCCCGTACGGCACGGGCGATGCGGCTGCGGTGAGCTACCGGACGGTGCACGAGGACATCGACCTGGAGGGGGTGCGGCCCACGCTGGCCGCACTGATCCGGCAGTGTGTCGCCAAGGACCCGGCGGAGCGGCCCGCGCCGGCCGACGTGATCGCCCACTGCGCGGTGGAGTCGGCGCTGGCCACGGACGCCCACTACCGCTCGGTGACCCGCGACGCCGAACCCGCGCCTGTGCCTGTGCCTGTGAGCACGCCACCTTCGGAACCGGAGGTCGGGGCCCTGACGCGGCCGGCGGGTCGCGAGCCGGAGGATCAGGTGCGTGAGCGGGCAGCCGAGACCGTACCACCGGGGACGCCCGACACCACGCCGTACGACGCGCCGGATCATCAACAGAGGCATCTCGCCCGCACCACACGTCGCAGGGGCTGGCTCGCCGCATGTGCGGTGGCGCTCGTCGTCCCGGCGGCGGTCTGGCTGCTCCCCGAACAGGACAGCCAGCCCCCCGGAGCCGCGCCCACGACCGACGTCTCCGCGTCCCGGCCGACCACCAAGGGTCCGGCGGGCCGGCCACCGGACCACATCGTGAACGACCGTGTCTCGCAGGACCGCTGGACCCTGTCGGACGACCCGGAGCAGGCCGCCCAGGGCATGGGCTCCTGCGACCTGGCCAGTTTCGCCGGGTCCTCACCGCCGATGGACCTGCTGTCCGCCGTCTCGCACACCACCGGCTCGGACACCGCCTCGGTGGAGCTGCGTCCCAAGACTGCCGGCCAGGGAAAGCGGCCCGCGCCGTACTACATCTCCGTGGGGGTGCGGCCTCCGCACGAGACCGACCGCGCCACCGGCCGTCCGCTTCGGTCCTCCGTGGGAAAGGGCATCGGCTTCACGAGCAAGCCCGTCGACATCTACTCCCGGTGGTCCTCGGGCGGAACCATCAAACTCAAGTATCCCGACGACTTCCGGGCCCACTTCGGCAATCGGACCGTCGACGCGATCCCGGTCGGCGACGACAAGGGCGACTGGACCGTGGTCCTGTACCACGTCGAGGGCGGGCCCACGACGTACACATCCGTCGTGTGCAACGGGTTCCATGCCTAGGACACAGTTCACGGCGGTGCCGACGTGTTCCTCCCCCACCCCCGCAGAACGGGGCCGGGTCCGCGACCGGTACAGCGACCGGCCCTCCAGTCACCCACTCGGTTGTCAGGACGCCGCTGTGTCGGCACCGGCGCGTTCGCGGCCCGCGGACAGCCGGCCGACGAGTTCCGCGGACCGGGTCCTGTACCGCGTCACGGATGCCATCTTGATCTCCTCGTAGCCACGCACGATGTCGGGCAGTGAGGCGATCTCGACGGCCAGGCCGTGGGCGTCCGTGTCGAGATTCCGGCAGACCTCGGTGATCGTGGCCTCGTACTCGACGACCAGGGCCCGTTCCGTGCGCCGCACGCGCGCCGCTCCGAAGGGGTCCAGGCGCGTGCCACGGAGCCTGCGCATCGCGGCGAGGGCTCGGAAGACCGGCTTGAACCAGGGGCCGAGTTCGATCTTGCGGTTCATGCCGAGTGCCCGCAGGACGGGCGGGTGGAGACGGTAGGACATCCGTGCGCCGTCCCCGAAGCGGGCCTTCACCTCTCGCTCCACCTCGGGGTCGAGGGAGAGCCGGGCCACCTCGTACTCGTCCTTGTACGCCATCAGCTTGTGCAGGTACCTGGCCACTGCCTCGGTGAGTGCGGTCGAGCCGGGGACACGCTCGCACTCGGTCCGGCGGACCTGTGCGACGAAACGGGCGTACCTCGTCGCGTAGGCGGCGTTCTGGTACGCGATGAGATCCGGTACGCGGACCTCCAGGAGCCGGGCGAGCTCCGACCCGGGGGTGGCTCCGACCAGTTCGAGGGTGTGCCGGGCCTCGGCGGACAGGCCACGCCCCGACTTCGCCGGGGTGACACGCCCCTCCAGGAGGTCGGCGAAGGCTCCGGGGGCGGCGACGGCCTGGCGGCCGAGACGGAACGCCTTGATGTTGGCTTCGGCCTTCACGCCGTTGAGGGTGATCGCCTCCTCGATGGCGTGGGCCGGCAGCGGCAGCCCGCCGGTCTGGTAGGCCACGCCGGTGAGCAGGAGATTGGCGAACTGGTCCTCGCCCAGCAGGTCGTTCGCGAGTCGGCGCGCGTCGAGGAAGACCGTGTCCTTGGCCTCTGCCCTGATCCGTTCCTTGAGAGGTTCGGCAGGCGGGAACGACGCCTCGGGGTCGATCACCATCTGTCCGGTCGGGACCTCTGCCGTGGAGACGACCGCCACCGTTCGCGCCGGGGCGGCCGCCGTCAGATGTCCGGGTTCCGCGGCGACGAGCAGGTCACAGCCGAGGTAGAGATCGCACTCGTCCCGGGCCGCCTTGCCGGCCTGTTCCGTCGCCTCCTTGGTGATTTTGATGTCGGAGACGACCGCGCCGCCCTTCTGGGCCATGCCGGTCTGGTCGAGGGCCCGGACGTGCAGGCCCGCGAGCGAGGCCGCGGTGCTGAGGATCTGCGCGAGGGTGACCACCCCGGAGCCTCCGACGCCTGTGATCCGGATGGTGTGGGAAGCCGGTACGACGGGGTCCGGATCGGGCAGCGCGGTGCCGTCCGGCATCGCGGCGGGAGTGAAATCGGTCTTTCCCCCGGCGGGGACGACGGTGAGGAAGGAGGGGCAGTCCCCCGCCAGACAGGCGTAGTCCTTGTTGCAGGAGGACTGATCGATCCGGGTCTTGCGGCCGTACTCGGTGTCGACGGGCTGCACGGAGAGGCAGTTGGACTGCTGTCCGCAGTCGCCGCACCCCTCGCACAGCCGCTCGTTGATCAACGCGCGCTCGGTGGGTTCGGGCACAAGGCCACGCTTGCGCTTGCGCCGGAGTTCCGTCGCGCATTCCTGGTCGTGGATGAGCAGGGTCACGCCGGGGGTCCGGGCAAGCACCTCCTGGGCCTCGGCCAGCCGGTCGCGGTGCCAGACGGCCACGCCCTTCGGAAGCGTGGCCTTCCGGTAGCGCTTGACGTCCTCGGTCGTAACGATGATGCGCTCGACACCTTCCGCCAGCAGCCCTTGGGCGATCGCGGGCACGGGCATGACGCCGACGGGCTGCTGTCCGCCGGTCATCGCCACCGCCGAGTTGTGGAGCAGCTTGTACGTGACGTTCACCCCGGCCGAGACCGCCGCCCGGATGGCGAGACTTCCGGAGTGGTGGAAGGTGCCGTCGCCGAGATTCTGAATCAGGTGGTCGCGTTCGAGGAACGGCTGCATACCGATCCACTGGGCGCCCTCGCCTCCCATCTGGGTCATGCCGATCACGTCCCCGGCCTGGGAAGGGTCCATGAGTGTGACCATGGCGTGGCAGCCGATCCCCGCCCGACGGCGGCGCCCTCGGGTGCCTTGGTCGAGAGGTTGTGGGGGCAGCCGGAACAGAAGTAGGGGGTGCGGCTCAGCACAGGCAGGAGTGGCAGCGGCCTGCGCCGGGCCGTCGCCCGAATGGTGTTCAACCAGCTCTGTACGGTGGGGAGTTCACCCAGTGCGTTCAGACGGGGCGCAAGCCGGGCGGCGACGGTGTCGGGGTCGAGTTCTCCGTCGAGGGGGAAGAGGACCGAACCGTCGGGTGCGCGCTTGCCGGAGACGGACGGCTGGTCGCCGCGCCCGTAGAGCAGGTCCTTGAGGGCGGTCTCGATGAGCGGCCGCTTCTCCTCCACGACAACAATGTGCCGCAGCCCCCTCGCGAACCGCTCGACGATCGTGGGTTCCAGCGGATGGATCATGCCTAGGTGCAGCAGGCGCACACCGCGGCGCTCCAGTTCGGTTTCGTCGAGTCCGAGGATGCGCAGGGCCTGGCGGAGGTCGAGGAACGTCTTGCCTGCCGCGACGATGCCTATGCGGTCGTCGGGGGTCGTCCTGGTGATCCGGTTGAGGTTGTTGGCGAGGGCGTAGCGGCGGGCGATCTCGAGGCGGGCGCCGTCCCGGCTGCGTTCCAGGTCGCCGAGGGCCGGTTGCAGCATCCGGGTGCCGACGGTGTGGCGGTACGGCACTCCGTCGGCCGTGAGGTCCGGGACGACCGGTGCGATCCGTCCGGCGCTCACGTCGACGGTGCCGGAACCGTCCGCGACCGCCGTCACGATTTTCAGCGCCACCCACAGGCCGGCTGCCCGGGACATCGCCACGCCGTGCAGTCCGAAGTCGAGCGCTTCCTGCGGGTCGGACGGGTAGAGCGTGGGCAGGCCCAGGTCGGCGAGGAGCAGTTCGGAGGCGCCGGGCACGGTCGACGACTTGGCGGCGGGGTCGTCGCCGACCAGGGCGAGTGCACCGCCGTCGGGGTGGGTGCCCATCAGGTTGTTGTGCCGGATGGCGTCCGAGGCGCGGTCGAGGCCCGGGGACTTGCCGTACCAGATCGCGGTGATGCCGTCGACGCGCTTGTCCGGCTGCGCTGCGGCGAGTTGGGTGCCCTGGACGGCCGTCGCCGCGAGTTCCTCGTTGACGCCGGGGCGGAAGACGATGTCGTACTCGTCGAGAAGGGGGCGGCAACGGGCGAGCTCCATGTCGTATCCGGCGAGCGGCGAGCCCTCGTATCCGGAGATGAATCCCGCGGTGCTGCGGCCCTCGCGACGGTCGGCGCGGCGGATGTCGAGCGGCAGACGGGCGAGCGCCTGGATGCCCGTGAGGTGGAGGGTGCCCTCCTCGCGCACGTATCGGTCCTGAAGCGTGGGACGGGGGCCGGTTGCTTTCTGAGGGGTCACCACTGTGTTTCCTCCGGGGGCATCTGTGGTTGTCGGGGCGGGCGAGGAGTCGGTCCCGTACGAGGGGGGCGGCGGCCGAGGCGGCCGTGTCGGCAGGGCGCAGCCGCGATGTGTGGGGCGGGACGGCGGGCGTCGGCCGGCACAGGTCGGCGCTGGTCGATACCGGTCGGCGTCGGCCGGAGCCGAGGCATCCGTGGGGCAGGTGTGGCAGACCCGGCGACCGAACTCGGCCTTCCGGGCCGGAAGGCTGCGGCGAAGAGACTCCGGGCGGGGGCCGGGAGCGCCGGGCTCGCGGCCCGGCGCTCCGCTCGCGGTCCGCGCCGCAACAGCGCCTGTCTTTCGGAGCGGACCGAACCGGCCCTAGGAGGGCCCGCCCGCGTCGAGCAGGGCGGCGAGCGCGGACGCAGGGGTTGATCCCTCGGCGCTGTGCCACGCGATGTGGCCGTCCGGTCGGACGAGGAGTGCTCCGTCCTCACCGATCCTGAGCAGTTTCGGACAGTAGCCGTCCGGGCTGGTGACATCCCGGCCGATCACGACGGTCTGTTTGGCCACGCCTTCCCCGGTCTCCGCGAAGGCATCGGCCCAGGCGGCTCCCTCGGGCCCAGTGATGAGGGTGAAGCCCGGCATGAGGAGGTCGTGCGTCGACACCCGTTCCTCGTCACGTTCGACCCAAGCGTGCGGAAGTCGCGCGCCGCGGACGGCAGTCGGTGTGTAGTCGGTGGCCGAGAGCGGGGCTCCGACGGCGTGTCGGCTCGCCCCGTAGATGTATCCGATCTCCTGGTTGAGCGCGTCGAAGTGCGGGCGCTGCAGAGGAACGGCTTCGGCGATCCGCCTGCGTTCCGCCGCGGCGACCGACGGGTCCGGGCTTTCGAGGCGTGCCGCGATGCCGGCCGTCTCGGGCCCTATGCCGACCTCGGCCATTCTCATGGCGTTGAGCACGCTGTGGCGAGCATGGTCGACGGCGACCGGGCGCCGTTCACGCTCGTAACTGTCGAGCAGGGCGTCGGAGGCGCAGCCCGCCAGCACGGCGGCGAGTTTCCAGCCGAGGTTGTCCGCGTCGGCGAGGCCGCTGTTCATGCCCAGGCCGCCTGTCGGCGGGAACTGGTGCGCCGCGTCGCCGACGAGGAGGACACGGCCGCTGCGGTAGGTCTCGGCGGTCCTGGCCGTCATGGTCCACGGCCCCACGGAGCGGATGTCCACGTCGAGTTCGGTGGTTCCGACGGCGTCCCGGATGATCTGGGCGCACCGTTCGGGCGGGTAGTCCCGCGGCGATTCGGCAGCCGGGTCGAAGCTCCGCTGGAAGGTCCACCGGCGAACGCCGTCCATCCCGATGAGGAGCCCCGGGGAGGCGCTGTTGATCAGCCAGATCAGCAGGGCGGGATCCTGCCCCGTCCATGGGGACAGGTCGGCGTGGAAGTAGATGTTCAGCTGGTGGCCGAGGACCGGAGAGCCGTCCATCGCGATGCCGAGCTTGTCGCGCGTGCCCCCGGTCGCCCCGTCCGCCGCCACGGCATAACGGGTGCGCAGGATCTGCCGCTTGCCCACGCCTTCCACGGTGACGTCGACCGAATCGCCATGGTCCGTCACCTCCACGACGGGGGTGCTGTAGTGGACGGTGGCCATGCCCTGGGCGAGGACGGCGTCGAGGAGGTGCCGCTGCACACGGTCCTGGGCGCAGGAGGTGAGCTTCTCGGCGGAGGCGTGGACCCGGCGCAGGAGTTGGTCCTCCGGCCCTTCGACGAGGTCGATCCGGCCCAGGGGTTCCCCGGCGAGGGTCTGTTTCCACAGGATCGTGCCGGCCCGCACCGGGTCGACCGCGTCCGCGCGGACGGCATCCGCGATGCCCCAGGTGCGGAACAGTTCCATGGACCGGGTATTGACGACGTGGGCCCGAGGGTGCGGATTGACCCCGTCGTACTGTTCGAAGACCGTGCTGCGGACGCCATGCCGGCCCAGTACCAGCGCGGTGGCCAGGCCCACGGGGCCGGCTCCGATGATGACGACCGGGGTGTCGATGGCGGTCATGAGCGCCTGACCAGTTCGGCGAAGGATTCGCCCGAATCGAAGCGGCGCACCAGGTCGTCGGGGTCGAACTCGACGCCGATCGGATTGGCTTCGAAGGCTCCGGACCGGAACCACTCGTCGAGGGCTTCCTCGGTGGCGAAGTTATCGATCTGGAGTTCGATGTGATTGCCGTCGGGATCCTCGAAGTACATCGAGGTGGTCGGACCGTGGTTGATGCACCAGAAGGGGAGGATGCCGTCCCCCTTCAGCCGTTGGTACGTGCCGAGCAGATCGCCGATCGCGGCGTAGGTGAATGCCGCGTGATGCAGACCGGTGTGCGCGTCCGTCGGGCGCTCGGACGCTCCGGTGGCGACCAGCGCGACACGGTGGTGTTCGTCGTCGTAGGTCAGGAAGGCGAGGGCGTCATTGGCAAAGGTGACGCGGCCTTCGAGAACGCGTAGGTACCACTCGGTCATGACCGGCAGACGGCCGGTACGCAGGACGATGTGGGCGAGTTTGCCTGGAGAAGCCATGGGACAGCGACCTCCTCATCGAGGGCATGACAGCCCTCTTGGCTGCCATACAAGAGAACCTTAGGCAAGCTCTTGTATGGCAGTCAAGAGATCGCGTTCAGCGCGTCGCCGCGACGGCCACCAGCGCCTCCATGAGGAGGTCGATGAACTCTTCGGTCGGCCGGTCCAACTCCCGGGCACTGACCAGCAGCCCCTCGAACAGCACATGCGCCATGTCCGCCACGGGTGCGATGTCGGCCCCCTCGGACAGCCGGCTCGCGACGGCCGCCAGAAGGCGGCCCTCCAGCCAGTCCCGCATACGGGAGTAGACGTCGGCGAGGGCCGGCGACTCGTCCATGCGGTCGTACGCCTCCCGGTGCAGTCCGCGATACGGCTCCAGGTCGGCAAGGAACGTCACCAGCTGCCGCCGTGGATCACCCCCGATCACGGGGTCCACCTCGACATGCTCCCGCTCACGCAGGAAGAGGCGGTCCAGGGCGGCGGCGAACAGGTCGTCCTTGGTCGGGAAGTACCAGCGCACGGCATTGGCCGCAACGCCGGCCGCCTTGCCGACCTCGGCCAGACTGGTCCCCTTGTACCCCTGGACGGCGAAGAGCTCCCAGGCACTGTCGACCAGGACGGCCTCGCGCTCGGCTTTCGGGATCTGCTGACGGTTCCGTGGCATAGCAACCAAGCCTAGGCGGCGCACCCTCGCCCCCATCCCCGGCATCGGGGAACACCGACCCGGCAGCCGATGAACTCTTGACTCCGGAACAAGAACACTCTTGACTCATGACCAAGAGAAGGTGTCCTCAACACGCGGGAGTCCGTGATGCGCCTGTACAGCACAGCCCTGGGCATCGCCAGGGAGGAGAGCCCCGGCGAGCTCTCCGTACTCGACCTCCCCTTCGACGACCTGGGCGCCCTCCTGCACGGACCGGGTATCGCCGCCGCGCGCGCGGCGACGGTCGTCCGGCGGGTCGCTCTCGACGAGGTCCGGGTGCACGCCCCCGTTGCCCGGCCCGGGAAGATCCTGATCGTCGGCCTCAACTACCGCAGCCACGCCGAGGAGGCGCTGGAGATGTTCGCCGCGATGGGGCGGCCCGGCATCACCCTGCCGACGGAGCCGAATTTCCAGGTGGTCGCCGGATCCGCGGTCACCGCCCCGGGCGCGGACATCCGCCTGCCGGCCGTCGCGGCCGGCCAGGTCGACTACGAGGGCGAGGTGGCCGCCGTGATCGGCAGGCCCGCGAGCGCCGTCTGCGCCGCCGATGCGGAGAGCCATCTCGCCGGCCTGACCATCGCCAACGATGTCTCCGCGCGCGATATCCAGCAGCGCGCCATGTCGGGCGATCCGACCGCGTCCATCGGCGTGGCCAAGAGCTTCGACACCTTCAAGCCGCTCGGCCCCTGCCTGGTCACCCCGGACGAGTTCGCCGACCCACTCGACCTGAGGCTGCGCACCCTGGTCAACGGTGACGTACGCCAGGACGACCGCACCAGCAGCTTCATCCACGGCGTGGCCGGGCTGATCTCCTACCTCTCCCGCTACCAGACCCTCGAACCCGGAGACGTGATCCTCACGGGAACACCGCGCGGCGCCGGCGTCTTCTCCGGTCGCCATCTGCGCCCGGGCGATGTCGTCGAGGTCGAGGTCGAAAACATCGGCACGCTCCGCAACCGCGTGACGACCGCCCCCGAGGACGGGAGCACGGGCGCATGACCGGCAGGACACACCGTACGAGCCGCTCCTCCCCGACGGCGGCGTCACCGGGCTGATACCGCTCAATGCGGGCAGCACCGAACCGGGCGGGCGGCGGGACTGAACCGCGTACCGCCCTGCCCCCCCCCGGAAACGACGCGCGTGGATCAGGAGTAGAAGTTGCGCTGCCACCGGTGCTTGGCCATCAGGGCGAGCTGGTCGGCGGTGAGCGCACGCCCGTCGCTCACCGCCGTGTTGCGCTCGACGTTGCGTACGGTGCGCATGCCGGGGATGACGGTGGAGACCGCCGGCGAACTCAGTACGAACCGCAACGCGTTCTCAGCGACCTCATCGGGTGCGATGCCGAGGTCGGCGACGATCGCGGCCACCCGCTGTTCGACCTGGGCCGGCCGGTCGTCGCGGAAGTAGCGGTTGCGCCAGTCGCCCTCGGGGAACGTCGTACCGGCGGTGATCCGGCCGGTGAGGCCGCCCTCGTCCAGCGCGACCCGCACGATGACACCGACGCCGTGCTCCTCACAGGCGGGCAGCAGCGCGTCGGCGGGCGCCTGGTCGAAGAGGTTGTAGATGACCTGCACGCTGTCCACGGCACCGCTGCGTACCAGGGCCAGCGCGTTGTGGGGCTGGTGGTCGTTGATGGAGACACCGAACAGGCGGATCTTCCCCTCCTGCTTCAGTTCGGCGATCGTCTCCAGCCAGTCGCCTCGGCCGACCCAGTCATCGCTCCAGACGTGGAACTGCACTACGTCGAAATGGTCCAGGCCGCTGATGCGCAGACTGGTCTCCAGGCTTGCGCGGATGTGCTCGCCCGGAAACGTCTCGGCCGGGTCCAGACCGTCGGGCGCCGGCCACATTCCGTTCCTCGGCGGCACCTTGGTGGCGACGAGCACCTCGTCGGCCCGCTCGCGGACGACCCGGCCGACGATTCGCTCGCTCTCCCCGTAGCCGCGGGCGGTGTCGACGAAGTTCACGCCGAGGTCGATGGCCCGGTGCAGGGCGCGTACGGATTCGTCCTCCGTGGCACCCACCCAGGCGGACTCACCGATGCCCCAGGCGCCGTAACCGATCTCGGAGACGGACACTCCACTGCGTCCCAGCTCGCGATAGCGCACAATCACCCTCCACGTCATGGTCCTCGCCCTGGACGGGCCGAGGCCTCCGGCAGGAATCACGACGACGATAGGCGACCGGGGCGGCGTGGTCAGGCGGGTTTCCGCGTCAATGCGGAGGTGCAGGTGCCCGCGATGCCCGCGCGCTCCGCACCGGATCGTGTGACGTCCGAAACCGCGGAAGACCGCTTTCACAGGCCTGCGGGCAAGCGCCGACGCCCTGGCCCGAGGCCCAGAAGGAGGCCATCGAGAAGGTCTCGGCCGTGATCTGCCGGACCCATGGCTGGAGCGGGCGTTCCGTCATCGGTCACGGGGAGTGGCAGCCGGGCAGGCAGGACCCGCGCGGCTTCACAATGGGCGGCATGCGTTCCCGCATCGCCGACCGCCTGCGGAGCCACAAGCCGGGCGGTGGCGGAAGCCCTGAACCGCCGACCGAGCCGCGGCCCGAGTACGAGCCGTTCCCCGGCTCGGCCTTCTTCCCGGCCGGCCGCCACGACGAGCGGATAACTGCCCTGGGCAAGCGCCTGGTCGCGGAGGGCTGCGGCCGTTACGAGGGCCCCGGCCCGAGTGGACCGACGCGGACCGCAAGTCCCGCGCGGTGTGGCAGCACAAGCTCGGCTACCGGGGCAAGGACGCGGACGGCGTGCCGGGCAAGGCCGGTTGGGACAGGCCGAGGGTGCCGGCGTCGCGGTCGGGCAGCCGGACCGCCGCCGACGGCGGCAGCTCTCAGCGAGCGGCGAGGTCTTGGGCTGTTCGGATGATGTGGATGCGTGAGATGCCTGCGTTGTCGAGGAGTTCGGACGGAGTTCCGGAGCCCGGCAGGTTGCGCACGGCGAGGTGGACGACTGCAGGGGCCAGCCGCTGTGCGGCGAGTGCGGACAGCACGGCCTCACCCATACCGCCTTCGGGGTGGTGGTCCTCGACGACGACCAGTGCGCCGGTTTCCTGGGCGGCGCGGGCGAGCATGTCGAGGTCCAGAGGCTTGACGGAGTACAGGTCGACAACCCGGACGGGGATGTTCTCGGCGGCGAGCTGGTCGGCGGCGGCGAGGCATTCGTGGAGGGTGACGCCGGCGCCGATGAGGGTGACCTTGTCGCTGTCGCTCGCGCGCAGGGTCTTGGACCCGCCCACGGGGAAGGTTTCGTCGGGGGCGTAGAGAACGGGGTAAGCGCCCCGGGTGGTACGGAGGTAGGAGATGCCGTCCAGGTAGGCCATTGCGGCGGTCAGAGCGGCAGCGGATGTGGCGTCGCTGGGGTAGAGCACGGTGGAGCCATGAACGGCGCGCATCATGGCGATGTCTTCCAGGCCCATCTGGGAGGGACCGTCCGCGCCGATCTCGACACCGCAGTGGGTCCCGCACAGGCTCATGGAGATCTGGGAGACGGCCGCCATACGGATGAAGTCATGGGCTCGGGTGAGGAAGGCGGCGAAGGTGGTGGCATAGGGGCGGTAGCCGCGTGCGGCCATACCGACCGCGCCGGCGATCATCTGCTGTTCGGCGATGTACATCTGGAAGTACCGCTCGGGATGTGCCTTGCCGAAATCCTCCGCGTGGGTGGAGTTGCCCACCTCGGCGTCCAGGGCCACGATGTCGGGCCGGGCGCCGATCGCGGCGAGCGCCTTGCCGAAGGCGACGCGGGTGGCGACGGTGTCGCCGACCTCGAAGTGCGGCAGCGTCACCTCCACGGGAGCGGCCGGGGCACTGCGGGTGGCGGCGGGCGGCTGGGGGCCGCGGACGGTGAGGTGGCGTACGCCGCCCAGTTCGGTGATGGCGCGTGCGGCGAGATCGTCGGGCAGTGCCTTGCCGTGCCAGCCCTCGGCGTCCGCGACCTCGAACACGCCCTGACCCTTGATGGTCTTGGCGACGATGACGGTGGGGGCCTGCCCGTCGTCCGCGGCGGCCAGGGCTTGTTCGACGGCCACGAGGTCATGGCCGTCGACGACCAGGGCGCGACAGCCGAAGGCTTCGGCACGGCGGGCGTAGGCACCGGTGTCCCAGCCCAGCTCCGTGGGGCCGCGCTGGCCGAGGCGGTTGACGTCGATGATCGCGACGAAGTTGGCCAACCGGTGGCGACCCGCCTTGTCCAGAGCTTCCCACACCGACCCTTCGGTCATTTCGCTGTCACCGCACAGCACCCACACACGGTACGGCTGGTGCTCCAGGTCCCGTCCGGCGAGCGCGATGCCGACACCGTAGGCGATGCCCTGGCCCAGGGAGCCGGTGGCCGCATCCACCCAGGGCAGGACCGGAGTGGGGTGGCCCTGCAGTCGGGCGCCGTCGCGGCGGTAGGTGGTCATCAGTTCCTCTTCGTCGATCGCACCGGCGGCGAGGAACATCGCGTACAGCAGGGGGGAGGCGTGCCCCTTGGAGAAGATCAGGTGGTCGTTGGCCGGGTTCTTCGGGTTCTGCCAGTCGTAGCGCAGCTGGCGTGTCATGAGGACGGCCATCAGATCGGCGGCGGACAGGCTGGAGGTGGGGTGGCCGGAGCCGACGGCGGTGCTGGCGCGAACGGAGTCCACGCGCAGCTGCTGAGCCAGCTCGAAGACCTGGTCCAGGCCGCTGTCGGGCCCGAGGGAGACAGTGGGGGTGTTCTCGACCGACATCGCGGCTTCCTCTCGTGTCCTGCGTTCTGATCCGGTCGTCGACGGCTTGCCGGCTCGCGGGCCGCGCGCAGAGGCTGCGTGGGGCGCCTGTGCCCTTGCCGACCGTATGTCCGTGGTGCGGTGGCCGCGATCTGAAGGCGTGCCGGTCAGAGGGTGCGGTCCAGGAGCGCCGTCAGTGCTTTCCAGTGGCGTTCGTCCGCTGTGCTGTCGTAGGCGGCGGTGTCTGCCTGGGTGAAGCCGTGGTGCGCCCCGGGGTAGACCTCGCTGCGGTGGCGCACGCCCGCTGCGGTGAGGGCCTCGTCGAGGCGGTTGATCTGCTCGGGGGGCAGCGAGGGGTCCTGGTCGGCATGGCCGAAGTACAGCTCCGCGGTGATCCGGTCGGCGACAAGGTGCGGGCTGTCGGCAGCATCGGTGGCCAGGCGCCCGCCATGGAAGCCGGCCACGGCCGCGACCCGTTCCGGGTAGGTTCCGGCGGTACGCAGGGCAAGGCCGGCGCCCATGCAGTAACCCGTGATACCGACCGGCCCGTCGGTGGCCAGGGGGCAGTCTGTCAGCCAGGCCAGGTAGGCGGCGGCATCGCGCATCGCCAGATCGGGTGTCAGTGACTGCATGATCGGGCCGAGACGCTCGAAGATCTCCGGGCGTCGGGCCGGGTCGATGAAGTCGGGCAGCTCGACCACCGGCGCTCGCCCATGACGGTGGAAGACGTTGGGGACCAGGACGGTGTAGCCGGCTTCGGCAAGACGATCGGCCATCTTCTTCAGGTGAGGACGGAGTCCGAAGGCGTCCATGTAGAGCAGGACCCCGGCGTGAGGACTTCCGTCGTCGGGATGGGTCAGGTAGGCGTCGGCAGTGCCGTCCGGTGTGGGGATGTCCACGGATGTTCCGCGCACGGAGGTCATGGGCGGTTCTCTTTTCTCCTGCGGTCCCTCCGCGCTCGGGGCCGGAGGAACGAAGGGCTGCGGTTGCAGTCAGTGATCGTAAGCGGTCAGTGACCGCTCGGCCGGTTGGCCGGTCGGGTCGACAGGGAAACCGTGCAGAAGACTTCATCACCGCCGCCGGGTGGCCGACCGTGGCGACGTCTCGAAGCCGTTCCCGGCTCAGGACCGATGCAGCATGGGGTGCCATCGCTCGGGCACCGTGTCGCCGTACTCGATGCCGGTGGCGCCGATGTGGACGGCCAGCTCGTCGAGTTGCCCGGTGACCGCCCGGCGCAGCACCGCCGTCGGCTTGATGCCGGTCTCCAGGTACAGGCCCTCGATCAGCAGGACTCCTCGACTCCGGTCGAAACGAGGAGCGGCCCGGCCGACCAGGCGGTCGCCGTGCAGGATCGGCAACAGGTAGTAGCCGTACTGCCGTTTGGCCTTCGGTATGTACATCTCGTTGCGGAAGGCGAAGCCCCACAGCCGTTCGGTGAGGCGCCGGTCGTTGATCAGGTTGTCGAACGGCGACAGCACCGCGGTTCGCCCCTGCCAGTGGCCTGCGCGGATCGCCTCCAGTTCGCCCAGTGCATCGGCATGCACGTACCACGTCTCGGACGGGGGACCTCCACCGTCGACCCGCACCGGCACGACACGGCCCTGTTCCGTCAGCGTGCGGAGCACGCCTGCCAGACCGGTGTACTTCCCGCGAAGAAAATACTGTTTGATGTCCAGCGGGCGGGCGACCCCGAGGGCGCGCAGGGTGTGCTCCGTGGCCATGGACACCATCTCGGCCGACGACACCGCCGGCCGGTCGGCGCCGGCCGGCAGGCAGGCGCCGGGAAGCCCCCACAACCGCTGCCCCGCAGCGCGGCCGGCCACCATGATCCGGCCCTGGAGCCAGAGGAACGTCAGCATCCGCTCGACATTGCGGCCGGCTGTCCATCCGGTCGAGGCCCAGTCGACCACCGCGCAGTCCTCGAACGCATCGGTGGGCAGGGGTGCGCCTTCGCCGAGCCGATGCAGCACGTGCTCGCGAAGCCGGTCGTTGGCGGCCATCCACTTCGCGGTGTACGACAGGTTCGGCGGAGGATATGCGTCCATCGAAACCCGGTGTATCGGGTAGTCTTCGGTGAGTACCACGGCCGCGGCGTGCGCCCAGTACTCGAACAGCCACCGGTCCTGCCACCACAGGCCGGAGAAGAGAGAGCCGGCCCGTGGTCCGAGGCGGCTCCACAGGACCAGCTCATGGCTCGGCGCCACGACGTTGACGGGGTCCAGTTGCACATAGCGCAGTGCCCGGAGAACGGTGCGCAGGCTCGCCGCGTCCGCCGGCGGTCGAGGGCCGGCCAGGTGCTGCCGCGAGAGGGCCAGACGGCGTGCATCCGCCTGACTGACCGTCAGGAGCCGCTGGGGCGTGGGCATCGTGGGACTCCTTGCTCCGTCACCTGAGCCCGTGGGCGAGCCGTCGGACGGCCCACCCTACGGTGTCCGGCCAGTCGGTGTACCCATGGGGCGACAGTGGTCCCGGTCATCTCGGCACCGAGTCGGGCGCACTACAGGTGGTGTCCCCGGGCTGCCGGACTTTCGACTCGGTATCGTCGTCCGACATCCTCGGTGAACCGACAGACCTGGCACGGACAGCAGGGGCGGTCTCCGGTGGGGAGCCATGACGGTGAAGGATTCGAAAGACCGATGACGGACAACTCCGACATGATCGACTTCGTTCGGGCGCGTCTTGCTGAGGAAGAACAGATTGCGCAAGCGGCAGGCGGCGACAGCTGGCGGTGCCCGGCCGACGTGCCCGGCGAAGTGCACGACCGGTCCGGCGCCATCGCGTTCAGCGTGCGGAATCTCGGCTTCGACCAGCACATCGCCTTCCAGGACCCTGCGCGCACACGCCGCCGCATCGAAACGAGCAGAGTTCTTCTCAACGAGTACGCGGAGATCGCCGACAAGGACACCGACCGCCCCGACCACGACTTCCCGTCCGGCCGCGCCGTCGGGCTCGGTTTCGCCGTCCGGCAAATGGCCGCAGAGCATGCCGGCCACCCCGACTACCGGGCCAAGTGGCTGCCGCGGTTCATCCATTAGCGCCAGGCCACTGCCATGGGGCGCAGGGGAACGACTGCGCCCCTCCGCCTCCGGGTTGCCGGCCCTTCCGGACACCGCCCGGGCGCCCGGCGGCGTCCGGCGCCCTGCTTCCTTGCCGCCCTTGTCCCCCCGATCCCGTACACCGTCGCCCGGCACGCCCGGCAGGTCGCCGAGCGCCTCGTCCATCAGGTCGTCGCCGCGCGCGCCGATCGTGTGCGAACTTATTCAGAACCGGGGGTATATATCGCCATGTCGCTGATCCGGGGATTCACCGAAAGGAGCGGTTGCCATGGAGCGGACCACATGCTGTGTGGTGGGCGGTGGCCCCGCCGGAATGGTGCTCGGGCTGTTGCTGGCCCGGGCGGGGGTGGCGGTCACGGTCCTGGAGAAGCACGGCGACTTCCTGCGCGACTTCCGCGGTGACACCGTGCATCCGTCCACCCTGGCGCTGCTGGAGGACCTCGGGCTGGCCGGGCAGTTCGGCCGATTGCCGCAGCGGCGGGTGACGTCGGTACAGCTGCCGCTCGGCCCGGACCGTTCGCTGGTCACCGTCGGAGACATCGGCGCGCTACGGGGCAAGTACAACTACATCGCGATGGTGCCCCAGTGGGATCTGCTCAACCTCCTCGTGGACGAGGCCGGGCGGGAGCCGTCGTTCTCCGTGCGAATGAACACCGAGGCGACCTCTTTCCTGATGGAGCGCACGGGGGTCCCCGCTGGTCGAGCGAAGCCGAGAGCTCGGGGGAGGGTCACGGGTGTCCGGTACCGCACGTCGGACGGCCGTACCGGTGAGCTGCGGGCCACCCTCACCGTGGCCTGCGACGGCCGGGGTTCGCTGGCCAGGTCGCTGCCCGAACTGGGACTGCGGACGTTCGCCTGCCCGATGGACGCCTGGTGGTTCCGGCTGCCGCGGCGGGAGGGCGACCCGCACGGGCTCGTGGGCGGCGCCGGCGGCCGGTTCCTCACCGCCATGATCGACCGCGGGGACTACTGGCAGTGCGCCGCACTGATCCCCAAGGGAACCAACGCCCAGCGCCGCGCCGCCGGCCTCGACCGGTTCATGGGCGAATTCACGGCCGCTGTCCCCTGGCTTGCGGACCGGGCGCACGCGCTCGGGTCGTGGGACGACGTGAAGCTGCTCGATGTACGGCTCGACCGCCTACGGCGCTGGCACCGCCCGGGACTGCTGTGCATCGGCGACGCGGCACACGCGATGTCACCGGTCTTCGGCATCGGCATCAACCTCGCTGTCGAGGACGCGGTGGCCGCCGCCCGGTATCTCGTCGAACCGCTGCGCGCGGGCGCGGTCGGCCTGCGGACCGTACGCCGTGTCCAGCGCCGCCGCTGGCCCACTACCGCCGCGACGCAGGCCCTTCAGCGCTTCGCCCACACGAACGTCATCGAACCGGTCCTGTCGGGCCGCCCGGCGTTCGGCGACCCGAAGCGCGCCCAGCGGCTGAGCGAGCTCATCACGACCTCACGGTGGCTGAACCGCCTGCCGGCGTACTTCCTCGCCTACGGCGCCCTGCGCGAGCGCCCGCCG
The DNA here is from genome assembly GCF_900091955.1 of Streptomyces sp. Ncost-T10-10d. Classification (GTDB taxonomy): domain Bacteria; phylum Actinomycetota; class Actinomycetes; order Streptomycetales; family Streptomycetaceae; genus Streptomyces. Next base: position 59,017 of record NZ_FMDF01000048.1, read on the forward strand.
GCCGCATCAGTGCGCTGAACCCGCCCGCCACGCGGCCACCTGCCATGGCCCGTTA
>NZ_FMDF01000053.1 GCF_900091955.1 Streptomyces sp. Ncost-T10-10d
ACCCTGAGCGCGCCGATGCCGGATCTCTCGGATCTCTTCGAGGTCGGCGACTCGGCGAAGTTCTCAGTCGGCCAGTGGTGGGCCGTGGAGATCAACGCCCTGTCGGGGAAGTACGAGAAGGAGATCCAGCGTCTCGTCCAGGTCACCGATGTCGTCGACCCGACGCACATCCGGGTCAATTACCAGATCGGCTGGGACCTGGCCGCCGGCCGCACCCTCACCTGGACCCGGATCGAGCCCGTCGACCGCGCCCACGTCCGCAACCTCGTCTTCGAGGGCTGGGGCGAGGACGAGATGACCGGCTCGCACCCGGTCGCGTACGAGTACGCGGTGCGCTGCGACGTCTCCGGAATCGAGGCCATCGGTACCTTCTGGCCGGTGGTGATGCGCCGCTGGTGCACGTACTACCGCACCGAGCAGTGCTCGCTGACCAACCCGAAGTCCGTCACGTACGGCGGTGCCGGATATCTCACCCAGCAGATCTACTGCCTGTACGGGCACGTCGAGGACTGCCACACCTCCAACGCCCGTCATCTCAACGACTTCACGGCCTCCGCCTACTGCTATGTCACCAACTGCCACGGCGACGGTGACGACGAGGGCCCGTTCGTGACGCACGGGCAGTTCGAGCACGACCTCGTCTACACCGGCAACTCCGGTCTGATGACTTTCGCCAACTCCGGTGCGGCGTGGGGCGGCAGGGCCAAGCGGATCACGGTACGCAGGCACGCCTGCTCCTGGTTCGTGGCCCGCGTCAAGATCACCGATCTGACACTGGAAGACGTACTGGTCATCGGCAAGAAGTCCCTGGCCGGCTCGGGAATGCTCTGGGTCAACGCCGACGGTGTGCAGATGCGCGGCTGTACGGCCTCCGGCCCGCTGATCGTCTCCCGGGCCTCGGACCTGTCCGCCCGCCCCAACGTGATCGCCGACTCCTCGTTCGCCTTCGCGGCGGGCGCGGAGATAACCCAGGCCAATGTCACCGTCCCGCTCACCCTTCAGCGCAACACGCTGAAGGGCGTCGACGGCGCGGTCTTCAACGGCACCGGGCCGCTCGTCCTGGACCAATGTGCCCTGACCGGCTCCAAGGACACCGCCCCGGTCTCGCTCGCACACACCGACATCACCGTCCTCGGCGGCGAACTCCGTGACACCGGACTCAAGTTGACCTCGGCGAAGAACCAGCGGCTGCGCATCGACGGAACGCGCCTGACCGGCACCAACAAGGACGGCGCCCTGCTGGCCCGTACCGGCTCCGGACGGACCGTCGACTGGCAGCTCACCGGCCTCGACTCGACCGCCCCCGAGGGCACCGCCCATGTGCTGGTCACCGAGGGCCCCAACCGCTACCGGGCGACCGGCTCCACCTTCACCGGTGGCCGGCTCGAACTGCGGCCTGCGGCGTTCAGCGGCAACTCCAGCCATCTGCTGCACACCGGCTGCGTCGAGGACGGCACCGAGCGCACCGCGCTGCCGGACGAGGGCGACCGCGTCGCCCACACCGCGGCCACGCTGCGCTTCTGACCACCCCCATCGAGCACCAGGGATTCCCGTGTCCACGCATACCCCGATCACCGGCCGGCCCGTACGGGTCGCGCTCGTCGGCGCCGGCAACCGCGGTCTGACGTACGCCGAGTGGATCAAGGCGCACCCCGAGCGCGCCGAACTCGTCGCCGTCGCCGATCCGCGCCCCGCGGCGCGGGCCGCCGCCGGTGCGCCCGTCGAGTTCGACGACTGGCGGCCGCTGGCCGAGAACCGCATCGCCGACGCCGTCATCGTCGCCACCCAGGACCGTTCCCATGTGGAGCCGGTGCTGGCCCTGGCCGAGGCCGGATACGCGATCCTCGCAGAGAAGCCCCTCGCCCCGACCGAGGACGAGACCCGGCGGATCGTCGAGGGTGTGGAGCGGGCCGGGGTCCTCTTCGCCGTGTGCCATGTCATGCGGTACACCCCGTACACCGATCTGGTGAAGGAGGTCGTGGACTCCGGCGTGCTCGGTCAGCTGGTCTCCCTCGACCATCTGGAGCCGGTCGGCTGGTGGCACTACGCCCACAGTTATGTGCGCGGGCCGTGGCGCAGCGAGAAGGACTCCTCCCCGATGCTGCTCGCCAAGTCCTGCCACGACCTGGACTGGATCACCTATGTCATGGGCGGCCGGATCGAACAGGTTTCGAGCTTCGGCGGGCTGAAGCACTTCCGGCCGGAGAATGCTCCGGCCGGATCCGCCGACCGCTGTCTCGACTGTGCGGTCGAGTCCGACTGCCCGTACAGCGCGCTGAAGCTGTACATGCCGACGCTGCGCGAGAAGGGCGCGGTCTGGCCGGTCACCCATGTCACCGAGGCCACCGACGAGGCCGGGCTCGTGCAGGCACTGCGCGAGGGGCCGTACGGCGTCTGCGCGTACCGCAGCGACAACGACGTGGTCGACCACCAGGTGCTGGCGATGCAGCTGACGGACGGGGTGACCGCGACCTTCCAGATGGTGGCGTTCACCGAGCAGACGCATCGGCAGACCCGGATCTTCGGCTCGCACGGCTGGCTGATCGGAGACGGTGAGCGGGTCACCGTGCAGGACTTCCGGACCGGCGAGAGCGCCGTCCATGAACTCGGCGCCTCCGGTTCGAACGCGGCCGACGGGCACGGCGGCGGGGACGCCGCACTCGTCGAGGCGTTCGTCACCGCTGTCGCCACCGGTGACGCCGGGGCCGTCCGCTCCGGTCCCGCCACCTCGCTCGGCAGTCATCTCGCGGCGTTCGCCGCCGAGCGCGCCCGGCACACCGGCACCGTCCAGACGGTGCCGGCCAAGTGACACCCCCGAAGGGCCCGTCGTTCGGATCAGGCCCTCTCCCCCGCCCCACCCTCACGTCCTCGGAGGACCACCTCATGTCCCGTCTCCTCACCCGCCGTTCCAGAGTGCGTGCCGTCACGGCCCCCGTCCTGGCCACCGCGCTCGCCGCCGGTGTGCTGGCCGGCTGTTCCGGCAGCGGCAGCGACGACAACACCGTCACCATGTGGACCTACCCGGTCATCTTCGACGAGGCCAAGAACAAGGCGTACTGGGACGGCCTGGTCAAGGCGTTCGAGAAGGAGCACTCGGATGTCAAGGTGAAGGTGGAGACCTTCCCATGGGCCAACCGCGACACCGCGCTGGCCACCGCGATCGCCTCCGGCAAGGGCCCGGACGCGGCCTACCTGATCCCGGACCAGCTGCCGAAGTACGCCAAGAGCATCGTCCCGGCCGACGACTACATGCCGTCCGACGCCAAGTCGGACTACACGGACTTCGCGCTGAAGTCCGTCACGGTCGACGGCAAGGCGCTCGCCACCCCGATCCTGACCAGTGCCAACCCGCTGATCTGCGACAAGCGGGTGTTCGCCGCGATCGGCGAGAAGAACTACCCGACGAGCTGGGCGGACCTGGAGGCGCTGGCCCCGAAGCTCAAGGAGAAGGGCTACTACGCCACCAGCTACAGCGGCGACACCCAGCAGACGCTGAACATGACCTTCTACCCGCTGCTGTGGCAGGCAGGCGGCGACGTCTTCTCCGAGGACGGCAAGAACGTCACCTTCAACGACGCAGCCGGCGTCAAGGCCCTGACGTATCTGAAGAAGCTCGTCGACGGCGGCTACACCGACAAGGACCTGGTCACGACCACGCCCAAGCTGGAGCAGACCCCGACCGCCAAGGGCAAGGTGGCCTGCACCTGGCAGAACACCCCGGCGGACGTGGAGCCGTTCTGGGGCAAGGAGAACATCGTCGTCCAGCCGCCGCTGAAGGACGCCGAATCGGTCGGTTACGGCACCGTCGGCGCACTGTCGATGCTGAAGGGCGCCGACAAGAAGAACACCGGCGACTGGCTGAACTTCGTCGCCGAATCGAAGAACGCGGCCGGTCTGCAGAAGGCCGCGGGCTACTTCCCGGCCCGTAAGTCCGGCAGCGACCTGTACCCGGACGACGCCCTGCAGACGGCGGTCGGCGCCACGCTGCCGAGCATGACCGTGGGCCCGCTCCAGGACAAGGCCCGTGAGGTCCAGGGCGTGCTCGCGCCGGAGATCCAGGCGGCGCTGCTGGGCAAGAAGAGCCCGCAGGAGGCGCTGGACGCCGCGCAGAAGGCCGCGCAGGCGATGCTCGGCCGCTGATCGTCCGCGGGACCGGGGTCCGGCCGCACCCGGACCCCGGCCCCGCACCCTCCCCCGCAATTCCCCCCGTACCGCAAGGAGATCCCCGTGGCAGTCGTCGCGGAACCCACCCGCCGGGGCCGTCGCAGCGGGCCGCAGGCGCGCCGCGAGGCCCGGATCGGCCTGCTCTTCGTCCTTCCGTGTTTCCTGCTCTTCCTCGCCTTCCGGTTCGGTCCGGGCGTCGCCGGTGTGCTGATGAGCTTCACCGACTACTCCCTGACCGGCGGCGGCAGCTTCATCGGGCTGGACAACTTCACCCGCCTGTGGGACGACCCGCTGTTCTGGCAGGCGCTGAAGGTCACGGTGCTCTACACCGTGCTCGCCGTGCCGGGCACGCTCATCGCGTCGGTGTCCCTCGCCCTGATCACCCGCCGCGCGTTCCGCGGCGCCAAGTTCTTCCGTTCGGTGTTCTTCCTGCCGGTCGTCACCTCACTGGTGCTGGCCGCCACCGTGTTCGTCTGGATCTTCTCGACCGGCGGCCCGTGGTCCACCCTGATGAGCTGGTTCGGGATGTCCGAGGGCTCCTGGCTCTCCGACGACGTGCTGGTGCTGCCCGCGCTCGCGATCGTCGGTGTCTGGTCCCGCTTCGGCTACGGGATGCTCATCCTGCTGGCCCGCATGCAGGACATTCCACGCGAGTTGGAGGAGGCCGCCCTCACTGATGGTGCGGGCCCCTGGCAGCGGTTCCGGTACATCGTGCTGCCGCAGCTCAAGCCCGCCCTGTTCTTCCTCGCCGTGATCGAGACGACCGCCTCGTTCCAGGTCTTCGACGCGGTCTACACGATGACCGGCGGCGGCCCCGCCAACGCCAGCTACACGCTCGTCTTCCAGCTCTACGACGCGGGCTTCAAGTACTTCGACCTGGGTTACGCCTCCGCCATCGGTGTCGCGCTCTTCGTGCTGACCGTGGTGGTCGCGGTGATCCAGAGGCTCGTGATCGGGAAGGACAAGTGACCATGACCGCAGCACCCGCCCAGACCGAGACCCCGCCCGCGGGCAAGGCTCCCACGGCCCCCGACCGGGCCGCGCGCCGCGCCGAACGCAAGCTGCGCAAGCTCTCGGAGCAGGACACCGTCCCGCACGGCATGCGGCCCACCGCGGCCGGCCGGATCGCACGCGCCGCGCTGCTGACGGTGGCCGCGATCGTGACGATCTTCCCGTTCTACGCGATGGTCGTGCTCTCCCTGAAGCCGTCCGCGGCAGTCGAGTTCCCCGGCAGCCTGCTGCCGTGGCCGCTGACCGGCGAGGCGTACGACACCGTCATGAACGCCCAGGACGTGCCGCGCTGGCTGCTCAACACCCTGATCTACTCGGTCGTCTCGGTCGTCGGCGTGCTGCTGCTCGCCTCGCTCGCGGGGTACGCCTTCGCCAAGAAGCGCTTCCCGGGCCGGGAGACGATGTTCTGGTCGTTCCTGTCGATGGTGATGGTCCCGTACCACGTCACGATGATCCCGACGTTCGCGATGATCGCGAAGCTGGGCGGCGTGGACACGTACTGGGGTCTGATCGTGCCGACCCTGGCCAACGCCCAGGCGGTGTTCCTGATGCGCCAGTTCATCCAGGGGCTGCCGGACGAACTCTTCGAGGCGGCCCGGCTCGACGGCTGCAACGAGTGGCAGATCTTCTACCGGATCGTGCTGCCGCTGCTGAAGCCGATCCTCGCCACGCTCGGTGTCTTCGTCTTCCTGTGGCACTGGAACGACTTCCTGTGGCCGCTGGTCATCGGCCAGTCCACCGACATGCGCACCCTGACCGTCGGCATCGCCTCGCTCCAGCAGCAGAACGTGCCACTCAATGTGGTGCTCTCCGGCTCCGTCATCGCGTTCGTGCCCATCTTCGCCGCGTACATGGTGGGCCAGCGCTACTTCACCGAGGGCGTCACCGCGTCCGGAATCAAGGGATAGCTACGCATGTTCACCGATGAGGCCGCTCTCGAAGAGCGGCTCGCCACCCCCTCCCCCGCGCTCGTCGCCGACCTCGGCCGCCTCGAAGGCGATCTGCTGGTGCTCGGCGCCGGCGGCAAGATGGGTCCCAGCCTGTGCCGGCTGGCCCGCCGGGCGCTGGACGCCGCAGGCCGTACCGATGTGACCGTGTACGCGGTCTCCCGCTGGTCGGACAAGTCCGCCGCCGACGAGCTGGAGGCCGCCGGGGTCTCCACCGTCGCCTTCGACCTGATGGACCCGGCCGCCGATCCGGCCGAGCTGCCGGACGCCGGGAACGTCGTCTTCATGGTCGGCGCCAAGTTCGGCTCCGCCGGAGCGCCTTCGCACGCCTGGGCCGTGAACGCCGCGATGCCGGACCGGGTGGCACGCCGCTGGGCGGGATCACGGATCGCCGCGTTCTCCACCGGCAATGTGTATCCGCTGGTACCGGTCTCCTCCGGTGGCTGCACCGAGAGCGACCCGGTCGGCCCGGTCGGCGAGTACGCCATGTCGTGCCTCGGCCGTGAGCGGATCTTCGGCCATGCGGCGCTGACCCGTGGCACCAGGGTCGCCAACATCCGCCTCAACTACGCGGTCGATCTGCGCTACGGCGTCCTCGCCGACATCGCGTACCGCGTACAGGCGGGTGAGCCGGTCGATGTGACGACCGGTCATGCCAACGTGGTGTGGCAGGGGTACGCCAATGAGGTCGCCCTGCGGTCCCTGCTGCACGCCACCGACGGCGAGGCGTTCACCCTCAACCTCACCGGTCCCGAGACCGCTTCGGTGCGCCGCATCGCCCAGTGGTTCGGCGAGGAGTTCGGCCGGGAGCCGGTCTTCGCGGGCGAGGAGGCGCCCACCGCGCTGCTCTCCGACGCGAGTCGCTGCCATGCTCTCTTCGGGTACCCGGATGTCGCTCTGCGCACCCTTGTCGAGTGGCAGGCCGACTGGCTGCGCCGCGGGCTGCCGCTGTCCGGCAAGCCCACCAAGTTCCAGGTCCGTGACGGAAGGTTCTGATCCACTCCATGTCCACTCCCTCCCTCCTGTCCACCTCCGCCCTGGACGCGCTCGCCCGCGGTGCCGTGATCCCCGCCCATCCGCTCGCCCTGCACGTCGACGGCTCCTTCGACGAGCGACGGCAGCGTGCGCTGACCCGCTACTACCTCGCCTCCGGCGCGGGCGGGGTCGCCGTCGCCGTCCACACCACGCAGTTCGAGATCCGGGAACCGGACGTCGGTCTGTTCCGGCCGGTCCTGGAGCTCGCGGCCGAGACAATCGCCGCCGAGGCCGGCCGACCGTTCATCAAGGTCGCCGGTACCTGCGGATACACCGCGCAGGCCGTCGCCGAGGCCGAGACCGCCGCAGAGCTCGGCTACGACGCGGTGCTGCTCAGCCCGGCCGTGCCCGGTGCGGACGAGAAAGGTCTGCTGGAGCGGGCGCGGGCGGTCGGCGAGGTGCTGCCGGTGATCGGCTTCTATCTCCAGGAGGCCGTCGGCGGACGATACTTGTCGCCGGGCTTCTGGTCCGCTTTCACCGATCTGCCGAACACGGTCGCGGTGAAGATCGCCCCGTTCGACCGGTACCGCACGGCCGATGTCGTACGGGCGGTGGCCGCCGCGGACCGCGCCGACGAGGTGGCGCTGTACACCGGCAACGACGACGACATCATCGGTGATCTGCTCACCCCGTACGAGACGGCGGGCGGCACACCGCGCTGGTTCGCGGGCGGCCTCCTCGGCCAGTGGGCCGTGTGGACGAGCTCCGCGGTGACGCTCCTCGACGACGTCCGCAAGGCGCGCGGCGGTGACCACGAGGCGATGGTGCGTTGTCTTGCACGTCGCTCCGAGCTGACCGATGCCAACAGCGCGGTCTTCGATGTGCGCGGCGCGTTCCGCGGCTGCATCGCGGGGGTGCACGAAGTACTGCATCGCCAGGGGCTGTTGGTGAACATCCGGTGCCTGGACCCGGCCGAGACACTCTCCCCCGGCCAGGCGGAGGAGATCAGCCGGGTGGCCGCGGCCTACCCTTGGCTGACCGATGACGCCTTCGTTGCGGAGCACCTCGATGACTGGCTCTCCTGATCCTGCCGACCGCTCACGGGTGGTCGTCGCCGTACCGCCGGGCCTGCGGGCCCAGTTCTTCACCGCCGAGGTCTGGCGGGAGCTGGAGCGCGCGGCGGAACTGACGGTTCTGGACGACCACTCCGACCGGGCGGCGGTGGCCGCGGCGCTGCCCGGCGCCCGCGCACTGATCACCTCGTGGCGCGCGCCCAAGGTGGACGCCGAACTCCTCGCATCGGCGGACCGGTTGGAGCTGGTGGCGCACACCGGTTCGGCGGTCGCGCCCTATGTCACCGAGGAGGTGTTCCGGCGGGGCATCCTGGTCACCCAGGCGGGTGACGAGATGGCCCGCCCGGTCGCCGAGGTGGCTCTCGCGTTCACGCTCTCGCTGCTCCACCGCATCCAGCGCTTCGACCACGCCCTGCGCGGCGGGCTGGAGTGGGCGGCGGCGAGCGAGGCCCCGCCCCGCCACGAGATCCATGGCAGCGACATCGGCGTGATCGGCGCCTCCCGCACCGGACGTGCCTACATCGCCCTGGTGCGGGCGATGGGGGCGCGGGTCAGCGTCACCGACCCCTACCTTTCCGATGCGGACGCCGAGGCGCTCGGCGTGAGGTCCGTACCGCTTCGGACTCTGCTGTCGCGCAGCAGGATCGTGGCCGTGCACGCGCCGGTCACCGAGGAGACCCACAGGATGATCGGCGCCGAACAGCTGGCGCTGATGCCGGACGGGGCGGGCCTGGTGAACACCGCCAGGTCGTGGCTGGTCGACGAGGACGCGCTCCTCGCCGAGCTGTCGACCGGACGGCTGGACGCGGCGATCGATGTCTTCGACGCCGAGCCGCTGCCCGCCGGCCACCCCTTCCGCTCCTTGCCGAATGTGCTGCTCACCCCGCACCAGGCGGCGGGCAGCGTCGAGTGCCGGCAGCGGCTCGGAATGAGCGCCGTCAACGAAGTACTGCGGCTGCTCGCCGGACGCCCTCCGGTCCATGCGGTCACCGCCGACGCCCTCATCCGTCTTCGCTGAGGGCTGTCCTGCGAGGCCGGCCAAGTCCGTCTCCCCCCGACCCCCATACCTGTCAGGAGAACTCACCTCCATGCGACTGATGCGCATCGGTGAACCGGGCCATGAGCGCCCCGTCGCCATCTGCCCCGAGGGCCGTCACCACGACCTGTCCGGCATCACCGACGACATCGACGGCGCGTTCCTCACCGCGCTCGCCGACCATCCGAACCTGGTGCCCGCCGAGCCGGCGCTCCCCGGGATCGACATCACCGGTCAGCGGATCGGCGCCCCGGTGGCCCGCCCCTCCGCGCTGCTCTGCATCGGCCAGAACTACGCGGCCCACGCGGCGGAGTCGGGCAGCGAGCCGCCCGAGCAGCCGATCCTGTTCTACAAGTCGCCGAACACGATCGTCGGCCCGTACGACGACGTGCTCATCCCGCGCGGCTCGAAGAAGACCGACTGGGAGGTGGAGCTGGCCGTCGTCATCGGCCGCCGCGCCTCCTACCTGGACTCCCCCGCCGACGCCGCCGCGCACATCGCGGGATACGCCGTCAGCAACGACGTCTCCGAGCGCGCCTTCCAGCTGGAGGAGTCGGGCGGCCAGTGGTCCAAGGGCAAGAGCTGCGCCACGTTCAACCCGCTGGGGCCGGTGCTGGTGACGGCCGACGAGGTGGGTGACCCGCAGCAGCTGCGGCTGCGCAGCTATGTGAACGGGGAGCCGCGGCAGGACTCCAGCACCGCGGACATGATCTTCAGCGTGGCGCATCTCGTGCACCACCTGTCGCAGTATCTGGTGTTGGAGCCCGGTGACGTCATCAACACCGGGACCCCGCAGGGTGTGGCCTTGTCCGGCCGCTTCCCCTACCTGGGCCCGGACGATGTGATGGAGGTCGAGATCTCGGGCCTGGGCCGACAGCGCAGCGTCTGCCGGCCCGCGTGACACCGGGCGGGTCCCGGACCGGTCGTTCTCAGTCCTCCGGGAGTTCGACCGGGGCGATGTCGTCGAAGACATCGCCGGGGCCGGGGTTCGTCGCATCGGTCGCGCCGCCGAACCGGGTCATCACACCCCACACGGCGTTGAGCGCGGTCTGTACGGCGCCCTCGGCCCATCCGGCCGTCCAGGAGATGTCGTCGCCCGCGAGGAACAGACCCCGTCGGTCGGCGGGCAGCCGGTCCTGCATGAAGTGGGTGAACAGCCGCCGCTGGTACCGGTAGTGGCCCGGCAGATTGGCCTTGAACGCTCCCATGAACCAGGGCTCGTTCTCCCACGAGACCGTCACCGGGTTGCCGATGATGTGCTTCCTGATGTCGACGTCCGGATAGACCTCGCCGAGCGACTTGAGCATGACGTCCATGCGCTCGTTCGGGGAGAGCGGCAGCCACTTCAGGCTGTCGTCGCACCAGGTGTACGAGAGGCAGATGACGGCCGGCTTGTCGGGCCCGTCGTCGAGGAGGTAGGTGCCCCGGGTCATCCGGTCGGTGAGCGTCATCGACATGGTGTCCCGCCCGGTCGGCACCCCCCTGCCGTCGACGGCCTTGTCCAGCCAGAACGGCCGGTCGACGGGGACGAACAGCTTGGACGACTCCATGTAGTGGGTGCGCTCCATCGCCGTCCAGTGGTCGATCGGGAAGAGCGCGTCGTCGCAGTCGATCTTCGAGAGCAGCAGCCAGGACTGCCCGGTGAAGATCGCGGCGGGGTAGGTGCGTATGTCACCCGTGGCGTCGGTGACGGTGATCCGGTTTCCGGCGGTACGGTTCAGCCGGGTCACGGCGGGGCGCGGCTCACCACCGTGAAGCGAGGAGAGTGACGTGCCGAGCGGCCAGTGGACGATCTTCTGCGGTTCGCGGTCCCAGAGCCGCAGCGGGAGCTGCTGGCTGCCGCCGACGATGCCCCGGTGGTGATCGTCCGCCTCGGTGTAGACGACGCGCAGGATCTCCAGGATGGAGTTGGGGAAGTCGGTGTCCCAGCCACCGGTGCCGAAGCCGACCTGGCCGAAGATTTCACGGTGCCGGAACGACTTGAAGGCGTCGGAGTCGCAGAGGAATCCGTAGAAGGTCTGGTTGTCGAGCTTCCGGACGAGCTCCGCCCAGATCTCGCGGATGCGCGGCACATCGCGTTCGCGCATCGCGCGGTTCATGTCGGAGAAGTCCGCGCCCTCCTCCAGGCACCGGTTCCAGGCGTCCATCACATCGCGGTAGACCTGCGGCAGATCGTCGATGGTCCGCGCGTAGTGCGACTCGCCCTTGAGGTCGACGACGGTCGACGGGGTGGCCGGGGAGAGCGGGTTGGGGAACGGCTTCGTCTCCAGCCCGACCAGGTCGATGTAGTGCTGGAGCGCGGTGGAGGACGGCGGGAAGCGCATCGCGCCCATCTCGGCGGTGAGCTCCGGGTCGCAGCCGTCGAAGCCGACGGTGCGCAGCCGCCCGCCGATCTCGTCCGCTTCGTAGACGACGGGCTTGAGCCCCATCTTCATCAGCTCGTACGCGGCGACGATGCCGGAGAGCCCGCCACCGATGACGGCGACCTCGGTGCCGTGCTCCGTCGCCGGTATCTGCCCGATCCCTGCGGGGTGCGCCAGGAAGTCGTCGTACGCATAGGGGAAGTCCGGCCCGAACATGGTGATCGGCTCAGCCGCGTCGGTGTGCTGGACGGCGTTGGGCACCGTGGACGTCATGGGGTACGGAACTCCTTGCGCGAAAAAGGTGGAACGAGGGGTGGCGGGCTCAGACGAGGGAGCCGTACAGACCGGGGCGGCGGTCGTTCAGATACGGGTTGGCGGCGCGCGAGGCGCTCAGGAACTCGGGGTCGACCTCGCCGATGACCAGTTCCTCGCCGCGTCCGGCGCGGGTACGGACGGTGCCGTCCGGACCGGCCAGGCAGCTCAGCCCGACGAACTCGAACTCGCCTTCCGGGCCGGTCCTGTTGACGTACGCCACGTACATCTGGCTCTCGAATGCGCGCACCGGTACGACGGACTCGGCGACGAACTGGAAGGGGTGCATCTGCGCGGTGGGCACCAGCAGCAGATCGGTGCCTGCGAGGGCGTGCGAGCGGACGTTCTCCGGGAACTCGACGTCGTAGCAGATCATGATCCCGATGCGTACGCCGTCCAGTTCGGCCTGGACGACGGGCTGCTCGCCCGGGGTGAACCACTCCTGCTCGAAGCAGCCGAAGAGATGGGTCTTGCGGTAGTTCGCGAGCGCCGACCCGTCCGGCCCGATGAGCTGCGCGGCGTTGAAGATCTGCTCGCCCGCGCGCTCCGGGTAGCCGTAGAGGACCGCGAGCCCGTGCCGCGCGGCGATCTCGGCGACGGCCCGGGCGGAGGGCCCGTCCGCCGGCTCGGCCAGCCGGGCCACGTCGGCCCCGATCGCGTACCCGGTCAGGAACAGCTCGGGACAGACGAGCAGCCGGGCCCCGGCGTCCGCCGCCCGCCGTGCGGCTCCGTCGAGCACCTTGATGTTCTCGTCCACGTGCCCGGGTCGTCCGGAGCTCTGGAGCAGGGCGGTACGCAACGGCGGCATGGCTGACCTCGGGCGGTGCGGGCGGGGCGGGGACGTATTGACGGTACGGTCCGCCACTCGAACCGGACAAGGCGCGAGCGTTGCGCGTGCACCGTCGATCCATTGCGCGCCGACGGCCTGTGGCGGCGATTCATTGCGCTCGACGTCTTTGCAGGTCAAGCAGGTGACACAGGTCTCAGCCCGACGCCTCGTCGAAGACCCGCAGCCCGGGCATCACCGGCCCGCCCGGCAACTGTCCGGCCCGTCCGGCGATCGAGGGCAGGTCGGGTGTCGGACGCGGCCCGCGCCCTACTGCGGCGACCCCGACGAGTACCGCCGCAGCAGTGGCGACAGCACGAGCACGGACTTCGTCCGCTCCACATACGGCTCGCCCGCAATCCGCTCGAGCACCTGCTCGAAGTGGCGCATGTCCGCGGCGAAGACCTGCACGATCGCGTCGGCCTCCCCCGTCACCGTGGAGGCCGACGCGATCTCCGGGTACCGCGCAAGCCCCTGCTTGATCAGCTCCGGCGACGTATTGCGGCTGCAGTAGATCTCGATGAACCCCTCGGTCTCCCACCCCAGCGCCGCGGGGTCCACCCGCACCGTGAACCCGGTGATCGCGCCCTCGGCGCGCAACCGGTCCACACGGCGTTTCACGGCGGGCGCGGACAGGCCGATGAGCGCGCCGATGTCCGCGTAGGAGCGCCGGGCGTCTTCGGCGAGGGCGTGGACGATGCGTTCGTCGAGGTCGTTCAGGCGCACTTCGGGCGGTTCACTTCTCTGCGATGGTCTGCTTCGGGGGCGGCAGGTGCCGCCCCCGAAGTAGACCATGGCCCCGCCCCGCCGGGCGCGCTCACCGCATCGGGTGACCGGTCAGAACGGGAACTGCGAACGGCCGTGCTGCACCGAGATCCACTTCTGCGTGGTGAAGGCCTCGACCATCGACTCGCCGTTCAGCCGGCCGAGGCCGGAGCTCTTCTCGCCGCCGAACGGGACGATGGGCTCGTCGTGGACCGTGCCGTCGTTGATGTGGATCATGCCGGTGTGGATGCGCTGCCCGATCCGTACGCCGCGCTCGATGTTGCCGGTGTGCACCGCGCCGCTCAGACCGTACGGGGTGTCGTTGGCGATCCGTACCGCCTCGTCCTCACCGTCGAACGGCACGAGGAGCGCGACCGGACCGAAGATCTCCTGGGACAGGACGGGGGAATCGGCGGCCAGACCGGTCAGCACGGACGGGCTCACCAGATTGCCCTCGGCGCTGCCGTGCAGCAGGGCCGTCGCGCCGGCCTCGACGGTCTGGTCGACGAGCGAGGAAATGGCCTCGGCCTGCGAGGAGTTGATCAGCGGGCCGATCTGGGTCTCCGGGTCGGCCGGGTCCCCCACCCGCAGCGAAGCGACCTTGGCGACGAACTTCTCGGTGAATTCCTTCTCCACCGAGCGGTCGACCAGGATCCGGTTCGCGGCCATGCAGACCTGGCCCTGGTGCACGTACCGGCTGAAGACGGCCGCGTCCACGGCGTAGTCCAGATCGGCGTCGTCGAGGACGATGAGCGCGCTGTTGCCGCCGAGTTCGAGCACGGCGCGCTTGAGGTTCGCCGCGCAGACCGTGGCGACGTGCCGTCCCACCTTGTCCGAACCGGTGAAGGAGATGACCTGCGGAATGGGGTGCTCCAGCAGTGCGTCCCCGATCTCCGCGATGTCGGTGACCACGACGTTCAGGAGCCCGGCCGGCAGCCCCGCCTCCTCGAACACCTTCGCCACCAGCGTGCCGCCGCAGACCGGGGTGTTCTGGTGCGGCTTGAGCACCACTGCGTTGCCCAGCGCCAGTGCGGGGGCGACCGACTTCAGGGACAGCAGGAACGGGAAGTTGAAGGGGCTGATGACACCCACGACACCGACGGGCACCCGGTAGACACGGTTCTCCTTGCCCTCGGTCGGCGAGGGCAGTATCTGCCCGGAGGGCCGCAGCGCGAGCTGGATCGACTCCCGCAGGAACTCCTTGGCGAGATGCAGCTCGAAGGCCGCCTTCAGCCGGGTGCCGCCCAGTTCCGCGACGATCGCTTCGCTGATCTCGGGTTCGCGCTCCTCGACGACGCGCAGCGCCCGCTCCAGCACCAGCCGGCGGGCGTACGGATTGGTGTCGCCCCACGCCCGCTGGGCGACCTCGGCGGACCGGTACGCCTGGTCCACCTCGGCGGCCGTGGCAACCGTGATCGAGGCAAGCTTCTCCCCGTTGTACGGATTGAAGTCGATGATGTCCCAGGACCCCTTGCCCGGCCTCCACTCTCCGTCGATGTACTGATGGGCCAGGTCGGTGAAGAAGGACATGAGATCCCTTACCGCAGAGAGGCGGGCAGCTGATTGCGCTTCATATTACTTACATCTCAATGTGGTTGGAGCGGTTCACCTTGGTATCCGAGGGCCGGAATCGGACATCCCCGAGCCACGCGAGGACATCCGAAAACACCGTTGCCCCTCACGGCTCGAACGGCCGTGAGGGGCAACGGTGTTGCGGAACTCCGGAATCAACTCCAGCTGGCGTGCAGCGGCTTGCCCTCGGCGTAACCGGCGGCGCTCTGCACCCCGACGACCGCCTTCTCGGCGAACTCCTCCAGGGAGGCCGCGCCGGCGTACGTGCAGGCGGAGCGGACGCCCGCGATGATCGAGTCGATCAGGTCCTCGACGCCGGGCCGGGCCGGGTCGAGGAACATCCTCGAGGTGGAGATGCCCTCCTCGAAGAGCGCCTTGCGGGCACGGTCGTACGCCGACTCGTCCGACGTACGGTTCTTCACGGCGCGCGCGGACGCCATGCCGAAGGACTCCTTGTAGAAGCGGCCGTCGGCGGACTGCTGGAGGTCACCCGGCGACTCGTACGTACCGGCGAACCAGGAGCCGATCATCACGTTGGACGCGCCCGCGGCGAGCGCCATGGCGACATCGCGCGGGTGACGGACGCCGCCGTCCGCCCAGACGTGCTTGCCGTACTTCTTCGCCTCGGCGGCACACTCCAGGACGGCGGAGAACTGCGGCCGGCCCACACCGGTCATCATCCGGGTGGTGCACATGGCGCCGGGGCCGACACCGACCTTGATGATGTCGGCGCCGGCCTCGATGAGGTCGCGCACACCCTCGGCGGCGACGATGTTGCCCGCGACGATCGGCACCTGCGGGTCGAGCGCCCGGACGGCCCTGACCGCACTGATCATGGACTCCTGGTGACCGTGGGCGGTGTCCACGACGAGCGTGTCGACGCCCGCGTCGAGGAGCTGCTTGGCCTTGCCGGCCACATCGCCGTTGATTCCGACGGCGGCGGCGATCCGCAGCTTGCCGGCCGCGTCGGTGGCGGGGGTGTACAGAGTGGCGCGCAGTGCGGCCTTACGGGTGAGGATGCCGACGAGCCGGCCGTCCGCGTCGACCGCCGGGGCGAGCTTGCGGTGGGCGCCGTCGAGCTTGTTGAACGCGTCGCGCGGGTCGATGTCCGCGTCGAGCAGCACCAGATCCCTGGACATGACCTCGGAGAGCTGGGTGAAGCGGTCGACGCCGGTCAGGTCGTGGTCGGTCACGACACCGAGGGGCCGCTGCTCCTCGTCGACGACGACACCCGCGCCGTGCGCGCGTTTCGGCAGCAGGGACAGGGCGTCGGCGACCGTCTGGCCCGGGGCCAGCACGATCGGCGTGTCGAGCACGAGGTGGCGTGTTTTCACCCAGGAGACGACATCGGTGACGACGTCGATCGGGATGTCCTGAGGGATGACGACGAGCCCGCCGCGGCGGGCGATCGTTTCAGCCATCCGACGGCCCGCGATGGCCGTCATGTTCGCGACGACGAGCGGGATGGTGGTGCCGCTGCCGTCCGGCGAGGAAAGGTCGACACCCTGGCGGGATCCGACCGCCGAACGACCCGGAACCATGAAGACATCGTCGTACGTGAGGTCGTACGGGACCGAGGGGGAGTCTGTGTAGCGACCAGTGCCGGGCTCAAGAAAGCGCATAACGCTCATTTTTTCATACGAAACGGAGCAGGTCGCTTCCAGGAAGACACAGCAAACAGCCCCCACGTCCGTACGTTCCTCCAAAGGAACGGAGCGGGAGTCCGGGCAAGTGGAACCTGCCTTTCCCGCGGACCCTACCCGTACGGCATCCGAATCATTCGCGATCATCTTCCCTGGACCTGATGACAAGGGGTCGGGTAGCTTCAAACCCGCAGGTCCCGTGGGTCACGACTACGCCCCGGAGGAACTGGCGGACGGTCACAACTTCCGTCACACGTACGACCGGAGAGGATCACGACCCACCCGTGGAGAGCGAACTGCCGGACATCTACTGCCCGTTCCCCCAGCGGACGAATCCGCACGTCGGGCACACCCGGGTCCACCTCGACAGCTGGATCCGCAACACCGGTCTGGTACACCGGGATTCAGCCAGGGAGCGCTTCGAGCAAGCGGACTTCGGAGCGTTCGTCGGCATGGTGTATCCGACCGCCGACAGCAAGGATCTCGACCTCGTCGCCGACTGGTTCGTATGGCTGTTTCTCGTCGACGACCAGCTCGACGACGGTCACCTGGGCCGCAGCCCCGAGCGGGTGCGGGACGTGGTCGCGGTGATGCGGTCCGTGATCGAGGGCACCGGTTCCGGCACCCTGCCGGACGAGGACCTTCCCGCCGCTGTGGTCGCCCTGGTCGATCTGTGGGAACGGACGACGCCGACCGCGGCCGCGCACTGGCGCACCCGGTTCGGCTGGCACCTCACCACCTATCTCACGACGGCCACCACCTGGGAGGCCGGGAACCGGGCCGCAGGGGTGGTGCCGTCCGAGGAGACGTACATCGCCAAGCGTCGCCACACCGGCGCGATACATGTCTGCATGGACCTGATAGAGACCGTGGCCGGGATCGAGGCTCCCGAGTCGATCCACAACGACTCCCGGTTCATCGCCGCGCTGGAAGCGTCGTGCAATGTCGTGTGCTGGGCCAACGACGTGTACTCCTACGAGAAGGAGCAGGTGCTCGGCGAGATCCACAATCTCGTCCATCTGGTCCGGCACCATCGCGGATACGGCAAGCAGCAGGCGCTCGAACACGTCTGCGCGGAGATCGCCACGGAGACGGAGCGGTTCCTCACCGCCGAGGCCGAGCTGCTGGCCGCGTACCCACAGCTGTCCTGGATGCTCGCACCGTACCTGGACGGGATGCGGAGCTGGATGCGCGGCAACCTGGACTGGTCACGGCAGACCCCCCGCTACAACCCGGCCGATGTGAGCCAGTACGAGGAGCCGGAAGAGTACCTGGAGGCAACGGTCCTGGGCGTGGCCCGGGACTGAACCACCGGACTCGTCGGTCAAGACCCACTCAATCGCCGGGCGGCAGAATCAACCCGTCCGGCGGTTGAGGACACAGCGGCCACCGGGCGGCGACGGCAACGGTCACCGCGACCACCGCTGCCCGCCCCCGTCACCCGCTCAGGCCCCGTCCGGATCCGCCCGTTCCAGCGCCGGCCGCCGCGGCGCCGGCGACTCGGTCAGCAGATAGTCGGCCGCCGCCGTGTCCGTCACCAGGCTGGTGACGAGCCCGGACCGCAGCACCGCCCCGATCGCCGCAGCCTTCCGCTGGCCGCCCGCGATCGCCACCACCTCGGGGATCCGGCGCAGCCGGTCGGCCTCGACCGTGATGCATCGCTCCCCCAGGTCCCGGCCGACCCGCCGCCCCTCCGTGTCGAAGAGGTGGGCGGACATCTCGGCGGCGACGCCGAGCGACGCGTAGTGCGCCCGCTCCTCGTCGGTGAGCATGTCGTGGACGGTGGAGATGCCCGGCTCCCAGGAGCCGATGGACACCGCGGCGACCGTCACCTTGTCGAAGTACTCGAAGGCGCGGGCGATACCGGTCTGGTGGCGGAGCGCGGCCGCCGTGGCCGGGTCGGGCAGCAGCATCGGCGCGTAGATCGGGTGGGCCTCACCGCCGGCCACCTGAGCGGCCCGCCGGACCGCCTCGACCGAGCCGCGCTCGGCCGTCCCCGCGTCGTACACCCCGGTGAGCTGCACGACCGTGCACGGCGGCAGCCGGTCGAGCGCCGCCGCCATGTGGATGGTGGACCGGCCCCAGGCCAGTCCGAGCACATCGCCCTCGTTCACCAGTTCTCCGAGGAGATCCGCCGCGACCTCACCCAGGTTCTCCGGATCCGGTGCGTCGTCCTGCTCCTCCGCCGGAGATTCGACGACGACCGCGTGACGCAGCCCGTAGCGGGCCCTGAGCGCGTCGGAGCGCTCGGCGTCCAGTTCGGCCGGGACGCGGATCTCGATCCGTACGAGGTCGCGCTCCAGAGCCGTCTCCAGGACCCGGGCCACCTTGAAGCGGCTGACGCCGAACTCCTCGGCGATCTGGATCTTCGACTTTCCTTCGAGGTAGAAGCGGCGGGCCATGGCCGCCGCCTGCACCAGCTCCGCGGGCCCCATCCGCAGGGCGGACCGTCCCGCCGACATTGCAGACACCGCGATCTCCTCACTGCTGTTCACACTCTCGATACGCCGTTCATCCTGTCAGATCCGGCGATCCTTGATCGGTCCCGTCGGACCGCGTTCATCTGCCCTTGGCCGGGCCGACCTGCAATCGGGGGGCAGGAGCGGGTTCCGGCGCCGGTTCCGGCCTCAGTGGCGGCACGCCCAGGCCGCCGAGGCGGTGGCCGCTTCCGCCGTGGCGCGCAGGGCGCGCACCGCTTCGGCCGGGTCCTCGGCCCCGTACACCGCCGAACCCGCGACGAAGACATCCGCACCGGCCTCGGCGCACCGCTCGATGGTGGACTCGGAGACACCGCCGTCGATCTGGAGCCACAGTTCGAGGCCGTGCTTGGAGATCAGCTCACGGGTGCGGCGGATCTTCGGCAGCATGATGTCCAGGAAAGCCTGGCCGCCGAAGCCCGGCTCCACCGTCATGATCAGCAGCATGTCGAGTTCGGGGAGCAGGTCCTCGTACGGCTCGATGGGCGTCGCGGGCTTGAGCGCCATGGAGGCGCGGGCGCCCTTGGCCCGGATCTCCCGCGCCAGCCGTACGGGGGCTGCCGCGGCCTCCACGTGGAAGGTGACGGAACCGGCGCCCGCCTCGACGTACTGCGGCGCCCAGCGGTCCGGGTCCTCGATCATCAGATGGCAGTCCAACGGAGTGTCCGTGGCCCGGCTGAGCGATTCCACGATCGGCACGCCGAGGGTCAGATTGGGCACAAAGTGGTTGTCCATCACATCGACGTGGAGCCAGTCGGCACCTTCGACTGCCTTCGCCTCCTCGGCGAGACGGGCGAAGTCGGCGGACAGGATGCTGGGGTTGATCTGGGCCATGTGCCAAGCCTGCCATGTTCCGCGCCGCTTCCCCGCCCTGGTGCGGGCCAAAGCCTCACGGGATCATTACAGTTCGCGGAATCCAGGCCTCCCGGCCGTGCGATACGGGCGTTTCAGCCCGCGTCGGGCCCTTCGGGGGGCGGTACGGGGCCCTGAGGCGGGGGGCCTGCTGCCGGCAGGCGGCGGAAGGTCTTCCGCCGACGGACGGGACAGCGAGTCCGGCGGGTGGCCGGTCCCGGCGGCGGCCAGTACCCGCGTGCGTTCGCACCTGCCTCGGGCCCTGACCGCCCCACCGGCCGCGCGCGGCCCCCGGCCTGCCTCAGGCGGTCCGGCGCAGCAGTGCCAGATACATCGCGTCGGTGCCGTGCAGATGCGGCCACAACTGGACGTCGGGACCGTCACCCAGCGCGGGCACTCCCGGCATCAGCGGGCGGGCATCGACCCACTCCGCATCGACCGGCCGGTCGCCACGCCCCTTGAGCACGTCCTCGACGACGACCCGGGTCTCCGCGAGATGCGGTGAGCAGGTCGCGTAACCGACGATGCCGCCGACCCGTACCGCCTTCAATGCCTCACGCAGCAGACCGCGCTGCAGCGGGGCGAAGCTCTCCAGGTCCTCCGGGCGGCGCCGCCAGCGTGCCTCCGGGCGGCGGCGCAGCGCTCCGAGGCCCGAGCACGGGACGTCCATCAGGATCCGGTCGAAGGTGCCGGGCCGCCACGGCGGGCGGGTTCCGTCAGCGGTGATCACCTGGTACGGCCCGGGGTTGCCGGCCAGCGCGCGCTCCACGAGGCGGGCCCGGTGCGGCTGCTTCTCGGCGGCGAGCAGGGCGGCACCGCGTCCGGCGGCGAGTGCGCCGAGCAGGGCGGCCTTGCCGCCGGGCCCCGCACAGCCGTCGAGCCACCGGGTGTCACTGCCCTCCAGCGGTGCGTTGGCGAGAGCGGCGGCCACCAGCTGGCTGCCCTCGTCCTGGACCCCGGCCCGGCCCTCCTGCACGGCGGTCAGCGCGCCGGGCTCGCCGCCCTCCGCCATCCGTACGGCATAGGGCGACCAGCGGCCGGGCAGGCCGTTCTCGTCACCGAGGGCGGTGAGCAGTTCGTCGGTGGTGGAGCGGCCGGGGCGGGCGACCAGGGTGACCTCGGGCCGTTCGTTGTCCGCTTCGAGGAGGTCCTCGATCCCGGCACGGCCGCCGCCCAGCGCGTCCCAGAGCGCGGACACGACCCAACGCGGATGCGAGTGCACGACCGCGAGGTGGTCCTCGGCGTCCTCGTCGTACGACGGGGCGACACGCGCCACCCAGCCGTCGAGGTCGTCCGCGGCAACCTTCCGCAGCACGGCGTTGACGAACTTGGCCCGCCCTTCGCCGAGCACCACACGGGCCAGCTCCACGCTGGCGGAGACCGCTGCGTGGGTGGGGATACGGGTGCCGAGCAGCTGGTGCACGCCCATGTTGAGCACATCGAGGACCGGCGGGTCGACCTCGCGCAGCGGCCGGTCGATGCAGGCTGCGACGATCGCGTCGTACGTCCCCTGGCGGCGCAGCGTCCCGTAGACCAGTTCGGTCGCCAGCGCCGCGTCCCTGTTGTCGAAGTCTCCCTTGGCGCGGGCCTTCTTCAGCAGCGGGGGAAGGACGAGGTTGGCGTACGCATCGCGTTCGTCGACGGCCCTGAGCGCTTCGAAGGCGAGGAACCGGACGGGGTCCTTCTTGGGGCGGCGATGCGGCTTGGCGGGACGGCGACGCTGCTGGTCGTTCACGTGAAAGGTGCTCCGCTGATGGTGAGAGGGCGAACCCTCCCAGCCTACGTCGCCGCCCCGGTCACAGCACTAGATCCCCAGGAGCTCGCCGTGGACGATCCGCACCCCGCGGGCCCAGTCCGCGGCCCGCATCGGCTTCTTGCCCTGCGGCTGGACCCAGAGCAGCTCGACGGCGTGCGATCCGGTGCCCACGTACACATTGTTCTTCGCCGCCGACAGCTCGCCGGGCGCCAGATCGGCACGGTCCAGCACGGCCGCCGCCTGGATCAGCTTCAGCCGCTCTCCGCGGAACAGCGTCCACGCCCCGGGAGCGGGAGTGCAGCCGCGCACCACCCGGTCGACCCGCAGGGCAGGGGCGGACCACTGCACCTGGGCGTCCTCGACGGTGATCTTCGGTGCGAGGGTGACCCCCTCGGCGGGCTGCGGTACGGCGTGCAGCGTGCCGTCCTCGATGCCGTCCATGGTCGCGACGAGCAGCCCCGCACCCGCGAACGCCAGCCGGGTGAGCAGGTCACCGCTGGTGTCGGTGGGCCGTACCTCTTCGGTGAGGACGCCGTACACCGGGCCGGAGTCGAGCCCCTCCTCGATCAGGAAGGTCGATGCACCGGTCACCTCGTCCCCGGCCATGATCGCGTGCTGTACGGGGGCCGCGCCGCGCCAGGCGGGCAGCAGCGAGAAGTGGAGGTTGACCCAGCCGCGGGCCGGCACGTCGAGCGTGGTCTTGGGCAGCAGCGCTCCGTAGGCGACGACCGGACAGCAATCCGGGCCGATCTCCCGCAGCCGTGCCAGGAAGTCCTCGTCGCGCGGCCGGGCGGGCTTCAGCACCTCGATCCCGGCCTCCTCGGCGCGCTCGGCGACGGGGCTGGCGACCAGGCGGCGGCCTCGCCCGGCGGGGGCGTCGGGCCGGGTGACGACAGCGGCCACCTCGTGCCGGTCGGAGGCGATCAGGGCGTCCAGGGCGGGTACGGCTACCTCGGGGGTGCCTGCGAAGACGAGCTTCATGGGTGGCTGACTGCCTCTCGGGCCGAAACGTACGGTGACGAGCAACGCACAAGTCTATGGGCCGGGCGTCCGGGGGGCGTACGCAGGACTGCGCGCCCCTTGGATATGCACACGCGCCCCTGCACCGTGACCAGATCCCCGGCTGACGCGTTGGTCAAGAGAGATTGACCGAAGCGAGCCGCCACGGTGCGGCCCGATCCCTTTTTCCATGCCGGTTCGAGAGGCTTCTTCATGGCCGACCACGCAACCCACGACGCCCAAGCGCGGGCCAGCCTGCATCTGTTGGTGCGGGACATCGAGCGGGTCCGGCGGCAGGTGGACGCGCTGCGCACGCTCACCGCCCAACTGGGCAACGTCTACCGTCCGCGCCGCTCCGGCCCGTCCACGGGCTTCGTCGTCTACGGCAGGGCCCCGGCCCCCACCGTCAGGCTGGCCCAGGAGCTGCGGGACAGTGTCGAGACCCTGGTCACCGCGGCAGTGGACTTCGACCGCTCGCTGGGCTTCTCCTGGGACGCGGTGGGCTCCGCGCTCGGGGTCACCAAGCAGGCGGTGCACCGCCGCTACGGCGCCCGCCGCAACGCCCGGCAGCCGGGAACGGCCGAGGACGTCGCGGAGACCGCGGTGCCGCGCCCCCTGCCCCTTGCGCCCGGCTCCGCCGGTGCGCCCGCGCTGCCCGCCGTACCTGCCGCACGCTCCATGCCTCCGCAGCCGCCGGCGGACCGCTCGTCCCTGCGCGAGGACGTGCGCCCGGGCATCTTCCCCGGCCCACGCAACGGCTGACCGTGCCACCCCCTGCCCCGCCGCGCCCGATGCACGGCGGGGCAGCCGCGTCTCCTGGTCCGGCCTCACCCGCCCGGCCGTCACCCGATGTCCGGCGGATCCACCCTGATCCGGACCTGCGCGCCGCCTCCCCGGGACATCCGCGCCGCCTGCGCCGCCTTCAGCGCGGCCGCAAGCGCCGCCCCGCTCCCCGGCGGCACCCTGAGCAGCGCCCGCTCCCAGGACTCCCCCGGCGGTGCGTCCCAGGGCCTGCGGGGTCTGCCCGGCGCGGCGCCCGGCACCGGGACCGGGCCGAGCACCTCGGCCTCCGGCGGCAGTTCGGCGGTCGCGAGAAACGCGGCGAGTGCCTCCGGCGAGCCGGTCACCGAGGCCATCCGGGACACCGGGGGGAAACCTAGCTCGGCCCGTTCCGCCAGCTCACGGCGGGCGTGTCCGACCGGGTCCCAGCGCACCAGGGCCTGCACGGGCCGCAGCGTCGGCTCGGCGACGATCACCACCGTGCCGCCCTCGGGCTGCCCCCTCACGAGCGAGGCCGCGGCCGTCCAGCGGCGCAGCGCCTCCTCGCCGGCCCGCAGGTCGGGGCGCCCGACCATCGCCCAGCCGTCCAGCAGCAGCGCCGCCGCGTAGCCGCCCTCGGCGACGGGTTCGGCGCCGGGGGTGCTGACGACCAGTGCCGGCGTGTCCGGCACCGAGTCCAGGACATGGTCGCGGCCCGACGTCCGTACCGGTACCGCGGGAAACGCCCGGCCGAGCTCCTCGGCGGTGCGGCGGGCACCGACGATCTGGGCCCGCAGCCGATGGGAGCCGCAGGCGACGCAGTGCCAGGCGGTCTCGGCCCGCCCGCACCATGCGCAGTCGAGATCCCGCTGGTCCGGTGCCTGAAGCGGTCCGGCGCAGTGCCGGCAGCGGGCGGGTTCACGGCAGCGCTCGCAAGCCAGCCGCGGTGCGTATCCGCGGCGCGGCACCTGGACCAGGACCGGACCGCTGCGGAGCCCGTCCCGTACTGTCTGCCAGGCCAGGCTGGGCAGCCGGGCCGCCCTCGCGGCCCCGTCCCGCGCCAGCTCCCCGTCGCCGACCGTACGCACCAGGGGCGCCGCGATGCGCAGCTGCTCGCGGTCCGCGCGCAGCGGCAGCGCCCAGCCGCTCTCCACCAGCTGGGCGGCCTCCACGGTGCAGTTCGTACCGCCGAGCAGGAATGCGCACCGGCCGTGCGCGGCCCGCAGTTCGAGCACCTCGCGGACGTGCGGGAAGGGGGCATTGTCGTCACTGTGGCTGGAGTCCCCGTCGTCCCAGACGGCGACCAGGCCCAGATCGGCGACGGGTGCGAACATCGCGGCCCTCGTCCCGACGACCGCCCGCACCGAACCGCGCCGAACGGCGAGCCACTCCCGGTAGCGCTTCTCCGGTCCCGAGTCGGCGGTCAGCAGCGCGTGGCGGCCCTCGCCGAGCAGCTCGGTGAGCGCGGCGTCCACCCGCCCCGCGGTCCGGCCGTCCGGCGCGACGACCAGCGCACCGCGCCCGGACGCGAGCGTCGCGGCCATGGCCCTGGCGATCTCCTGGGGCCAGTGCGGTCCGGGCAGCGCGGTCCATACGGCCCGGGGCGCACCGCCCTCGGCCAGCGCCCGCAGGAAAGCGGGCCCCTGGGCGTATCGCTCCCAGCTCCCCGCCGACGGCGCGGGCGGCGGTGGCAGGGGCTCGGGCGAGGGCTTGGACTCGGCCCGTCCGTTCCTGGGCGGCACGGCGAGCTGCAGCACATCGGCGAGGCTGCCCGCGTAACGATCGGCGACAGCCCGCGAGAGGGCCAGCAGCTCCGGTCCCAGCACCGGTTCGGGTGATACGACATAGGCGAGCGCGGCCAGGGCTCCTGTGTAGTCCGATTCGGCGAGCCGCTCGACGAGGAACCCGTCGATCAGGCCGCCTCCTTCACGCCGCCCGCCGCGGACGTTGCGCCCCCCGGCCCCGAATCGCACGCGCACCCGCACTCCGGGCTGTGCGTCGGCGTCGAGCTCCTCGGGCACGGCGTAGTCGAAGTACTGGTCGAGATGGAGCACGCCCTTGTTGACCAGCACCCGGGCGACGGGCAGCTCCTTGGCGAGCGCGGCGCCGCGCCAGGTCCGCGGCTTGGCCCGTGGCACGTCGGCCTTCCGTACCGTCTCCCGAATGAGCGCAAGCTGCTCCGGGATCCCGCCCGCGGGGTCCTCGGGTCGCTCGTTTTCGCTGCTCACAGCCAAATTCCTACCAGACACCACTGACACCGGCCCCGGCGGAAGCACACCGGCGGCCGCACGCACCGGGGCCCGGACACCGCGTGCGGCGTCCGGGCCCCGGCGTACAGACTGCGGGCGGCAGGCTTACAGCCCGGCCGCCGTGCGCAGCGCGTCCACGCGGTCCGTGCGCTCCCAGGTGAAGTCGGGAAGCTCACGGCCGAAGTGGCCGTACGCCGCGGTCTGGGCGTAGATCGGGCGGAGCAGGTCGAGGTCGCGGATGATCGCGGCCGGGCGGAGGTCGAAGACCTCGCCGATGGCGTGCTCGATCTTCTCGGTCTCGACCGCCGCGGTGCCGAACGTCTCGACGAACAGACCGACGGGCTCGGCCTTGCCGATCGCGTACGCGACCTGCACCTCGCAACGGGCGGCAAGGCCCGCCGCGACGACGTTCTTGGCGACCCAGCGCATGGCGTACGCGGCCGAGCGGTCGACCTTCGACGGGTCCTTGCCCGAGAAGGCGCCACCGCCGTGACGGGCCATGCCGCCGTAGGTGTCGATGATGATCTTGCGACCGGTCAGGCCGGCGTCGCCCATCGGGCCGCCGATCTCGAAGCGCCCGGTCGGGTTGACCAGCAGCCGGTAGCCGTCGGTGTCCAGCTTGATGCCGTCCTCGATCAGCTGCGCGAGCACGTGCTCGACGACGAACTCGCGGATGTCGGGCGCGAGCAGCGAGTCGAGGTCGATGTCGCTGGCGTGCTGCGAGGAGACGACGACCGTGTCGAGGCGGACGGCCTTGTCGCCGTCGTACTCGATGGTGACCTGGGTCTTGCCGTCCGGGCGCAGGTAAGGGATGGTCCCGTTCTTGCGGACCTCGGAGAGCCGGCGCGAGAGCCGGTGCGCGAGGTAGATCGGGAGCGGCATGAGTTCGGGCGTCTCGTCGCAGGCGTACCCGAACATCAGGCCCTGGTCGCCGGCACCCTGCTTGTCGAGGTCGTCCCCTTCTTCACCTGCGGCGGAACCCTCGACCCGCGTCTCGTACGCGGTGTCGACGCCCTGCGCGATGTCGGGCGACTGCGCGCCGATGGACACCGAGACGCCACAGGAGGCGCCGTCGAAGCCCTTCTTGGAGGAGTCGTAGCCGATCTCGAGAATCTTGTTGCGCACGAGGGTCGGAATGTCGGCGTAGACCTTGGTCGTGACCTCACCCGCGACATGCACCAGACCGGTGGTGATCAAGGTCTCGACGGCGACGCGGGACCGGGGGTCCTCACGGAGCAGCGCGTCGAGAATGGTGTCGCTGATCTGGTCAGCGATCTTGTCGGGGTGGCCCTCGGTGACAGACTCCGAGGTGAAGAGACGGCGGGACACATCGCTCCCTGGGGTTGCAGCGGCTGCTGGCTGATCATTTGGCGGACGGCCGGGAGCTGCGCCCGGCACGGTCCTGGGTCAGTTTATCGGTCGCTGTCGCTCGGCGGACAACATGTCTCGCCCTTTGGGAGTTCTGTGACCTGTGGCACGGCCCGTCACGGTACGAAATTCGCCTCCCGAGAAAGCCATTTGCGCCCATATTCCAGGGGTTTTGGCTTGAGTGATGGCGTGAAACGAGAATTTCATCCGAGCCGCGACGACACGAGATCCCAGACCGTGTCGGCGAGTGCCTCCTTGGGACCGAACGGGACCGGGGTCTCACCGCCGTCGGCTGCGAGGACCACCGCTTCGTTCTCCTCGGAGCCGAACGTCCTGCGCTCCCCCACCTCATTGACGACGAGGAGATCGCAGCCCTTGCGGCGGAGCTTCTCGCGTCCGTTGGCGAGGACATCGTCGGTCTCGGCGGCGAAACCTACGACGATCTGGTCCGGCCGGGCGCGTTCACCGGCGACCTCGGCGAGGATGTCGGGATTGCGGACGAGCTTGATGGGCGCGGGCTCCTGACCGTCCTTCTTCTTGATCTTCCCGGTCGCGTACTCGGCGGGGCGGAAGTCGGCGACCGCCGCCGCCATCACGACCACATCGGCGTCCGCGGCGGCCTTCAGCACGGCCTCGCGCAACTGTATGGCGGTACCTGCGTGCAGGACATCGGCGCCCGCCGGGTCCGGCAGACCGGTGTTGGCCTCGATGAGCGTGACCCGGGCGCCGCGGGCGACCGCGGTGCGGGCCAGCGCGAAACCCTGCTTGCCGGAGGAACGGTTGCCGAGGTAGCGCACCGGGTCGAGCGGCTCTCGCGTACCGCCCGCGCTGATCACGACGTGACGGCCGGCCAGGTCGGCTTCGACGGGCCCGCGGGCCAGCACCCGGCGGCAGACCTCGAAGATCTCCCCGGGGTCGGGCAGCCGGCCCTTGCCGGTGTCGACGCCGGTCAGCCTGCCGACGGCGGGCTCGATGACGACGGCGCCGCGGCGGCGCAGTGTCGCGACGTTCTCCCGGGTGGCGGGGTGCTCCCACATCTCGGTGTGCATGGCGGGCGCGAAGACAACGGGACAGCGGGCGGTCAGGAGCGTGTTGGTGAGCAGGTCGTCGGCGAGACCGTGGGCGGCCTTGGCGAGCATGTCGGCGGTGGCCGGGGCGACCACGACCAGGTCGGCGCCCTGCCCGATCCTGACGTGCGGCACCTCGTGGACGTCGCTCCAGACCCCCGTCGACACCGGGTGGCCCGAGAGCGCCGACCATGTGGCCGCCCCCACGAAGTGCAGCGCCGACTCGGTCGGGACGACCCTCACGTCGTGACCGGATTCGGTCAACCGGCGCAGCAGCTCGCACGCCTTGTACGCGGCGATGCCTCCGCTGACCCCAAGAACGACCTTCGGCTTGTCCACTGCGTCTCCCCGCACTCGGATACGAACACCCCCATGCTGCCTCACCGCACCCGGTCCGACGCGGTCGCCCCGGACACACCACAGGCCCGGCAGCCGTGGCCGCCGGGCCTGTGGTGAAGGTGCAATTCCTGCTTACTGCGCGGGGCCCTCGATGGCCTCGGAGGTGAGCAGGCCCGCGTTGATCTCGCGGAGCGCGATCGAGAGCGGCTTCTCGTGCACGTGGGTGTCGACGAGCGGACCGACGTACTCCAGGAGACCCTCGCCGAGCTGCGAGTAGTACGCGTTGATCTGGCGCGCGCGCTTGGCCGCGTAGATCACGAGGCTGTACTTCGAGTCGGTGGCCTCAAGGAGCTCATCAATCGGCGGGTTGATGATGCCCTCGGGCGCGGTGATGGAAGAGGACACTCTCTGCCTTCCGAAGGGGGTAAAGATCAAAGAAATCTTTGACAGTGCGGAGTTCCGTACTGCCGCGCGTGTCGGCTGCGTTCAGTCGCTGTCGGCACGGTGGCCGGAAGCCTCCAGCATCAAGGCTAGCAGCTCACGCGCCACGTCCTCGACGGAGGTGTTGACCAGCGTCGTATCGAACTCGGACTCGGCAGCCAGTTCGATCCTGGCGGCGGCGAGCCGGCGCTCGATCACCTCGGCGGATTCGGTCCCGCGGCCGGTGAGCCGGCGCACCAGCTCCTCCCAGCTCGGCGGGGCCAGGAACACGAGCTGGGCGTCCGCCATCGACTGCCGGACCAGCCGTGCGCCCTGGAGATCGATCTCCAGCAGCACCGGCTCGCCCGCCTCCAGGCGGTCGAGCACGGCACGGCGCGGCGTGCCGTACCGGTTGCCGGCGAACTCGGCCCACTCCAGCAGCTCGCCATTGGCGATCAGCTTGTCGAACTCGTCGTTGTCCACGAAAAAGTAGTGGACACCGTTGCGCTCGCCGGGGCGCGGCTTGCGGGTCGTCGCCGACACCGAGAGCCATACCTCGGGGTGGGCCTTGCGCATATGGGCGACGACCGTGCTCTTGCCGACCCCTGAGGGGCCGGAGAGCACGGTCAGCCGCGGACGTACGTCCGGGGGTACGGGGGACGTCCCCCGGGATGTTGCAGCCATGAAGCGATTATCCAGGTTCTCAGGGGTGCCTGAGAACGTCAGGCGGCGCTGCCGCCGAACTCGCGCTCCAGGGATGCGATCTGGTTGGAGCCGAGACCCCGGACTCGGCGGCTCTCGGAGATGCCGAGCCGCTCCATGATCTGCTTGGCGCGGACCTTGCCCACGCCCGGCAGGGACTCCAGGAGGGCAGAGACCTTCATCTTGCCGATGACGTCGTTCTCCTGGCCCTGCTTGATGACCTCGTGGAGGGAGGCGCCGGAGTGCTTGAGTCGATTCTTGACCTCGGCCCGCTCCCGGCGAGCCGCGGCGGCCTTTTCGAGCGCGGCTGCGCGCTGTTCAGGGGTAAGGGGCGGAAGAGCCACGCCTACGTCACCTCGGATGTCGATCTGTCGGATACGGACCGGTGAGGAAGCTGGACGCTCCACACCAGGTGAGCGACGGACAACTTGTGTACGTCGGCTCTCGTCGGAGACTAGCGGCCAAGACCGCTCGAGTCAGCGAGAACCAACGAAAAGTCCTGGTCAGCCTCAGCCGACCAGGACATTTCAGGCATAACAACCAAGTTTTTTGGTCAGGATTCAGTCAACACACTGTTACGTGGCATGTTCACCTACCTGCGACGGCCGCCCGGACCTCGTCCGTGAGCCGTTCGGCGGCTGCGCGCAGCCCCGCCACGTCCGGTCCCTGGCTCAGTACGCCGCGGCTCACACTGGGCACCACATTGCCCACCGCGTCGCCGAACACACCGGGCAGATCCGCGGGCGTCGCCCCCTGGGCCCCGATCCCGGGGGCGAGCAGGGGGCCGTTGATGGCGAGATTCACACCCGCGTCCCCGAGCGTGGCACCGACCACCGCGCCGACGGAGCCGAGCGGGGTGGCCCCCTCGTTCTCGGCGGCCATGTGGTCGAGCATCAGCTGGGCCAGCGAACGCCCGTCGGTGGCGGTGGCGCGCTGAACCTCCGCTCCCTCCGGGTTGGAGGTGAGGGCGAGCACGAAGACACCCGCGCCGGAGAGGACAGCCGCGTCGAGCGCC
The DNA here is from genome assembly GCF_900091955.1 of Streptomyces sp. Ncost-T10-10d. Classification (GTDB taxonomy): domain Bacteria; phylum Actinomycetota; class Actinomycetes; order Streptomycetales; family Streptomycetaceae; genus Streptomyces. The sequence goes on from NZ_FMDF01000053.1 coordinate 30,691, forward strand.
GGGCGCAGCGAACCGAAGCCGAGGTACGGCGAGACGGTGACCGCGTCCGAGAACAGTGGCGAGTCCTTGTCCAGATAGGTCGCCGCGTAGGCACCCATGGTCGAGCCGATGTCGCCGCGCTTGGCGTCCATCAGGACGAGTGCACCGGCCGCCCGCGCCTCCTCGACGGCCTTCTCCAGGACCGCGATGCCGCGCGAGCCGAAGCGCTCGAAGAACGCGGACTGCGGCTTGAGGACGGCGACCCGGTCCGCCAGCGCCTCGACGACCGTACGCGTGAAATGCTCCAGACCTGCGACGTCGTCGTTCAGGCCCCAGGCGGTGAGGAGCGAGGCGTGCGGGTCGATGCCGACGCAGAGCGGTCCGCGGGTGTCCATGGCACGGCGCAGGCGTGCGCCGAACGGTTCCGGGATCATGCGGTGGCCTTCCTGGTTTCTGCGCCGACGGCTTCGGCGAGGGTGGCGTACGGGGAGGCGGCCAGGCGCGCGGCCAGGCCCTTGTGGATCGCCCGGGCGTAGAACGGGCCCTCGTAGATGAAGGCGCTGTAGCCCTGGACCAGCGTGGCACCGGCGAGAATGCGCTGCCAGGCGTCCTCGGCGTTCTCGATGCCGCCGACACCGACCAGGGTGATCCGGTCTCCCACCCGCGCGTAAAGGCGGCTCAGGACCTCCAGGGAGCGTGCCTTGAGGGGCGCGCCGGACAGCCCGCCGGTCTCCTTGACCAGGGACGGCGAGGACTTCAGGCCGAGGCCGTCCCGGGCGATGGTGGTGTTGGTGGCGATGATGCCGTCCAGACCGAGCTCGACCGCGAGATCGGCGACCGCGTCGACGTCCTCGTCCGCGAGATCGGGAGCGATCTTTACGAGCAGGGGGACCCGCCGGCCGGCGACCGTCCGGTCGGCTGCCTCGCGCACGGCGCTGAGCAGGGGCCGGAGCGCCTCGGTGGCCTGGAGGTTGCGCAGGCCGGGGGTGTTGGGCGAGGAGACGTTCACGACGAGGTAGTCGGCGTGACGGGCGAGCCGTTCGGTCGACTTCACGTAGTCGCCGACCGCTTCGGCCTCCGGCACGACCTTGGTCTTGCCGATGTTGACGCCGACCGTGGTCCGGAAGACCGGGTTGCGGGTGGCCAGGCGCTCGGCCACGGCCGCGGAGCCCTCGTTGTTGAAGCCCATGCGGTTGATCAGCGCGCGGTCGGCCACGAGGCGGAAGAGCCGCTTCTTGGGGTTGCCGGGCTGTGGCTCGCCGGTGACCGTACCGATCTCGATGTGGTCGAAGCCGAGCATCGACATGCCGTCGATCGCGACGGCGTTCTTGTCGAAGCCGGCGGCGAGGCCGAAGGGGCCGTGCATCCGCAGGCCGAGGGCCTCGGTGCGCAGCTCCTCGTAGCGGGGGGCGAGCGCGGCGGCGACGAAGGTGCGCAGCACGGGGATGCGGGCGGCGAGGCAGATCCACCGGAAGGCCAGGTGGTGCGCCTGCTCCGGGTCCATCCGCTTGAAGACCAGCTGGAAGAAGAATTTGTACATCGGGGTGTCCTCGGTGTCCTCACAGAGAGGGGGACACCGTTTCCGGTGTCCCCCTGCTGGGCCTGCTAGTCGCGCGCCGCGGTCAGATGTTCCGCGTGTTCCTGGAGGGAACGTACGCCGACGTCTCCGTGGTTGAGTGCATCGATGCCCTGTACGGCGGCGGCGAGTGCCTGGACCGTCGTGAGGCACGGCACGGACCGGGCGACGGCCGCGGTACGGATCTCGTAGCCGTCGAGGCGGCCGCCCGTTCCGTACGGCGTGTTGACGATCAGGTCGACCTCGCCGTCGTGGATGAGCTGGACGATGGTCCTCTCGCCCTGCGGGCCGACGCCCTCGGACTGCTTGCGCACGACCGTGGCGTGGATGCCGTTGCGCTTGAGCACCTCGGCGGTGCCGGAGGTGGCCAGCAGTTCGAAGCCGTGGGCGACCAGCTCGCGCGCCGGGAAGATCATCGAGCGCTTGTCGCGGTTGGCGACCGAGATGAACGCGCGGCCCTTGGTGGGCAGCGGGCCGTACGCGCCGGCCTGCGACTTGGCGTACGCCGTGCCGAAGACCGAGTCGATGCCCATGACCTCGCCGGTGGAGCGCATCTCCGGGCCGAGGACGGTGTCGACACCGCGGCCGTGGATGTCGCGGAACCGCGACCACGGCATGACGGCCTCCTTGACGGAGATCGGCGCGTCGAGCGGCAGAGTGCCGCCGTCACCGTGCTTCGGCAGCAGACCCTCCTCGCGCAGCTCGGCGATGGTCGCGCCCAGCGAGATGCGGGCGGCGGCCTTGGCGAGCGGTACCGCGGTCGCCTTCGAGGTGAAGGGGACGGTGCGCGAGGCGCGCGGGTTGGCCTCCAGGACGTACAGGATGTCGCCGGAGAGCGCGAACTGGATGTTGATCAGGCCGCGTACGCCGACGCCCTTGGCGATGCCCTCGGTGGAGGTGCGCAGCCGCTTGATGTCATAGCCGCCGAGCGTGATCGGGGGCAGCGCGCAGGCGGAGTCACCGGAGTGGATGCCGGCCTCCTCGATGTGCTCCATGACGCCGCCGAGGTAGAGCTCGGTGCCGTCATAGAGCGCGTCGACGTCGATCTCGATCGCATCGTCGAGGAAGCGGTCGACCAGGACCGGCCGGGTGGGGCTGATCTCGGTGGACTCGGCGATGTACGAGGAGAGGCGCGTCTCGTCGTACACGATCTCCATGCCCCGGCCGCCGAGCACGTACGACGGGCGTACGAGGACGGGGTAGCCGATCTCGTCGGCGATGGCCTTGGCCTCGTCGAACGTGGTGGCGGTGCCGTGCTTCGGGGCCGGGAGTCCGGCCTCGGCCAGGACGCGGCCGAAGGCGCCGCGGTCCTCGGCGGCGTGGATCGCCTCCGGGGAGGTACCGACGACCGGCACGCCGTTGTCCTTGAGCGCCTGCGACAGACCCAGCGGGGTCTGGCCGCCGAGCTGGACGACGACACCGGCGACCGGGCCCGCGAGGGACTCGGCGTGCACGATCTCCAGCACGTCCTCGAGCGTCAGCGGCTCGAAGTACAGGCGGTCGGAGGTGTCGTAGTCGGTGGAGACGGTCTCCGGGTTGCAGTTGACCATCACGGTCTCGTAGCCCGCGTCGCTCAGGGCGAAGGAGGCGTGGACGCAGGAGTAGTCGAACTCGATCCCCTGGCCGATGCGGTTGGGGCCGGAGCCGAGGATGATCACCGCCGGCTTGGTGCGGGACGCGACCTCGCTCTCCTCGTCGTAACTGGAGTAGAAGTACGGCGTCTTCGCGGCGAACTCGGCGGCGCAGGTGTCGACCGTCTTGTAGACCGGGCGGATTCCCAGGGCGTGCCGCACCTCGCGCACGACGTCCTCGCGCAGGCTGCGGATGTCGGCGATCTGGGCATCGGAGAAGCCGTGACGCTTGGCCTCTGCCAGCAGCTCGGGGCCGAGCTCGTCCGCGGCGGCCAGCTCGTCGGCGATCTCCTTGATCAGGAAGAGCTGGTCGACGAACCAGGGGTCGATCTTCGTGGCGTCGAAGACCTCTTCCTGGGTGGCGCCGGCCCGGATCGCCTGCATGACGGTGTTGATCCGGCCGTCGGTCGGGCGGACCGCCTCGGCCAGCAGCTCGGCCTTGTCGCCGGTCTCACCGGTGAAGGAGAACTGCGAGCCCTTCTTCTCCAGCGAGCGGAGCGCCTTCTGGAGCGCCTCGGTGAAGTTCCGGCCGATCGCCATGGCCTCGCCCACCGACTTCATGGTGGTGGTGAGGGTGGAGTCGGCGGAGGGGAACTTCTCGAAGGCGAACCGCGGGGCCTTGACGACGACATAGTCGAGGGTCGGCTCGAAGGAGGCCGGGGTCTTCTCGGTGATGTCGTTCGGGATCTCGTCGAGCGTGTAGCCGACGGCCAGCTTGGCGGCGATCTTGGCGATCGGGAAGCCGGTGGCCTTCGAGGCGAGCGCCGAGGAGCGGGAGACGCGCGGGTTCATCTCGATCACGATGACGCGGCCGTCGGTCGGGTCGATGGCGAACTGGATGTTGCAGCCGCCGGTGTCGACGCCGACCTCGCGGATGATCGCGATGCCGATGTCGCGCAGCCGCTGGTACTCGCGGTCGGTGAGCGTCATCGCCGGGGCGACGGTGATCGAGTCACCCGTGTGGACGCCCATCGGGTCGAAGTTCTCGATGGAGCAGACGACCACGACGTTGTCGTGCTTGTCGCGCATCAGCTCCAGCTCGTACTCCTTCCAGCCGAGGATGGACTCCTCCAGGAGCACCTCGGTGGTCGGGGAGAGCGTGAGGCCCTGACCGGCGATCCGGCGCAGCTCCTCCTCGTCGTGGGCGAAGCCGGAGCCGGCGCCGCCCATGGTGAAGGAGGGGCGGACGACGACGGGGTAGCCGCCGAGCGTCTCGACGCCCGCCAGGACGTCGTCCATGGAGTGGCAGATGACCGAGCGAGCGGACTCGCCGTGGCCGATCTTGGCGTTGACGGCTTCGACGACACCCTTGAAGAGGTCGCGGTCCTCACCCTTGTTGATGGCCTCGACATTGGCGCCGATGAGCTCGACGCCGTACTTCTCCAGGACACCTTTCTCGTGCATGGAGATCGCGGTGTTGAGCGCGGTCTGGCCACCCAGTGTGGGGAGCAGCGCGTCGGGGCGCTCCTTGGCGATGATCTTCTCGACGAACTCGGGGGTGATCGGCTCGACGTACGTGGCGTCGGCGATCTCCGGGTCGGTCATGATCGTCGCCGGGTTGGAGTTCACCAGGATGACGCGCAGGCCCTCGGCCTTGAGGACGCGGCAGGCCTGGGTGCCGGAGTAGTCGAACTCGGCGGCCTGACCGATGACGATCGGACCGGAGCCGATGACCAGGACGGACTGGATATCGGAGCGCTTAGGCACGCTGGCCCTCCATCAGGGATACGAAGCGGTCGAAGAGGTACGCGGCGTCGTGCGGGCCCGCGGCCGCCTCGGGGTGGTACTGGACGCTGAAGGCCGGCTGGTCGAGGAGCTGCAGCCCCTCGACGACCTGGTCGTTCAGGCAGACGTGGGAGACCTCGGCGCGGCCGAACTTCGTGTCCGACACCTTGTCCAGCGGGGCGTCGACGGCGAAGCCGTGGTTGTGCGCGGTGACCTCGACCTTGCCGGTCGTGCGGTCCTGCACCGGCTGGTTGATGCCGCGGTGGCCGTACTTCAGCTTGTAGGTGCCGAAGCCGAGGGCGCGGCCCAGGATCTGGTTGCCGAAGCAGATGCCGAAGAGCGGCGTCCTCCGCTCCAGGACGCCCTGCATGACGGAGACCGGGTGGTCGGCGGTGGCCGGGTCGCCGGGGCCGTTGGAGAAGAAGACGCCGTCGGGCTCGACCGCGTACACCTCTTCCAGAGTGGCGGTGGCGGGCAGGACGTGTACCTCGATGCCGCGCTCGGCCATCCGGTGCGGGGTCATGCCCTTGATGCCGAGGTCGATCGCGGCGACGGTGAACTTCTTGGTGCCGATCGCGGGGACGACGTACGTCTCCTTGGTCGCGACCTCGGCGGAGAGGTCGGCGCCCACCATCTCGGGGGCTTCCTTGACGCGAGCCAGCAGCGTGGCCTCGTCGGCGACGGCGTCACCGGAGAAGATGCCGACGCGCATGGCACCGCGCTCGCGCAGGTGGCGGGTGAGGGCTCGGGTGTCGATGCCGCTGATGCCGACGACGCCCTGGCGCTCCAGCTCCTCGTCGAGCGAGCGCTGCGAGCGCCAGTTGGAGGGCACCCGGGCGGGGTCGCGGACGACGTAGCCGGAGACCCAGATCCGTCCGGACTCGGGGTCCTCGTCGTTCACACCAGTGTTGCCGACGTGCGGGGCGGTCATGACGACGACCTGGCGGTGGTACGAGGGGTCGGTCAGCGTCTCCTGGTAGCCGGTCATGCCGGTGGAGAACACCGCCTCGCCGAAGGTCTCCCCCACGGCCCCGTAGGCGCGGCCGCGGAAGGCGCGGCCGTCCTCCAGGACGAGTACGGCGGGAGCTTTGGCGGCTCCCCGGGTGGAGATCGTCATCGTGCGGTGCCTTCCGTAGTGCTGGTGAGTTGTTCGATGGCCTCGACCCAGGCCGGGTGCTCGGCCGAGTGGTCGGAGCGGAAACCGGAGTCGATCAGCTTGTCGCCGTGCGCCCAGGTGATGATCAGCAGGCCGCCCTCGGGGAGGACCTTGCCCGCGATGCCCTTGTCGAGCCGGGCCTCACGCAGTGCGGCGGCCGGGACGAAGAAGTCGACTGCCCCGGGTCGTACGACGTCGAGGCCCTGGTCGGTCAGGGTGAGCTCGACGCGGCTGCGGGTACCGAGGCCGTGGGCGACGATCCGGTCGAGCCACTGCCCCGCGGTCGTCGAGGCGTGGTACCTGCCGGTGAGCGTCAGCAGCTTCTCGCCGTCCGCGAACCCCTCCGGGGTGGAGCTGAGTTCCGGCAGATCGGACTGGAGACTCCCCCGCCACTTCCATCCCTGGCGCATCAGCCAGTAGACGAAGGCGATGAGGACGATCAGTCCGATGACCCAGCTGATGCGAGCGGACCAGTCGGTCACTTCGGCCGACTTCTGCTCGGCGGCGAGCTGGAGGTACAGGGGGGTGAGTGATGTCACGCGAGCTTCCCGTCGACGACCGTGGCACGGCCCCGCAGGAAGGTGTGGGTGACTCGGCCCGGCAGCTCGCGACCCTCGTAGGGAGTGTTGCGGCTGCGGGAGGCGAAGCCTGCGGGGTCCACCACACCACGGTATGCCGGATCGACCAGCGTGAGGTTGGCGGGCTCACCGGCCGAGACGGGCCGGCCGTGTCCGTCGAGGCGGCCGATGGCGGCCGGACGGAACGACATCCGGTCGGCGACGCCCGCCCAGTCGATGAGGCCGGTGTCGACCATCGTCTGCTGGACGACGGAGAGCGCGGTCTCCAGGCCCACCATGCCCATGGCGGCGGCGGCCCACTCGCAGTCCTTGTCCTCGTGCGGATGGGGGGCGTGGTCGGTGGCAACGCAGTCGATGGTGCCGTCGGCGAGCGCCTCGCGCAGGGCCATGACGTCGGCCTCGGTGCGCAGCGGCGGGTTCACCTTGTAGACCGGGTTGTAGGACCGTACGAGCTCGTCGGTGAGGAGCAGGTGATGCGGGGTGACCTCGGCGGTGACGTTCCAGCCCTTGGACTTGGCCCAGCGGACGATCTCGACGGAGCCGGCGGTCGACAGGTGGCAGATGTGCACCCGGGAGCCGACGTGGGCGGCGAGCAGTACGTCGCGGGCGATGATCGACTCCTCGGCGACGGCGGGCCAGCCGCCGAGACCGAGTTCCGCGGAGACGATGCCCTCGTTCATCTGGGCGCCCTCGGTGAGGCGGGGCTCCTGGGCGTGCTGGGCGACGACACCGTCGAAGGCCTTCACGTACTCCAGCGCACGGCGCATGATCACCGCGTCGTCGACGCACTTGCCGTCGTCGGAGAAGACTTTCACTCCGGCGGCCGAATCGTGCATGGCGCCGAGCTCGGCGAGCTTCTTGCCCTCCAGGCCGACGGTGACGGCGCCGATCGGCTGCACGTCGCAGTAGCCGGACTCCTTGCCGAGCCGCCAGACCTGCTCGACGACACCGGCGGTGTCGGCGACCGGGAAGGTGTTGGCCATGGCGTGCACGGCGGTGAAGCCGCCGACGGCCGCCGCCTTCGTCCCGGTGAGGACGGTCTCGGAGTCCTCGCGGCCGGGCTCGCGCAGGTGGGTGTGGAGGTCGACGAGGCCGGGCAGCAGGATCTGACCCTCCGCCTCGACGACGGTCGCGTCCCCGGCCTCGATGCCGGTACCACTCCAGTCGATTTCGCCCTGCCGGGCGGTGGCGGCGATGGTCTCGCCGTCGATCAGGACGTCCTGGGATTCGCCGCCGAGGACCTTCGCGCCGCGGATAAGGATCTTGCTCATGGTTACTTGTTCTCCTCGGTACGGGCGGGGGTGGCGGGCGACGGGTGAGCCGGGGCGGCGGGCTCGGAACCGCCCAGCAGCAGGTACAGGACGGCCATGCGGATCGAGACACCGTTGGCGACCTGCTCGACGGCCGTGCACCGGTCGGAGTCGGCGACCTCGGCGGTGATCTCCATGCCGCGGACCATCGGACCGGGGTGCATGACGATGGCGTCCTCGGGCATCCTCGCCATGCGGTCGCCGTCCAGGCCGTAGCGGCGGGAGTACTCGCGCTCGGTCGGGAAGTACGCGGCGTTCATCCGTTCGCGCTGTACACGCAACATCATCACCGCGTCGGACTTCGGCAGCACCTCGTCGAGGCTGTAGCTGACGTCGCACGGCCAGTGCTCGACGCCGACCGGGACGAGAGTCGGCGGGGCGACCAGGGTGACGTGCGCGCCGAGCGTGGTCAGCAGGTGGACGTTGGAGCGGGCCACCCGGCTGTGCAGGATGTCGCCGACGACGGTGACCCGGCGGCCTTCGAGGTCCCGGCCGATACCGGCGTCGGCCCCGACGAGGCGGCGGCGCAGGGTGAAGGCGTCCAGGAGGGCCTGGGTGGGGTGCTCGTGGGTGCCGTCACCGGCGTTGACAACGGCGCCGTCGATCCAGCCGGAGGTGGCGAGGCGGTAGGGGGCACCGGAGGCACCGTGCCGGATGACGACGGCGTCGGCGCCCATCGCCTCCAGGGTCAGCGCGGTGTCCTTGAGCGACTCGCCCTTGGAGACGGACGAGCCCTTCGCGGAGAAGTTGATGACATCGGCGGAGAGGCGCTTGGCGGCGGCCTCGAAGGAGATGCGGGTACGCGTCGAGTCCTCGAAGAAGAGGTTGACGACGGTACGGCCGCGCAGGGTGGGGAGCTTCTTGATCGGCCGGTCCGCGACCCGTGCCATTTCCTCGGCGGTGTCGAGGATCAGGACGGCGTCGTCGCGGGTGAGGTCGGCGGCCGAGATGAGGTGACGCTTCATCTGGGTGTTCTCCGGGTGGCTGGAGGATTCAGGCAAACGGGCGTGCGGAAGCTGCCGTACGGGTTCGAGGTACTCCGTACGGGTGAAGTGCAGCTACTGCTCGCCCACCGTGGCGGTCTGCTGGACACCGAGCAGCACGGCGTCGCGGCCGTCCTCCTCGGCGAGCTGGACCTTGACCGTCTCCCGCAGCGACGTGGGGAGGTTCTTGCCGACGTAGTCGGCACGGATCGGGAGTTCACGGTGACCGCGGTCGACGAGGACCGCGAGCTGCACCGCGCGGGGCCGGCCGATGTCGCCCAGCGCGTCGAGCGCTGCGCGGATCGTGCGGCCCGAGAAGAGGACATCGTCGACGAGGACGACCAGGCGGCCCTCGATGCCCTCGCCGGGGATCTCGGTGCGGGCCAGGGCGCGCGCGGGGCGCAGCCGCAGGTCGTCGCGGTACATCGTGATGTCGAGTGACCCGACCGGCATCTTCCGGCCGGTGATCTCTTGGAGTTTTTCGGCGAGCCGACCGGCGAGGAAGACGCCCCGCGTCGGGATACCGAGGAGCACCACGTCGTCGGCGCCCTTGGCGCGTTCGACGATCTCGTGGGCGATTCGGGTCAGTACTCGGGCGATGTCGGGAGCCTCGAGAACGGGGCGTGCCGCATTGCCGGTGGCTTCGTGCTGTGCGTCCATAAGAAACGGACCTCCTTCTCCGCCTCACTGGACGGACCTTAAAGGACGTCGAAATTGCGTCATCAACGTTACCAGGGCTTGCACAGCGCCCTGGTCACACCCCCGGGAGGTGCCGGTCCGGACCATTCGGCTTGACGCATCCAAGTAACGCTGCGTAACCTCACAGTGAGTTACCAGCCACGCGGCGGAGCCGCAAAAATGTTCCAGCGTCCGGGGAGCCTTATGTCCAGCGAATACGCAAAGCAGCTCGGGGCCAAGCTCCGTGCCATCCGCACCCAGCAGGGCCTCTCTCTCCACGGCGTGGAGGAGAAGTCCCAGGGCCGCTGGAAGGCCGTCGTGGTCGGTTCGTACGAGCGCGGCGACCGTGCCGTGACCGTCCAGCGTCTTGCCGAACTCGCTGATTTCTACGGAGTCCCGGTGCAGGAACTCCTGCCCGGTACGACGCCTGGCGGGGCCGCTGAGCCGCCGCCGAAGCTTGTCCTGGACCTGGAGCGCCTCGCCCACGTCCCGCCGGAGAAGGCCGGGCCGTTGCAGCGCTATGCCGCGACGATCCAGAGCCAGCGCGGTGACTACAACGGCAAGGTGCTCTCGATCCGCCAGGACGACCTGCGCACGCTGGCCGTGATCTACGACCAGTCGCCGTCCGTGCTCACGGAACAGCTGATCAGCTGGGGCGTGCTGGACGCGGACGCGCGTCGCGCCGTCGCCCACGAAGAGGCCTGACACCCCTCGCAGAAACGTACCGCCGTGTCGGCGCGGGTTCACCCATTCGGGCGCCCGCGCCGACACGGTTTTTTCGTTGCCGGCAACCGGCCTCCCGCACGCCGAAGGGCCCGCGGTCACAAGACCGCGGGCCCTTCGTGGCTGAACGCCGCCGGAGGCTACTGCTCCCGGCGGAGGTTCGGCTTGAGGTCCTTGAACCGGGCCAGCAGCCCGTTCACGAAGGACGGGGAGTCATCGGTGGAGAACTCCTTGGCGAGCTGGACCGCCTCGTCGATCACCACTGCGTCCGGGGTCCCGTCCACCCAGATCAGCTCGTACGCACCGAGCCGCAGGATGTTCCGGTCGACGACCGGCATGCGGTCGATCTCCCAGTCCACGGCGTAGGTCACGATGAGGTCGTCGATCCGGTCCGCGTACTGCGCGTACCCCTCGACGAGCTCCATCGTGTACTCGGTGACCGGCGGCTGACGGCTGTCGGACCGCGAGAGCCGCACCCAGTCCGCGAGGACCGTCTGCACGGACTCACCGCGCTGGTCGGCCTCGAAGAGGATCTGGAAGGCGCGCTTGCGGGCCGTGTTCCGGGCAGCCACGGTTAGCTGTTCACCCGGCCGAGGTAGTCGCCCGTGCGGGTGTCGACCTTGATCTTCTCACCCGTGGTGATGAAGAGCGGGACGCCGATCTCGTAGCCGGTCTCCAGCGTGGCGGGCTTGGTGCCACCGGTGGAGCGGTCGCCCTGGACGCCCGGGTCGGTGTGCTGGACGGTCAGCTCGACGGCGGCGGGCAGCTCGACGTAGAGCACCTCGCCCTCGTGCTGGGCGACGGAGGCGGTGAAGCCCTCGATCAGGAAGTTGGCGGCGTCGCCGACAGCCTTGCGGTCGACCATGAGCTGGTCGTAGGTGTCCATGTCCATGAAGACGAAGTACTCGCCGTCCATGTACGAGAACTGCATGTCGCGACGGTCGATGGTGGCCGTTTCGACCTTCACGCCGGCGTTGAACGTCTTGTCGACGACCTTGCCGGAGAGCACGTTCTTGAGCTTGGTGCGCACGAAGGCCGGGCCCTTGCCGGGCTTGACGTGCTGGAACTCGACGACGGACCAGAGCTGGCCTCCGTCGAGCTTGAGCACCAGGCCGTTCTTGAGGTCGTTCGTGGAAGCCACGGTTGCGGAATCTCCTGGGACTGAAGCTGGTGGAACGACCGAGGATGCGCGCTAGAGCGCGAGCAGCTCCTTGGTCGTAATGGTGAGTAGCTCGGGTCCGCCGTCCGCCTCGGGGCGCACGACGAGCGTGTCATCGATCCGGACCCCGCCCCGGCCCGGGAGGTGGACCCCCGGTTCGACGGTGACCGGCACACAAGCGTCCAGTTTACCCATGGCTGCAGGTGCCAGCTGCGGGTCCTCGTCGATTTCGAGCCCCACCCCGTGCCCGGTCCATGGTGCGAGGCCCCCGCCGTGGCCCGCGGAGTCCAGGAGACAGCGGGCCGCACGGTCCACATCGCGGTAGGCGGCCCCCGGCACGAGAGCCTCGCGCCCGGCCCGCTGAGCGGCGAAAACCAGGTCGTAGAGCTCGATCTGCCAATCGGCGGGCGCGGTCCCGATGACGAACGTACGGCCGATCTCACAGCGGTAGCCGCGATAGTTCGCACCCAGGCAGACGGAGAGAAAATCCCCCTCCTCCACCCGTCGGTCCGAGGGGCGGTGGCGGCCCTGGCCGGAGTTCGGCCCGGTCGCCACGGAAGTGGCGAAGGCGGGGCCGTCGGCACCGTGGTCCACCAGGCGGCGCTCCAGCTCCAGGGCGAGATGCCGTTCGGTGCGTCCCACCAGGATGGATTCGAGGAGTTCGCCCAGGGCCTGATCGGTGATCTCGGCGGCGATCCGCAGACAGGCGATCTCCTCCTCGTCCTTGACGACCCGCAGCTGCTCGACTGTGGCGCCGAGATCGGCGAGTTGTAGCCGCGGGGCGACCGAGCTCATGGCCCGGTGGCGGGAGACCGTCAGATGGTGTTCCTCGACGGCCAGGGACTCCGCACCGACCGAGGTGGCCAGACCGGCGGCCGCGACCACCGGATCGCCGTCGGTGGCCGGCGTCAGTGACACCCGCAGCTGCTCGTCGGTGCGCCCGTCGGCGGGATCGCCGGTCGGGGCGCGGGGGCAGAGCAGGACGTCCTCACCGGGGCCGAGCAGCAGCACGGCGCCCGGGGGCGCTCCGCCCGCGAGATAGCGGACGTTGGCAGGGCGGGAGACCAGAGCGGCCGCGGATCCGACGGCGGCGCACCGGTCGCGGAGCAGCCCGCGGCGGACGGCGTACACGTCTGACATGTCACGAGCCTACGAGCGGTGGCGCGGGCCTGCTCGGTCAGCGCATCCGACCGGGGGCCGCGGCCGGGTCCGTTGCCGGGCCGGGAACACCGCCCGATGGCGGTTCACCAGGCCGGGGGGCTGGCTATGGAACGGGCGAGTATGTCGTCCAGGACGCGGGCGGTGGTCTCCACGTCGTACGTCGAGTTGTCGATGATCGGCAGTCCGGAGCCGTACCACCCGGCCATCCGGCCGTGGATGCGGGCGACCTCCTCGTCCGAGAGGCGGCGGTTCCCGCTGCGGGCGGCGTTGCGCTCCAGCACGATCTCCAGGCCGGGCAGCAGAACGATGGGCAGCAGTCCGGGGCCGACATGGCGCTTCCAGCCGCCGAGGCCGACGACCGGCCGGTCCGGGAAGACGGCGTCGTCCAGGATGCAGGAGATCCCGTTGGCGAGAAAGTTGCGGGCGGCGAAGCCGCAGGTGCGACGGGCGAGACGGTACTGGGCCTCGGAGTGGTCGTTCCAGCCGGCCTGGGGGTCGGCGAAGCCGGAGCAGACCCATTCGCGGACGTCGTCGAGGCTGACGTGCGCCGTGGGAACCCGGCGGCGGCTGGCCCAGAGCTTGGCCACGGTGGTCTTGCCCGCGCCCGCGGGGCCGATCAGGAGAACGGCGAGGGTCGCGCTGCCGGTGCCGGGTCCGGCGGGCGGTGCGGGCAGCGGGACGGGCCCGCCGGGCGGCAACTGGACGTGCCCGGCGGTTTCCCTGGAGACAGGCGCCGGGGCGTGCGTGCGGGGCGGGTCCGCGCCAGCCCTGGGGCGTGGGAGGGGTGGTGGGCGGCGGCCCCGGCGGTCCGGGGTGCTGGGCCTGGTGCGTCCAGCCGACAGGTCCGCTTCCGGGGCCTTGGGGCGGCGGCAGCGGGGCCCCCACTGCGTGCTGCATCCGGTGCCACTCCGTCTCGTACAGGCAACTGGCGCTGGTGGAACGGCAACCGTACCGTCCCCGGCCGCCACTGAGGGAACGGTCGGGGACGGTCCACAGTGCCCGGTCGGCCGGTCGGCCGTCCGGTGCACCGCTCCGTCAGTCGGCCAACTCGTCCGCGAGGGCGCGCAGGGCGAGGCGGTAGGAACCGATGCCGAATCCGGCCACGGTCCCCGTGGCGACCGGCGCGACCACGGAGTTGTGGCGGAATTCCTCCCGTGCGTACGGGTTCGAGATGTGCACCTCGATCAGCGGGGCGGTGCGCTGGGCCGCCGCATCCCGCATTCCGTACGAATAGTGGGTGAAAGCCCCCGGGTTGAGAACGACCGGAATTGAACCGTCTGCGGCCTCGTGGAGCCAGCGGATCAGCTCGCCCTCGTCGTTGGTCTCCCGGACGTCGACGTCGAAGCCGAGCTCCTTGCCGAGCGTCCGGCAGGTTTCGACGAGTCCGGCGTACGACGTCGCGCCGTACACATCGGGCTCACGGGAGCCGAGCCGGCCGAGGTTCGGCCCGTTGAGCACGAAGACCCGGCGGGTCACGCCGACACCTCCCCGTACGCGGCGAGCAGCACCGCCGGGTCGGGTCCCTCCAGGACGGTGGGCTTGCCCAGGCCGTCGAGGACGATGAAGCGCAGCAGGTCGCCGCGGGACTTCTTGTCGATCTTCATGTTCTCCAGCAGCTTGGGCCACTGGTCGCCGCGGTAGGTGAGCGGCAGTCCGACGGACTCCAGGACGGTGCGGTGCCGGTCGGCGGTGGCGTCGTCGAGGCGCCCGGCCAGCCGGCCGAGCTCGGCGGCGAAGACCATCCCGATGGAGACGGCCGCGCCGTGGCGCCACTTGTAGCGCTCGTTCTTCTCGATGGCGTGGCCGAGGGTGTGACCGTAGTTGAGGATCTCGCGCAGCCCGGACTCCTTGAGGTCGCTGGAGACGACCTCGGCCTTGACCCGGATGGAGCGCTCGATCAGCTCGGCGGTGTGCGGTCCGGCGGGTGTACGGGCACCTTCCGGGTCCGACTCGATCAGGTCGAGGATCGCGGGGTCGGCGATGAAACCGGCCTTGATGATCTCGGCCATGCCGCTGACGTAGTCGTGCACGGGCAGCGAGTCGAGGGCGGCGAGGTCGCAGAGCACCCCGGCCGGCGGGTGGAAGGAGCCGACGAGGTTCTTGCCCTCGGCGGTGTTGATCCCGGTCTTGCCGCCGACGGCCGCGTCGACCATGGCGAGCACGGTCGTCGGCACGGCGATCCAGCGCACCCCGCGCAGCCACGTCGCCGCGACGAACCCGGCCACATCGGTGGTGGCGCCGCCGCCGACGCCGACGATGACGTCGGTGCGGGTGAATCCGGTCTGGCCGAGCGCCTTCCAGCAGTACGCCGCGACCTCGACGGTCTTGGCCTCCTCGGCGTTCGGCAGCTGAATGGCAATGGCCTCGTACCCCTGGTCGGCGAGGTCCTGACGGACCGCCTCGCCGGTCTCGGCGAGCGCCTCGGGGTGCAGGACCGCGACCCGCCGGGCGCGGTCGCCGATCAGCGAGGGCAGCTCGCCGAGCAGCTGCCGGCCGACCAGCACCTCGTACGGGTCGGTGCCCGCGCTCCCGGCGATCTGGATGCGTGTGGGTCCCTGGTCCGTCATGCGTGTGTTCTCCCGGCCGGGCGCCGCGGGGTCGCCCGCGCTCTCCGGCAGTTCCAGTGCGTCGAGGACCGCCTGGGCGACCTCTTCGGGTGTGCGCTCGTCGGTGGCGACGGTCGCCCTGGCCACCTCGGTGTAGAGATGGCGGCGGGCGTCCATCAGCTCGCGCCACTGCCGGCGCGGGTTGACGGCGAGCAGCGGGCGCGCGGTGTTCAGCCCGACCCGCTTGACGGCCTCCTCGACGTCCATCGAGAGGTAGACGACCGCGTGGTCGGCGAGCAGGGCGCGGGTCGTCTCGTCGAGCACGGCTCCGCCGCCGAGCGAGAGGACGCCGGTGTGCTCGGCGACGGCGGTGCGTACCGCCTGCCGTTCCAACTCGCGGAAGTGCTCCTCGCCCTCGTCGTAGAAGATCTCCGAGATCGGCTTGCCCGCCGTGGCCACGACATCCGCGTCGGTGTCCCGGTAGGTGGTGCCGAGCCGGTCGGCGAGGAGCTCACCGACCGTGGACTTGCCGACGCCCATCGGGCCGACGAGGACGATCAGCGGGCCGCTCATCGGATCTGGAGGTGGTCGAGGTACGACTGCACGTTGCGGTGGGTCTCGGGGACGCTGTCGCCGCCGAACTTCTCCGCGACGGCATCGGCCAGGACCAGCGCGACCATCGCCTCGGCGACGATCCCGGCGGCCGGCACGGCACAGACATCGGAGCGCTGGTGGTGCGCCTTGGCGGGCTCACCGGTGACGACGTCGACGGTGGCCAGCGCTCGGGGCACGGTCGCGATGGGCTTCATCGCGGCGCGGACCCGCAGCAGCTCTCCGGTGGTCAGGCCGCCCTCGGTGCCGCCGGAACGGCCGGAGGCGCGCTTGATGCCGTCCTCGGTGACCAGGATCTCGTCGTGCGCCTTCGACCCGGGGACGCGGGCCAGGTCGAAGCCGTCGCCGACCTCGACTCCCTTGATCGCCTGAATGCCCATCAGCGCTGCGGCGAGGCGCGCGTCGAGACGGCGGTCCCAGTGCACGTGCGAGCCGAGGCCGACCGGCACTCCGTACGCGAGCACCTCGACGACACCGCCGAGGGTGTCGCCGTCCTTGTGGGCCTGGTCGATCTCGGCGACCATTTCCTTGCTCGCGGCGGCGTCGAGGCAGCGCACCGGGTCGGCGTCGAGCTTCTCGACGTCGGCGGGCGTGGGGTAGACGCCGTACGGCGCCTTGGCCGCGGCCAGCTCGACGACGTGGCTGACGATCTCGATGCCCGCGGTCTCCTTGAGGTACGACCGCGCGACGGCGCCGAGCGCCACCCGGGCCGCGGTCTCCCGGGCGCTGGCGCGCTCCAGGATCGGCCGGGCCTCGTCGAAGCCGTACTTCTGCATGCCCGCGAGGTCGGCGTGGCCGGGGCGGGGGCGGGTCAGCGGGGCGTTACGGGCCAGGGTGGCGAGCTCGTCGGGGTCGACCGGGTCGGCCGACATGACCTGCTCCCACTTGGGCCATTCGGTGTTGCCCACCATCACGGCGACCGGGGACCCCATGGTCAGACCGTGGCGTACTCCACCCAGGAAGGTGACCTCGTCCTTCTCGAACTTCATCCGTGCGCCGCGGCCATAGCCGAGCCGCCGCCGGGCGAGTGCGTCCGCCACCATCTCCGTGGTGATCGGGACGCCGGCGGGAAGACCCTCCAGCGTCGCCACGAGTGCGGGGCCGTGCGACTCCCCCGCGGTCAGCCAGCGCAACCTGCTCAACGGTGCTCCTCATGCTCGCGCCTGGAACTGCAACGGCGCGACCGGGTGCGCGGCCCTGGCCCGCCGCCTTCGATCCTCCCACGCTCGGGCACCCGAACCGGCCGCCGGTCCAGCAGACGGACGGATCGGGGCCCGCACATACGCGTGGTCAGCGTGCGGCCAGTGCCTCTTCGCCGGCCTGCCGCATCGCCGCGAGCGGAGCGGGCGAGTGGCCCGTCATCTGCTCGACCTGGAGGACGGCCTGGTGCACCAGAAGGTCGAGACCTCCGACGACTGCGCCGTTACGAGCCGCCCAAGCTGCCGTGAGTCCGGTCGGCCAGGGCTCGTACAGCACGTCGAAGAGCGTGCCGGGCCGATCCGGTACGGCATCGGTCAGCGCGTCCGTGGCACCTGCCGGCGTGGTGGCGATGACCAGCGGGGCGTGCAGCGCCTGCTCGGCCTCCGCCCAGTCGGAGATCCGGACGTCGACGCCGAGGCGTTCGCCCCAGCCGCGCATCTCCTGGCCCCGTTCCCGGCTGCGGACGTACGCGGTGACCGGTCCCGTGCAGATTTCGGACAGCGCGGCGAGCGCCGAGGAAGCGGTCGCTCCGGCGCCGAGCACGGCGGCGGATTCGGTCTTCTCCACACCGCGTTCGCGCAGCGCGGCGATCATGCCGGGGATATCGGTGTTGTCGCCGGTCCTTCGGCCGTCATCCGTGAAGACGACCGTGTTGACCGCCTCCACCGAGGCCGCGGTCTCGCTGACGGAGTCCAGCAGCGGGATGATCGCGCGCTTGAGCGGCATGGTCAGCGAGAGCCCGGCCCATGTGGAGTCGAGCCCCTGAATGAAGCCGGGCAGCCCCGCCTCGTCCACTTCGAACCGGTCGTACGACCAGTCGTCGAGACCGAGTTCGGCATAGGCGGCCCGATGCAGGACCGGGGAGAGCGAGTGGGCGATGGGTGAGCCGAGGACGGCTGCCCGGCGGCGCCCGTCAGTCGAGGCCATGCTGTTCCTTGAACTTCTTGTTGAGCCTCTCGTGCTCGGCGGCCGTCTTGGTGAACTCGGTCTTCTTGCCGTCGAGCGAGATGAAGAACATCCACCCGTCACCAGTGGGGTTGAGCGTGGCTCGCAGGGCTTCGTCACCCGGATTACTGATCGGACCCGGCGGAAGGCCCTCGTGGTAATAGGTGTTGTAAGGGTCCGGGTTACTCAGGATCTCACTCGACCCGATCTTGATCTTACTCTGGTTCTTGAGGTAATTAAATGAGGAGTCGAACTGAAGCTTACGGTTCGTGACCGTGTTGGTCGGCTTCAAGCGGTTGTACGCGACTTCAGCCATCTTGCGGAAGTCGTCGTGCGTGAGGCCCTCCGCCTGGACCAGGCTGGCGACAGTGAGCACCTGCCATGGGCCGTCCAGGTTGTACTTCTTGGCCGCTCCTTCGAGGTCGAGCTTGTCGTACTCCTCGTTGGCACGGGAGACCATCTTCTTCAGAATCGTCTCCGGCTTGGTTTCCTTGGTGACCGGATAGGCGGCCGGGTAAAGGAAACCTTCCAGCGGGTCCTTGATGTCCTTGTTGTTGCTCGCCCAGTCGGGCAAACCGAGATCGGATGCCTTGGACGTGGCAATTCCCTTGGTCGTTCCCTTTTTGAGGCGCAGTTTCTTGTCGACCATCCCGTAGATGGTGACATTGCGGTAACCCTCGGGAATCACCAGAAGATTCTGGCTGTTCGGGTCGACCATCATCTTCACGGCCTCGGCCGCGGACATCTTCTCGTGGAGCAGATAGACGCCCGCCTGGATCGAATTGCCCTTGGGGTTCTCCTTCTGCGCGGCGACGAACGCGTCAACGCTCTTGACGACACCCTTCTGCTTCAGGATGTTGCCGATGTCGTAGCCGAAGGCGTTCTTCTGGATCTCGACCTCGACCTCGCCGGTACCCGTTCCGGTGTAGTCCGGCGCCGCGCCGAATTTGTCCTGCCAGTACGAGTATCCGACGTAGCCCAATCCACCGAGGCCGCCGACCAGGACCACCGAGACGACCAGGCAGGCGACGCCGCTGCGGCTCTTCTTCTTGCCCTTGCCCCGGCGCTCGTTGCCGCCGCGACCGCCACGGCGTGACTCGCGCGGGTCGTCGTCGTACTCGTCGTCGTTGTCCTCGCGGTCGTCGGCGCCCGTGAAGAAGGGGTGGGTCTCCTCCGGCTGGACCTCCGGGTCCCAGTCGGGACTCTGCGTGGGGGCCTGCTCGGCAACGGCCTCGCGACGGCCCGGGGGCTGTGGCGGCGGGTAGGCCTCCGGAGTGCTGTAGTAGTCATGCGTCTCGCCGTAGCCGGCCTGCCGACCGCCGTACGGATCAGCCTGCTGGGCGTCGTAGGGCGCCGCGGCGGACTGCTGCCCGGTGTCCCAACCACCGTTGTCGTACTGGGACTGCTGGGGCTGAGGTTGCTGCTGCTGCGCATATGGGTCCTGCGGGGCTCCGTACGCGGGCTGCTGCTGGTAATGCTGCTGCGCGTACGGGTCCTGGGGCTGCTGCTGCGCGTACGGGTCCTGTGACTGCTGCTGCTGCGCGTACGGGTCCTGCGACTGCTGCTGCGCGTACGGGTCCTGGGGGTAGGGCTGCTGCTGGCCGCCGTACTGACTCTGGCCGGGGGCAGACTGCTGTCCTCCCCATCCCTGGTCCCCGTACAAGGGGTCCTCGGGATGCCACGGTTCGGAGCCGGGGCCCCGGCCATACTCAGTCATCGATCCCCTAGAGCCGCGAGACGACATTCCGTCTCTTTGCTGTGCGGTGTTTGTTCGAACACCGCCGCATCGCGCGGAACGTTACCGTATCGCGATCAGACAACCACTTCGACGCCTTCGCCGGGAGCTTTACCCGACGCCCGTTCGGACTCCAGAGCGTTCTGAAGGATCACCACAGCGGCAGCCTGATCGATGACGGAACGGCCTTTCTTGGACTTCACGCCCGAAGCGCGCAGTCCTTGACTGGCCGTCACTGTGGTCATCCTCTCGTCCACCAGTCGCACCGGAATGGGCGCGACCGAGCGGGCGACCTCCTGGGCGAAGACCCGGATCTTGGCGGCGGCGGGGCCTTCACCGCCGCCGAGGGACCGCGGCAGGCCGATGATGATCTCAATCGGCTCGTACTCCTCGACGATCTGCCCGAGCCGCCGGTGGGCCGCCGGGACATCGCGTCCCGGAACGGTCTCCACCGGCGTGGCGAGGATCCCCTCGGGGTCGCACGAGGCGACCCCGATCCGGGCGTCCCCGACATCGATCGCGAGACGACGACCGCGGCGCATCTGCGTCATCCCCGCCGTCACGCCGTCTCGGTGACGAGGCGTTCGACAGCGGCCACGGCGGCGCCGATGGCCTCGGGGTTCTGGCCACCGCCCTGGGCGACGTCCGGCTTGCCACCGCCACCTCCGCCGAGGGTCTTGGCGGCCGTACGGACCAGGTCACCGGCCTTGAGCCCACGCTCACGGGCGGCCTCGTTGGTGGCGATCACGGTCAACGGGCGGCCGCCCGCCGTGGTGAACAGGGCCACGACAGCCGGGCGGCCGCCCTGGATGCGTCCGCGGACGTCGAGGACGAGCCTGCGCAGATCGTCGGCCGAGGTGCCGTCGGGGACCTGACCGGTGACCAGGGCGACGCCCCGTACGTCCTTGGCGGACTCGGCCAGCCCGGCGGCGGCCTGGAGGACCTTCTCCGCGCGGAACTTCTCGATCTCCTTCTCGGCGTCCTTCAGCTTGCCGAGCATTCCGGCGATCTTCTCCGGCAGCTCCTCGGGACGGCCCTTGACCAGCTCCTGGAGCTGGGCGACGACCGTGTGCTCCCTGGCGAGGAAGTTGTACGCGTCGACGCCGACGAGGGCCTCGATGCGGCGCACACCGGAACCGATGGACGATTCACCGAGCAGCTTCACCAGACCCAGCTGGGCGGTGTTGTGGACGTGCGTACCGCCGCAGAGCTCCTTGGAGAAGTCGCCGATGGTGACGACCCGGACCCGCTCGCCGTACTTCTCGCCGAACTCGGCGATGGCGCCCTGCTTCTTGGCCTCGTCGATCGACATGACCTCGGCCTGGACGTCGAGTTCGCGGGAGAGGACCTCGTTGATCTTCTGTTCGACGTCGGTGAGGACCGTGCCGGGTACGGCGGCGGGCGAGCCGAAGTCGAAGCGGAAGCGGCCCGGCGAGTTCTCCGAACCGGCCTGGGCGGCCGTCGGGCCCAGTGCGTCGCGCAGCGCCTGGTGCGTGAGGTGCGTGGCGCTGTGGGCACGGGCGATGGCGCGGCGGCGGGTGTTGTCGATGGCGGCGTAGGCGGAGGCACCGACGGTCACCTCGCCGACCTGCACCGAGCCCTTGTGGACGGAGACGCCGGGGACGGGCTGCTGGACGTCGCGCACCTGGATGACAGCGCCGCTGTCGAGCCGGATCCGGCCCTGGTCGGCGAGCTGGCCGCCGCCCTCGGCGTAGAACGGGGTGCGGTCCAGGACGACTTCGACCTCGTCGCCCTCGGTGGCGGCGGGCGAGGGCACACCGTCGACGAGCAGGCCGACGATGGTCGACTCGCCCTCGGTGGCGGTGTAGCCGGTGAACTCGGTGATACCGGAGTTGTCGGCGACCGCACGGTAGGCGGACAGGTCGGCGTGGCCGGTCTTCTTGGCCTTGGCGTCGGCCTTGGCTCGCTCCCGCTGCTCCCTCATCAGGCGGCGGAAGCCGTCCTCGTCCACCGAGAGGCCCTGTTCGGCGGCCATCTCCAGGGTGAGGTCGATCGGGAAGCCCCAGGTGTCGTGGAGCAGGAACGCCTTGTCGCCGGCGAGGACCTTGCCGCCGGCGGCCTTGGTCTCGGTGACGGCGGTGTCGAGAATGTTGGTGCCGCCCTTGAGGGCCTTGAGGAAGGCGGCCTCCTCGGCGAGGGCGACGGTCTCGATGCGCTTGCGGTCGGTGATCAGCTCCGGGTACTGCTGCCCCATCGTGTCGATCACGACGTCGACCAGGTCCTTGACGACGGGCCCGGTGGCACCCATCAGGCGCATGTTGCGGATGGCGCGGCGCATGATGCGGCGCAGCACATAGCCGCGACCCTCGTTGCCGGGGGTGACGCCGTCGCCGATGAGCATCACGGAGGTACGGATGTGGTCGGCGACCACGCGGAGCGAGACGTCCGAACCGTGGTCGGCGCCGTACTGGACACCGGTCAGCTCGGTGGCCTTGTCCATGACGACACGCAGGGTGTCGGTCTCGTACATGTTCTGTACGCCCTGCAGGATCATGGCGAGGCGTTCCAGGCCCAGACCCGTGTCGATGTTCTTCGACGGCAGGTCACCGAGGATCGGGAAGTCCTCCTTGCCGTCACCGGCGCCCCGCTCGTACTGCATGAAGACCAGGTTCCAGATCTCCACGTAGCGCTCGTCGTTGACGGCCGGGCCGCCCTCGACGCCGAACTCGGGGCCGCGATCGTAATTGATCTCGGAGCAGGGGCCGCAGGGACCGGGGACGCCCATGGACCAGAAGTTGTCCTTCTTGCCCAGGCGCTGGATGCGCTCGGCCGGTACGCCGATCTTGTCGCGCCAGATGGCCTCGGCCTCATCGTCGTCCAGATAGACCGTGATCCACAGCCGCTCGGGGTCGAGACCGAAGCCGCCGTCCGCCACGGAACTCGTCAGAGCCTCCCAGGCGTAGCTGATGGCGCCTTCCTTGAAGTAGTCGCCGAAGGAGAAATTGCCGCACATCTGGAAGAACGTGCCGTGCCGGGTGGTCTTGCCGACCTCTTCGATGTCCGGCGTACGCACACACTTCTGCACGCTGGTGACGCGCGGGGCGGGCGGCTTGACCTCGCCGAGGAAGTACGGCTTGAAGGGGACCATGCCCGCGGGGACCAGGAGCAGAGTCGGGTCGTCCGCGATGAGCGACGCCGAAGGGACGACGGTGTGACCGCGCTCCTCGAAGAAGCTCAGCCAGCGGCGACGAATTTCAGCCGACTCCATCAGTGGTCCTCATTCCGGTTGTACGAGTTGTAGGGGAGCTTGCGGTGGTTGGTGGCTTCGAGGGACCTGTCCGGTCCGACGGGTTCGGCCGCCTCGACGGCGAAATGGCGCCGCACGGGGAGGTCGGGATCAACCGGTGTCTGAAGGCCCAGCACCTCGCCCAGTTCGGCCTCGCGCCGAGCCATGGACTCACGGACGTCCAGAGCGAAGTCCTTGAGTTTGTGGCCCGTCTCGACCGCCTTGTCCGCGGCCTGCGCCGCGAGGCTCTCGGGAGTCAGCTGCTTGAGCTTCCGGTTGACCTTGGCGGTGGCCCAGACACCGGCGGCGGCGCCGGCGGTGAACCAGAACGTACGGCGGAACATCGCTGCGTCAGTCCTTCGATCCGCGGGAGCTTCTGCCGTTGCGCTTCCTGCCGCGCGCGGCAGGCACGGTGCGGCCGACGATCACCGTACGACGAGCCTGCCGACGGGCAGGTTCCGGTTCGGGATCGGTCTTGCGGCCGATGGCCTGCCGTACCCCGTAACCGAACGCGGCTACCTTGACGAGCGGGCCGCCGAAGGCCGAGGCGACAGTGGTGGAGAGCGCCGAGGCGTTCGAGGTGACTTCCTGGACGTCCGTGGCGATCGCGTCGACCTTGTCGAGCTGGGTCTGCGCGGAGCGCACGGTGGCGGAGGCGTCGGCAAGCAGTGGGACCGCCTGCTCGGTCACGTCCGCCACGAGCTTGGTGGTCGCCCTGAGCGTCTGGGCCAGCCTCACCAGTACGACGGCGAGGAACGAAACCAGGATCGCCCAGAAGACGGCCACCAGGATCCCGGCCACCTCTCCACCGGACACAGTGCACCGCTCTCTAGCTTGTCGCTGTCTCTGTACTGTCTCTGTCTGTATCTGCCAGCTGTATCTGCCAGGTCCGGCGACCGCTGCCGCAACAGCCGATCGTCGTCTCCCGAGCCTATCGCGCCGGTGGTCGCGCCCTGTACCGCATTACCGGCGGCAAGGACCGCAGTTGCCGCAAGGAGATTTTACGGAGAGATTCCATACCGGCACTCTGCGTGTTTCATGTGACGCCCCCAGCACTCCTTTCCGCCCCCTCGCGATCAGAGTGTCCCCGCCACCGCCCCCGGCAGTCTCCCGGCGGAACTGAACAGATTCGTGGGGCGGGAGGACGAACTGGCCGATCTCGGTCGGCTGCTGGACGAGTCGCGGCTCGTCACCGTGGTCGGAGCGGGCGGGGTGGGCAAGACCCGTTGTGCCACCAAGATCGCGGCACTCATGGAGAAACGGTACTGCGACGGGGTCTGGATGGTGGAGCTGTCCGCCCTCCACGATCCCGGGCTGCTGGACCACGCACTGGTGGACCCCCTGGGACTCACCGATCACACCGGCAGACCGCCCCACACGGCACTCTTCGAACATCTCGCCGGGCACCAACTCCTCCTGGTGATCGACGGACGGCTTCGAGCATCCGGGCCCCTGCCGGGCCCCGGGAAAACGCGGAGGCCCGCCGCCTCCCGTACATCGGGAAGGGGCGGGCCTGAGCGCTGGTGAGAGCGGCTACGCCTGGATCAGCGGGCGTAGTACTCGACGACGAGCTGCTCGTCGCAGATCACGGGGATTTCCTTGCGGTTCGGGTCCCGGTCAAGGCGGAAGGCCAGGGCCTTCAGGTTCACCTGCAGGTAGCGCGGGGTCTCGCCGTCGGGGGCGTAACCACCCTCGCGGGCAACCTGGAAGGGGTGCTTGTCACGGCTGCGCTCGCGGACCATCACGATGTTGTCGGGACGGACGCGGAAGGACGGCTTGTCGACCTTGCGGCCGTCGACCTCGATGTGACCGTGCACGACCATCTGGCGGGCCTGGTAGATGGTGCGGGCGATGCCCGAACGCAGGACCAGGGCGTCGAGGCGACGCTCGAGCTCGACGACGAGCGCCTCGCCCGTCTTGCCCTCGGCCTTCTTGGCGCGGTCGTAGGCACGCGCCATCTGGCGCTCGCTGATGTCGTACTGGGCGCGCAGACGCTGCTTCTCCAGCAGACGGACCTTGTAGTCCGAGTTCTGCTTGCGGCCACGGCCGTGCTCGCCCGGCGGGTAGGGGCGGGCCTCGAAGTACTTGACAGCCTTCGGCGTCAGCGCAATGCCGAGCGCGCGGCTCTTCTTGACCTTGGGACGCGACTGGTTAGGCACGTTCTCCAGACCTCCGTTGTAGGTTAGGTTAGGCTCACCTTACTTGAGGAGATCGCATGTCTCGCCCGGGGAACACCACACACATCACGGACAGCACTGACAGCGTCGACACCCCTCAGGATGCCGATACGACGGAGGACCGATCAGATCGTGGTCAGCCGCGTCCCGGCGGGCTTGAAAACACTCGGATGCCGTCAGCAGCCGAGCGCACACGAACTCTCGTACAGAGTACCTGTTCGGCAGTACTGCTCGTCGCCGGGCTGAACGCACCCGGCTCCGATCAGCTGACGCCGCTGACCAGGAACGTGGGCCCCGACGGGGATCTGTTCCTCGAACTCCCCGCTGATTCCCCGGTCGTGCGGGCCGCGACGCACGCCGAGGGGGACGAGCTGACCGCTGTGCTGGAGATCACGGACGTCGCCCCGGTCTCCGTACCGCACCGCATCCGCGGCCGCGCCTGGGTCTCGGGCCGGCTCACCACCGTACCCGGCAGGTCGGGGCCCGGCCGGATGACGCTCCGGCTGGAGACGGGCGAGGCGTACGTCGACGATCTGTGGGGCGCCGAGGAGGTCGAACCCGACGAATTCCGCGACGCGGCCCCCGATCCGCTCGTCGGACACGAGGCGGAGCTGCTGCAGCATCTGCACGCGGCGCACGGTGCACAGCTGGACACACTGTGCGGGCTGCTCGGCGAGCGTGTGGCCCGTCACTGCGCGGCCCACCGGCCGTCTGTCGTACCGCTCGCACTGGACCGGTACGGGCTGCGTGTGCGCTTCCGCGAGGACGGGGGGTGCTTCGACACACGCTTCGAATTCCCCGAGCCGGTGCGGGACATCGGCGAGCTGCGCCACGCCATGCACACCCTCTTCGAGGCGGCGGCGCACTGAACGGGGGAACGGCCCCCGCGCGTCCCCCTCAGTCGGCGGACGGGCCGGAGAGCCGCTCGCGGACCCGCTCCACCACATCCGCATAGCGCGCTTCCGCGCCGTAGCGCGTGGGCTGGTAGTAGTGCTTGTCGCGTACGGCGTCCGGGGCGTACTGCTGAGCGGCGATACCGCCGGGGACATCGTGCGGATACACATAGCCCTGGGCGTGGCCCAGCTTGGCGGCGCCCTTGTAGTGGCCATCGCGCAGATGGGCCGGGACGGGGCCCGCGAGCCCCTTCCGTACGTCCTCCTGGGCGGCGAAGATCGCCAGTGTCGCCGCATTGGACTTGGGGGCGAGAGCCAGGGCGATCGTGGCATGGCTCAGGGTGAGCGCCGCCTCGGGGAAACCGATCATGGCGACCGCCTGGGCGGCCGCGACGGCGGTGGGTAGTGCCGTGGGGTCGGCGAGACCGATGTCCTCGCTGGCCGAGATCATCAGCCGCCGGGCGATGAACCGGGGGTCCTCCCCCGCCTCGATCATCCGGGCCAGATAGTGCAGCGCGGCATCCACATCGGAGCCACGGATCGACTTGATGAGCGCACTCGCCACGTCGTAGTGCTGGTCGCCGTCCCGGTCGTACTTGACGGCGGCACGGTCGACGGTCTCCTCCAGGGTCAGGAGCGTGATCTCCTTCTCCTGTTTGGCCAGCGCCGCACCGGCCGCGGCCTCCAGTGCCGTGAGCGCCCGGCGGGCGTCGCCGCCCGCGATGCGCAGCAGATGCGCCTCGGAGTCGCCCGGCAGCGCCACCGCGCCGCCGAGTCCTCGCTCGTCGGTCAGGGCACGCTGCAGCAGGCCGCGCAGATCGTCGTCGGTGAGCGATTCCAGGGTGAGCAGCAGCGAGCGCGACAGCAGCGGCGAGATGATCGAGAAGTACGGATTCTCGGTGGTCGCCGCGATCAGCGTCACCCAGCGGTTCTCCACCGCCGGGAGCAGCGAGTCCTGCTGCGCCTTGGAGAAGCGGTGGATCTCGTCGAGGAAGAGGACGGTCTCCTTGCCGTAGCCTCCGGTGGCGCGGCGGGCGCCCTCGATGACGGCCCGCACTTCCTTGACGCCCGCGGTGATCGCGGAGAGTTCGACGAAGCGCTTGTTGGTGGCCTTGCTGACCACGTACGCCAGAGTCGTCTTCCCGATGCCGGGCGGGCCCCAGAGGATCACCGACGACGGGCCTGCGGGCCCGCCGTTCCCCTCGCCGACGAGGCGGCGCAACGGCGAGCCCGGCTTGAGCAGATGCTGCTGGCCGACGACCTCGTCGAGGGTGCGGGGACGCATCCGGACAGCCAGTGGGCTGCTGGACGGGTCCTTCTCCTGGCGGTCTTCGGCGGCTGCGGTAAAGAGGTCGGGCTCCACGTTTTGAAGCCTATGTCACGGCACCGACATCCCTGCCGGGCCGGTCGCCCGGCAGGAGCGACAGGCCGGTCAGCTGGTCCAGAAGTCCCACCAGCGGGTCAGGATCAGCATGCCGATGATGCCGATCCACAGGACCGGCGGCACCCAGTGGAACTCCGTCAGTCCGTTGCGCAGCCAGTTCGGCGCGGGCAGGATCCGGTGCTTGACGTTGTGCGCCGTGACGTAGCAGAACATGAAGATCGTGGCGACCCAGGCCAGGCAGCACCACAGGCAGAGAGAGTTGATGTTGTAGAGCGACTGGTACTGGAGCCAGGTGCAGAAGCCGACGCCGAACAGCGTGCCGGCGTTCATCCCGAGCCAGTACCAGCTGCGGAAGCGGGCGCCGGCGAGGAGTGCCAGGCCGATGCCGATGATCACGGAGTAGGTGACCAGACCGAGCATCGGGTTCGGGAAGCCGAAGGCGGCCGCCTGCTCGCTCTTCATGATGTTGCCGCATGCGACGACCGGGTTGAGGCTGCAGCCCGGTGTGAAGTTGGGGTCCTCCAGCAACTTGAACTTGTCGATGGTGATGACCCAGGCGGCGAGGAGTCCGGCGGCGCCTGTGATCACCAGCAGCAGTGCGAACGCCCGACTGCCGCCGATGGTCCTCTTCGCGCCGGCCTCGTCCTGGTCGGAGGAGGGATGGTCAACCGCTGCAGTCGTCATATCGCCGTTCCGTCAGTGAGTGGCCTGCTGGGCACCGTCATTGTGCCGCACCGCGTCGCTCGCCTTCTGTTCGATGGACATAAAGGTGTCCGCAGAGCCCTGCGCACTGCCGGCACGGAACACCCGGGTCCGTAAGGCACTCGGGACCGGGGCCGAAGCCGCGGTGGAGGTGCACGGCCCGCGCGAGCGTCACGGCACAGTGACCGCGGTGGACGGCGTGGACCCGGCTTCCGCCGACCGCCGCCGCGTCCCCGGGCCGGAACCGTCCGCCAGGATGAATCCACGCCCACAGGGTTGACGGTGCGCGCGACGGTGATGTGAGGGGTGAGACGCACTGTGCCCGCCCGACGGACCGGGCGGGCACAGGTGGTCCGGCAATCGATCAGGCCAGCTTCTGCTGAAGCTCGGCCACCAGTGCGCCCAGCGCGACGGGCTGCTGTTCGCCGGACTCCATGTCCTTGAGCTGAACGACGCCCTCGGCCAGATCCCGCTCACCCGCGACGATCGTGAACCGCGCCCCGGACCGGTTCGCGCTCTTCATCGCACCCTTGAGGCCGCGGCCTCCGTACGCGAAGTCCGTCGCCACACCCTCGCGGCGCAGCTGCGTGACGATCCCGAAGAGCACCCGCCGGGCCTCTTCGCCGAGCGGTACCGCGAAGACGCTGGTGGTCGCGGGCAGTTCGAGCTCGATGCCCTCCGCCTCCAGCGCGAGCACCGTACGGTCCACGCCGAGTGCCCAGCCGACCGACGGGAGGGCCGGGCCGCCGATCATCTCGGAGAGGCCGTCGTAGCGGCCGCCGCCGCCCACCGCGGACTGCGAGCCGAGTCCGTCGTGGACGAACTCGAAGGTGGTGCGGGTGTAGTAGTCGAGACCGCGGACGAGTTTCTCGTCGTCCTCGTACACGACGCCGGCGGCGGTCAGCAGTTCGCGGACCTCCTCGTGGTACGCCTTGCACGCGTCGCACAGGTAGTCGCGCAGCACCGGAGCGCCGACCAGCTGCTTCTGCACCTCGGGGCGCTTGTCGTCGAGGACCCGCAGCGGGTTGAGTTCGATGCGGCGGCGGGTGTCGTCGTCGAGGTCGAGGTCGCGCAGGAACTCCTGGAGCGCGTCCCGGTAGACGGGGCGGCACTCCTTGTCGCCCAGCGAGTTGAGCAGGATGCGGAAGTTCTGCAGACCCAGCGTGCGGTACGCCTGGTCGGCCAGGATGATCAGCTCGGCGTCCAGCGCCGGGTCCTCGGCGCCGATCGCCTCGGCACCGACCTGCGAGAAGTGCCGGTAGCGGCCCTTCTGCGGGCGCTCGTAGCGGTAGTACGAGCCGGAGTACCAGAGCTTCACGGGCAGGTTGCCGAGCTTGTGGAGGTTGGCCTCCAGCGCGGCGCGCAGCACGGAGGCGGTGCCCTCCGGGCGCAGCGCCAGCTGGGAGCCGCCCTTGGTGGTGAGGGTGTACATCTCCTTCGTCACGATGTCGGTTGACTCACCGACACCGCGCGAGAAGAGGGCCACGTCCTCGAAGCCGGGCGTCTCGATGTAGCCGTAGCCGGAGTTCTTCAGGGGTGCGGCGATCGCCTCGCGCACCGCGAGGTACTTCGCGGAGTCGGGCGGGGTCAGGTCGTACGTGCCCTTGGGGGCCTTGAAGGTGCTCACGGATTTTCTCTCGTCACATTCCTCGTCGGGGCGCGTCCATACCGTGCAGATACGGATTCGAGGCGCGCTCGCGGCCGATGGTCGTCTGGGGGCCGTGGCCGGA
Organism: Streptomyces sp. Ncost-T10-10d; assembly: GCF_900091955.1. GTDB lineage: Bacteria > Actinomycetota > Actinomycetes > Streptomycetales > Streptomycetaceae > Streptomyces. The sequence continues at coordinate 60,521 of NZ_FMDF01000053.1, forward strand.
CAGCACCACGGTCGAGTCGTCGAGCGGCAGGCACACACGGGCCAGCGACTCGAGCAGCTCGGCGTGGTCGCCGCCGGGCAGGTCGGTGCGTCCGACGGAGCCGGCGAAGAGCAGGTCGCCCGAGAAGAGGATCTGCGGAACATCCGCGGCCTCGGGCAACCTGAACGTCACCGACCCCTTGGTATGGCCGGGCGCATGCGCGACACCGAACTCCAGACCGGCCAGCTTCAGCCGGGCGCCGTCACTCAGTTCCTTGACGTCGTCCGGCTCCCCCACCGTCAGCTCGCCCATGAGCGGCATCCCGATGGAGCGGCCGAGGGCCTTCTCCGGGTCGCTCATCATGTACCGGTCCTCCGGGTGGATCCAGGCAGGGACGTCGTGCGCGCCGCACACCGGGACGACCGAGGCGACATGGTCGATGTGGCCGTGGGTCAATACGACGGCGACGGGCTTCAGCCGATGCTTCTTGAGCGTTTCCTCGACTCCGGATGCGGCCTGATGGCCCGGGTCGATGATCACGCACTCCTCGCCTGCGGCCGGGGCGACCAGGTAACAGTTGGTCCCCCAGGCCCCGGCGGGGAACCCGGCAATGAGCACGATCGTCCTTAATGGTCGTCCGACGATGGATTGCGACTGAGAAGGTCGCGGCAGTTCAGAGCCTACCGGCGCTCCTCATTCCACAGCTAACCCATATACGGTACGGGGCAGCCCAGGCCTCATCACACGACCTACAAGGAGATCACCCGGTGGTCAGCAGCGATCAGCGGCGGCGGCAGCTCGCCAGGGAGAAGTTCGAGCGGCAGCAGCAGCGCCGGGAGGAGGCCCGCCGCAGGACGAGGCGTCTGACGGTCGTCATCGCGTCCGTGGTGGCCGTGGCGGCGATCGTCGGGGTGGGCTCGTATCTCGCCCTCGACGGCGACGGCAAGAAGGACAAGAGCGACGCGGCCGCGAGCCCGTCGGCCTCGCCGTCGGCGAGCGAGAGCAGCGCGCCCGAGCCCGCGCTGAAGATCGACAAAAAGGCGAAGTACACGATGTCGCTCAAGACGAGCCAGGGCGACATCGCATTCACGATGGACGCGGCGAAGACACCGCACACCACGAACTCCTTCAAGTCGCTGGCCGACAAGGGTTTCTTCGACGGTACGAAGTGCCACCGGCTGACCACGCAGAGCATTTTCGTCCTGCAGTGCGGTGACCCCAAGGGCGACGGCACGGGCGGCCCCGGCTACACGATCCCGGACGAGAACCTGACCGCGCTGGGCAAGGCGGGCAAGGACGGCACGGTGACCTATCCGGCGGGCACGGTGGCGATGGCGAACACCGGCCAGGCACACACCGGCGGCAGCCAGTTCTTCCTCGTGTACAAGGACAGCAAACTGCCGCCCACCTACACCCCGTTCGGCACGATGGACGATGCCTCGCTGAAGGCTGTCAAGGACATCGGTGCGGCGGGTGTGGCCGGCGGTGCGGCCGACGGTGCGCCGAAGAAGGCCGTGAACATCTCGAAGGCCGCTGTCGACAAGTCGTGATGTGGCCGGGGCGGCCGGACCGGGCCGGCCGGTGGTGACGACGAAGGGCGGGCCGGATTATTTTCGGCCGCGCTGAGTGCGGACAGCCGGGCGGCCGGTCGCCTAGATTGGCGTTGTGCAGGGCGGGCGCTGCCCGCCCCAGGAAACTGTGGACGATGCCAGGGGGGCGAACCCTCTCGCAGGGCATCAGGTGGAGGAGGCGCTGTGAGCAGCGACCCGTGGGGCCGCGTCGATGAGACGGGCACCGTGTACGTGCGTACAGCCGATGGCGAGCAGGTCGTCGGATCGTGGCAGGCGGGTTCCCCCGAGGAGGCTCTGGCCTACTTCGAGCGCAAGTACGAGGGCATTGTGGTCGAGATCGGCCTCCTCGAACGGCGGGTGAAGACCACCGACCTGTCGGCCAAGGACGCCACGACCGCCATCGAGCATCTGCGTCTGCAGGTGGATGAGCATCACGCCGTCGGTGACCTCGACGCGCTGCGCAAGCGACTCGACGCGCTCGTCGCGACGGTCGACTCGCGGCGCGAGGAGCGCAAGGCCCAGAAGGCGAAGCAGACCGACGAGGCGAAGCACGCCAAGGAGGCGCTGGTCACCGAGGCCGAGGAACTGGCGCAGAGCGAGCAGTGGCGCTCCGCGGGCGAGCGCCTCCGTGCGCTCGTCGACACGTGGAAGGGCCTTCCGCGGCTCGACCGCAAGTCCGACGACGAGTTGTGGCACCGCTTCTCGCACGCCCGCTCGGCGTTCTCCAAGCGCCGCAAGGCCCACTTCGCCTCGCTGGACGCCCAGCGCGAGGAGGCCCGCAAGGCCAAGGAGAAGCTGGTCGTGGAGGCCGAGTCGCTCTCCGGCTCCACGGACTGGGGAGCGACGGCCGCCCGCTATCGCGACCTGATGACGGAGTGGAAGGCGGCGGGCCGCGCCCAGCGCGAGGCCGAGGACGATCTGTGGAACCGCTTCCGCGGTGCTCAGGACGTCTTCTTCGCCGCCCGCAGCGAGATCTTCGCCGAGCGGGACGCGGAGCAGGGCGAGAACCTCAAGCTCAAGGAGGAGCTCGCGGTCGAGGCCGAGAAGCTGGTGCCGGTGCAGGACCTGAAGGCGGCCAGGGCCGCGTTCCGGGCCATCAACGAGCGCTGGGAGGCCATCGGCCATGTGCCGCGTGACGCCCGCCCGAAGGTCGAGGGGCGGATGCACGCGGTGGAGCGGGCGCTCCAGGAGGCGGAGGAGTCGGAGTGGCGCCGGACGAACCCGGAGGCACGTGCGCGCGCCGCGGGTCTGACCGGTCAGCTGCAGGCGGCCGTGGACAAGCTGCGTACGCAGATCGACACGGCCCGCGCCTCGGGCAACAACGCCCGGGCCGACAAGCTGGCCAAGGAGCTCGAAGGCCGTCAGGCGCTGCTGGACCAGGCGCTGAAGGGCCTGGAGGAGTTCGGCGGCTGAAGCAGCACCTGCTGCTGACCGGCTTGTGACAAGGCCCCCTGTGCGCGTCCCTCGGGACGGGCACAGGGGGCCTCTCGTATGCGCGGGGTCGATCGGGTCAGGGCCTGCGGGCCGAAGTGACGCGGTATACGTCGTAGACGCCCTCCACGCCCCGCACCGCCTTCAGCACGTGTCCGAGGTGCTTGGGGTCACCCATCTCGAAGGTGAAGCGCGAGGTGGCCACCCGGTCCCGGGAGGTCTGGACGGCCGCCGACAGGATGTTGACATGCTGATCCGACAGGACGCGGGTGACGTCCGAGAGCAGCCGCGACCGGTCCAGGGCCTCGACCTGGATGGCGACCAGGAAGACCGAGGACTGGGTGGGCGCCCACTCGACGTCCAGGATCCGCTCCGGCTGCTGCGACAACGAGTCGACGTTGACGCAGTCGGCGCGGTGCACGGAGACGCCGCTGCCGCGGGTGACGAAGCCGATGATCGGATCGCCGGGGACCGGCGTGCAGCAGCGGGCCAGTTTGACCCAGACGTCCTCGACGCCCTTGACCACCACGCCCGGATCGGCGTTGGAGCGGCGCTTGTGGCGGCTGCGTGAGGGCGGCGCGCTCTCCGCGAGGTCCTCGTTGGCGGCGTCCTCGCCACCGAGCGCCTGCACCAGCTTCTGCACGACACCGGCCGCGGCCACATGGCCCTCGCCGATCGCCGCGTACAGCGACGAGATGTCCGGGTAGCGCATCTCGTGGGCGAGCGTGACCAGCGAGTCGCCGGTCAGGATCCGCTGGATCGGCAGATTCTGCTTGCGCATGGCGCGCGCGATGGCGTCCTTGCCCTGCTCGATCGCCTCGTCGCGGCGCTCCTTGGAGAACCAGGCGCGGATCTTGTTCCGGGCACGCGGTGACTTGACGAAGCCCAGCCAGTCCCGGGAGGGTCCGGCGCCGGCCGCCTTGGAGGTGAAGACCTCCACCAGATCGCCGTTGTCGAGGGTCGATTCGAGCGGTACGAGCCGCCCGTTCACCCGTGCTCCTATGGTCCGGTGGCCGACCTCCGTGTGCACGGCATACGCGAAGTCCACCGGCGTCGCACCCGCGGGAAGCGCTATGACGTCGCCCTTGGGCGTGAAGACGAAGACCTCGTTGCGGGAGAGGTCGAAGCGCAGCGACTCCAGGAATTCGCTGGGGTCCTCGGTCTCCTTCTGCCAGTCCAGGAGCTGGCGCAGCCACGCCATGTCATTGACGGTGTCCTGGCCGCGGCCGGTGTTCTTGGGCACGTCGGTACGCACCTTGGAGGCGCCCGCGACGGCCTCCTGCTTGTACTTCCAGTGCGCGGCGATGCCGTACTCGGCGCGGCGGTGCATGTCGAACGTGCGGATCTGCAGCTCGACGGGCTTGCCGCTGGGACCGATCACCGTGGTGTGCAGCGACTGGTACATGTTGAACTTGGGCATCGCGATGTAGTCCTTGAACCGGCCGGGGACCGGATTCCATCGCGCGTGGACGGTGCCGAGCGCCGCGTAACAGTCGCGGACGGTGTCGACGAGGACCCGGATGCCCACCAGGTCGTAGATCTCGGCGAAGTCCCGGCCCCGCACGATCATCTTCTGGTAGACGCTGTAGTAGTGCTTCGGCCGGCCCGTGACGGTGGCTTTGATCCGGGCGGCGCGCAGGTCGGCCTGGACCTCGTCGGTCACTATGGCGAGGTATTCGTCGCGCTTGGGGGCCCGCTCGGCGACGAGGCGGACGATCTCGTCGTACATCTTGGGGTAGAGGATCGCGAAGGCGAGGTCCTCCAGCTCCCACTTGATGGTGTTCATGCCCAGGCGGTGTGCCAGTGGGGCATAGATCTCGAGCGTCTCGCGGGCCTTCTTCTCCTGCTTCTCCCGCTTGAGGTAGCGCATGGTGCGCATGTTGTGCAGCCGGTCGGCGAGCTTGATGACGAGGACCCGGGGGTCCTTGGCCATGGCGACGACCATCTTGCGTACGGTCTCGGCCTGCGCGGCCTCGCCGAACTTGACCTTGTCCAGCTTGGTGACACCGTCGACGAGCAGCGCGACCTGGTCGCCGAAGTCGCGGCGCAGCGTGTCGAGACCGTACTCGGTGTCCTCGACCGTGTCGTGCAGCAGTCCGGCCATCAGTGTCGCCGGGTCCATGCCCAGCTCGGCGAGGATCGTCGTGACGGCGAGCGGGTGCGTGATGTACGGGTCGCCGCTCTTGCGCTTCTGGCCGCGGTGCCAGCGCTCGGCGACCTGGTAGGCGCGCTCGATCTGCCGCAGCGTGGACGTCTCGATCTTGGGGTCGTTGCTGCGGACGGCACGCAGCAGCGGTTCGAGGACCGGGTTGTACGGGCTGGAGCGCTGCACACCGAGGCGGGCGAGCCTGGCCCGGACCCGGTTGGAGGAGCCGCCGGAGCGGGTCGTGGGAGCGGACGGGGTGATCGGCTTCGC
>NZ_FMDF01000001.1 GCF_900091955.1 Streptomyces sp. Ncost-T10-10d
CACTAGCCGGTGACTTCGCACATGGGGATTTAGGTCTCCAGCCAGCGGGGTCTGGTTTCATCGATGCCGAGGAGTTCGAGCAGGTGTGCTTGGACTCCTTGGCTGATGAGGATGGTGGGCGGGTCGGTGGCGGTGCCGGGGCGGAGCATGAGGCTGTCGAGGTGGTAGAGGATCATGCGTCCGGTGGGGCGGACCCTGCGGTTGTCGGGGTAGAGGCCGCTCATAGTCTGCTCGGGGCCCAGGGCCTGGCGTACTTGGCGTTCGATCAGGCAGAACACCAGCAGTGCAAGGCAGATCACGCTGATCAGGGCGGCGATGCGTCGATTGTGTTCCAGGAAGACCGGCGCGACTGCGAGCGGGCCCTTGAAGTCGCTGTAGCGGCGTTCGACTACGCCTTGGCCCTTGTAGCGCCGTAAGACCTCGGCGGCATCGGCCTGCTCGGGAGTGAGTCGGGTGACCAGGGCGTACCAGCCGTCGGCGGCGGCCTGCGCGTCCAGGACGTCCTGGTCGAAGTGCCAGGTCAGCGACGGGCGGCCGTCGGTATCGGTGGTGACGGTGGTGCGCAGGCAGCTCGCCACGCGGCGGGTCTTGGCGATCACGCCGATCCGGGCCTCGACCTTGGCGGCGGTGTTGTAGTAGCGGCCGCCGGCGGAACACTGCAGTTTGTCCAGGTCCTCCGCCGCCCTGGCCAGGCGTTTGGCACGGGCGGCCTGCTGGCCTTTGGCGTTGCCGGTGGAGTGGACCAGGATCCGACGCAAGGTATGTACGGGATCACGCTTGCGGGGCCCGGCCATGACGTGGACGTCTTCCAGGACCCGGTAGGACTCCCGCTGGTCGGCGGGGGTGTTCCGCTCGCGGTCGCGGTCGTTGACGTAGCCGACCAGCTGAGCGGAGTCCACGTCCAAGGCGGCGTAGACCTCGTCCTTGACCTGGGCGGCCGGGAGCGGGGCGATGAAGTCGACCTTCGCGTCCAGCAGCGCGGTGATGTTCGGGTACGACACGAGCTTGGAGTCCGCGACCAGCAGGAAGTCCTTGCGGTCGGCGATCTTCCGCAGGGCCTTCATCGCGCCGACGACCTGGGCGACCTCGCCCGCGCCGCCGTCGTAGACCCGGTGGAAGAGCGGGATGCCGCCGTCGCGGCTGACGGCCAGCCCGGCCTGGATCTGCTTCAGGTCCACCCGCCGGTCCTTGGGGTGACCGTACCTGACCTGCGGGAAGCCTTCTTCCTGGTCCTCGTAGGCACCGAACAGCGACAGCGAGGTCATGTCCCAGTGAATCTGGGCGGCATCGACGCCGAACTCCGCGATGGCCTGCGCGCCGACCGAGCCGGTGATCTCCTCCAGATTCGGTGCGATCGCGTCCAGCGCGCGGACGAGCCGATCATCATTGAGCAGCTCAGGCTCTACGCCGAAGACTTCCTCCACGGCCCACTTCCGTGCCCAGTCCTCCACCCGGACCATCGACGTGGGCGAGGACAGACGGTTGGCGACCAGCACCTCGATGACCTGCCCGTGGGTCAGATGCGCCACGTCCCGCACCGGGCACAGCTCGTCGATGATCCCGGCCACGTCCAGCCGGCGCAGAAACTCGGCAGAGGCAGGCAGAGCGCCCAGACGCCTCTCCACCACAGGGGTCAACTCCACCGCCATGCGGGGACGCTGGACCCGGGAACGACGCGTACGAGATATCGGCACGTCCCACTCAACGAACCACACCCGTCCAGGTACCGGCCACATGACCGGATCATCCGATCCGGTCATGTGCGGAGGATGGGACTAGC
>NZ_FMDF01000042.1 GCF_900091955.1 Streptomyces sp. Ncost-T10-10d
AGTCCGACTCTATCAGGCCTTTTCGTTTCCCTTGACCAACCTCCTGCAGGCATGCAGGTGCCGATCCGGTTTAGAGTCAGGGCTTAAAAGTCGCCGCCGACCCCCGACTTGAAGTCACGCTGGGGCCAGGCAGGAGCACGACAGTACAGGGCGGCGGGAGTTGAGGCAAATCGTTTCCGGTGCCCCTCTAGGGCCGCGAACCGTCAGGACTCAGACGGAACCGGAACTTCCTATGACTTACCCTGCTGAACAGTACGCCGTCGCCCACAAGCTGTGCCGGCGCCATTCAAGCTCCACCCCTGGGAGGTTCCCCATGACCACTGTGACGTCCCCTCTTGCCGGACGTGCCATCGGGCTCGCTGCGGTACCGGACCCGGTCTTCTCCGGCGCGATGGTGGGTCCTGGAACCGCCATTGATCCCGTACGCGAGCCGTCCGAGGCCGTATCGCCGGTCGACGGCATCCTTGTCTCCCTGCACCCGCACGCGTTCGTCGTCGTGGACGAGCACGGGCGGGGCGTTCTCGTGCACCTCGGCATCGACACCGTTCAGCTCAATGGTGAGGGTTTCGAGCTGCTCGTGAACAAGGGGGACACGGTCAGGCGCGGTCAGGGCATCGTGCGTTGGGATCCTGCGGGCGTCGAGGCGGCCGGCAAGTCCCCCGTGTGCCCGATCGTCGCGCTGGAGGCCACTGCTGATTCCCTCTCCGACGTCCGCGAGGACGGGGACGTGAAGATCGGCGACACGTTGTTCGGTTGGCAGTGACGGACTCGGCGCAGTGAAGGCCGACTGGATATCCACCGCGGAGGCACGGGCCGCCGCACAACCGGGGACGGGTGAAATGGAGACAACGCTGCGAGGCGTCGGTGTGAGCCACGGAGTGGCGATCGGCGAGGTGCGTCATATGGGCACGGCGGTACTCGAACCGCCGGCCAAGCAGATTCCGGCCGAGGAGGCGGAGCGCGAACAGGGGCGCGCTCGCCAGGCTGTGGAGGCTGTGGCGGCCGACCTGATTGCGCGCGGCAATCTGGCCGGTGGCGAGGCCCAGCATGTGCTCGAGGCCCAGGCCATGATGGCTCAGGACCCCGAGCTGATGGCTGATGTGGATCGGCGCATTGCCGTCGGCAGCACTGCCGAGCGTGCCGTCTACGACGCGTTCGCCGCCTACCGAGCTCTGCTCGCCAACGCCGGGGAGTACCTTGCGGGTCGGGTTGCCGACCTCGACGACGTGCGCAACCGGATCGTGGCTCGCCTGCTCGGTGTGCCGATGCCAGGTGTGCCGGACAGCGACGAACCCTACGTGCTGATCGCACGGGATCTCGCGCCCGCCGACACGGCGCTGCTCGACCCGGCTCTGGTGCTCGGCTTTGTGACCGAGGAGGGCGGGCCGACCAGTCACAGCGCGATTCTGGCGCGGGCGCTCGGTGTGCCTGCCGTGGTGGCGCTCCCCGGTGCCGGTGAGCTGGCCGAGGGCACGGTCGTCGCGGTGGACGGCAGCACCGGCGAGATCTTCGTCCAGCCCAGCGCCGAGAAGCGTGCGGAGATGGAGAGCGCCGCTGCGGCGCGCAAGGCCGCACTGTCCGCTTCGACCGGTCCTGGCGCTACCTCCGACGGCCACAAGGTCCCGCTGCTCGCCAATGTCGGTGGGCCGGGCGATGTACCGGCGGCGGTCGAGGCCGGCGCCGAGGGCGTGGGTCTGTTCCGTACCGAGTTCCTGTTTCTGGACGACAGCAAGCAGGCGCCGTCCGAGGAGAAGCAGATTGCGGCGTACCGGGCAGTGCTCGAGGCGTTCCCCGAGGGGCGTGTCGTGGTGCGGGTGCTGGATGCCGGCGCCGACAAGCCGCTGGACTTCCTGACGCCGGCGGACGAGCCGAACCCGGCGCTGGGTGTGCGCGGGCTGCGGACTCTGCTGGACCACCCCGAGGTACTGCGAACCCAGCTGACCGCGCTGGCGAAGGCGGCCGAGGGTCTGCCTGTCTACCTCGAGGTCATGGCTCCGATGGTGGCGGACCGTAAGGATGCGAAGGCCTTCGCCGATGCCTGCCGTGAGGCCGGGCTGCGGGCGAAGTTCGGCGCGATGGTCGAGATTCCGTCCGCGGCGCTGCGAGCACGCTCGATCCTGCAGGAGGTGGAATTCCTCTCGCTCGGCACCAATGACCTCGCGCAGTACACCTTTGCCGCCGACCGTCAGGTGGGTGCGGTGTCCCGGCTGCAGGATCCGTGGCAGCCGGCGCTGCTCGACCTCGTGGCGCTATCGGCGGAGGCGGCCGGGGCGGAGGGCAAGAGCTGTGGTGTCTGTGGTGAAGCCGCCTCCGACCCGCTGCTCGCCTGTGTCCTGACGGGGCTGGGTGTGACGTCGTTGTCGATGGGGGCCGCGTCCATTCCTTATGTCCGTGCCACGCTGGCGAAGTACACGCTCGCGCAGTGCGAGCGTGCCGCTTCCGCCGCGCGCGCGGCGGACTCCGCCGAAGAGGCACGGGTGGCGGCTCAGGCGGTGCTGTCGGGCGAGTAGCCCTGCGACGTCCGTGGTGAAGGGGGCTCCCTGCCGATGATGGCGGGGAGCCCCTTCGGCTTGTCAGTGGTGTGATTCCGGTTCGTCCGCGCCCAGGTCGAAGCCCGCGCAGTACTCCACATGTGACTCCGGGGCGACCGGTTCGCCGGTGTCGGCGTCGGTGCAGTAGGCGCTGAAGACCTCACCGGCGGTGAGCGGGACCAGGCTGCCGCGGGCCAGCCGCCAGCCGTGGACCCGGTCCTGGGTGCCGGGGTTGCTCGTACGGAGTACGACTCCCCCGGGCTTTTCGAGGGCGATACCGACGGCGAGCACCGTGACGAACTCGGCTCCTTCCGCTGTTTCGAGGCGGGCGGGTCCCTCGGTGTCGCGCTCGGTGTGCAGGACGGCGAGCAGATGCTCGTTCTCGGTGGGGGCGCTGCAGACGAGGTGGTGGGTGCCCGGGCCTGCCGCCTCCAGCATGCGCAGCAGCAGGTGGGAGGCTCGGTCGAAGGCGGCGCGGCCGATGTCCTGGCCGCAGTCCGCGCAGTCTCCGAGGCCGGCCAGAGTCATCGTGCCGTACTCCCAGGTGGCCTGGCGGACGGCTCGGCTGACCAGGAGCGGGATGAGGGTGTCGATGGGCTGCCCGGCGTACGCGACGGTGGCCCCGACTGAGGCGATCTCGGCCGTGAAGCGGCTGCGGCTGGCGGGGGCGTCGGGAGCGATTCCCGACTCGGTGCAGAACTCCGCGTACTCCTCCGGGTCGAAGAGAGCGACCGTGGCGTGCATGCCCTGTGCGGCGAGGGCTTTGAGCAGGCCCTCGATCTGCTGCAGATAGACGGTGTGGTCGTCGAACGTGAAGGTGCGGTAGCGCTGCATCGCCGCGAAGTCCTGCTCGTCGGCCAGGAGGCCGATGGTGCTGGGTGCTTCGCGGCGCAGCGTACGTCGCATGGATGTGCCGGAGCGGCTGTACCCGGCGGTCGCGCTGTGCTTGGTGTTCCTGGTGTGCGCCATGACTCCCCCAGTGCGCTGTCGATCATTGCTCACTCAGAGTAATCAGGGGCACTGACAATGCGGACGGTCAGGCACGCTTGCGGGCGAGGTCCTCGTAGAAGCGGAGGAGTTCGAGGTTGTCGACCGAGCCGGGATTGACCGCCTTGGCCAGGGCCGTGCCTTGCAAAAGGCGTTTGACCGGAACCTCGATGCGCTTGCCGGTGAGGGTGTGCGGAATACCTGGGACCTCGATGACCTCGTCCGGGACATGGCGCGGGGACAGGTTCTCGCGGATGGTCTGCTTGATGCTGTTGCGCAGGTCGTCGTCGAGCGCGGCCCCGTCGGCGAGGTGGACGAAGAGCGGCATCCAGTAGCCGCCGTCGGGCTCCTCGATGCCGATGACGAGAGATTCACGGATCTCTGGGAGCCGCTCGACGGCTTCGTAGATGTCGGCGGAGCCCATACGTACACCCTGGCGGTTGAGGGTGGAGTCCGAGCGACCGTGGATGATGACCGAGCCGCGTTCGGTGATCGTGATCCAGTCGCCGTGACGCCACACACCGGGGTACATGTCGAAGTAGCTGTCGTGATAGCGGCTGCCGTCGGGGTCGTTCCAGAAGCGGATCGGCATGGAGGGCAGGGGTGCGGTGACGACGAGTTCGCCGACTTCGCCGATGAGCGGCTTGCCTGCGGGGTCCCAGGACTGGAGGTCCGTGCCGAGGCACGGGGCCTGGAGTTCGCCGATGTGTACGGGGAGGGTGGGGACCGCGCCGGCGAAGCAGCTGCAGACGTCCGTGCCGCCGCTGACGGAGGCGATCCAGAGATCGTCGGCGACTTCGTCGTGGAGCCAGCGGAAACCGTCGGGCGGGAGCGGGGAGCCGGTGGTGGCGACGCACTGGATACGGGAGAGGTCGAAGTCGCGGCCCGGGTGGATGCCGGCCTTGCGGCAGGCCATGACATAGGCGGCGGAGGTACCGAAGAGGGTCGCCCCCGTCTGTTCGGCGACGCGCCACTGGGCGCTGACGTCCGGATAGCCCGGGCTTCCGTCGTACAGCACGAGTGTGGTCCCGGTGAGCAGGCCGGAGACGAGGAAGTTCCACATCATCCAGCCGGTGGAGGTGTACCAGAAGAACCGGTCGTCGGGGCCGAGGTCGCAGTGCAGGCCGATCTGCTTGAAGTGTTCCAGCAGGATGCCGCCCTGGGACTGGACGATCGCCTTGGGGAGTCCGGTCGTACCGGAGGAGTAGAGCACCCACAGCGGATGGTCGAAGGGGACCTGCTCGAAGACGGGCTCGATGTCCGCGGATGTGAGGGCGGACCATTCGAGGGCGCCTTCCGGGGCCTCGGTGCCCAGCAGCGGGATGTGGACGACGGCGCGCAGAGTGGGGAGTTCACGGCGGAGTTCCGCGACCGTGTCGGCGCGGTCGTGTTCCTTGCCGCCGTAGCGGTAGCCGTCGACGGCGAAGAGGACGACGGGTTCGACCTGCTGGAAGCGGTCGAGGACGCTGCGGGCGCCGAAGTCGGGGGCACAGGAGGTCCATACGCCGCCGACGGCCGCGGTGGCGAGGAAGGCGACGACGGCCTGGGGGACGTTGGGGAGGTAGGCGCTGACACGGTCGCCCGGTTCGACGCCGAGAGCACGGAGCTCGGCGGCGAGCGATCCGACCCGGCGGCGGAGTTCGGACCACGAGATGGAGACCTGGGTGTGGGTCTCGTCGACGTGGAGCAGGGCGGGTGCGTCTGCGCGCAGGGGGTCCTCCGCAGTGCGCAGGGCGTGTTCGGCGTAGTTGAGAGCGGCACCGGGGAACCACTGGGCGCCGGGCATGGTGCGCTCGCCGATGACGGTCTCGTACGGGGTGGAGAACCGTACGTCGAACCAGTCGGCGACGGCACGCCAGAAGGTGTCCAACTCGTCGACGGACCAGCGGTGCAGCGCCGGATAGCCGCCATCGGCCGGCGCTCCGTACCGCTCGGCCGCCCAGCTCTGGAAGCGGGTGACCGACGCGGCGGCGATGCGCTCGGCGTCGGGCTGCCAGAGGGGGGCTTCGTTCGCTGCTGAGGTCATGGGGCGGCTCCCTGGCTGTACGGGTACGCGGGGTGGGCGTGGTTCGCGCGCACACGTGCTGGGGTGTGCGCGTGAGGCGGCTTTTACGGACGATGCCATGTGATCGTCTTTCGCACCAGGGTTCGCCCCCCATGGTCGCGTGTCCGGATATGTGGTCCGGCCACGGGTGAACGGAAGTTGAACGGAGCCCGCATCCGCCCTGTCGGGTGGCAGGGTGAACTGCATGAACGGTCGTGACCTGGTGCGCTCGGTGAAGATGGTCGGTTCGGTGCAGGGGCTGCGCGCGGTGCGCTCCTCCTTGCGGCGTCGGAATGCGGATGCGCGGGCGCTGCCGCGGCGCGGTGCGGAGCGGGCGAGAGTGCCGGGACTTGTGGTCGGGGCGGAGCCGGGGCCGGGCGGGGGTGTGGTGCGATTCGCGCGTTCGCAGTTGCGGGTCCGGGTGGCGGTGGGCGGTGCGGTGTTCTGGGCCTGGGACGGCGCGGAGCCGTTGCCGTCGTACGCACTGGCCGGTGCGGCGCCCGAGGCGGATCCGCGGGCCGAGCTGGAACCGGACAAGGACGGCGGCTGGCAGGTGGTCTCGGAGCGGCTGACCGTTGCGGTGTCGCGGCACGGGGCAGTGGAACTGCGCACTCCTGGCGGGGTGGTGCTCCGGCGCGAGTTGCCACCGCGTTGGTGGGAGCCGGTGGCGGGTGGCGCCGCTCGGTGGGTGCAGCGTTCCGAGGTGCCTGCGGACGCCCGGTTCTTCGGACTCGGCGGACGGGCGTCGGGGCCGCGGCTGCGGGACGGTGTGTACGAGCTGTGGAACACCGATCCGGGTGGGCACTTCGGGCCGGATGACGATCCGCTGTATCTGACGATGCCGGTGCAGATGGTGGTCTCCGATGCAGGGACGCATCTGATGTTCCACGACAACACCTGGTCGGGGCGGGTGACGTTGCGCGAGGGCGAGGAGGGTGCGGGATCCGGCCATGACCGTCCGGGGATGTGTGAGGTGCGGATGGACGGGGGGCCGCTGCGCTGCTGGGTGATGGCCGGTACGCCGGCCCGGGTGCTGCAGGGCTGGACGACGCTCACAGGTGCGCCCGCGCTTCCGCCGTCCTGGGCATTGGGTCCGCAGCATGCCCGCTGGGGGTTCGGGAGCGAGCGGGAGGTGCGGCGGATCGTTGCCGGGTACCGGGAGCGGGGGCTGCCGTTGTCGGTACTGCATCTGGACATCGACCACTACGACGCGCATCGGGTGTTCACCGTCGACCGTGAGCGTTTTCCCGATCTGCCGGGGCTGGCGAAGGAGTTGCTTGAGGACGGGGTGCGGCTGGTGTCGATCGTCGATCCCGCGGTGAAGGCGGAGCCGGGGGATGCGGTGTTCGACTCGGGCAGGGCGGTCGGGAGCGGCGGGGCGTTCGTCCGGGATGCGCGGGGGCGGGCGGTGCGCGGGGAGGTGTGGCCGGGTGAGTGCGTCTATCCGGACTTCACCGATCCGCAGGTGCGGGAGTGGTGGGGCGGTCTGTACGAGGAGCGGCTCGCGCAGGGATTCTCCGGTGTGTGGCACGACATGAACGAGCCGGTGTCGTTCGCGGCGTTCGGGGATCCGACGCTGCCGCGGTCGACGCGGCACTCTCTGGAGGGTGGCGGGGGTGATCACCGTGAGGCCCACAATGTGTATGGGCTCGCGATGGCGCGTGCCGGGTACGAAGGGCTTCGCCGGCTGCGACCGGAAGTGCGTCCGTTTCTGCTCTCGCGCTCCGGTTGGGCGGGGATGCAGCGTTATGGGGGCACCTGGTCCGGTGATGTGGAGACCGGCTGGCCGGGACTGCGGGCCTCGCTGGCGCTGGTGCTGGGGCTGGGGCTGTGCGGGGTTCCGTATTCGGGGCCGGATGTGGGCGGGTTCGACGGCTCGCCGTCGCCGGAGTTGTATCTGCGGTGGTTCCAGCTGGGTGCGTATCTGCCGTTGTTCCGTACCCATGCGGCGATCGACGCGGGGCGGCGGGAGCCGTGGGAGTTCGGACCGCGAGTGCTTGAGCATGCGCGTGCCGCGCTGGAGGAGCGCGAGAGGCTTCACCCGTACTTCGTCACCTTGGCGCAGCTGGCCCGGCTGACGGGTGCGCCGTATGTGCGACCGCTCTGGTGGGGTGCGCCCGGGGAGCGGGCATTGCGGGAGTGCGAGGACGCCTTCTTGCTGGGTGACGCCTTGCTGGTGGCACCGGTGCTGGAGCGTGGTGCTGATCGCCGGGCCGTGCGGTTGCCGCGGGGGCGTTGGTACGACACGGCGACGGGTGAGGTGTACGAGGGGCCGGGGCAGGTCCTGCTCGATGCTCCGTTGTCGCGGGTGCCGGTATTGGCGCGGGCGGGTTCGGTGCTGCCGGTGCGGGGGGCGGACGGGGGTGTGGAACTGGAGGTATGGGCTCCGGCCGCGGGGCGAGGTGGGGGCGGTCTGGTGGTCCGGGATGCGGGTGACGGCTGGGAACGGGCGGAGGTCGAACGGTATACATCGCGGCTGGTGGACGGCGAGGTTCGGGTGGAGCGGGAGGGCGAGGAGGGGCCGGTGAACCACCCGGTGCGCGTGCGGGGGCTGTAGCCGGGTCGCGGTGTGCGCAGGGGCCGTCGGCCGGTCAGTGGTAGCCGCGCTCGAACCACGTGCGGGCGGCCCGGGTGTGCAGCGGGAAGGCCAGCTCGGTGGGTGTGCGGAGCAGTTGGAAGCCGGAGGTCTCGTCGGTCGGCCCGGAGGGCGGGAGGCCGGCCGCGGGACGTTCCGGGAGCAGGCCGAAGAGGAGCAGGTGGCCGTCCGGGGCGCTGAGGGCATCGGCGAGGCGGACGTCCTGTTCGTCGGCCTCGATGCCGGTCTCCTCGCGGAGTTCACGTACGACTGCGTGTTTCCAGTCCTCGTCGTGGTCGATGAAGCCGCCGGGAAGGGCGAGACCGCCGCGGTGGGGCGGGATGGTGCGGGTGATGACGACGAGTCCGGTGCCGTCCCGGTCGGTGACGGGGAGCAGGGCCA
The DNA here is from genome assembly GCF_900091955.1 of Streptomyces sp. Ncost-T10-10d. Taxonomy (GTDB): domain Bacteria; phylum Actinomycetota; class Actinomycetes; order Streptomycetales; family Streptomycetaceae; genus Streptomyces. The sequence goes on from NZ_FMDF01000042.1 coordinate 8,540, forward strand.
CGGCGACCGGCAGCGGGTTGCGGTAGGCGGTGTCCCCGCAGACGGTGCAGGTGCGGGGCCAGGCGGTGGGAGGAAGCGAGGCGGAGTACGGTGCTCCGCAGCTGCCGCAGTGGGAGTCCTTGACCGGCTTGTCGGGGTTGCTCGTGGACACAGGCACGCGCGGACCTTATCCGATCGCCTGCCAGGCCCCCCGCACTACTGGATTATGTGCTCATGACAGGCATCGCTTCCGCTTTCCGTGTCCTGGCGGCCACTGCCGCCACCCTGCTCGCCGTCACCGCCGCCGCCCCCGTGGCGCAGGCGAAGCCCGAGCCGAAGGCCCCCGAGGAGTTCGTCGCGCTGCGTTCGGTGGATCCCACGATCATCCAGGAGATGCGCTACCCCACCGCACACAACTTCAGGGGCGTGCCGGTGGACGGCTACCGCCAGTCGCTCTGCATCCTGACCCGGCCGGCGGCCCGGGCCCTGCACCGCGCGCAGACCCGGCTGCTGAAGCAGGGCTACTCGCTGAAGGTGTACGACTGCTACCGGCCGCAGCGGGCGGTGGACCACTTCGTACGGTGGGCGAAGGATCTCGACGACGAGACCATGAAGGGCGAGTTCTACCCCCGGGTCGACAAGACGCGACTGTTCGCCGACGGTTACATCGCGGAGAAGTCCGGGCACAGCCGCGGCAGCACGGTGGACCTGACCCTGGTGAAACTGCCCGCCGCGCCCACCGCACCATATCTGCCGGGCCGGAAGCAGGTGCCCTGTTACGCGCCCCAGGCCGATCGCTTCCCCGACAACTCCGTGGACATGGGCACCGGATTCGACTGCTTCGACACGCTCTCGCACACCGACGACCCGCGCATCCAGGGAACTCGGCGCGCCAATCGGCAGTTTCTGAAGAAGACACTCACCGACGCCGGCTTTGTGAATCTGGCCGAGGAATGGTGGCACTACACGTTCAAGCCCGAGCTGTTCCCCAACACCTACTTCGACTTCCCGGTGGCCAGGAGGTCCGTCGCGGGGCACTGACGCGAGCGCGGAGAAAGGGCGGCCGGGACCACCCCGTGGTTCCGGCCGCCCGTTCTTCTTCTCGGACGCGGATCGACCGTTTCCGGTTGCCGTTCAAGCCATTACGGTGCCCGTATGTCACAGCAGACGTTCGATTCATACGAAGAGTTCTGGCCCTACTACGTCGCGATGCACTCGAGGGCCGCCACCCGCTGGGTCCATCTGACGGGCACCCTCACCGGCCTCGCGGTGACCGCGTACGGCCTGGCGCGGGGGCGCAAGAGGTACGCGGCCGCGCTGCCGCTGATCGGGTACGGGACCGCCTGGCCCGCCCATTTCCTCATCGAGAAGAACAATCCGGCCACCTTCGGGCACCCCGCCTGGTCACTGCGCGGCGACGTGCAGATGATCCGGATGATGCTGGCGGGCCGTGACCACGAACTGGCAGAGACCGCCGCCAAGTGGCTCGCCGACAACCGCTGACCGCGAAAGACTTCTGGCATTCCGTCAGATATTTGATCGGGGAGGGGTTTTGCCACGGACACGCACACCAGTGGTGGCCGGATGGTTCACCGGGGACAGCACCGACGAGGACTTCGACTGCTGGGCACCCGCTGTTCTGCCTGCTCGTCGGTCTTCTTCCCGCGTCAGGACGTCTTCTGCCGCAATCCGCAGTGCGCGGGCGGTGAGCTGGCCGAAGTGCCGCTCTCCCGGCGCGGCACGGTCTGGTCGTACACGGACGGCCGCTACCGGCCGCCCGCCCCCTACCTCTCCGGCCCCGACGTGCCCTGGGAGCCGTACACGCTGGTGGCCGTCGAGCTGACGGCCGAGCGCATGGTGGTCCTGGGACAGGCCGCGCCGGGGGTGGGCGTCGCGGATCTAGCGGTCGGAATGACCGTCGAGGTGGTGCCGGGCGTGCTGAGCGGGGGCGCCGCCGGTACCGATTCGGACCCGGTGTGGACGACCTGGCACTGGCGGCCGGTGCCGTCCGAGTGCACCGGCGGGGCCGAGGGCGGTGCGGCATGACCGGGGAGGTGGCCGTCCTCGGCGCCGGGATGCATCCGTGGGGCAAGTGGGGACGCAGCTTCGTCGAGTACGGCACGGTGGCAGCCCGGACGGCGCTCGGTGATGCCGGGATCGACTGGCGGGACGTGCAGTCGGTGGTCGGCGCGGACACCGTACGGGGCGGCTACCCGGGCTACGTGGCCGGTGCGACGTTCGCGCAGGCACTCGGCTGGCAGGGAGCGAGGGTCGCCAGCGTGTACGCGGCATGTGCGTCGGGTGCCCAGGCGATCAACACTGCCAGGGCACAGATCCTCGCCGGCCTCGCGGAGGTGGTACTCGTGGTGGGTGCGGACGCCGCACCCAAGGGGTTCTTCGCCCCGGCGGGCGGCGACCGGCCGGACGACCCCGACTGGCTGCGTTTCCGGGTGCTCGGCGCGACGAACCCCGCGTACTTCGCGCTGTACGCCCGTCGGCGGATGGCCGTGCACGGAGACACCCCGGAAGACTTCGCGCTGGTCAAGGTGAAGAACGCGGTGGCCGGTGCGCTGAACCGTAACGCCCGCTACCGCGCTCCCGTGACCGCCGAGCAGGTCGCCGCCTCCGCCGTGGTCGCCGATCCGCTGCGGCTGCTGGACATCTGCGCGACGTCCGACGGCGCGGCGGCGCTCGTGCTGTCCAGCATGGAGTTCGCCCGGCGTCACGGGGCCACGGATCCGGTCCGTATCCGCGCCGTCTCCACGGTGACGCCGACCTACCCCAAGGCCGTCCTCGACCTTCCTGACATCGCGACCGATTCGGCGGTCGCCGTGGAGCCGGCCGCGGAGGGTTTTCGCGCCTCGATCGCCCGGGCGGCGTACGAGGAGGCGGGCGTCGGACCGGAGGATCTGTCCCTGGCCGAGGTGTACGACCTGTCGACCGCTCTTGAGCTGGAGTGGTACGAGGACATCGGGCTGTGCGGTGCGGGTGAGGGCGCCAAGCTCGTACGTGAGGGGGCGACGGCGCTCGGTGGCCGTATCCCGGTCAATCCGAGCGGCGGACTCGCCTCCTTCGGGGAGGCCGTGCCCGCGCAGGCCATCGCCCAGGTCTGCGAGCTGACCTGGCAGCTGCGCGGCGCTGCGGGCCGACGGCAGATTCCGGGCGCGCGGGTCGGGATCACGGCGAATCAAGGGCTGTTCGGCCATGGTTCCGCAGTCGTCGCGGTCCGCTGAGCGATTTCCCGGCCGCTGTGCAGTGCGCGACGGCCTGTACCGCACCCGTCGTGAACAGCGCTTGCTGTCGACAGCCTTGACGACCCCTCACACAGGGTGAAAAATCCTTGCCCGGTCAGGCAACGACGCGCGGCCCGTACCCCGGTCGGCGGGGGTGCGGGCCGCGTCTGGGCACCGTGTCGGCCGATGGGCCTACGTCGTTGCGGGCTCGCGGGGACGCTCCGCCCGAGCCACTGCGTGCTCGACGACCGCCACCAGTACGTCCCGTGCGGAAGCGCGGTCGCGTGCGTCGCACATGAGCACCGGCACCTCCGGGTCGAGGTCCAGCGCCGCCTGCACCGTCTCGGTGGGGAACTTGTCGGCTCCCTCGAAGCAGTTGACGGCCACGGTGAACGGAATCGCACGGCGCTCGAAGTAGTCGACTGCCGCGAAGCAGTCCTCCAGCCGTCGGGTGTCCGCGAGCACGACCGCTCCCAGCGCGCCCTGGGCGAGTTCGTCCCACAGGAACCAGAAACGGTCCTGCCCCGGGGTGCCGAAGAGGTACAGCACCAGGTCCTCGCGGAGTGTGATCCGGCCGAAGTCCATGGCCACAGTGGTGGTGGTCTTCGCCTCCACGCCCGCCAGATCGTCCACCGGACGGCCCGCCTCGCTGAGTCTCTCCTCCGTACGCAGCGGCCTGATCTCGCTGACCGCGCCGACCAGAGTCGTCTTGCCCACTCCGAAGCCGCCCGCCACCAGGATTTTCAGGGTAACGGGCTCAACGGGCCGCCCGTTGCGGCTAGAGCGCCCGAAGGCCATTGATCACCTCGCGAAGAATGTTCACGTCCGGCAGCTCGGCCGGCGGAACGGGACGGGTTACGTGCACCAGCTCGTCCTCGACGAGATCACCGACCAGCACCCGGACCACCCCGACGGGGAGATCCAGGCCGGCCGCGAGTTCGGCGATCGACTGGGGCATGTCACTGCAGCGTTCGACGATCTCCACATGTTCCGGGGAGAGCGTCTGGTTCCGGCCGGGATCGTCGGCCGCGGGTTCCGGGACGACGATCGCGATCAGGTCGAGCCGATGACGGGAGGCGCTGCTGGTACGGCCCCGGGTCATCGCGTACGGACGGACCACAGGGCCCGCTTCGGCGTCGTACCAGCGCGATGCCTGCGGGTCCGTGGGCCTTGCCGGAGATCTGGAGGAATCAGCGCTCATGCCGTCCCCTCACCCGCCGGCGGTCAGACCGGTCGTCCGGGGAGCGTTGGCCAGGTGGGCGCCGACGCGCTTGACCATCAGCGTCATCTCGTACGCCACCTGACCGACGTCGGAGTCGGCGTCGGCCAGCACGGCGAGACAGCTGCCGTCACCGGCCGCCGTGACGAAGAGGAACGCCTCGTCGAGTTCGACGACGGTCTGACGGACCCGGCCCGCGTCGAAGTGGCGTCCCACACCCTTGGCGAGGCTGTGGAATCCGGAGGCGACGGCCGCCAGATGTTCGCTGTCCTCGCGGGTCAGGTCCTTGGACGTGCCGGTGGCGAGGCCGTCGCTGGAGAGCACCAGCGCCTTGTGGATGCTGGCGACGCGGTCGACGAGTTCGTCCAGCAGCCAGTTGAGCTGCCCTGAGCCCTGGCGTGCGGCGTTGTGTGCTGCGGCGTTCGGTGCGGTCATCGACCGTCCCCTCCCGGAGTGGTTCCTTGTGCTGTTTCACCGGGACCGGTCACGTCCTCGGCGTTCTGCCGACGGCCGCGCTGCCAGCCGCGTTGGAGCGAAGCCATGCGGCTGCGTACCTCGTCCGCATCCCGCTCGAAGTCCTGAGACGGTTCCGTTGCGGCCGGCTCCGCATCGCGGCCGCCGGAGACTTCGCGAAGCTGCGGGGCGAGGCTGGCCTGCCGGATGCGTCGGGGCAGACCACCCACGGTCTCCCGGTCCGCGCTCGGCGCTGTCGGAGGCGCGGGCTCAGGAGGTGTGGACGGCTCGGTGGGTTTCCGGAAGCCGGTGGGCTGCCGGGGTTCGGTGGGGTGCCGAGGCTCAGCGGGTCTGCCGGTGTCGACGGCGGAGGGCCACGGGGCGGCGGCCGACGGCCCGATCCCGGTGCCAGTGGTGGAACTGCCGGTTTCGGCCGGATCGGGCGAGGAGTCGTGCTCGGCGGTTGTGGGGTGGGCGCGGCCCGCCTCGTCGACCCGGCGTCCGTTGTCGGCGACCAGGGTCGGCGGTTTGCGGCGGGGCAGCGGCACCGGGCCGCCGGGGCGCATCGCCCGCACATCGCCCGCGGACTCGGCTGCCTGGTCGGACACCTGCTGGTGCTGTTCGCGGTCACCGTCGCGCCGGGGGTCGCGGGCGCGGAAGATGCCGCCGCGTTCACTCTCGGTGTCGTCGATGTCGGAAGCACCGCCCAGCAGAGGGTCGATCAGCGGATCGAGTACGGGGTCGTTCTCGAAGCCCAGCGCTCCGAGGGGTCCCTCCAGCTCGACGGGACCGTCCAGGAGGGCCGGGTCCACGAGGCCGGTGGGGACGGGGGCGAGGCCGGAGGGTCTGCCGGCGGCGCGGCGGTCCGGCACGCCGTCCCTGCGGCCCTTGTCGCCGCCCGGTCCTTGGCCGGCTGCCCTTGCGCCGCTGCCGATCGCCTTCTCGGACCGGCGGTCGAGGCGGAAGCCGGTGCCGTGCGTCTCCGGGGCGTCGGTGAGCAGCGCCGCCGGGATGAAGACGACGGCGGTCGTGCCACCGTAGGGAGAGGTCTGCAGCGAGACACGTACGTTCTGCCGTTGGGCGAGACGGCTGACCACGAAGAGACCGAGCCGGTCGGTGTCGGAGAGTTCGAACTCGGGGGTCTCGGCGAGTCTCAGGTTGGCGTCGAGGAGGACGTCGGGAGCCATGCCGAGACCGCGGTCGTGGATTTCGAGCGTGAAGCCGTTGGCGACGCGTTCGCCGAGCACCTGGACCCCGGTGTGCGGCGGCGAGAACACGGTGGCGTTCTCCAGGAGTTCGGCGATCAGATGGGTGAGGTCGGCGACGGCGGGGCCGCCGACACCGATGCGGGGCAGCCGGCGGACCTCGATCCGCTCGTAGTCCTCGACCTCGGCGACCGCTGCCCGTACCACGTCCATCAGCTGGATCGGCTTGCGCCACTGACGGGACGGTGCGGCGCCGGAGAGGATCACCAGGCCCTCGGCATGGCGTCGCATGCGGGTGGTCAGGTGGTCGAGGCGGAAGAGGTCCGCGAGTTCATCGGTGTTCTCGGTGCGGCGCTCCATGGTGTCGAGGAGCGTCAACTGCCGGTGCAGCAGGACCTGGTTGCGGCGGGCGAGATTGACGAAGACCTCGGAGACCCCGCGGCGCATGTCCGCCTGTTTGACCGCGGCTTCGACGGCGGCCCGTTGCAGGGTGTTGAGGGCCTGGCCGACCTGGCCGATCTCGTCCCGTTCGTACTGGAGGTGCGGTGCCTCGGTCTCGACATCGACCTGTTCGCCCGCGGCGAGTCGGCGCATCACGCTCGGCAGCCGTACGCCGGAGACCTCATGGGCATCCTTTCGGAGCCGGGAGAGGTCACGGATGAGCTCGCGGCCGATGCGTACGGAGACGAACACCGAGGCGAGCAGGGCGAGGAATCCGAGGACACCCGCGACCCCGGCCTTGATCAGGACGCTGTATCCGGCGGGCTTGCCCCGGTCCTGGAAGCGGTTGTTCATCTCGGTGGAGTCGTTGGCAAGCCGGTCCAGGACCGCCGGGGCCGCTTCCTGCCAGCGCTCGGCGTCGACCGCTCGTGGGTCCTGGGTGGGGCCGCCGCTGATGAGGGTGTTCTCCGCGGTCCTCAGCGCTTCGCTGTCCGGGCCCGACCAGTACTGCTCCACGCGTCGGCGCTCCGACGAGGGAAGCATCTCGCCATTTATCTCGTAGAGGAGCTTGCGATTGGCGACGAGGTCGGAGATCTGGCGCAGTTCGGAAGCGGTGAGCCGGCCGGCGATGAGTGACGAGGCGACCAGAGCGTCTTCGCGGGAGAGCATTTCGCGGGCTCGTGAGATGCCCACGAGCGCGCGGACCTGCTTGTCCATCGACACGTTCTCCATCGTGCGGAGGCCGGTCAGAAAGCGGTAGCAGGGGTCTATGAGACGGTCGTAGAACTCCATCGCCTTGAGGCGGTCGATGGTGCGCTTCCCGACCGAATCGCGGAGTGCGCCAAGGCCCTCGACCGTGCCGAGGACCGCGTTCAGCTGTGATTCGTCCTCGGGCCGCAGTGCATCGCGGATGTCCTTCTGCCGTGCGCTGTCCCTGACATCCGCCACGACACGGTCGGTGGCCGCCCGTTGGCGCTCCAGCAGGGGCAGAGCGTTGGAGGCCCTGGGGTCGGCAAGGAAGACAAGGGTCTGACGGCGCTCGTCCTGAATGGCACGGACGGTGTCCTCCAGAGGATGACCGACCTTCTCCACGATGGTGCTCGCACTCAGCAGGTGGCCGGCCTCGCGCCCCGTCAGGAAGGTGGCGAAACCCCAGAGTCCGGTGAGGGAGACGAGCGGCACCAGCAGCAACGCCACGATCTTCCTGCGGATGGACTTCCCGCGAAAGCGCATGGCCTCCTCCAGCCCGGCCCCACGGGGCGGTGGTCGTGTTCCGTCAACAAACGGCGCGAGCCTACTACCGACAGAGAGACAACTCGAAGGGATGTCCGGACGATTTTCAGCCGCACTCCTCGGCGTCGATCAGGAGTTGTCCCGGTATTCCGGGCAATGAAATTCGCGAAAGCGGCAGAAGAGACCTGTCAGAGCATCACACTGTCCGGCAGGGCAGTTGGCTGGAATTCTTCGCTCGGTGACGGATCGAGGGAATCTTCACAGCTGGTCACTCGTCTCTCTGTACAGGGCAGGAGAAACACAGGGAGCGCCAAGGGCAGGACGGTCCGGTCCACCCGCGTAGAAACGGCGCATGCCGGGCAGAAACCCTGAAGTCGGACAGCGGTGGGGAGTTGAGAGTCCTTGGATACGGAGGAGCGTCGGAGTGCGGTGTCGTCGGCACCGGCTGCGACGGCGGTCTCGGGGGCGACCGGCCGGGCGACGGTCCCGTGCCAGCAGCACCGGCAGCTCTGGGTGGAAGAGCCTGCGATACGGCGGCGGATGCCGGACCCGGTCCGCAGGGCTGCCGTGCGTGCCGTGCTCATCATGTCGCTGACGATCATCCAGGCCATAGTGGCGTTCCTGTGCACGCTGGCGGGGTCCTGGCTTGCCTTTCCGATGGTGCTGAGCAGTGTGGGCAGCACGGTGGTCACGACCTGGTCGGTGCTGGATGTCTGGGTCACCCGGCAGGTCTGGAATCAGCGCAACGGTGTGGTGTCCGTGCCGAGCAGTTCGGCGCGGCAGTTGCGTCGTGAGCGGCGCAGAGCCCGGCGGGCGGCGCGGACCGCGCAGCGGGAAGACGCGCGGATACGCCGCCGGGGCGCGGGCAGCCTCTCGCGGGCCTGAGCGCCGCCCGCCCCGTCCGATGGACCGAGCAGGGCCCTCGCGGCTCGCGGCCGCGCGGACTCCCTACTCGTCGTTCCTGCCCGTCGTCCTTACTCGTCGGACGGGCCCTGAGCGGGAACCCGGGCGGTGTCGGGCGGTGTCGTGGCACGCTTGAACATGCGGGTGGCGGTGATCTCGCCGTGCACGGTCTCGCCGTTCGGGTCCTGCTGAGGCAGCCCGGGGCGAAGGTGCTCCTCCACGCTGATGTACTTCAGCCCGGCCCGCAGATCCGCGTCATTGCGCAATCGGATGACCAGCGGGAATTCGGCGAGCGCCGTGGTGTCGAAGAGTCCGGTCGTATAGAGCAGTTGTACGCCGAGGGCGTCCGACACCGCTCGCTGGAGCTCCAGCAGATAGGTGGCGTTGGCCCGGCCGATGGGGTTGTCCAGGAACAGCGTGCCCGCGTGACGGTGCTGGTGCCGGTCGCGGCCCCGGTCGTTGCTGCGCAGTGCAGCCATCGTGCAGTACAGGGCGATGGCGGCGGTGAGCAGCTGACCGCCGGAGAAGACGTCGCCCATCTGTCCGACCGGGACGCGTTCGGCACGGAGCACCGCGTCCGGTTTGAGGATCTCCACGGCGATGCCCTTGGGCTCCAGCGCCGCCTGCACACCGCGCAGCAGGAGGGACATGCCGTCCCTGCGCAGATCGGAGTTCTTCTTGAGGGCGGCGCGGGTGGCCTCGTCGATGACCTCGCCGAGGCGCTCGGTGAGCGTCGCCTGATCCGGTTCCTCGAAGCGGATCCGGAGGAACTCCTGGCCTGACCACTCCCCCAGTCCTTCAGGGAGCTGGGAGAGCCGCTGGGCGGAGCGGAGGGTGGTGAGCGCGGACTCCACGAGGCCGCGGAGCCGGTCGACGATGGAGTCGCGGTTGCGCTCCAATTGGGCCAGCTCGTCGGTGAGGACACGGAGCCGGGGTGCGAAGGCGGCGGCCCACTTCTCGGCGTGCTCGGGCAGTGCCGCGGCCGGCAGCTCGCGGATCTGCCGGCGGGCGGGGGTGCGGACCTGTTCGTAGCGGGTGGAGTTGGCATGCCGTACGAGGACGTCACTCGCTTCCCTTACAGCACTCTCGGCGGCGGACAGGTCGGCGGCGCAGCCGCGCAGTGAACGGCGGGCCTCTGCGGCGGACTGCCGGGCCTCGTCGAGGCTGCCCGGGTACGGCTCGGGCGCCTCTGTGTCGTCGTCCGCGCCATGGTCCCTGAGGAGATCGCGCAGAAGTGCCGCGGTCTCGTCGAAGCCGCCCGCGGAGTCCTCGGCGGTGCGGTGGGCGTGCAGCAGCTCGGCGTGGGCGGCGCGGGCGGTGTCCAGGGTTGCGGTGGCGGAGGCCAGTTCGGCCGTGGCGGTACGCAGGAGGGCCTGGGCCTGCTCGGCGTCGGCGGGGACCAGCTCGTCGGGGAGTTCGGTGTGATGGGTCTCGCCGTCGACCGGGGCCAGGCGTTCGGCCTCTCCCCGCAGCCGGCCCAGCTGCTCGCTCGCGGTGGAGGCCCTGGTTTCCAGGAGCTGGACCAGGGATTCGGCGCGGGCGGCGGCCGCCTGCCTGGAAGGGCCGTCGGCGCCCTCGGTGCCTTCGAGGAGCTGGGCGGCCCGGGTGCGGACCTTGTTGGTGAGCCGGTCCAGCTCGGCGAGGGCGGCGCTCTCGTCGCTCTCCGCGCGGGCCTGTTCGGCGCGCAGGTCGGCGCCGACGCCCACCTTCTCGTACAGCTGGGATGCGGCTCGGTAGGCCTCCCGCAGCGCGGGAAGCGCGGGGCGTGGGGTGTCGCTCTCGGGCTCCGGGAGATGCTCGGGGGCACCTGCGATCTCGGCACGTTCGGCGCGCAGGGCGCGGGCGGTGCGGCGGGCGTCGTCGGCGGCGCGCTGAGCGGCCCTGCGGTCTTCGTCGGCGGCGCGGGCCCGCTCCAGGCAGACGGTGGCGCGGGCTTCGGACTCGGCTGCTTCGTCGATCAGTTCGCGCAATTTCGCCTGCCAGCCCGCGCGTTCGCGGAGCCGGTGGGCGAGGCCCGCGAGGGCGTCGGCGGCGCGGCGGGCGCGCTGGGCGGCCTCCTGGCGTTCATCGCGGACGCGGGCGGTGTCCGCGGCGGCCTCGTCGGCCTCGGCACGCACGGTACGGGCTTCGGCGAGCGCGCCCTCTGCCGCCTCGGCGGCCGAACGGGCGGTGCGGGCTGCTTCGGCGAGCTCGGCGAGCATGCCGGGCGGGCAGTCGGCGCGCCAGGAGCCGATGCGGGCCGCGAGGGAGCGGTCGGCGGTGAGGCGGGCCGCGAGGGTGCGGATGTCCTCGTCGCGGGCGGTGGCCCTGCTCCTGAGAGCCTGCCGCTCCTCGTCGGCCGCGTGTTCGTCGTGCATCGCCGGGTTCGGCGGAACGAGGAACACCCCTTCCGTTCGCTCCCGGCCGAGCCCGTGCCGGTGGCCGGAACGGGGGCGAGCAGCGCGGCGGCGGTGCCTACAGCGACGGCGGAGCGCGGCAGAAGGGCGGCGCCGCTCAGGACGTCGCGGGCGCGGGCGTGCGAGTCGGGGTCGGTGATGACCACGCCGTCGACAAGGCTCGGGACGGGCGGCGAGTACGGCCGCGTGGTCGGCGGGGTCGACGGCCTGGGCGAGGTATCGCCGAGCCGGGAGGGCGGGGATGCCGTGCTCGCCGAGGTATTCGACGGTGGCGAGGACATCTGGGCCGGGCGGCAGCAGTCCACCGTCGCCGAGTGCGCCGAGGATGCGGGAGTCGTCGGCGGCCGCGGTGCGCAGTTCGAAGAGGCGGCGCTCGGCGGAGGCGATGCCCTGGTCGAGCAGCTCCCGCAGTTCGTCGGCGCTGCGGTCCAGCTCCTGGGCGGTGAGCGGCTGTTCGCGGGCGGCGGGCTGTTCGGCAGTGACGGTGTGCGTGGCGTGGGCGGCCCGGTCCGGCCGGCCTGTCCGGCCTTCCTGACTCGCCTGGCCCCGCCGGCCTGCCTGTTCCTGATGGTCCGGACTGTGCGGGGCGTCCGGGTCCGTCTCCGCCCCGGCCGCTCCGCTGCGGGGCCGGGGCACGCCTGTGCCGTGCGTGGCGGGCAGGCCCAGCAGGTCGGCCAGACGGTGGTCGGCGGCGATCGACTCGGCGGCCCTGAGCTCGGCCTCGTACGACTGATCCGCAGCCTGTGCGGCATCGGCGGCGCGCGCCGCGGCGAGTTC
>NZ_FMDF01000007.1 GCF_900091955.1 Streptomyces sp. Ncost-T10-10d
TCCCGCTGCCTCCACCACTTCCCCAGGGCGGGCGCGCAGTGAGGCCACACGGCGGGGCGCACAGAAGCACGGATGGATCCATGCACTGAATCGCCTACATGCGGCAGGCACGCTTCGTTGGCCGTCAAGGTCACTTGGCAAACGATCAGGATCGCGTGTCAGAGGTCGGGAGCGCGCGCCGGCTTCGCCCACCACGTCGATGCCGCGGGCGGTCAGGATCAGGCGGAAGCCGGTGCGGACCACAAGGGGGACTTCGGGCACGCTGAAACGGAACTGAGAGGCCATCCCGGGGCCGGGCTCGACCGCGATGACGTTCGCCCGCGGGCCCGCAGCCGCAGGGCCTCCTGCGCCGACGGCGACAGGTGCCGCGCGTCCCCCACCAGATCGCTCACACACCACCAACGACCCGGACGAACGGCTACCTCGCGCCGAGTGGATTGCGCAGCGCACCCGCACCCTGTAGGCCGAGCAGGCGTTGTTGTTCCCGGGCCGCACCGGTTGTACGGCCCGGCCACCAATGACCGACTACCGAGAGGAAACCGCACGTGGAAGTGTCGACTCGACCGTTACGGCCAAAGGCCACCCTGTTCAAGGGCGTGGTTGTCGCTCTGGCTTCTCTTGCCGCCCTGATTGTTCAGGCGTCTCCGGCGACTGCGGACGACGTCTGCGGCAAGCAGGTCGGCGGAGCGATCCTCGTCAAGTACAACGAGTTGGACGGCGAGAAAGGGCCGCTCGGCTGTCCGGTCAGCATTGAGCTGGACAACCCCGACGGCGTCGGCAAGCGACAGGAGTTCGCGGGCGGCACCATCTACTGGTCCGCCGCCGGCAACGCGCACCCCGTATGGGGCACGATCGGCGCCAAGTGGGGCGCGCTCGGCTATGAGGGCGGGAAGCTCGGCTACCCGGTCGACGACGAACGCACGAACCCCGACGGCGTCGGCAAGCGGCAGCAGTTCCAGGGCGGCACTGTCTACTGGCATCCGACGCTGTCGAACGGGGCGCACCCTGTCTGGGGGAAGATCGGCCAGCTGTGGGGAGAGTACGGGTACGAAGGCGGCCCGTTCGGCTACCCGACGTCCGACGAGTTCCAGGACGACGAGTACACGTCGATCGACCAGAAGTTCTCCAACGGCCGTACCCTTTATTGGAGCGCTGGAAATGGTGTCGAAGGATGCCACGGCGAATGCGTGGGCTACTTCGGCACCAATGGGACCGACTTGTTCAAGCAGGTCCGGGTTGAGATCCCCTACGGGACCAGCAACGTCGTGGTCCGTCCCTTTCCCACGGACAAGGGGTTCACTGTCGCCCGTACGGATTTCACGGTGTCCTGGAACCAACTGTGGCAGGTAGTTCCGTACCCGAACGAAGTAGACGACACCGAACACAGCTCCATGTATGAGCAGTTCGCCTGTCACTCGAAGTTCGTCTTCCCAGATCCAACCGACGACAGCGGATGGAGCACAGGGCCGACCTGGGACCTGGAGTCCTGGCACAGCTCCGTCGGCATGGGCAATGCCACGAGCGAGGTCTACTTTCTGCGACATCAGTGCAACTGGGACTGAACGTCACCGACCCAGCACACGAAGGCCCCTGCCCTGGTGACCGACGTTGTTGGGTAGTTCCGCCCCGCTGGAGATCATCCAGCGGGGCGGAGCGCTGCGAAGAGGGAACGCGGTGCGAGCGGACCCACGCTCGCTACGACGGGGCTCGTGCGTCAGCCCCGAGCCGGGGGCGCCGGACGTCGTCCATCGCCTCGCGCAGCCCGGCCGGCCATGACTTTCGCGACTACAGCTGAGCTGCGTCAGTCCAGGCAGAACTCGTTGCCCTCCGGGTCGGCCATCACAATGAAGCCTGCGCTCATCGGGGGAGCGGGCTCATAACGACGTACCCGCGTCGCTCCCCGCGCGACGAGCCGGTCGCACTCGGCCTCCAGTGCCGCCATCCGCTCCTCTCCCTGCAGTCCGGGAGCCGCACGGACGTCGAGGTGGACGCGATTCTTGGCGACCTTGTCCTCCGGCACTTGCTGGAAGAACACTCGTGGGCCGTGCCCGTCCGGGTCCTCGATGGCCGATTTCGAGTTTCGCTGCTCCTCAGGTACGCCGACCCGCGCGAGGAAGTCGTCCCACGCTGCCAGCGGGTCGGCGCCCTCGGGCAGGTCCACCCCGGGCGGGCCGGGGTGGACGTAGCCCAGTGCGTCGCGCCAGAAGGACGACAGCGCGCGCGGGTCATGGGCGTCGAAGGTGACCTGGATATGGCGGCTCATCGGGTTGCTCCGTTCGTAGCGGGATGCGTGTGCCGGTAGAGGTCGCGCAGCAGACAGACCTCGGACAGGTGGTGGATCAGCTCGCGGTGGATGTGCAGCACCAGATCGGCCATGGGCGCGTCGGGGAAGGGCTCCTTCTCGCCGATCGGGACCCGGAGCCCGGCGTCGCCGAGGCTGCGTACCCCGGCCAGCCAGACGTCGAGCTGGGCCTCCAGCTGGTCGAGCGCGGTGGCCGCGCTGCCGGCGTACTCCCAGCTCTCGTATGACGCCGCCGGCGCGCCGAAGTGCGCCGCGTTGCGCGCAGCCAGCACGCCGACGATGACGTGACCGAGGCGCCATGCAATCGTGGTGAAGGCCGCCGGGACCGGCTGCGGGACAGCGAAGTCGATCGTGAAGTCCCCGGCACCGACCTGCACGGGCGCCGTCGAGCTGCCGCGCGGCCGCACGCTCCAGGCGTCCGGCACCGGCGACCAGAAGTACTCGTCGTCGGTGAGGCCCTCGAGCCGGGCTCGGAGCTGATGTTTCCAGTGGACCTCCCACTGCTCGCGCAGAGTCCAGTTCCAGTCGAGTTTGTCTGCATCCATGGAGCCACCGTGACACCTCTGGCGGACAGGATCGGTCCGCTATTGCTGAGAGGGTGGGCGACATGGACGTGGCAAGCGGTAATGAGCGGGGCACGACGGAGCGGGTGCTCACCCTGCTCGGGCTGCTGCAGCAACGCCAGATCTGGACCGGCCCCGAGCTCGCCGGCCGGCTCGGGGTCACGCCGCGCACGGTACGGCGTGATGTCGAGCGGCTGCGCACGCTCGGCTACCCGGTGCATGCCAGCCAGGGTGTCGGCGGCGGCTACCGACTCGGCCCGGGGCAGGACCTGCCGCCGCTGCTTCTCGACGACCAGGAGGCGATCGCCACCGCGGTCTCACTGCTCGCCGGCTCGGGTGACGCGGTTGCCGGCGCCGGCGACGCCGCGCTCCGGGCGCTGACCAAGCTCGACCAGGTGCTGCCCACCCGGCTTCGGCACGAGGTGCGCGCGCTCTCCGGCTCGGTGGAGTCCTTTGGCGGAGGCCGCACGCCGGTCGACCCCGAGGTGCTCATGACGCTGGCCAGAGCCTGCCGCGACGAGGTCGAGGCAGGCTTCGACTACCCGTCCGGGAGCGAGGTGCGACGGCGGCGGGTCGAGCCCTACCGCCTGGTCGCTTCCGACCGGCGCTGGTACCTCCTCTCCTACGACCTCGATCGCGACGACTGGCGCAGCTTCCGCGTCGACCGGATGACCGACGCGTCCGCACGGACCTGGCGCTTCCGCCCGCGCACCACGCCCGACGCGGCCACATACGTGCAAGAGGGTGTCGCGAGCCGGGTCTACCCGCACCAGGCGCGCTTCCTCGTGCACGCGTCGGCTGACACGGTGCGCGCGCAGATTCCGGCGTCGGCGGCCGTCGTACGACGGCGAGGGAACGAGCTCTGCGAGGTGCTCAGTGGCGCCGCCAGCCTTGACGCCGTGCTCATGCATGTACTTCTGCTGGGGCACGACTTCGAGGTACTCGACCCTCCGGAGCTCGGGAGGCGCTGTCGCGCGCTGGCGGAGAGACTACTGTCGGCCGGTGCAACGATCTCACCAGCACCAGACATGGAGAGAGGCATGAGCCGCGACCACGCCGGTGCCGACTGAGCGCCGCCTCACCCCGGGTGGCACTCCAGCACGCCCTGGTCCGCAGCGCCCAGGAAGCCCGAGAACTACAAGAAGCAGGGCACGAGGGCCGGATCACACACTTCGACCTGCCTGAGCATGAACAGCTCACCATGTGCTGACATCCGGCTGGTTTACGAAGCCGGCCAGGCCGTACAGACCGCAGATACGATGCGAAACGCACCGTCCCCGGCAGCTGCAATGCCAGGGACGGTGCGTTGTCGTATGGGGTGGATACCCGAGCCGGATGCCAGGACGGTGTGCCGAGGCACGTGTAGCTGTCACCGCCGGTTGCGCCGACCCGCGATCTTCCAGGAATGAGGCACCGCAGTTGTCACGGGCGAAGCAAAGTACTTGGTACCACTCCTCCGGAAGCATGACAGTTGTCACCCCTTCACCGAGGTGGAGCGTTGCGCTCCCTGGTGACAACGCGCCCGTCTTTGTGAACGTCGGACGGACCGCCGTAGCCGGAGGTCAGTCCGCGTACACGAAGATCAGACACAGAGCGGCGAAGGGCACGACGGACCCGCCGAGCAGCGTCAGCACCGCCGGGACCGCCGCCGTCAGTCGCTTCTTACCCTTGCGCCGGCCCGAGCGGAACACCACGCGGGCCAGGATGAGCGGCAGCGCCACGAGGGCGAGGAAGATCACCGGCGCCAAGAACCGGCTGAACGCGGTGGTGCCGGTGTCGGTGACGAGATGCCAGGCAGTCGTACCGAAGACCAGTGCCGGGCCGACCAGCAGGTAGAACGAGAGGCCCAACGCCACGGCGACGGTCACTCCTTCCGTCAGCCGCTCGGCCCACGCATGCTCCCGGCGCACTTCCGTTATCCGGCTGTCCCCCATGCTCATTGCCCCCAGTTGCCGCAGTTTGGTGTCGCCAGCGCTTCGGTCGAACTGCTCAGTCCGTGGCCGGCAGAAAACGATAGCGTCCGGGCCCAGGGCTGCGGCCACGGTGATCATTGGGCCTACCGGCCCGTCAGGCTCCTCAGCTGACGCGCGATCGGTCAGACACCGTCGGCGACGCCGGCTGGTTCCGTCGTTGGTCTCGTCGACGAGGAAGTCCCCATTCGGCGACAGCCCGCCGCGGCGCACGTAGGATGCCTGGATGCCTGAGCCGATACGGATGAGCCGCCGCTCGCGGGTTGCCGCGTGGACGGTGCTGTGCGCGGCTGGCCTCGCCGCCACCGCCGAACTGAACGCCTCCTCGGCACCGGACCCGCAGCCCGAGAAGTCCGTCAGTGCCGAGTGCGCCGAGCGCATCGCGGACATCGAGACGCAGCTGGCCAAGGCCGAGCAGGAAGGCAAGGGAGACGGAGTGCTGGTCTTCTCCCGAGTCCAGGTCGGCACCGAGGACGATTGCCGTGACGATCTCCGTAACCACTTCCGTGGCGATCAGTGAGCCGCGGTACCTGGCTCGCCGCGATGACAGGGCTGGCCTTCGTCGGTGCCGGGGCAATCATTGCCGTGGGCGCCACGTCGGAACCGAAGCCGCGGCCCACGCCGCCGCAGGTGTACTCCTCCTGCCTGGCGGCAGACACCAAGCCGGTGTCTGCGGACGACGACCCGTGCGACGGCCGCTGAAGAACGTCCGCCGCATGGCAGAGCGCCCAAACCCAAGACGGCCTCTTGGCCGACGACGCCACCACAAGAACCGTGGACATCGGGGCTCACCCAGATGAGGGGACCCTGTTCGTCACTGACAGTGAGTCTGGCCACGATCACTTGATTCCCTGTCAGGCGGCTTTGGGCGGGGAGATCCAACTGGCCACCGACAGCCAACAGCGCGCTCTGGTGGTCGACGGCGAGGGCCTGAAGGCAGGCGGCCACGGCCTGCGGGCCGAGCGTCGCCATCGCCCACAGTGCACTGGTCCGGCGGCCGGAGGACGCGCAGCACGTCAGCGAGATCGGGACGGCCCGATCTCCAGGGTCACCGGTGGAGGGCGTAGCGGGTCAGGCGGGAGCGGGCGGCCTGTTCGCTGGTCCCGAGCTCCTGGGCAACGGTGTCCCACCGCGGCCCGTCCGCGGTGTCGACACCGAACGCAGCGTCAGCTGCCACACGCTCGGTGAGGCGTTCCAGGGCCGCGAAGGTCCCGAGCGCGGCCAGGGGTTCGTTCGCCGTAGGCAGCGGCATCTCGTCGAGATCTTCGTCAGTAATCGGGACGACCTCGTTCTTGGTGAGCTCGAAGCCCTTGCCGATCTCGTCCTGCGGCACGACCACGTCCTCGATCTCGCACACCTTCCGGGTGCGAACCCGGCCCATGTCCTCCAGGTGCACCTGATGGAAGCGGACCGAACGGTTCTCGGTCGCACTGATGATCTTGATCTTGATCGGGATCGGCACCAGGCCAAAGCTGATGGGTCCACAAGGGCCGCGGCATACACACCTCCAGGCCCCCCTGGCAGTGTGGGCCGGTGTAGCGTCTCAAATTTCGTGGCACGGTCTCACGATCTTGGCATCGACCGCGGCACCGAGCACGGGAACCGCAGTTCAGCGTTGATCCAACCCGGGAGGTCAAGGCCGATCGGCGATGCGGTGCGCCAACCAGGCAAGGGCGGGCGGCATCCGGTACTCGACGGCGTGGTGGCCGCCCTCGAACAGCTCGAAATGCACGATGTCGTCGGCCACTCCGACTTCGGCAAGCGCGTCTCGGAAGGCCAATGCGCCCAGGTCGAGGAACCACTCGTCGCGGATGCCGGCGTCGATCCAGATCCCCCGCTGGGAACGGAGGGCGTCGGCGTGCGTGGTGGCCATTCGTACCGGATCCCAGGCCAGCCAGCGCTGCCACTCGTTCTCCCGCAGGGCCCCGGTACGGGGGTCGAAGGGAAGGGTGGGAGTGCCGTCGGGGCCTGGGGAGAAGCAGGCGGAGACGCCGAAGATCTCCAGGAGATTCAGGTCCTCCTCCTTGGTGAAGGCTACCCGCGAGCGGAAGTCATCCCACCAGCGGAAGATGTCGCCGCCGTAGGGCCGCAGTTGGCGGGCCGCGGTGAGGAAGTGCGGGTGGTACTGGGCCTCGGACAGCGAGTCGCCGGAGTGGGTGGCGAAGGCGCCGAACAGATCCGGGCGGAGCATCGAGGTGACCGCGGCGCCGAGTCCGCCGCTGGACTTGCCCGCGATGGCCCGGTGGTCGCGCGCGGGAAGCGTGCGGTAGCGGGCGTCGACGTATGGCACGACCTCCTCGCACAGGTAGGAGTGGTAGCAGCCGGTGCCGGGTGAGTCGATGAACTGGCTGCCGCCGTAGGTGGTCCAGGCATCCACGAATACCAGCAGCATCCCGGGTGCCTCCTCGCGGGCGAAGATCTCGTCGGCGAGCTCGGGGACTGGCTTCCGAAAGGCTGTGCGGTTGCGCCAGACCGGGAGCGTCCCCGCGTAGCCGAGTAGCAGATACGTGACGGGGTAGCGGCGTTCGGGCGCATCGTCGTAGCCGGGCGGGGTGTAGACCCACAGCGGTCGTTGCGTTGGGTCGTTGAGGGGATTGCCGCGGAGCAGCGCGCTGTCGATGACGTGTTCGTCGATGCGTCCGGCGAGCGTGAAGGTCGACATGCCTTGAGACAGTACTACGATTTCAAAATATCTGAATCCATAATTCCTGGAGGGTAGGGTGACGCCGTGACAACATGGCATTCGGCGGCGGAATCAGCGCAGCCACGGGACTCGATCGACCGGCACATCGCCCGTTGGGGGCGCGAAGTCCCTGGCTTGGTACCGGAGTTGGAGGGATCCGTCACCCGCATGCAGAAGCTCGTGCGGCACCTGCAGCAAAAGAAGGAGGCCGCCCTGGCACGGCACGGCCTGAAGCTGTGGGAGTACGAGATCCTATGGCGCCTGCGCTCCGCGGGAGAGCCCTACCGCATGGCACCTACACGTCTCGCTCAGGGACTCGGCGTCCATCCCGCGACCCTCACCAACCGCCTCGACCGCCTGCAGTTGGCGGGGCTGATCACTCGCGAGCACGCGCCTGAGGATCGCCGCAGCCTTCTCGTCGGCCTGACTCCCCAGGGGGCCGCAACGTGGGCGGCGGTGATCGACGACCAGCGGGAGGCCGAGGCCACACTGCTCGCGCCCCTGGCCGAGAAGGAGTTGGGGCACCTGGCCGCCCTCCTGCGGGTCGTGGCTCTCGCTGTCGAGGAGGACGGCCCGCCCCTCATGCCGCACGTCGACTGAAACTCCAGCACCACCGCTCAGTCGGACCCTTCGACGAGTTCCTCCAGCCCGAAGGAGATCAGCGGGACGCCACGATCGCCCTCAGCCAGTTCACCGATAGCCACTCAGTCCCACGGCCGTTGCCCACCGCCGGGGCACTTTCGCGAAAGCAGCTCACGCTCTGCCAGATGCAGTGCGACGGGGCAAGCGGCCCGCTGATTGCGGCGGGCCTGCCGAGACCGTGAGGAAATGCCACGTTCGTGAGACACAGCGGCCGTGCCATCGACCTGAGACAGCGGAAGAGCCGCCGGTCAACGAGCACGGTCCATGCCACGAGCGGCGAGACCCTACAGCCGGGAAGCGGACCGGACCGCCGGAGAAGGGTGCCAAACCCCACACGAGGGGTCGGGGCGCGGCCGGGCCGAATTTGGACTCCGTGCGGTTCCTCGAACCGAGTACGGCGCCATGGCAGCTCCCCTGGACCCACTCACCCAACTCAGCCGGCTGGGGTGTCCGGGGTACGGGTGTGCAGCTCGGCATGCACGGGGGCGATGGGCATCTCCTCGGCGGGCCTTGGGGGCATCGTCTCGTAGGCTGCCTCCGCAGCCTTCGCTGCCGCGTACTCCTCGGGGCTGGCCGTGCGCCTGCGCCGGCCGACCGCGCGCCACGCGGCGACCAGATCCAGCGCGGGGTCGGCCGGGCCGAAGCTGCCGCCGTCCAGTACGCCACTGAGCCGGTCGCCGGAGACAAGCACATTGCCCGGAATCAGGTCGCCGTGGCTCATCACGTCATCGCTCTCGCGCGGTAGCTCCCGAAAGCGGCCCCACATCCGGCGCACCTGCGGCACACCTGCGGCACACCTCGCTCTCCGTCAAGGACTTCTCCATGAACGCGTCATGGCCGCTGAGAACCCAGCCACGCCCCTGGCCATTGAGGCGCCGCCCTCGCATATCGGCTTTCCGGAGGGCTTCGATGAAGTCCGCGAGGTCCTGGGCAAGGGCGTGCGACCCGCTCGGGTCGGCGTCCCACGCGACGGTTCCCGACAGCCACGTCTGCACCGACCACGGCATGAGATAGCCCGCTCCAGGCTCTCCCAGGGCCACGGGCTGCGGGGCGGGGGAACGGAGATACCTGCGCCAGCTCCGCGCCTCCCGCTGGAGGACTACCCGCTTCTCGGCGGCGTCGACGAGGCGCAGGGGGAAAGATGCCGACAGATCGTTGCCGATGCGGAAGATCGTGTTGACCGTCCCGGAGGACTTCAGGAGTTGGATCTCCTTGCCGCTCCACTGCGGGAACTGTCGAGACCGGCGCCTGATGCTCGCGAGGGCCTCTTGCGACTGCCAGTGACGCCGGCCCGAGCCTCCTCGCCTTCGCTCAGACCGCGGATCGGTCGGACAACATGAGAAAGCTTCAAGGATCCAGAAGTTCCGTCACCGGACGGAAGAGCACCCGACGGAGGAAGAACCCCCTGGCCACAGGGGCAAGCTCTCAGCGGAGCTCGGAGGAACTTGCGGGATGTCACACAGAAGTGACGATCAGGAGCGGCGGCCCGTGCAACGGCGGGCGCTGCCCTCCGGCTGCGGACGCCGGTTGGGCACTGAGCGCCGCGCTGCCGCTCGAAAATCTCCGCGCGTAACCCCGCGGGGTAGGTCAGACAGACTGATCCGGGCAGCCGAGCACTCCGCTCTCACGGAGCCGGGCGAGGTGCTCCAGTCCGCCTGGCCGGTACAGCGGGGTCGCCTCGACGTCTGCCTCGGCTGCGCTGAAGCGTCGGACGGGGCCCGTCGGCTGGGAAACGGCGGGGTCCTGGGGCTGCGGGCCGCGGCCCAGCGGCCGGCGTGCGGTGCTCATAGCGGCTGATCGTACGGATTACTCCCGAGGATGGGCGAGTTGGGTGTCCGGGCCCGGGCGGGCTGACGGTTCTATACGTATCGGCGTTGACGGCTGGGAGCGGGCCCAGTTCCGCCAAGGACGTCGCCGTCTTCGCGGCCGGCACCCGGATCGCCGCCCGAGACAGAGCCCACTTCCACCACCGCGCCGCCTTCTGAATTGCCTCCGACCACAGCGGCTTCCCCCACCCTCACGCCTGCTGACCAGGCAATCATGCGCACAGTATCGCGCGTATGAGCGAGCTCCCGGCGAGGTACCAGCAGCTGCCGACTCCGAAACCCTTGGCGACCACGGAGCGTGCTCGCTCCACACAACCTGAGCCAGAACCCGAGAACCAACAGCATCTGGACACGAGATTGGGCACCACCCGAAGCACTGCAGAAATCGAACAGTTCATGGCTTCGGGCAGCACGGGCCCCTGCCACACCTGGTGGACGCCGGATACGTCGATGCCGAGCAGATCCACCACGCCCGCCGCGACCACGGCATCGACCTCGTCGGACCGGTCGGGAAGATCACCAACCGGGAACAGGTGAGCGGCAACTTCTTCGACAACACCCGCTTCACCATCGACTGGGACGAGCACACCGCCACCTGCCCCGGCGGCAGGACCAGCGTCGAATGGCGTGCTGCCCAAAGTCATCGCGGCACCCCGGTAACCCGGATCCGCTTTGCCGTCCGCGACTGCGGACCGTGCGAACTGCGGGCCTCGTGCGCCAGCGCCAAGACCGGACGCAACCTCACCCTGCGGCCCCGCACCGAACACGACATCCTCCAGCAAGCCCGCATCGAGCAGGACACCGACCACTGGCGCCGCCGTTACGGACACCGCGCCGGTGTCGAGGGCACCATCTCCCAAGGCGTCCAGGCCTTCGGCATGCGCAGATCCCGCTACCGCGGCCTCGCGAAAACCCGGCTCCAGCACCACCTCACCGGCGCCGCCATCAACCTCGCCCGCCTCGACGCCTGGCTCACCGGCAGACCCCTCGCCCGCACCCGCGTCAGAAGATTTACCACTTGCTGTCATCGTCAAGATATGATGGTCGGCTTCTCTTCGAATCAGTCGGCGGCGTCTGATTGCCTGTGGTCGTAGTCGTCGCGATGGGTGAGGACCTCCTCCATGTGGCCCTCCGCCCATTCCTTGATTCCCCGCATGACCCCCTGGAGCGAGCGACCGAGACCGGTCAGCTCGTACGTGACGGTGACGGGCACCGTGGGGGTCACGGTCCTGGTCACCATCCCGTCGCGCTCGAGCGAGCGCAACGTCTGCGTCAGCATTTTCTGGCTCACGCCCGAGATCCGGCGTGACAGCTCGGAGAAGCGCATGGGCCGCGGTTCGTCGCCGGAGGCAGCCCCAGGACGCGGGCCGTCCCCGCCCAGAGCTGCGAGCACAAGGGCGACCCACTTGTCGGAGATACGTTCCAGGAGTTGGCGGCTGGGACATGCCACGAGGAATGCGTCGTACTCCGCTTTGGCTACGGCCCGCCGCTGGGACGCGGTACTGGTCGGCATAACTCATCTTTTCCGCTCGGTGACTTACGCACCTCAAGGTGCCTACTTTCCTTTGGGAAGCAGGTGCCTCCATCGTGGTGCTGCACCACAACGATGGCAAGACCACCTCACAAGGCCTCCACGAAGGAGCAGATGGCGATGAATCAGATGACGTCTCGGCGGGCCGTGGTCCGCGTGCCGTTCGGGCCCCAGTCGATCGAGACCGTCGACGTCCCGGTGGCTGAGCCGGGACCGGCGGAGATCCGCGTCAAGATCGCCGCCGCAGCGATCAACCCGGTCGACCTGGGGGTGACCGCGGGCGTCTTTCACCAGCTCGGATTGGTCCACCAGCCTGACTGCACCGGTCTCGGCCGGGACTTCGCCGGCACTGTCGATGCGGCCGGACCCGGCGTCGAGTTGCAGGTCGGCACCCGTGTTGCCGGGTTCATCGACGGTTTCGACCGCGACCACGGATCCCATGCCGAGCACCTCCTCGTCCCCGCCGCGAATGTCGCCGTCGTTCCGGACGGCATGGACCTGGTCGAGGCTGCGACGGTGCCGCTCAACGCCACCGCCGCAGCCCAGCTCGTCGACCTCCTTGGTGAGGCGTCGAGCAAGGCTCGGCGCTTGCTGGTGACCGGAGCGGCCGGTGCGGTGGGCGCGCACGTCGCCGTACTCGCCCAGGACCGCGGCTGGCAGGTGACCGGGATGGCCCGAGCGGCCGACGAACCGTTCGTCCGGGGCCTCGGCGTCGACTTCGCCACCGATCTCGGGCAGGGCTGGGATGCCGTTGCCGACGCCGGAGCCCTGCAGGAGCACGCCCTACGGGCGGTGCGCGACGGTGGCCGTTTCGTCGGCATGCAGCCGGCCTCGCGGCTTCCCGAGGAGCGCGGCATCGCCGTCGAGGTCGTGTTCGCCCGTCCCGACGGTGCGCTTCTTGCCCGATTGCTCGCACGGGTGACGACGGGGGAACTACCGGCTCGCGTCCACGCCGTCGCGCCGCTCGACGAAGCAGCCGGTGCCTACCAGGCGATGGCCAAGGGCGGCGTCCGCGGCCGGATCGTTCTCGTCCCGTAACAGCGCGGCGTCGATTCGCGACTCGGGCCGTGACCGCGGGGGCCCCGGAACCCGATCGATGTCCTTCGGGTCCGGCGGATCGACGATCGATGTGCTCGCCGGCCCTCGAGAGGAGTCTTTCGCCCGGATCTCCGCCGCGGACGAGCGGGACGCCGAGCACCTGCACGAGATCCACGACAACCACTTCGTCAAAAAAAGATTCCCTCAATGGACAGGACAGCTGATGCTCACCACCAGTGCCACTGTTCTCGCCGGCCTGCTCGGCGGGGCCCTCGTCTTCATGGGCGGGCGCGCCTTCACGACGCCGCAGGCCGCCGTCGGTTTCGGCATTCCCGGTACACCGACCGACGACCCCGCCTTCCGGCCCTGGCTGCGCGTGAAGGGTTTGCGCGAGATCGCGTGCGGGGCCTTCGTCTTCGTTCTGATGCTCGTCGCGACGACGTCGCTGCTGGGTTGGTACGTGATGGCGCTCGCTGCGATACCCGCCGGAGATGCGGTGGTCGTGCTGCGCAGCGGTGGGCCGAAGGCCGCCGCCTACGGCATCCACGGCGCAACGGCGGTGGTGATGCTGGCGACCAGCATCGGCCTCCTGGTCTGACTCGCCATCGAGATCCGATCCTGACTACGAAGCTCCGTGGGGCGCGTTCCGCCGAGTCCGCATCCGGCGGCCGGACGATCCGCTCACCGCGGAGGAAGCTGACCTCCGGCAGCGCCTCAAGGACCAGATCCTCCGGCCCACAGAGGACGCCGACACCAGCCCCTACAACGCACACACCGACCGGCCAGCGATGCTCGCGCTAGCAGGGGATGTTGCCGGGCTGAAGATTCTCGATGTCGGCTGCGGGGCCGGGCACTACGCGGCCGAACTCCCGGCGGGTGGTGCCGAGGTTGTCGGAATCGACGGCAGCGCAACTCTGCTGAGTCACGCGCGGGAGCGATTGGGTGACCGGGCCGAACTGCGCATGCACGACGCGGAGAAGCCGCTGGACTTCATCGACGACGCGTCGTTCGGCGGAGTCGTGTGCGCATTGATGCTCCACCACATCGCCGATCGGCCGCGTCTCCTCGGCGACCTACGACGTGTCCTGCGTCCCGGAGGATGGCTGCTGGTCTCGACGACCCACCCGACGGCTGACTGGCGGAAATTCGGTGGCTCGTACTACGCCGAGGACTGGGTTGACCTCCCGCTCGCCGGGGGGGCCGTTGGCAGTCCACTACCAGCGCATGCCGCTGGAAACGTTCCTGAACGAGCTGCTGGTCGCCGGATTCATGCTTGAAAGACTCATCGAGCCTCGCCCGACGCCCGGCCTGCGAGAACTCGACGAAACGGCCTACAACAAGCTCCACGAGGCTCCGTGCTTCCTTGCTGTCAGGCTTCTGCGGCCCTGACAGCACGCAATCCCTGCCTCCCGGCGAACGCGCACAGTCACTGCCCCGTCTCCCAAGCGCCAGAACTGGCGACACTTGAATTCGCGAGCCCACCAGTAAACCGAGGCCGGAAGATGGCGTGAGCCCCGGGCTCGTCCTGGCAGCCGTGTGATCGATGGGCAACCATTCCTGCGACCTGATGGTCATGTCCGTGCCACCCGCGTACTGGGTGGGCATTGTCAGCTCCGCCTCGGGACGTTCCTGAGGCGCTGGAACGTGGCGGAACCACCTTCATGCATCACCGCACCACCGTGGCAGACTTCGCCGGGGCCCTCGCCCTGTCCGCGCTCACGATTCCGGCGGCCGCCCAGGCGGATGACTTCTCGGGCGACATCAGGATCACGAAGGTGGTCGTCAACGGAGGGAAGGACATCGTCCTGGGGACCACGGACGTGAAGACGTTCACCATCACGGTGACCGCCACGGACGACTCGGGCATCGAGGTCGGAAGGACCTTTCCCGGCCGGCGGGCGGCAACCCAGTCTCCGCACCCGGACAGGCCTGCCACGTCCTTCGACGCCTTCGCGTAGCCGGCCCGCCATGACGCGTGGGGGATCTCGAACCGCGCGGGAAGACGCATGCGCAGCCTCCCCCGACCTCAAGAGGGGAAGGCGGCGTTTAGAGTTCGGGCTCTACTGCTCGCTCACTTGGATGTTCTTGTGGCCCATGAGGGGAATCCCCGCCGCGCTGGCCCCGGGCTTGCGGTTGAGCTGCGCCCTGGTGGCCTTCGGGCAGGTCGGGCTGCCCATGCGGACCTGGCCGGTGCGGATCGCCTCGGCGGCGCTGATCTTCGGCTCGGCCGGGGGCTTGCTCGCCGCGAGACCGGCGCTAGTGATCCACTCGTTGCCCGAGGGGATCCAGAAAACCCGGATCGGAGCGGGCGGCCCGTCTTTCCCCAGGCCGCGCCCCAGCGGGCCGCCCACGTCCGGCCGTCCCGCCAGAGACTGCCCCGCCGGCGGTCCCGCCCTCGGCGCCAGCGGCACCGTCGATCGAGCCATCCCCCGGCCCTCCGACGCCGACGTCCCCGCCCGGTCCGGCCCTACCGGGTACGACGCCACCCGCTGAGCCGAAGCCACCGGCACACCCGCCTCTGCCGCCTGCACCACCACGTCCGGCCGTCCCGCCCCTCCGCCGGACACGTCGGTGCTGGTGGCCCTTCGGCCGCCGCCGCTGAACCGGCGGTGGTGAAGCTACGGCGGCTGGACAGCATCGGGCAGAGCCAGGGGCTGGATCCGAACAATCTCCGGGAGATGGTCAGCCATTGCGCAGCACTTCAAGCTCCGTCCAGGTCAGAGTGAAAGGCGAGGTACGGCTTTTCCAGTCCTCTTCCACGGCACGGCTCAGGCCCGCCACGGGGCGCTCGTATGCCCGGCCCGGGAACGCGTCACGACACCAGGCCGGCCCCCTCCAGCTCGGTCAGCCGCACGGTGCACAGGCCCCCACGCTCGGCCTTCACCTCCGTCACCTTCAGCCGCGTCCCCGGCGCGAGGATGTACTCCTCCTCACCCGTGAACGCGGAGAACCGCCGGATCCCCACCGCCCGCGCGGGCGTCACCTCGAACAACGTCCGTCGGCCACGCCCGCCGAGGAACGCGCGGGCCACACCCAGCTCGGACGTGCACGACGACACACCCCACCACGTCACCGTCCGCCCCAGCGGATACTGGGACCGCAGATCCAGCGCCACACCACGCCACAGCGGCCGCGTCTGCGCCGGCAACGCCTCCATCGCCGAGAACAGCAACCGCAGGTACGGCAGGTACGGCACCACGCGCTCGCGGTCCGACGAGCGCAGCACGGCGTTGATCTCGCGGTAGAAGCCCGACTCGCACGTGTACAGGTAGAGGGCCGAGATCGCGTCAGCCGACAAGGCGCCCACGGCCTCCCCGGACAGCGCGCCCGCGGACGCCGCCTCCGCGGCCTTCGTCTCCCCGAAACGGATCGACAGATCGATATGCCGATCCAGGTGCGCGAGCACCTGCGAGACCGGCTCGACGGCCTTCCGGAAGTCCATCAGCGGCGTGTCGAACACCCCGGTGACGGGCGGCAGGACGAGGCCCTCGTCCTTGACGCTGGTGAGCCGCTCCAGATACAGCTGGTGCAACTCCATCGTGGACGCGATGAACGCCCCCATCCGCTGCGCGACACCACCGTCCTCCGGCCCGCCGGCCCCGCCCGTCCCCTGGTCCCAGCCCTTCCGCGGCAGCCAGTCGACCGGCTCGGCCCCCACCGCCGCCAGGGCGTCGTTCACCTGGGCGAAGTGGTCGCCCTCGCAGAACAGATCCCCCTGCGCGGCCGGATTGGCGTGGTCCAGGTGACGGACCTGCACCCCCGGGTACTTCTTCTCCAGCCCCTGGACGACCCTCTTCAGACTCCGGGCGTGCGCGCCCCACCAGGCGAACACCACCCCCCGGTCGTCCTCCTCCACCGCGCCCTGCTTCGCCCGGAGGATCTCCTCGACGATCTGCTCGGCCACGGGGCGCCAGAACGACGTGTGCCGATCGGTCGCCATCGCCCCGTCCGCGCTCGCCGTGAGGGACGCGTTCAGCAGCAGCACACCCTGGGTGAGCATCGCCTGGAACCACTCGGGCGGCTGAACCGTGTCCTCCTTCTTCAGCAGGGCGCGGACGTCGGCAATCGGGGTCTTCTTGACGATGCCGTACTTCCACATCGCGGCCGCCTTGATGAGGCAGCGGATGCTGACGACCCGGCCGAACTGGCTGTCCTTCCAGTCGTTGAAGGTGTTGTCGAACATCGCGATGCCGGTCGCGCTCTCCGCCCGCGGATAGGGGTTCTGTCCGAAGACGACCACCTTCCACTTCTCCGGCGGATGCGGCTTCAACGCCTGGAACGTCAGCTCGCGCACCGGAACTACCTCCGGGCTGCGCTTCGGGCCGATGAAGTCGGCGGCTCCCGGCTGCGCCTCGATCACCGGTCCGAGCAGCGGCAGCCACGGCTCACCACCACCGGTGAACAGGCCGGCCAGTCCCAGCGGATCCCCGGCCGAGGAACCGGCATCGCCCGCGGCCGTCACGTCGACATCACTCACGAGGGTGGAACTCCCGATACTCGAACCGGACGCCTCCACGGGCGCCCCGGCATGCTGAACAGATGCGGCAGAGTCGGCGCCGGTGTCCGCGCCCTGGGCGGCACCGGCCTGCGGGGTCTTCGGGTCAGTGACGAAAGGAAGGCCGCTGCGGCACGTTGATCCGGACCCGCCGTGCGGACCCCGCTCCCTCGATGTCGTCGAGCTGCCCCAGTACGGCGGCCCGCAACTCGTCGTAGTCCGCGAAACCGTGGTCGTGGAAGAGGGTGTAGCCCGTCCACATCAGGTTGGCGCACACCTTCGCGGGCACCTGCCCGGTCTGCGCGCCCATCCCGACGAGAGCCACCGACCGGATGCTGCCCGGCTTCGCCCGGTTCTGTAGATGCACCGCCTGGAAGGCGGCCGCGCAGGCCAGGGCCACGTTCATCGTGTCGCTGACGTTCTGCGACGACTGACGCATGGTGGGCGTCGAGATCAGATACCGGGGTACGTCCGCCCCGGACGTGACGCACACCGCGCTGCCAACCGGCAGCCGTCCGCCGAACCGGTCGCGGATCGCCCGCTGCACCCGCACCTGGATGCCCGCACCGAGGTACCGCTTGACGACGGCGTCGACCCCACCGTCCATCCGGCCACGCTCATTGGTGGGGGAGACCCAGGCGTCGGCGTCCACATCGAGAAGGGAACCCCGCCTGATCTCGACCTCCGGCGTGTCCGCGAACGCGGACCGCCAGGCCGTCACCACCTCGTCGTTGACGTCGACCAGGACGACGCTCAACGCATGCCTGACACCCACGAATTCACCCCTCTCACCCCGTGATCTCGAACAATCCCGAAGCTACCGCGCGCCACTGACAGTGCCGTTCGACAGGGTTGTTCGAGCGGGGGAGCAGAGGAGCAAGGGAGGGAGGAGCGGGAGCCGATGGCGAGCGGTCAGGAACCCGCCGCCAGCGTGGCGACACCCGGTCCGGAGAGGTCGTCCAGTGCCACCCGGCGCCCCGACACGGCGAGCAGCAGGCAGAGGGCGGGGCCGGTCGCCTCCGGTCCGGTTCCGATCGACAGCAGCGTAGACACCGACGAGAAGCCGACGACGATAGTGGTGGCGGCATCCGGCGAGTCGCTCCTCAGCGACGGATAGAGGCCCGGGTCTGCGCAGGCCGGGGTCCGGACAGTGTCCGGGACAAGGCTCTGACCAGGTCGGACAAGCAACGACTGTCCGGGACAGTCGGACACTGTGGCTCCAGCGCGGCCAATGCGAGCAAGCTCGACGCCGCACAGTCTTAGCGCCCGAGCACCGACTTCCTTAGGCGAAAGGTCTCTCACCGTATGTCTCGACTAGGACGCACCGCCGCAACGCTCGCCGCGGCCTCAGGGCTCTTCGCCGGAGGCATCGCCACCGCGCCTTCCGCCGCCGCAGCCGACTGCTGGACACCAGCGCAGTTCGGCCACAACCAATGGGCTCACACGGGGAACAACCCCATCTCCCACAATGGACCCTACGCCGGGTGCACCAGCTACCCCGTGGGCGACTCGTGGGTGTCCGTGATGTGCAAGTACACCAACACCGCTGGCAGCATCTGGTACTACACCGACTGGGGATGGATCTACGGCGCGAAGTACCTGTCGTTCCCCTACGGTGGCGTGACGGTGACCTGTACCAAGTACTGACACACATCTGGCCCTGCAGAGTCAGAGCTGCCCGTCTGCCGACAGGCTGCGGGCAGCCGTGTTTCCGCGGGGGGAAGGCCGGCCCTGGCGGCTTGCGACCACGACGCGGCCTGGGCCTAATCAAGGTTCACGTCGGCGTAGGCAAGGCGCCGTTGGTTTCGCCGACGGGTCTCTCCTGCGTCCGGTGCCCGTCTCGCAGCACCTGCAGTTGGCCTCGGCCTAGTGCTGGGCGGACACCCACGTCGCGTCCACCTGACGCTGGGCCCCTTCCCGGGTCGCGTCCGCCGACGTGACCGGCATTGTCTTGAAAGCGAAACTCCGATAGCCCACGTGCAGCAGGTCACATTAGCTGCACAAGTCCATGTGAGGGGAAAGTGATGCGACGACGCGTTACCGCGATGGCGGCAGCTGCTGCCGCATTCGGAGCCGTCATGGTGGCAGCTCCGTCTGCTTCGGCCTGGACCTACAGTCTCTCCACTGGCACGTCACGGCCTTACGGTGGCTGGGGCGAGGCCACTATCGACTTCGGAAACAGCTCGATAGAAGCGTGCGACCTGGGAGGAAAGGACGGCCTTCGGGCAGTAGCCATGGTGAGTTGGACCGGCATGGTGGATTCCCCCATCGAAGCTCAGGACACTAACGGATCAAACGGCTACGAGCGCTGCAGCGGAGACTTGACCTTCTGGGGACCAGAGACTGGGACCGCCTACACGTTCAAGGCCTGCTTGCGTGACGGCGCGACCGGGACACCCCAGCTCTGCAGCACTCACAAGGGTTCCTGGGGTTACAACTGAACCCAACTACCCGCACAGCCCGGGTGCCCTGACCAGGATGAGGCCGACGGGCGACGCGCCCAAGCTGCTGCAACGCACGCAGCTGGATACCGCGGTTCCCCTGAGCGCCCACCCCGGAGTGCCAGCACCCGCCCGCGGCGAGCGTCGGAAGACAGATTGTCACCGGCCGCCCCAGGTCGGCCGCGATGCCGGAACACGCGATAGCCTCCCTCGGATGGGCATCAAAATGCCCGTCCGAGGGTGCGTCGTACGGTCAGACGCTGCGGTCCGGCAGGCTCCCGGACCGCGCAAACTTCCGGTCTCAGCCGACGAGGCGAAGCTTGGACGGCAGCATCTCGCCACCGCCGCGGCTGCCGCCCGCGCCCGCTGCGCCAGCCGGTGGACGGTGCAGGCGCCGAACGCCCGGATCGCTGAGGCCCGCCGTGTCGTGCGCAGATCGGACAGCGATCGCGGCGCCTTGCGCTTCGGTGGGCGCGTCCGGCCGGCGGACTGCCGGCCCAGCGCATAGACGGCCCACTCCCCCGGCGGGTGCCCCTGCCGCTCTTGGTAGTCGGCCGTGAGGACGGACAGCGCGTCGGCGATCTGCTGACGGCGGTTGGACTGCCAGCTGATCAGCCGCTGGTCGATGCCCGCGATCTCCATGACCGGTCGCCGGCCGGGCCTCACCTCGCGCGGCTCCCACACACGTACGAGACGGGCGGACACCTCCTCCATGAAGTACAGGGTGTAGAGGGTGCCGGCCGCGACGATGTGCTCCAGCATCGAGTCCGCCGACAGGTTGCCCCACGTCCCCTTGGCGTCCGGCCGCCGGACACGGATCGACACCACCGCGTGATCCTGAAGCAGCGGTTTCGAATCGACAGCTCTGGACTCGTAGTGCCGGAACACCGCGGCGATCAGCCCGTCCCGGATCGGCTCGCGGTGCTTGCCGCCGCTCCCCCAGCGGTTCTCCGCGACCGAGTCCTCAAACCACGCCAGCGTCTTGTCCCCGGCGATGTCCTGGCACAGCTCCAGCACCAGGCGGTGCTCCTCACCGAGCGGCGCCCACGCGATCTGCGCCGTCGACGGCGCCCGGAACACCAGGTCCATGCCCAGCCAGGGCGACCGCTCCTTGGCCTTCTCGGTGGCCTCCGACTGGTTGTGCTCGATGGGCCTGCCCAGCACGGTCGCCCTCCGCGCCTTCGCCGGACCGTTTCCCAGTCGCTCCGCACGTCCCACCCCGCCCTTCACACTGATCCGCGCCGGTGACCGTCCGCGAAGGCCGCTACGAGAGGTCGGTGGTTTCCAGTGGATCTGCGGGGGCGGTTGCGTGCCCAGCGCTTGAGGTCGACTACTACGGGCGGAGCACGTGGGCCTGCACCGACCCGGGCAGCTTCCTCGTTGCCGATGCGTCGGACAAGATCCTGGCCGTGGCTCTCAGCGTCGTGCGTGAGGATGAGGGGGACGGATACGTGCAGCGTTTGGAGGCGTTCGCCAATCGGCATCGCGAGCGCCTGGAGGAGCTGCTGCGCGTGTACGGATCGGGCAGGGCCGCCTGCCGAACACGGCCGGTATGCGCTGGTCGGTCAGCTCGAGAGCCTGGTGATCTGCAAGCGGCTGCAGAACGCCCTGCCAACTGCACAGGGGTGGGGCAGAACCTCACTCTGCCCCACCCCTGGACCGGCGGCCTTCGGTCAGTCCCTTTGGAGGCCCTCTACCACAAGGCGTTCCGGGTATCCGAAGCGCGCGCCGAGTGCCACGAACTCCTCTCGGCTGGTCGCGCCGATCGGCACGGCGTGCAATTTCACCGCCCGCAGGAACAGCCGGTAGCCCAGGTCGGCGCAGACCTGGACGACCATTTCTTCCGGCGCCGGCACCAGACCCCCAGTGGCAACGGGTCGAATCGAAGGGCCTCTTCGTCCGCCGAGGTCCGGTGCGTCGCCGGCCCGGCCTGCCGGCACTGTGAAAGCAAGGGGGCGTGGCGTGCGCCGCCGTCTGCGGCCAGGTGGACTTTGGTGCTCAGTCCGCCGCGGGAGCGTCCGAATGTGTGATGGTCCGGCTCGTCGCGGCCCGCGGCCCCTTTTTGCGTGTCCGGCGGCGTATGGGCGAGCTGGTCAACGGATCTACGAAGCGGGCTGACTCTCCAGCAGAGTGTCCACCGTGAGGGTTCCTGCCAAGGTGCTGGTCAACCACTCGGCGAGAGTGATGCCCTGGGGCCAGTGTTCTCCTTGGTGGTTGCACCACATGGGACCCGTAGGATCGCGGAAGTCGACCAGCGACCAGAGGGTGCAGCCCCAGTCGTAGATCAGCACGAGGCCGACGGGGATGTGGCCGGACGGATCAGGGCCGTCCTGGTACAGCTCGGCGATGTCCGCAAAGTTGCCCTGGAAGGCCCCTCCGCGTACGCCCAGGATTCCTTCGCCCGGACCGAATCCGCCGTTGGCCACTTCGATGTACAGGCGACGCAAGAGGGGCGGCAGCAGGAAGCCGATGACCTCTTCCGCCTCGGCGACAGCCTCCGGTGTTGCGGGCGGTGGCAAGCTTCCCGCCTGGACTCCCGTTCGCAACGCTTCGACAACCTCATCATCAGTCACTGGCTCAGCCTCTCAGCCGGATCCGTGGACGCCAGTCCTTCGAACGGAAGCGGAACGGTCACGCGCCGAAGCGTTGCGACGCCTGATCGCCGTGCACCTTGTGGGCCGTCCAAGACCGATCGCCGACAGCCGACAGCCGACAGCCGACAATGACTAACAACGACCGGTCCGTGACTGGCGATCAGCGCCCGGAGCTGCGAAAAACCAGAATGCCCGCCAGGACATTCCCCGCCTGATCGCCGAGATCCGACGTCTCCGCAGTTGTCAAAGAGCCGGAGGCTGATGCCTCCGGCTCTTTGCCTATGAGCGGGAGGCATCCTCGCCCCGGGCGGCAGCCGAGTCCTCGAGGGTTCGGCCGGATGGCGGGACCGCCTGTCGACCGTGGTGGCCGCCCCCGCGGACCGCGGCGATCTGTCGGCCGCACTCATCCGCCCCGACGGCATCGTCGCCTGGGCCGCCGCCCCGGGCCTGCCCGCGGACACCGCAGCTCTGGCGACCGCGCTGCGCACCTGGCTCGGCGAACGGCACACACGTATGACGAACGGCCAACAAGGTGAACCTGGTCAACCTGACGGCAAGAAAAGCACCGGACAACGCAGAGGGGAGGTCTGATTGTGTGCGATCCAATCTGACGGTCGGTTCGGTACAGATCTGCCCTGATGCTACCGAAAGGCCGTCCCGCCTCCGCACCGGCAAAACATCCGAGGAGCAGGAACGACAATGGCGCCCGATCCGACAATCGCCCAGGTGACCATGACCCTGGCCGCCCTTGCAGCCACCGGGGCCACCCCGCGTCCGTCCGGGGAAACCCCGGAGCATCAGACCGAGCGAATCATCACCGGCATCGACGCGCAGCTGAGCGATCCCAGCCTTGCGACGCAGGGCGCGTGGAAGCTGGTGTGGCTCGCCCTGAGCGAGGCCAACGCCAATATGGCCTACATCGCACAGAGCACCAACGGCTCGAACGAGTTCGCCGTGGTCGCTCGCGGAACGGACGCCGATCTGACCGACATCCTTGAGGATCTCGAGGTCGGCACAGTCGTCCCGTTCCCCGAAAGCGGATCGCCGAAGCCCATCGCCGTTTCCAAGGGGGCGATGGATGCGTTCAAACGGGTTGTCAACGCCCGCTCGATCGCCTCACCCTCCCCGAACGTCACGCTTGCTCAGGCGCTCGCCGCCGTGCTCAAGTCGGCGCCCTCCTCGCCGCAGCCGACCGTCTATCTGACCGGTCACAGCCTGGGCGGTTGCATCGCCACCATGCTCGCGCCGTACCTGCAGGCACAGACCTGGCCGAAACAGCCGAAGTTCGCGGTGATCACCTACGCCGCTCCCACCGCCGGCGTGCAGAGCTTCGTCGACTACTTCGACTCCGTGCCGTGGCTCATGGACGAGCGCCAGAACAACGCCTACGACCTGGTACCGCACGCGTGGGCCGATCTCGACACCACCGCCGGCTGGTACCCGAGCCCGGGACCGCAGGCGACCGAAGAAGTGAAGCTGCTCATCGGGGCGATCTCCAAGCGCACCAAGGGTAACGTCTACGTCCAGCCCGGCACGCTCTGCCTGATGAACACCGGATACACGAGCCTTGCCAAGAACCTGGTCAACAAGACCACCCAGGACTTCCTCGGCCAGGTCGCCTTCCAACATGCCAACTCCACCTACCTGGACCTGGTGGGGGCGCCTGCCGTCCCTTCCGGGCCGGTGGTGACCGACGTGACCCCCACCTTCGGCGCACCAGGCGCCACGGTGA
The DNA here is from genome assembly GCF_900091955.1 of Streptomyces sp. Ncost-T10-10d. Taxonomy (GTDB): domain Bacteria; phylum Actinomycetota; class Actinomycetes; order Streptomycetales; family Streptomycetaceae; genus Streptomyces. Next base: position 23,818 of record NZ_FMDF01000007.1, read on the forward strand.
CCATCAACGGCACCGGCTTCAGTCCGGACAGCGTGGTCGACTTCGGCCACTTCGCCTGCACCAAGCGCGACATCGACCCCTCCGGCATCAGGATCACCGCTCAGGTCCCCAACGGAACCGGCGTCGTCCACGTCCGCGTCACCAACACCCTCGGCACCTCCCCGGCCGTCGCGATGGGGCAGTTCGCCTATGGCGGACCCGCACCTGTGGTGGTCAGTGCGGTCAGCCCGACCAGCGGAAAGGTCGGCACCCCGGTCACCATCAGCGGCTCGGGCTTCGCCGGTGGCGCCACCGTGCACTTCAAGGACAAGGCATCCGATTCGGTCAAGTTCGTCTCCACCGGCCAGATCACCGCAACCGCGCCCGGTCAGCTCGACGACCACCAGACGGTCAACATCACCGTGACGGTCGGCAAGGCCACCTCCCCCACCAGCCCGGCAGACGAGTTCACCTACACCGGACGGTAGCGTCCGCACGTCCCCGTTCCCGGGGTGGCCCTTCGAGCAGCCCCGGGCCCTTGCCGCCGACCGGTCGTACCGTGCCCGGGCAAGGGATTGCCGCAGGACCGTTCGCCCTGCGGCGAGCAGGCCACGGGAGCTGTGCGGGAGGGCCGAGCGGCTGCCGGGCGACCAGGTGTCCGGTACCCCCGGCCCCATCCACTGAGCCGGCCGACAATCCGATGAGCGACGTGCCGTCGGAGCCAACAGGTGCTTACGCCGTAAGCACCCTGCAACCGGACGCCCTGCGCGACCGCATGGCCGCCGGAGAGACAATCTCCGGACCGGCCGCCGGACGGGCAGTCACCGCCGCTGCCCAAGCACCTCGGTTCATGGGCCGCATCATCCCCAGGACCTTCGCGAAGAAGGCGGCCGACTACCTCGTCCGCGACGGCATCGTTCTCTTCGACAACCCTGACGCGCTTCTGATCTGTGTGTTCAAGCGCGGCAACGCGCTCTGCGATCTGGCTCCGGACTCGACAGCCCCCAACCAGTACGCCTGGGTCCGGCCCGGGCACTGGTGGTCGAGTCGGTCGCCTGCCCGGCGATCCGCAAGACAGGGGCCGAGTGCCTCACGGCGTGGGCCCAGTTGATGGAGGCGCTGGTGGCCGAGCGCCGCCCCGACCGGCCGGTACCGCCGATGGCCGGTACTGGCGCGATCGGGGCGGTTGTACATCTGCTGGCCTCCGCCATCGAGGAGGGCCGGGACCTGTCCTCGATGAGCGGCATCCTGGCCGACACCGCCTGCCGTCCGCTGCCGGCCTGACGGCCCGGGCTCACTTCAGGTGCCGGCCGAAGAACCGGTCCCCGTCCTCCACGTCGAACCACGGGGTACCGGTGTGCCCGCCCATATTGGCGTGCAGCGTCTTTTCCTCAACGCCATCGTTCAAGGGGGCGGTGACCCACTCCGGCCACGCCCACCCAAGGAGCTGCTCAAGCGGCGGGCAGCTTGTCCGCCCGCTTTCGTTGATCACAGATGGCACTGTGACGGACGGCACTGACAGCGATGCCCCCGGGCAGAGCCACGTACAGAGACAGAACTTCCTTCGCTGAGCGTCGGCGGGGCACGGTCTTGGTCTTGTCGAGGTGCCCGTACACAGTCGACCGGGGCACACCGAACAAGTCGGCGATCTGCTGGACGGTCTTCTCGCGGGTGTCGTAGAGCTGCTGAGCGAGAGCGGCCTGGTCCGGCGTGGGCCTCGGCCGGCGCCCGCCGACCCGGCCGCATGCATGTGCGGAGAGCCGTGCGGCCACGGGGCGGGGCGTAGCGGCCCGTATACGGGTGACAGGGCGGACGGGAGAACCGGCCGCCCTGCCCCTGTCTGCCTCCATCAGGTCACGGTGCACACCGGCCGGCGAACATCGGCCACGGTGAGATCGCTGATCACGATCCGATGGTCGTCGGTGGGCGTATGCAGCCTGCAGCTACGGAAGTTCACGCCCCGGCCAAGGATGTAGTCATACTTGGACTCCTCACGAGTACGAGGCGGCCCGGTCAGTGGGAGGGTCTTGGTGCACCGGGGGTCCTTGGCCGGTCCGCAGAACTGATCGACGTCCTTGAACCCGGCCTGCCAGATCGGGTCCATGACTTTTGTGACGTGCGGCCGGGTGTTGAGGTCACCGAGAATCAGCGCGCGAGGGTGCGGTCGCGTGGCGGCCGCCAGTTCTCCGGCCTGCAGCTTCCTCAGTTCTTCATGGCCCGGTGCGCTGAGGTGCGTGTTGAACACCCGGACCCACTGGCCGTCGAGCTTCGTGGTGAAGGACTGCATGCCACGCGCCTCCAGCCATCCCTCGTCGTCGCTGTAGCCCTTCTTGTTGTGCGCCCTGACCGTGGTGCCCTTGGCGTAGACGATCGCGGTGCCCAGCCGGCCTGGGCACCCGCCGTTCAGGGCGGCCAGTCCGCTCCGGTACTCGTACCTCAGCCCCGCTTCGTTGAGCTGCCGAACGGCCTCACGCACCTCGTTCAAGCAGGACTCCTGCAGCGCGGCCACCTGCGGCAGGAAGTGCTTGATCTGTTCCGCGATCGCCTTCGGCGTGCCGAGGTCCTGCCCGTTCGTGTTCCACGTCATGAACCGGTTGGGGATCGGCTTCAGGGGTTCCTCGGCGGCGGGTCCGGCGTACGCGGGCGTCACGAGCCCCGCCACTACCGCCATCGACCCGATCAGCCACACCTTCGTGGCGCGCCATGCTGTGCGTGCTGTGCTGCTCGGCCTACTCACGTTTCCCCCTGTTCCTTGTGGACCCATCGAGTCGCATGCGGACTCACCGACGAACGTAGGAACACCGTCTTGAGGAAACCTTGGGGGAACCATGGATCCTCGGAGCCACGCCTGAGATCGGGACATGTCCTTCCGTACCGTCGCGCCGCTCGTCCTGCACGGTTGCTGGCGGATCTCGCTGATGCCACCGGGCTGACCGCCGCGTACCGCGCCGGTCTCCGGCGCTTCGGCCGCGCGGGGTCGGGCATGATCCGGGCCTGATCGCCACCGACCTGGCGGTGATGCTCGCCGACGGTGGCGGGGAGCTGACCGGCCTGGTCGATCTTCCCGGCTACCCGGCCGGCACCCGCATTATCGTGTGCCGAGAGGGGCCGCACCCGGGAGCCCAGCTGTCCCCGTTCGACCAGACGAGGGCCTGCGGCATCAGGTGTTCCTCACCGACACCCCGCACTCCGGTGGTGGTTCCGCTCAGTTCCTGAAGGTCCATCACCGCGGGCATGTCACCGTCGAGGACCACATCCTGTGCGGCAAGGCCACCGGCGTCGGCCGCTTCCTCTCCCGCGACTTGGACATCAACACCGTCTGGCTCGAACTCAGCCTCTCAGCGATCGATCTACTGGCCCGGACCCGTGTCCTGCTACTGGACAGCGAACTCGCCACTGCCGAACCGAAGAAGCTCCGCTACCGGCTGCTGCACGTCGCCGCACGCCTCACCCGCGGCGGCCGCCGCCTGCGCCTACAGGTATCGGCGACCTTGCCCTGGAGAAACGAACTGGCCATGGCCTTCCATCGCCTCGCCGCACTGTCCCGACCCGCCAGCTGACCGGCAAGCCCCCTTCCGCCCACGACCCGAAGGCCCCGGAGAACCCGACCACCGCGCCGGGACTCCGCCCTGCCCAAGTACCGAAATCGCGTCGGCCACCCCATAGTTGGTGATCAGCGACGCCTCCTCGTACCAACCGAAAGCCCCGTCGATCACCATGTCTCGACCGTGAAGCGTGCGTCCAGCGGTTGCAGGGCGAGGGCTGGACGAGGGCGGACGGACTCCGGGGTCGCGAGGCGGAGGCGGAAGCGGGACCAGACAGCGGCCAGCAGGCTGACGGCCTCGACCCCTGCGAGGGAGGCGCCGAAGCACGTGCGCGGACCGAGTCCGAAGGGGAAGTAGGAGCCGCGTGGAATTTCCGTCGGTCCCTTCCCCAGCCAGCGTTCTGGGCGAAATTCTCCAGCCTGCTTCCAGTACCGCGGGTCGCGGTGGTTCACCCACTGACTCACCGTGACCGTGGTGCCGGCCGGAATAACGTAGTCCGAGAACTTCACATCGATACGGGCGTCGCGGCTTGTCATCCAGACCGGTGAGTACAATCGAAGGCTTTCCCGCAGAACAGCGTTCGTGTACGGCAATTCGCCCAGCAGCGCCATCCCGGTGGCATTCCCAGCGAGCGCTTTCTCCGTTTCGCGGTACACGCGCTCCGCCGCATCCGGATTTCGGGCGAGCAGGACACTGGCCCACACCACGGCGTCATTCGTGGTTTCGTATCCGGCCATGAGCAGGGTCGCCAGTTCGTCGTTCACCTCGGCCGACGTGGGCGTCGGCGTGCCGTGGAGCAACGCGTGCAGCACGGGCGCGGCTTTCGGGTCCGCTCCGCGGCCCGAGGCGGCGACTCGGGCGAGAGTCCGTTCGACCCGACGGAGATTGCGGCGGATCTGCAGCTTGCGACGGGTGGGAAGCCACTCGGGGAGCACCACCGGCGAGGCGGAGAGTTCCATGATCGGAACTACCATCCCGGCGACTTCGGCGACCTCCGAGTCGGTGTACTCCTCGCCGAACATCAGAGCCGTGACCAGGCGCAGGGTCACCACTGACACGTCCTGTTGCAGGTCCCGAATCTGGCCCGGACGCCACTGCTCCAGCATCCGCTCGCCCTGCCCGCGCATGGCGGCGGCGGCCGTCGCGGACAGTTCCCGGCCGAAGGCAGGCTGGATGCGCCGACGCTTGGCCTTCCAGTCCTCCCCGTCAGCGCTCATGGTGGACAGCGGCAGGCTCTGCCTGCGTCCCGCACGCCGGGTCTCGGGGCCTTGTTTGACGAAGTCGGCGTTGCGGTCGACGAGCATGCGCTCGACGTGCTCAGGGCCCGCGAGCAGGACGTTCCGCGGACTGATGCGGACGATGTCCCCGTACTCCCTCGCGCACGCGGTGAGAAACCGGAGTGGATCGGTGCTGAATTCTTGAAGGTTTCCGAGTACGCGGTCGCCTGCCGGCCCCGGTATGTCCACCAGCGTTTTCCCTGCCACCCCGCCCCGCCTTTCACCTTTCCGGGACTACCGGGGTGTGCGAGCAGCGCTCGAACACCCCGGCAGCTACTTTCCGCGCCGATCAGTAATACGAGTACGGAGCGGTCAGTCGGTCCTTGCGGGTGAGTCGCATGAACAGGGCTCCGGTGAGCACGAGCTTACGCATAGAGATATACCTCCCGATGAATACACTCAGATCGCGGTAGAGCACCAACGGCCGAAACGGTATGGGCGTTGACTGACACACGTCAAGAAGCCCTTTTCCCATATGGGGACAAAGAGGCTTATCACACCCTATCCTGGGATCGGGGCTGACCCTCGCCGTTTCGGTTGGGTGGGGCCGGTTGTGAGCCGGAAACACGAAAGTGCCTTCCTGAGCTGGGACGATGAACCCGGGCCTGGAGGGCCGCGAGGACGACGGGTGGTGTCGTCGCGGTTGGGATGACGATGCCGTGTGACTCGAGCAGTTTCCTGTTCTTCAGGAGAGCGACGCGGGCGGCATGGACCGGTGCACCACTCGCCCGTGCCGCCGAGCGCGTCATCGCCAGACGCAGGGCCATTGGCGACCGCATTCGAGCCGCTCGACTTCACGCGAACCTCTCCCAGGAGCAAGTCGCACCGCGCCGGGATGACCCTCGCCCCGTACAACCGCATCGAACAAGGACACTCGGCCGCCCTCATCGACAGCCTCATTCGGATCGCCGATGCCATCGGCGTACCGCTCGCCGACCTCGTACGCGAGCAAGCCCCGGCCAGCCGACGGGGGGCGGCCGACCGGGGCGGTCGAGAAGCGGGCTACCCGCGGTTGTCGTCGCGTCCCGTGGGCAGCGTCGTGTGGCCCTCACTCCAGTGATTCACCCAGCCACACAGCGGGCACGAGTAGCGGCCGTCGATGCCGTGCACCTCGTGGCCGCAGCGTCGACAGTCGGTGCGGGTGATTTCGCCACTCGCCGCAGCGGCCTCAGGCCCTCGTTCGGAATGCCGGGTCATGCTCGGAGGCTACCCCCGATGGTGCTGGGGCAGGCGCCACACCAGACGACCAACCACACTGGTTGCCTGCAATCCCTCGTCGCCACCTTCACCGCCGGCAAGTCCCTCGTCGACGAGAAAGCCGCCCAGTCCGCCGTCACCGAAGTCCTCGACTGACACTCCACACCATCGAAACTCGATGTCGGTGGCGCCGGATACCTTGCATCAGACGATGCACACCACTGGAGGAAGCTGCATCTGTTCTTCTCGCCGACTCGCGATGAGCTTCAATGGGCCGCCCACCGTACGGACAGCGATGAGCATCTGCTGGCCCTGCTGCTGACGCTGAAGTCGTATCAGCGCATGGGGTGCTTCCCGAGAGTGGAGGACATCCCGGAGGCGGTGGCGGAGTTCGTGCGGCGTGCGGTGGAACTGCCGGAGGGCACGCTGGCGGTGTACCGCGCGGCGAAGACGATGAAGAACCATCGGGGTCTGGTACGGCAGCGGGTCGGTGTCGCCTACGACCAGGGCCAGGCCCGGCAGATCGCCGAGGAGTCGATCCGCAAGGAGGCCGTGTCGAAGAACCGGCCGGCGGATCTGATCAACATCGCACTGGAGAAGGTGGTGGAGGCCGGGCTGGAGCTGCCGGCGTTCTCCACCTTCGACGCGATGGCCTCGACCGTCCGCAAGGAGGTGAACGCCTCGATCTGCGCGGGTATCCACGAGCGGATGAGCGTGCCGGAGCGGGCGGGGGTGCTGCGGCTGCTGGAGGAGCGCGAGAGCGACGGCACGACGCCGTTCAACCGACTGAAGAAGCCTGCTCAGGGTCCGACCTGGTCACACTTCAAGAACCTGGCCAAGAGGCTGGAATGGGTGGACGGGCTCGGCGACATGGGCGTGTGGATGGACGGCATCGCGGCGGGGAAGATCAGCGACTTCGCCGGGGAGGCGGACGCGGCCGACGTGGCGGAGCTGCGGGACTACAAGCCCGTCAAGCGCCTCGCGCTGGTGGCGTGCCTGGTACACAAGGCACGGATGCGGGTCCGCGACGACCTGGCGACGATGTTCTGCAAGCGCGTGGCGATGAAGATCAAGAAGGCCAAGGTCGAGCTGGAGGAGATCCGGCCGGCCGAGCGGGAGATCGTCGAGGCCCTGATCGGGAACTACCGCACCGTGCTCAAGAACATCGACGAGGGCGGCCCGGCTCAGGCAGCCCTGGAGAAGGCTGCAGCCATGACCGCCGAGGTCCGGGCGGCTCTGGAGGGCCTGGACGAGGCGGCGCCCGTCGACGAGGTCGCGTGGCGGCTGGAGGGCCGGGTCTCCCCGGCTGTCCTCGCGCTGGCCAGGGCCCAGGTGGTGCAGGCCGGCGGGTTCGGCGCGGTCACGAGGGCGGTGGAGGGCTTCGGCGGGTTCGCCAAGCAGTACGAGCAGATCGAGAAGGTGTCCGCCCATCACGGCAACTTCTGGGAGGTGCTGCTGTATGGGCAGATCGGCCGGGACCGGGCGGTGATGTCCGGCCTGGCCGAGAAGCTGGCGTTCACCGCCACCTCAGAGGACGGGCGGGTGCTGGACGCGCTCGCGCACGCCCAGCGGCACCAGGCGGCGCGCGGCGAGTACATCAGCGCCCTGGGTGAGGACGGCCGCGCGGTGGACATCTCCTTCGCCACGCAGAACTGGCAGAAGGCCGTCCTCGACAAGACGAGGCCGGGGCAGTTCGTGCGCAAGCACTTCGAGGCGATGGTCTTCACCGCGCTCGCGGAGGAACTGCGCACCGGGGACGTGGCCGTGGTGGGCTCGGAGGGGTGCGCGGACTGGTCCCAGCAGTTGCTGGCCTGGGAGACCGTGGAGGGGAAGCTGGCGTCCTACCTGGTGGAGGTCGGCCTGTGCGAGGAAGGCGAGGCAGCCGATTTCGACGCCGCGTTTACCTGACCGAGCACATCAACCGGTTCGGCGAGTACTCCACGCACGAGCTCGGCATTCAGCCTGACGCGTACGACCCGAAACTCGACTTCGACTTCGCTCCCCTGCGCGAGCAGGATCTGACCACTGTCGGCTTCACCGAAGCAGCCTGACCAAGGGGAGGACCCGTGAGCACTGCCAACAGCTGCCCAGAGCAGTGGTATTGCCCGATCGATGACCAGTGGTTCGAAGCGGCCAGGTGGCAGGAGGAGGTCGAGGACGAGCCTGGGTTCAAGCAGACCTGGCACACCTGTCCGAACGGGCACGGCTTTCCCGGTCGCACCCCGTACGCCTTCCGCGACTCCGAGACCAAGGCCCGTACCGCCGACGGCACACCGATCGAGCAGCAGCGGTGAACCCGGCCGCGGGGAACATCGGTACAGCCGTTGGCGCTGAGAACGATCATGGTCCGATCGGTGCCGGCGCGCTGACGCGGTTCTCGTACACGACGACTACCCGGCGGCGCGGCCGCCCTGCGGAAGGCTGGCGGGACGAGGATCTGCGGCCGCCAGGACTGATAGGGGGCCTCGGCATCCCACTGCGGCGCCTCCACGAGGGGAATGGAACGTGTGAGCCCAGGGTCCCGGGGCACTGACGTGCCGTGGCCGCCCCCCAACAGGCTCCGCTTCCAGTGTCCCCAGTGCGCGGAAGTGCTCGACGAGTGACTCGGTTTCAGGTGACGTAAGGGTCCGCGACGGTTAGGTCCTCGGGGCTTCCCTGGGGCGGCCTCGTGCGCCTGGAGGAATCCGGCCACTAGGACGGAAAGCAGTCATAATCTCCGGAACGCCACTTTCCGCACGCCTTCCCTCCCTACGCTCCTCACGCGGATCGGGTCATCCCGGCCGGCACGTCTCAACATCGCGGGCACGCCCCGCCGGTTCGCGCAGCCGCGCGCCGGCAGGAACGTGGCCCACCGGACCCCAAGGGGGAACCATGGCTGAGCTCGACCTCGGACCCGCAACGGACTGGAACGAAGGAGAGCCGAACGGCAGGGTCAAGCTGGTACAGAACCAGACCTACCCGGGCTCCGCGCAGAAGAACGTCGCGGTCATCTCTCCCAACAGCGTGGAGATCGTGATCAACTCGAACACGTCCAGCTCCCAGGAGATGGACAAGGTCTACTTCGTCACCCACCACGGCAGCACGAGGAAGGTCGTCGGCATCCTCGACTCCGACGGCAACCTGCAGATCGCCGGGAAGCTGATCACCGACCAGAAGAACCTGAACCTGTAGGTCCCGCGGGGAGCCACCTCCCACCCGCACAGCACGAGGGCCCGCACGACCTGATACGTCGTGCGGGCCCTCGTCGTTGCTGACGTCAGCCGCAGCCGGCCTCCCCGAGCTGGTCGCGCACGGCCTGGTGCTCCTCGGCGCCGACGAGGGCGGCGGAGAGCATCTGCACCACCGGGTCGGAGTACGGATGCTCCCCGCGCTCGATGGCCTGCTGACGGCATAGCTGCACGACCTCCCACGCCCGCATACTCGACGCGCGCACGGCCGCCGTGGACATCGGCCAGGTCGTGCCCGGCGACGTGCTCCCGGACCAGGGCCTCCAGGACGGCAGGCTCTCCCGGGATGTCGTGCGGGTCGTCGTGGTGCCACTCGCAGCCGTCCAGCGGGCAGGTGTCTCCGCCGGGTTCTCCA
>NZ_FMDF01000034.1 GCF_900091955.1 Streptomyces sp. Ncost-T10-10d
GTTCCCGGGTTGCGAACAGTCGCACCGGTTGAACAGCTTCACTACTTAATTGAAAAGTGTGCTTGTTCGCTAGAACCCGATAGGGTTTCGGTGGTCATTGCGTTAGGGAAACGCCCGGTTACATTCCGAACCCGGAAGCTAAGCCTTTCAGCGCCGATGGTACTGCAGGGGGGACCCTGTGGGAGAGTAGGACGCCGCCGAACAATCTTTCAAGGACCCTTGGTCCCAGCGTTCACGCTGGGACCAAGGGTCCTTTTGTTTTGTCAAAGCGCGTCGGGTGTCCGGCTGCGCGAGAATGTCTTGTAGTACCTGATGACAGGAGTCACACGATGTCCACCAACTCTCCCGACGATCGTTCGGAGCGCGAGCCGCGTCGCCGGGACGGTGGTGACCGAGGCGGCTTCAGCGGCCGTCGTGACGACCGCTCCGGCGGACCGCGCCGGGACAACGACCGTGGTGGCTACCGGCGTGACGACAGCCGGCCCACAGGCGGAAGCGGCGGCGGTTTCCGCCGCGACGACCGTGACCGGGATCGTGCACCGCGGCGGGACGACAATCGTGGTGGTGGCTCCGGCGGCGGTTTCCGTCGTGATGACAGCCGGGGTGGTGCCGGTGGTGGGTTCCGTCGTGATGACCGGGATCGTGACCGTGGTCCGCGTCGGGACGATGACCGTGGTGGCTACCGTGGTCCGCGGCGTGATGACGACCGTGGTGGGCGTCCTGCGGGCGGGTTCGAGCGGCGCGATGACCGGCCGCGTGGCCCCCGCCGCGACGACGACAGCCGTGGTGGCGGCTACCGCCGGGATGACAGCCGTGGTGGTGGCTCCGGCGGTGGGTTCCGTCGGGACGACAGCCGAGGCGGGGGTTACCGCGGGCAGCGGGACGACCGCGGAGGCCGGGATGGTTACCGCGGGCGCGACGACCGTGGTGGGTACGAGCGGCGTGATGACCGGGACCGTGAGCCCATCAAGCGGCTTCCGATTCCTGACGACGTCACCGGTGACGAGATCGACAAGGACGTGCGGCAGGAGCTGATGAGCCTGCCGAAGACCCTGGCCGAGGATGTAGCCAGGAACCTTGTGATGGTGGCCCGGCTGATCGACGAGGACCCTGAGCAGGCGTACGCGTACTCGCGGATCGCGTTGCGGCTGGCCTCGCGAGTTGCTGCTGTCCGTGAGGCGGCCGGGTTTGCCGCGTACGCGACGCAGAAGTACTCGGAGGCGCTGGCGGAGTTCCGGGCGGCCAAGCGGATGACCGGTTCCGTGGAGCTGTGGCCCGTCATGGCCGACTGCGAGCGTGGACTCGGGCGGCCCGAGCGGGCGATGGCCATGGCCGGCGAGCCCGAGGTGCAGAAGCTGGACAAGGCCGGTCAGGTCGAGATGCGTCTGGTGGCTGCCGGGGCCCGTAGGGACATGGGGCAGATCGATGCCGCCATCGTCACGCTGCAGAGCTCCGAGCTCGCCTCGAACGCCGTGCACCCGTGGACTCCGCGGCTGCGCTATGCGTACGCGGACGCGCTGCTGGCGGCGGGGCGCGAGGACGAGGCGCGTGAGTGGTTCGGGAAGGCGCTGGAGGCCGACAAGGACGGCGCCACCGATGCCTCGGACCGGCTTGCCGAGCTGGACGGTGTCGAGTTCGTCGATGCCCTCGGTGAGGACGAGGACGAGGACGAGGACGACGCCGCTCCGGCGCCGGCCGACGCTGCGGATGACGACAAGAGCGACGGCAAGGACAACGACGAGGACGGTACGTCCGAGTCGTAAGGCATGAGCAAGGGCGGCACTCCGGAAGGGGTGCCGCCCTTTTTTGTTGCCGTGGGGGTCAGTCGAGGGTGAGGCTTCGCAGGACCAGACCGGTCGCCGGCTTGGGGCCGAAGGAAGTCGACTTGCGGGGCATGGTGACGCCCTGTCGGGCGAGATCCCGGACGACTTCCTCACGTACCGGATGCATCAGGACCGCCGTGGCATTGTGACGTTCGGCCTGTTCGACGACGGCCGCGGTGTCGTGTATGTACGCGATGTGCTCCGGCGCGTCGGGGATCTCCCAGACGTGGTCGAGCAGAGCCGCGTGCAGGACCGTCGCGTCGAGGGTCTGCCAGGCGGTCGGACGGTCGGCCGGAATTGTTCGGGACAGCAGGCCGGCGTCGGGACGGTCGATGAGGTGGAAGCCACCGTCGCCCGCAAGCAGGAACGCGTTGCCTCGCGCGGCCGCCTCGGCGAGAGCGTCCAGGGCCCGGGGGAGCGGACCTTCCATGTCGCGGATGCGGAAGAGGCCGTTCAGCGCGGCGAGTGCGTCGGCGACCGGGAAGCGGTGCAGCAGCCGGTGGATGGCGCGGACCCGGAGCGGGTAGCGGGCCGTGTCGACGAGGAGGACCAGGCCGAAGTCCCAGGGGCCGGGAGCCGTGTGCTCCTGCTGGAGGCGGAGGTAGGTGGCCCAGCGGTGGTGGCCGTCGGCGATCAGGGCCTGGTGCTGGGCGAGATCGGCCTCGATCTCGGCCCGGTCGGCCGGGTGGGTGACCGCCCAGAGCCGGTGGCTGTAGCCGTCCTCGGTGGTGGTGGAGAGGAGCGGCGGCCGATGGATGGTGCGTTCGATGACGGCGGTGGCGCCGGTCGGGTGGCCTTCGCTGCGATAGGTGAGGAGCAGCGGTTCGAGATGGGCCGCGGTGGTGCGCATCAGGTTGGCCCGGTCCTCGACGACATGGGCCATCACGTCCTCGTGCGGCAGCACGATGCCGTCGGCGGGGGAGGAGAGCGCCAGCGCGCCGACGATGCCGCGTTGCAGGATCTCGGCGCTGCTCTGTTCGTAGACGTACAGCGCGGGCTCGGGATCGGGAGCGAGTATGCCCTCGGCCAGCCAGCTGTTCAGGGTCTCGGCGGCCTGCGTGTGGCGGGCAGCGGCCGTGTCGGCCTGCGGCAGGATCAGCCGGACGATGTTGTGCGGATCCGCCGACTCCAGGTGGTGCAACCCGTCGGGGCGCACGACGACGTCGTACGGCGGTGAGGTCACCGCGGCAAGGCTGCCGACCCGCTCGGGGACGTATCGCAGTCCACGGAACGGAAGCAGACGCAGTCCCTGCCCGGCCGGACCTGATGTGTTCATTTCTGCATGGTATGTGCGCGGCCGGGATGCGCGATGATCGGGACAGAAGCATGGAATGAGGAGCGCAAAGAATGAGTCAGGCGAGCAGGACCAGGCCGAGCGGCAGCAGCACCGCGTTGAACGAGGCGTACGACACGGCGCTGCTCGATCTCGACGGGGTGGTGTACGCGGGCGGTCACGCGATCGTCCACGCCGTCGAGTCGCTGGGAGAGGCGCGGGACGGTGGGATGCACCTGGCGTATGTGACGAACAATGCCCTGCGGCCCCCGACCGCGGTGGCCGAGCATCTGACCGAACTCGGGGTTCCCGCCGAGCCTGCCGATGTGATCACCTCGGCGCAGGCAGTGGCCAGGCTGATGGCCGATCAGCTGCCGGCCGGGGCGCGGGTGCTGGTGGTGGGTGGCGAGGGGCTGCGCGTCGCGCTGCGGGAGCGCGGTCTCGTGCCGGTGGAATCGGCTGACGACGAGCCGGCCGCGGTGGCGCAGGGGTACGGCGGGCCCGACATGACGTGGGGTCGGTTCGCCGAGGCCGCGTACGCGATTGCGCGGGGGGTGCCGTGGTTCGCGTCCAACACGGATCTGACGATTCCCAGTGCCCGGGGGATCGCGCCCGGGAACGGTGCGGCGGTGGAGGTCGTACGGATCGCGACCGGGGCCGAGCCGCAGGTCGCCGGGAAGCCGTTGCCTCCGATGCACCGGGAGACGGTGCTGCGGACCGGGGCCGAGCGCCCACTGGTGGTCGGGGACCGGCTGGACACGGACATCGAGGGCGCGTTCAACGGCGGTGTGGACTCGCTGCTGGTGCTCACCGGGGTGACGGACGCGGCGCAGTTGGTGGCCGCCGAGCCCAAGCACCGGCCGACGTACGTGGACGCGGATCTGCGGGGTCTGCTGACCGGGCAGCCCGAGGTGGTGCGGGCGGGCGACGGGTTCGGCTGCGGTGGCTGGACGGCCTCGGTGCGCGGTGGTGACCTGGTGCTCGAAGGGGACGGGGACGTGCTCGACGGGCTGCGGGCGCTCTGTGGGGCGGCGTGGTCGTACGCCGGAGACGGCTCGTGCCGGCTGGACGCGGGGAAGGCGGTCGCCAGGCTGGGGCTGTGAAGGGCGACTCCCGGCGATTCGAACCAAAAGGAGGGTAGGCTAACCTAACTTTGTTCTGCTCGGTGTGTCGCCGTCCGGATGGCCGACCCGCCGGGCGACCGGGCGTCGGCCGCGGCCTCTGCTCGTGGCGGGGGGAAACCCTGCGCACCCGATCACCTCCGACTCCGGGAGTACGACCATGCAGCGCCTCACCGCGGACTCGGTGACCCTCGGCTACGACCAGCGGGTCATCGCGGAGAATCTCTCGGTCGAGATCCCCGACAACTCGTTCACGGTGATCGTCGGCCCCAACGCCTGTGGGAAGTCGACCCTGTTGCGCGCGCTCTCGCGGATGCTGAAGCCGAACAGCGGGCGAGTACTCCTGGACGGGCAGACGATCCACGGAATGCCGGCCAAGAAGGTCGCCAAGACGCTCGGGCTGCTGCCGCAGTCCTCCATTGCGCCGGACGGCATCACCGTCGCCGACCTCGTCGGGCGCGGCCGGTATCCGCACCAGGGGCTGCTGCGCCAGTGGTCGCCGGACGACGAACGCATCGTCGAGGAATCGATGGCGGCCACCGGAGTCGATGCGCTTGCCGATCGACATGTCGATGAATTGTCCGGCGGGCAGCGGCAGCGTGTCTGGATCGCCATGGCGCTCGCCCAGCAGACGCCGCTGCTGCTGCTCGACGAGCCGACGACGTACCTCGACATCCAGCACCAGATCGACGTTCTCGACCTCTGTGCGGAGCTGCACGAGACGCAGGGGCGCACCCTGGTGGCCGTCCTGCACGATCTGAATCACGCCGCGCGGTACGCCACGCACCTCATCGCGATGAGGGAAGGCGAGGTGATCGCCGAGGGGGCACCCGGCGAGGTCGTCACCGCGGAGTTGGTGGAGCGGGTCTTCGGGCTGCGCTGCCAGGTCATCGACGATCCGGAGACCGGGACGCCGTTGGTGGTGCCGGCCGCGCGCAAGCCGCGCCGCGGGGCGGTGGGCGTGCAGGGCAAGCCGGCTGCCGGGGTGCCGGCAGCCGGCTGACCGGACGGGGACCTGTCCTCAGTGGCGGGACCGGCCGGGAAGCGGGCCCGCCCCGCGGCTACAGCAGCGACCTGAGTCTCAGCAGGTCGCGGAAGCCGGCCTCCAGGCGGACCCGGCCCGCGCCCCATGCCCTGGCGAAGTTCATTTCGCCGTTCACCATGGCCACCAGGTCGTCGCCGGTCATCGCGAGCCGGATCTCGGCCTTCTCCCCGGGCGGGCCGTCGGCCGTGTCCAGGACCTGGATCCGGCCGTTGGTCAGCCGGCCGGTGAAGGTGATGTCAAGGTCCTTGATGTGACAGCTCAGCGAGCGGTCGAGGGCAGCCGCGCTGCGCACGTCGCCGTCGGCCCTTGCGAGGTTGTCGGAAAGTTTCTCGAGTGCGCTGCGGCACTCCGCCATGGTCGCCATCGTGACCGACGGTACCGCAGCCCTTCGCGGTAGCGTTTCCCGCATGAGCGACTCGATGCCCGGGTTCGGGACGGCAGCCGGAACAGCGCCCGGAGCGGAACCCGTGGCCGTGGCGGAGGACCCGTCCGGCGAGGGCGTGGCCCCGGCAGCCGTCACCCCTGCCGACCCTGCCGCACCCGCGCCCCTCGGGGTCGTACGCACCCCCACCGGCAACGCCGAGGTCGACGCACGGCTGGAGCGTCTCGCCGATGCGGACCACCTCCCGGCGGACGGACACATCGAGGTGTACGAGGATGTACACCGTGGGCTGCGCGAAGCGCTGACCGCGCTGGACGCCAGGCCCGCACCCGCACCGATGCCCTCGTACAACAACAGGAGCTGAACCGAACGTGGCAGGAGTGGCACGTCGCCGCCTCGACGCCGAGCTGGTACGCCGTAAGCTCGCCCGCTCGCGCGAGCATGCGAGCCAGCTGATCGCCGCAGGGCGGGTGACCGTCGGCGGAAACACCGCGACCAAACCCGCCACTCAGGTCGAGACCAGCGCCGCTGTCGTCGTGATCAAGGACGACAGCGACCCCGAGTACGTCTCGCGCGGCGGGCACAAGCTTGCCGGTGCCCTCGCCGCCTTCGTGCCCCTCGGGCTCAAGGTCGAGGGGCGGCGGGCGCTGGACGCCGGGGCGTCGACGGGTGGCTTCACCGATGTCCTGCTGCGGGCCGGCGCCGGTCATGTCGTCGCCGTCGACGTCGGCTACGGGCAGCTCGCCTGGTCGCTCCAGTCCGATGAGCGCGTCACCGTCAAGGACCGCACCAACGTACGGGAGTTGACACTGGAGGCCATCGACGGGAAGCCGGTGGACCTGGTCGTCGGCGATCTGTCGTTCATCCCGCTGGGGCTGGTCCTGCCCGCTCTGGCACGCTGCGCCGCCCCGGACGCGGACCTGGTCCTCATGGTCAAGCCGCAGTTCGAGGTCGGCAAGGAGCGGCTCGGCAGCGGTGGCGTGGTGCGCAGCCCCGAGCTGCGCGCCGAAGCGGTACGGGAGGTGGCGCGCCGGGCCTGGGCGCTGGGTCTCGGAGTGAGGGGGGTGACGGCGAGTCCACTGCCGGGGCCCTCGGGAAATGTCGAGTACTTTCTGTGGCTGCGGGCCGGAGCACCTGAGCTGGATCCCGCAGATGTCGACCGTGCAGTGGCGGAGGGGCCTCGTTGACGACGAATGCGGCACGAACTGTCTTTCTTATGGCACACACCGGCCGCCCGGCCGCGATCCGCAGCGCCGAGCTGGTCGTACAGGGACTGCTGCGCAGCGGTCTCGGCGTACGGGTGCTGGCCACCGAGGCGGCCGATCTCCCGCTGCCGCCGTCCGTCGAGACGGTCACGGATACCACGCCCAAGGCCGTGGACGGCTGTGAGCTGCTGATCGTGCTCGGCGGGGACGGGACGCTGCTGCGCGGCGCCGAACTCTCCCGCGCCTCCGGGGTGCCGATGCTCGGCGTCAACCTCGGCCGGGTCGGCTTCCTCGCCGAGGCCGAGCGGGACGACCTGGACAAGGTCGTCGACCGGGTCGTCACCCGGGCGTACCAGGTCGAGGAACGGATGACGCTCGACGTCGTCGTGCACAGCAACGGCGACATCGTCCACACCGACTGGGCGCTCAACGAAGCGGCCGTGCAGAAGGTGTCGCCCGAGCGGATGCTGGAAGTGGTCCTGGAGATCGACGGCCGGCCGGTGACCGGGTTCGGCTGCGACGGGATCGTCTGCGCGACCCCGACCGGATCGACCGCATACGCCTTCTCGGCGGGCGGCCCCGTCGTCTGGCCCGAGGTCGAGGCGCTGCTGATGGTGCCGATCAGCGCCCACGCGCTGTTCGCCAAGCCACTGGTGACCTCGCCGACCTCGGTGCTCGCCGTCGAGGTCCAGCAGCACACTCCGCACGGAGTGCTGTGGTGCGACGGGCGCAGGACCGTGGAGCTGCCCGCGGGGGCGCGGGTCGAGGTGCGGCGCGGTGCGGTGCCCGTACGGCTCGCCCGGCTGCACCACGCCTCGTTCACGGACCGGCTGGTGGCGAAGTTCGCACTGCCCGTCTCGGGGTGGCGGGGCGCGCCGCACTGACCGGCGGACATTACCCCGGAGGCGGTGCGAATGCTTCAGGAGCACACGGGAGAGTGAACCCCGGGGGGCGGGGCCCGTCGCACATCGGGGCCCGGACCTCGTAAGGTCATGTCCGTGTTGGAGGAGATGCGGATACGGTCGCTCGGAGTCATCGACGACGCGGTGGTCGAGCTGTCGCCCGGTTTCACCGCGGTGACGGGTGAGACCGGCGCGGGCAAGACCATGGTCGTCACCAGCCTGGGGCTGTTGCTCGGTGGGCGTGCCGATCCTGCCCTGGTACGGATCGGGGCCAAGGCCGCGGTCGTCGAGGGGCGGATCACGGTGTCCGACCGCGACGCCGTGGCCCTGCGGGCCGAGGAGGCCGGGGCCGAATTCGACGACGGCGCGCTGTTGATCAGCCGCACCGTCTCCGCGGAGGGGCGCTCCCGGGCGCATCTCGGCGGCAGGTCCGTGCCGGTGGGGGTGCTCGCCGAACTCGCCGACGAACTCGTCGCCGTGCACGGCCAGACCGACCAGCAGGGGCTGCTCAAGCCCGCGCGGCAGCGGCAGGCCCTCGACCGGTACGCGGGTGACGGTGTCACCGTGCCGCACGCCAAGTACGCGGCGGCCTACCGGCGGCTGCGGGCCGTCGTCACGGAGCTCGACGAGCTGACGACGCGCGCCCGCGAACGCGCTCAGGAAGCGGATCTGCTGCGCTTCGGGCTGGGCGAGATCGCTGCGGTCGAACCACTCGCGGGTGAGGACGGCGATCTGGCCGCCGAGGCCGAGCGGCTCGGCCATGCCGAAGCGCTCGCCTCCGCGGCGGCCCTCGCCCACACCGCGCTCGCGGGCAACCCGGAGGACCCGGAGGGCGTCGACGCGACGACCGTGGTCGCGGCCGCCGGACGGTCCCTGGACGCTGTACGGGCCCACGATCCGGCGCTGGCCGCGCTCGCCGACCGGATCGGCGAGATCTCGATCCTGCTCGCCGATGTGGCGGGCGAACTGGCCGGGTACGCCGACCAGCTGGACGCCGATCCGCTGCGGCTCGCCGCGGTGGAGGAGCGGCGAGCCGCACTCACCGGACTCACCCGCAAGTACGGCGAGGACATCACCGCCGTACTCGCCTGGGCCGAGGAAGGGGCCGCCCGGCTCACCGAGCTGGAGGGCGACGACGACCGCATCGGCGAGCTGACGGCGGAGCGCGATGCGCTGCGCGCCGAACTCTCGGGCCTCGGGCAGGCGTTGACCGATGCGCGTACAGGGGCGGCGGAGCGCTTCGCCGAGGCGGTGACCGCGGAGCTGGCATCCCTTGCCATGCCGCACGCCCGGGTCTCCTTCGACATCCGGCAGACCGAGGCGGCGGACGAGGCATCCGGTATCGAGATCGGCGGGCGGAGTGTGGTCTACGGGCCGTCCGGCGCCGACGAGGTCGAGCTTCTGCTGGCCCCGCACCCCGGTGCCCAGCCGCGGCCGATCGCCAAGGGCGCGTCGGGCGGTGAGCTGTCCCGGGTGATGCTCGCCGTCGAGGTGGTGTTCGCCGGCTCCGATCCCGTACCCACGTACCTCTTCGACGAAGTCGACGCGGGCGTCGGTGGCAAGGCGGCCGTCGAGGTGGGGCGGCGGCTGGCAAAGCTCGCCAGGTCCGCGCAGGTGGTCGTCGTCACGCACCTGCCGCAGGTGGCGGCCTTCGCGGACCGGCAGCTGCTGGTCGAGAAGACGGTGGACGGGTCGGTGACCAGCAGCGGGGTCACGGTCCTGGAGGGCGAGGACCGGGTGCGGGAGCTGTCCCGGATGCTCGCGGGACAGGAGAACTCGCAGACGGCCCGGGCCCATGCGGAGGAGCTGCTGGCCGCGGCGCGGGCGGACGGGTAACAGGGGCCTCGCGGCCGAGGGGCGCGCGTTCGTGCTCCGCCTCCGGGCGGGCTTGTCATTCGAGCCCGCCCGGAGATGTACGGACGCAGCGCCCGCCGGACGGACCCGGCCGGCCGCTGCGTAGCCTGGCCCGCATGGGAGCGTTCAGCAGAGCCGCAGTGTCCGGTGCCGTCGCAGCCGCCGTCGCGGGGGCCGCGGACGCGGCAACATCGCGCCGCCTCATCACCCGTGCGAGTGGTGCGTCGGGGCCGGTTGCTGATGTACGCAGCGGGCCAGTGGCTCGACTGTGCCGGAACGTGCGTACGGACTGGCATCCTTGGCGGTGCCATCACCGCCCACTCGGGAGCCCCGGGAGCCATTCAACGTGTCACAGCTGCGTACGGTCCAAGTCCTGGGCGGCGGCAGCGCGGGCAGCAGCGCCCACGTCAGCTCGCTGGCCGCAGGACTGGTGGCGAGAGGCGTGCACGTCACCGTCTGTGCCCCGGCCGAACTGGACCACGCCTACGACTTCTCCGGCGCGGGTGCCCGGTTCGCCCCCGTGCCGCGGCGCAGTGATCCCGCCGCCGTCGCCGCGCTGCGTACCGCCTGCCTGACGGCGGACGTGGTCCACGCGCACGGTCTGCACGCCGCCGTGCGCGCCGCTCTTGCGCTCGGCGGCCGCCGAATCCCGCTGGTCGTCACCTGGCACGCTCGCGCCCACGCCGAGGGCGCCAGCAGCCGGCTGCTTCATCTGATGGAGCGAAGAGCGGCCCGCGCGGCGGCAGTTGTGCTCGGTACGACATCGGACCTGGTCGACCGGGCGCGCCACCGAGGAGCGCGCGACGCCCGGCTCTCGCCGGTCTCCGCCCCCGTTCCGCGCGTGTCCACCGGTGCCCACGAAGGCAAGGCGCGGGCCGAACTCGGCGTGGTGGAAAGGTCGTTGATCGTCACGTACGGGAGTCTCGTACCGCATCACGGGTACGACATGCTGCTCGATGCCGCACGAGTATGGCGCGAACTCGACCCCGTACCGCTGCTGATCATCGTGGGGGAGGGGCGGGAGCGGGCCGCCCTGCAGCGCCGGATCAGGAACGAGGGGCTGCCCGTCCGGCTCATCGGCAGCCGCGACGACATCGGGGAACTTCTCGCCGCCGCCGATCTGGCCGTGCTGTCCAGCCGGTGGGAGGCTCGCTCGGTGCTGGCCCAGGAAGCGCTGCGGCTCGGCGTTCCGCTGGTCGCCACCGCGGTCGGAGGGGTGCCCGAACTCGTGGGGGACGGGGCGGAGCTCGTGCCTTACGGGAATGCGGAGGCGCTCGCGCGGGCGGTGGTCAGGCTGCTCGGCGATCCGGAGCGGCGCGCGGAGCTGGTGGCCGCGGGGCGTGTGCAGGCTGCGGGTTGGCCGACGGAGGACGACACGATCGCTCAAGTTCTCAGCATCTACGACGAGTTGACGAAGCCGTTGGCGGTGGCGCGGACGCGGTGAGCGGCTGCTCGTCGGACGGGTCCGGAACTACGAAGTGTGGCGGCGGGCCCGGAGGGCCAGGCTCAGCGCCAGGACCGCCTGGGGGTCGTCCAGGTCGGTGCCGAGCAGCTCACCGATGCGGGCCAGCCGGTTGTACAGCGTCTGACGGTTCAGATGCAGTTCGCGCGCCGTCTCCGCCTTGCGGCCCGCGTGGGCCAGATACGTCTCCAGCGTCGGCAGCAGCGGAGGGCGAGAGGTGCGGTCGTGATCGCGCAGCGGGCCGATCGCCCGGTCCACGAACGCAGCCAGATCCGGATGGTCCCGCAGCCGCCACAGCAGCAGATCGATGTCCAGACGCCGGGCGTCGTACCAGGGCCGGTCGCTGAGACCGTGCGCGGCCGTCGCCGTCTCCGCGGCGTGCCGCAGCCCCGCACCGGCCGCCGCCCAGCCACCCGCCACGCCTACCACCACGACCGGCGGATGCGATCCCGCACGCTCCAGACCGGCCCGCTCCACACCCGCCCGCAGCGCCGCCGCGACCCGGTCCGCGACCGCCGTGCGCTCCGTCTCGGACCTCAGCCCCAGCAGCACCGGAACCCGGCCCTCCACGGGCCGTACACCGAGCAGCACCGGAACACCCACCGACGAGAGCTCCTCCAGCACCGCCCGCGCCAGCAGCGCCCAGTTCCCCGACACGGACAGCTCGGGGGCCAGCCGCATGACCACCGGCAGCAGCGGCATCTCACCCGGTTTGAAACCCAGTACGCGGGCTTGCGCCGGCGCGTCCTCCGGAGTGATCCGGCCCTCGGCGAGATCCGTCAGGAAGTCGCCCCGGCCGCGCGCGGCGAGCTCCTCCTCCTGGCGGGCCTGCATCAGCACGACGGCGAGGATGCCGGCCGCCCGCTCCGCCGCCATCCGGTGCACCGTCACCAGCGGACCGGCCACGGCCAGCAGCACCAGCCTGGCCCGTACCGAACCGGTTCCAGGGCCACCGCCCGGCACATCCACCAGCACCGAACCGGTGGGCGGTGTCTCACGGGCCGCCCGGTCGCCGCGCATCCCGTCCCACACCTGGAGCGGATCGGCGGACACCGGGCCGGACCCGGGGCCCGCCGCGTACAGCAACTGGCCGTCCGCCGTCTCCAGGAAGACCGGGTTGGCCGTGAAGTCCGCCAGGATGCCCAGCACCTGGGGCACCCCGCCGCCGCCGAGCAGCGCCTCCGTACACCGCCGGTGCACGTCCTCCGCCTGCCGAAGCAGCGCGTAGTGACCGTTGACGATCTCGGTGTGGATCTCCTCGGTCACCGTCACGAACGGCACCTCGCGGTGCAGCTGCACCAGCGGCAGACCGGCCGCGCGGGCGGCGTCCACGATCGACGCGGGCAGCCTGCTGAAGCGCGGTCCGAGCTCCACCACCAGGGCGGCGATGCCGCGGTCGGCGAGCCTGCGGACGAAGGCGCGCTGCTCGGCGGGGCGGGTGCCGAGCCCCAGACCGGTGGTGAGCAGCAGCTCACCACCCTTGAGCAGCGAAGCGATGTTCGGGACCTCGCCCGCGTGCACCCAGCGCACCGTACGGTTCAGCCGGTCCGCGCCGGCCACCACCTCCGGGAGCCCGCTGCGCAGCCCCGGCAGCTCAAGGGCTCGCTGCACGGTGATTCCGCCTTGGGTCTCCACTGCTCTGGCCTCGCGTTTCCACTCGGGTCGGGCGGACAGTCGCCCTGATTCAGGAAGGTACCGGCCCCGGGCGCCGGAGGCGTCGTCGGGGAGCCGTCGGCGGAGTCCGCCGACCGGGGGCCGTGGCATCGATCAGCCGCTTTCGGCATGCCCGAGGGCATCGAGCCGCTGTTGACACGGGCCGAGGCCGCTGCGATCTTGTGACCGCCGCGCGGTTCGGGCCGAGTGGCCCTCGTACCCGGACCTGGAGCTGGAGCAGATGTGAGCGACGACATATCGGCGTACTCGGGCCAAGAAGGCCTTTCGGGCCATCTGCCCGGCCCGTTGGTCGGGGCCGACTGGCTCGCGGCGCGGCTGGGCGAGCGCGGGCCGGTGGTCCTCGATGCCTCGGTGGGCGCGTACCGGGGTTCCGAGCAGCGGATTCCGGGAGCGCGGCCCTTCGATATCGACGGGGCGCTGTCCGACCACTCCGGACCACTGCCCCACACGCTGCCCGACGCCGACCGGTTCACCGAGGAGATGCGCTCCCTCGGCGTCGACGACACCGACACCGTCGTCGTCTACGACGCCGCGGGCATCTACTCCAGTGCGCGTGCCTGGTGGATGCTGCGGGCCATGGGCTTCGACCGGGCCGCGGTGCTCGATGGTGGTCTGCCCGCCTGGTCCGCCGCCGGACTGCCGCTGGAGGACGCCGGACCCGCGCCTGCCGTGGCGCGCGGCGACTTCACAGCTCGGCCGCGCGCGGGGCTGGTCGTCGGCAGCGACGAGGTGGTGGCGGCCCTGGCCGACCCCGCCGCGGCCGTCTTCGACGCCCGCTCCAGGGGGCGGTTCTCCGGCGCGGTCGCCGAGCCACGACCGGGGCTGCGCGCCGGCCATATGCCGGGGGCGGTCAATCTGCCCTTCGGCGAGATCCAGCGCGACGGCCGGATGCGCCCGGTGGAGGAACTGCGCGCCGCATTCGCCGCCCTCGCCGGGGAGCGGGAACGGCTGTTCTTCAGCTGCGGATCGGGCGTCACCGCCTGCGTGCTGACGCTGGGGGCCGAGCTGGCGGGGTACCGCGAGCTGGCCGTGTACGACGGGTCCTGGAGCGAGTGGGGGCTGCCTTCGGGGCTGCCCGTCGTGACCGGAGCGGAGAGCGGGGGGCCGCTGCGATGATGCCGCTCGCCGCAGGGGGCGGGCCCGGCACACGCCGCCCGCCCCCTGCCCGAGGTCAGCCGACGTATGCCCCGCTCGCCGTCAGGCGCAGTGCCGTGTCGATCAGCGGCACATGGCTGAACGCCTGGGGGAAGTTCCCCACCTGGCGCTGCAGCCGGGGATCCCACTCCTCCGCGAGCAGGCCCAGATCGTTGCGCAGGGACAGCAGCCGCTCGAAGAGCTGGCGTGCCTCGTCGACCCGGCCGATCATCGCCAGGTCGTCGGCCAGCCAGAACGAGCAGGCCAGGAACGCGCCCTCGTCGCCCTCCAGTCCGTCGACGCCCGCGTCCTCGCCCTTGGTGGGGTAGCGAAGCACGAAGCCGTCCTCCGTGGACAGTTCGCGCTGGATCGCCTCGATCGTGCCGATCACGCGCTTGTCGTCCGGCGGGAGGAATCCCATCTGGGGGATCAGCAGGAGGGAGGCGTCCAGCTCCTGCGATCCGTAGGACTGGGTGAAGGTGTTGCGTTCCTTGTCGTAGCCCCGGTCGCAGACATCGCGATGGATGTGGTCGCGCAGTTCCCGCAGGCGCTCCAGCGGCCCTTCCGCGTCCCCGGACTCGATCAGCTTGATGGTGCGGTCGACGGCGACCCAGGCCATCACCTTCGAGTGGACGAAGTGGCGGCGCGGGCCGCGCACCTCCCAGATGCCCTCGTCCGGCTCGTCCCAGTGCTTCTCCAGGTACTCGATCAGCTTCAGCTGGAGGCCCGTCGCGTAGTCGTTGCGGGTCAGGCCCGTCATATGGGCGAGGTGCAGTGCCTCGGTGACCTCGCCGTACACGTCCAGCTGGAGCTGGCCCGCGGCGCCGTTGCCGACCCGGACCGGGCCGGAGTTCTCGTAACCGGGCAGCCAGTCGAGCTCGGCCTCGCCCAGCTCGCGCTCGCCCGCGATGCCGTACATGATCTGCAGGTTCTCCGGGTCGCCGGCGACCGCCCTCAGCAGCCACTCGCGCCAGGCGCGGGCCTCCTCGCGGTAGCCGGTGCGCAGCAGGGAGGAGAGGGTGATCGCGGCGTCACGCAGCCAGGTGTAGCGGTAGTCCCAGTTCCGGGAGCCGCCGATGTCCTCGGGCAGGGAGGTGGTCGGCGCGGCGACGATGCCGCCGGTCGGCGCGTAGGTCAGGGCCTTGAGGGTGATCAGGGAACGGACCACGGCCTCGCGATAGGGCCCGTGGTACGTGCACTGCTCGACCCATTCACGCCAGAAGTCCGCGGTTGCGTCCAGCGAACTCTCGGGGTCCGGAAGACCGGGCGGCTCGTGGTGCGAAGGCTGCCAGCTGATCGTGAAAGCGATCCGGTCCCCGGGCGCGACCGTGAAATCGGAGTACGTCGTCAGGTTCTCGCCAAAGGTGTCGGCGGGGGTGTCCAGCCAGACGGAGTCCGGGCCGGCGACGGCGACCGTACGGCCGTCGACCTTGTGCACCCACGGTGTGACCCGCCCGTAGCTGAACCGCATCCGCAGCTCGGAGCGCATCGGCACCCGGCCGCTGATCCCCTCCACGATCCGGATCACCTGCGGTGCTCCGTCACGAGGCGGCATGAAATCGGTCACTCTGACCGTTCCCCGCGGTGTGTCCCATTCCGATTCCAGGATGAGGGAGTCCCCGCGGTAACGGCGGCGGTCCGCGGAGGGCGGCTCCGCGCCGTCCTCCCGTGCCGGTCCCAGGCGCCAGAAGCCGTGCTCCTCGGTACCCAGCAGTCCCGCGAAAATAGCGTGTGAATCGAAGCGGGGAAGGCACAGCCAGTCCACTGTGCCGTCCCGGCAGACCAGGGCGGCGGTCTGCATGTCTCCGATGAGTGCGTAATCCTCGATGCGCCCGGCCACGTGCATCTCCAGTCGAACGGCCATGTCGCCCCGTGGGGCATTACTGCGGGTAATGAGGTCGTCGCAAGGGGGCGTTGTGGGGGAACCTGCGAACTCGGTACCTCGCCCGGAGCGAGTGTCCGAGCAGGATACGACGCACCCGGATGATCTGCGCGACGGTCTCATCAAAGCGTCTGAGCCGAACGGGTGCGACGGGAGGGGGCGGCGTTGATCTTGTGCGGTCGGCGTGCGGGGTGTGGCCGGAAGCAGGCTCCCTTTGTCGCTGATACCCTGGTAGCCCGTGGACCGGTGGTCGTCCGCAACAGCAGACGAGGCCCCCGAACCGCAGCGACGGCACCTCCGGAATCTCCGGACGGCAACGCCGGTACGCACCTCACGATCGCGACCACGGGAGCCCCCTTTGGCTATGCAGCCCACATCCACGACGACCAAGCACATCTTCGTCACCGGGGGTGTCGCCTCTTCCCTCGGCAAGGGTCTGACTGCCTCCAGCCTCGGTGCCCTGCTCAAGGCGCGCGGCCTTCGGGTCACCATGCAGAAGCTCGACCCGTATCTGAACGTCGACCCGGGCACGATGAACCCCTTCCAGCACGGTGAGGTGTTCGTCACCAACGACGGAGCCGAGACCGACCTGGACATCGGCCACTATGAGCGCTTCCTCGACGTCGACCTCGACGGGTCCGCCAACGTCACCACCGGACAGGTCTACTCGCAGGTGATCGCCAAGGAGCGGCGCGGCGAGTACCTCGGTGACACCGTGCAGGTCATCCCGCACATCACCAACGAGATCAAGCACCGCATCCGCCGCATGGCCACCGACGACGTCGACGTCGTCATCACCGAGGTCGGCGGCACGGTCGGTGACATCGAGTCGCTGCCGTTCCTGGAGACCGTCCGCCAGGTCCGCCACGAGGTCGGCCGGGACAACGTCTTCGTCGTGCACATCTCGCTGCTGCCCTACATCGGCCCGTCCGGCGAGCTCAAGACCAAGCCGACCCAGCACTCCGTCGCCGCGCTGCGCAACATCGGCATCCAGCCCGACGCGATCGTGCTGCGCGCCGACCGTGACGTACCGACCGCCATCAAGCGCAAGATCTCGCTGATGTGCGACGTCGACGAGGCCGCCGTAGTGGCCTGCGTGGACGCCAAGTCGATCTACGACATCCCGAAGGTGCTGCACACCGAGGGCCTGGACGCGTACGTCGTGCGCAAGCTCGACCTGCCGTTCCGTGACGTCGACTGGACCACCTGGGACGACCTGCTGGACCGCGTCCACAACCCCGACCACGAGATCACCGTCGCGCTCGTCGGCAAGTACATCGACCTGCCCGACGCGTATCTCTCGGTCACCGAGGCCATCCGGGCCGGCGGCTTCGCGAACAAGGCCCGCGTCAAGGTCAAGTGGGTCGCCTCCGACGACTGCAAGACGTCGGCCGGTGCCGCCAGGCAGCTCTCCGACGTCGACGCGATCTGCGTCCCCGGCGGGTTCGGCGACCGCGGTGTCAACGGCAAGATCGGCGCCATCCAGTACGCCCGCGAGAACAAAGTGCCGCTGCTCGGCCTCTGTCTCGGCCTGCAGTGCATCGTGATCGAGGCGGCGCGCAACCTCGCCGAGATCCCCGACGCCAACTCCACCGAGTTCGACGCCGCCACCTCCCACCCCGTCATCTCGACGATGGAGGAGCAGCTCGCGTACGTCGAGGGCGCCGGCGACCTGGGCGGCACCATGCGGCTCGGCCTGTACCCGGCGAAGCTCGCCGAGGGTTCGCTGGTCCGTGAGGCGTACGACGACCAGCCGTACGTGGAGGAGCGTCACCGCCACCGCTACGAGGTCAACAACGCCTACCGCGCCGAGCTGGAGAAGAAGGCCGGTCTGGTCTTCTCCGGCACGTCCCCGGACAACAAGCTCGTCGAGTACGTCGAGTACCCGCGCGAGATCCACCCCTACCTGGTCGCCACCCAGGCGCACCCGGAGCTCCGCTCCCGCCCGACCCGCCCGCACCCGCTCTTCGCGGGCCTGGTGAAGGCGGCCGTCGAACGCAAGACGGGTGCCGGGGCCGGTGGCAAGCAGGGCACCACGTCGGGCAAGTAGTCCGGCGGTACGCAGGCATTAACGTTGACCGGGGTACGGATCCACTGAGGATGCGTGCCCCGGTTTCGGTTTTTTGTGGGAGGACGTAGATGGGTTTCCAGGACACGCCCGAGGAGTGGCAGGTCACCGCGACCGAGACGCCCTTCACCGGCAACAAGACCAGCGTCCGCACCGACGAAGTGGTGATGCCCGACGGCACGGCCGTACGCCGTGACTACCAGGTCCACCCGGGCTCGGTCGCCGTGCTCGCGCTCGACGAGGAGGGCCGGGTCGTCGTGCTGCGGCAGTACCGCCACCCGGTGCGCCACAAGCTCTGGGAGATCCCGGCGGGACTGCTCGACATCCCCGGCGAGAACCCGCTGCACGCTGCCCAGCGAGAGCTCTACGAGGAGGCGTACGTCAAGGCCGAGGACTGGCGGGTGCTCACCGACGTCTACACCACGCCGGGCGGCTGCGACGAAGCCGTACGGATCTTCCTGGCCCGGAATCTCTCCGAGGCCGACGGGGAGCGCTTCGCGGTCTCCGAGGAGGAGGCCGACATGGAGCTGGCCCGGGTGCCGCTCCAGGAGCTGGTGAGGGGGGTGCTCGCCGGGGATCTGCACAACAACTGCCTCGTGGTGGGCGTCCTTTCGCTCGCGACGGTGCTCGCCGGTGACGGGATCGAGTCGCTGCGTCCGGCCGAGGCGCCGTGGCCGGCCCGCCCGTTCGAGGCCTGACGGCCGACGGCCTGACGGTTCGTAAGGATGGTTCGAGGTCCGGCGTTCGCGGGCATCGTTCGAGGTCCAGCAGCCCGTGGGGGCCGCTGAACGGTTCACCGACATCCTCCGATCGGAAAAGATGCTGATCCGATCGGGGGACCTCTGTGCCACGCTCCACGGAATTCGTCCGCACGCCTGAACTACGCTCGGAATGCCCTGACCGGAGTCCCGGCGGGCAACGCGTGCAGCGAAGTGGAGCGTGGCCCGTGACGGATCAGGCGGTGGACACCAGCGGCCCGGCCAAGGCAGCGGGAACCGAGGAGCCGTCCGGCGCCGTTCCACCCCAATTCTTCGGCCGCGACCGCGAGTTGAAGGCGCTGCGAGCGGACATCGAGCGGGCCGGACTCGACACCCTGGCCGGTCGTAAGGCCGCCCGTGCCAGGGTCCTGCTGATCGCCGGACGCCCGGGCTCCGGACGCACCGCACTCGCCGGCGAGCTCACCCGCCTGCTGCTCTCCACCGGCGACCATCCCGACGGCCTGCTCCGGGCCCGGCTCACCGACCCCGGCGGCACACCCGTCCCCACCGAACGCACCGCCCGCAGGCTGCTCGACCAGCTGGGTGTGACGGGGCCGCCCGGCGCGGACGGGGACGAGCTCTCCGAAATGGTCCGCGAGGCGCTCGCCGGGCGCCGCGCCCTGCTGCTCCTCGACGACGCCGTGGACGCGGAACAGGTCGACCCGCTGCTGCCGGACAACCCCGACTGCCTGGTCGTCGCCACCTCCGGGGGCCCGCTGACCGGTATCCCCGGTGTCCGCCCCTGCACCATCGGCGGCCTGGACGCGGGCTCCGCCGTCCGGCTGCTCGCCCGCATCATCGGCCAGGTCAGGATCACCGTCGACCCGCGGACGGCCGAGACCCTCGCCGAGGAATGCGCCGGCCTGCCGGCCGCCCTGGTCATGGTCGGCGGCTGGCTCGCCGCCAACCCCATGGCGTCGGTCGCCGATGTCACCAAACAGCTGCGCGAGCTGCCGGACGACACGGAGCAGTCCACCGGCGCCCGCCCGTTGGCGCGCGCCTTCCGGCTGGTCCACGACTCCCTGCCGCCGACCGCCGCCCGGATACTGCGACTGCTCGCGCTCGCCCCCGCCGGACTCGCCGACGCCCACACGGCCTCCGCCCTGGCCGGCTGCTCCGTCTCCGCAGCCCAGACGACCCTCGACGACTTCGTGGCCCTGGGGCTGCTGCACACCGATGGGGCCGGCCAGCCGCAGTACGAGGTGCCCGGCTGCCTCGCTCCGCTGCTGCGGGCGCTGCTGGAGGACAGGGACCGGCCGACGGAGATCCAGCTCGCCAGGGCCCGGATGCTGGAGCGGACCGTACGGCTGCTGCAATCCTGCCGTGCGGTCACCGACCCCGAGGGTTCCCCGGCCCGTCGCAAGCTCGCCGGGCTGCCGCGCTCGCTGCGTTTCCCCAACCCAGATGCGGCCGCCGAATGGCTGCGGATCCGCCGTCCCGCCCTGCTGGCCTCGGCCAGGCTCGCTGTCGAGGACGGTGAACTCGACACTCTGGCAAGGAGGTTGGTGGCCGCACTGGTGCGGGCGCTGGCAGTGCACCAGGGCACCGATGCGGCCGCGCCCGAACTGTACGGACTGCACGGTCTGGTTCTGGCAGTCGCCGAGCGGCGCGACCTGCCGCGCGAACGGGCTGCCGCGCTGCTCAACCTCGCCGACCTCGATGCCAGGACCGGCCGTACGCAGGAGGCGCTGACCCGCTACCGGGCCGCGCTGGACGCCGGACGGGCCGCGAAGGATCCGTATGCCACCGGCCGTGCGATGGAATCCGTAGGCGGTGCCTACGCCGAGCTGGGGGACTTCCAGCGGGCCTCCGACTGGTACGGCCGGGCGTTGGCGCAGCGGCTCACCCAGGGCGAGCGGGCCGACGAGGCGCGGCTGTACGGGCGGCTCGGCGCCGTCCACACCTATGCCGGCCGGTACGGCGAGGCGCTGCGGAACTGGCGGGCCGCCGCAGCCGGGTACCGCAGGCTCGGCGATGTGCCGGCCCAGGCGCGGGCGCTGAGCGAGGCGGCCCGGGTGCAGGAGTACGCGGGCCGGCCGCAGGAGTCGCTGCACACCTGTCAGGAGGCCGTCGAGTGGGCCAGGCGGGCCGGGGACGTACGGCTGCAGGCGGCGCTGGAGCTGCGGCTGGCCGACACGCTCGACCGGCTGGGCGACTCGACTGCGGCCCGGCTGCACCGGGGCCTGGCCGACAGATTGCTGGACAAGCAGGGTGCAGCCTACGAAATCCGTAGTGCGGTGAGTGAAAATTAATGCTTTGTAAGGCTAGACAGCGCGAAGCCCTTCATTAGACTGGCTTTGCCGCGTGTGTTCGCGGTGTCTCCATTTACGCTGTGTCTATCCGGGTATGTATAGCTATGCCCGGGTAACCCTCTGAGCCAAGGACCGTGATCGACGTGAAGGTCGGCATCCCCCGCGAAGTCAAGAACAACGAGTTCCGCGTGGCGATCACGCCCGCCGGTGTGAACGAGCTCGTACGCCACGGCCACCAGGTCGTCGTCGAGGAGAATGCCGGGGCCGGCTCCTCCATCACGGATGAGGAGTACGTCGCCGCCGGGGCGCAGATCCTCCCCACCGCCGACGAGGTCTGGGCCACCGCCGACCTGCTGCTCAAGGTCAAGGAGCCGGTCGCTGAGGAGTACCACCGCCTCCGCAAGGACCAGACGCTCTTCACCTACCTGCACCTCGCCGCCTCCCGCGAGTGCACGGACGCGCTGCTGGAGTCCGGCACCACCGCGATCGCGTACGAGACCGTGGAGACCGCGAACCGCGCGCTGCCGCTGCTCGCCCCGATGTCCGAGGTCGCGGGCCGGCTGGCCCCGCAGGTCGGCGCCTACCACCTGATGCGCTCGGTCGGCGGCCGCGGCGTGCTGCCGGGCGGCGTCCCGGGCACGGCGCCCGCCGAGGCCGTCGTCATCGGTGGCGGTGTCTCCGGCTGGAACGCCACGCAGATCGCCGTCGGTCTCGGCTTCCACGTCACGCTGCTCGACCGGGACATCAACAAGCTGCGCGAGGCCGACAAGGTCTTCGGCACCAAGGTGAAGACCGTCGTCTCCAACGCCTTCGAGCTGGAGAAGGCCGTCCTCGAGGCCGACCTCGTCGTGGGCGCCGTGCTGATCCCCGGTGCGAAGGCCCCGAAGCTGGTCACCAACGAGCTCGTCGCCAAGATGAAGCCCGGAAGTGTACTTGTCGACATTGCGATCGACCAGGGTGGCTGCTTCGAGGACTCGCACCCGACGACGCACGCCGAGCCGACCTTCATGGTCCACAACTCGGTCTTCTACTGCGTCGCCAACATGCCGGGCGCCGTGCCCAACACCTCCACGTACGCGCTCACCAACGCCACGCTGCCGTACATCCTGGAGCTCGCCAACCGCGGCTGGGTCGAGGCGCTGCGCCGCGATGCCGCGCTCGCCAAGGGCCTCAACACCCATGACGGGCAGGTCGTTTACCGCGAGGTGGCCGAGGCTCACGGCCTCGAGCACGTCGAGCTGAGCTCGCTTCTCGGCTGACGGGTCAACATCTCCCGTCAACCTCATGCGTCCGGCCGGACCTTGCTCAGCAAGGTCCGGCCGGACGCATGCCGGGCCCCTGTGAGGCCCTCGTCCAACTCGTCTCGAACGTAACCCTTCAACCGATTCGTGCACCCGCTGAAAGTGCGCCTCGGTGGCTGCCTGCCCTTGACAGGGAGGTGTTCGATTGCCGACACATCGGGCCGGGTCCGGCGGATTGTGTTGCTGCGGAGCGGTGACACGCCATAGAGTCGCCAATCGTCGGCATGGTGCCACGCTGACCTATCGATAAGTTTCCTGGTCACGTCCAAGGAGGTAAGACGACTTGTGAATGAGTCGACATTTACTCCCGGGGGTGTTCAACCAGGGATGCCTGCACGGGGCCAGAGCCCGAACGGGCTGGAGGCTGTCGGCTCCGTCGCTGTCCGCACCTTCGCCACCCACCAGCACATGACGACAGCCCCCCAGATGATGGACGGCCTAAACGTGAACGCCATGGCCGGCAACGAGAGTGGCCGAGAGACCGCCCACTTCGCCGACTTCGACGAGGTGCCCCAGGGGCACTTCTACGACCCCGACGCCGAGTACGAGCCCGATCCGGAGTACGCGGCCACCCTCGCGCCCGACGCTGCCCGCCAGCGCCGCGAGCGGATCGGCCCGACCGGTCGGCCCCTGCCCTACTTCCCGATCCCGGGCCCGCTGACCGATCACGGTCCCGCGAAGATCATCGCGATGTGCAACCAGAAGGGCGGCGTCGGCAAGACCACGTCGACCATCAACCTGGGTGCCGCACTCGCGGAGTACGGGCGCCGCGTCCTGCTCGTCGACTTCGACCCGCAGGGAGCCCTGTCGGTCGGGCTCGGCGTCAACCCGATGGAGCTCGACCTCACGGTCTACAACCTGCTCATGGAGCGGGGCATGTCCGCCGACGAGGTCCTGCTGAAGACCGCGGTCCCGAACATGGACCTGCTGCCCAGCAACATCGACCTGTCGGCTGCCGAGGTGCAGCTGGTGAGCGAGGTGGCCCGGGAGTCCACGCTGCAGCGCGCCCTGAAGCCGCTGATGGCCGACTACGACTACATCGTGATCGACTGTCAGCCCTCGCTGGGGCTGCTCACCGTGAACGCCCTGACGGCGGCCCACAAGGTGATAGTGCCGCTCGAGTGCGAATTCTTCGCGCTGCGAGGTGTGGCGCTGCTCACCGAGACCATCGAGAAGGTCCAGGAGCGGCTCAACCCGGATCTGGAGCTCGACGGCATCCTCGCCACGATGTACGACTCCCGTACGGTGCACAGCCGCGAGGTCCTCGCGCGCGTCGTCGAGGCCTTCGACGATCACGTCTACCACACGGTCATCGGGCGCACGGTGCGCTTCCCGGAGACCACGGTCGCCGGCGAGCCCATCACCACGTACGCCTCCAACTCGGTCGGTGCCGCCGCCTATCGCCAGCTCGCCAGGGAGGTGCTCGCCCGGTGTCACGCCGAGTGAGTCTGCCCGGGGCCGACGAACTGTTCCGTACCACCGGGGGGATGGGGCTGCAGGCCTCGTCCCCCGCGGACCGGCGGCGCAAGGCGAACGGCGAGGCCCGGGTGCCCGGCCCTGCCGGGGAGAGCGATCCCGCGGCCGACGGATCCGGGGCGGGCGCGGCGGAGGCCGCAGCCGGCACCGCGGCCCCTGCGCGGGAGGAGCACTCCGCGGCCGACGCCGACGCGGGGGGATCGCGCAGCCGCGGCGCAGACGGTGACCGGGGCGTGGTGGCAGGGCAGCCGGGTCGCAGGGCTCAGCAGTCCTCGCCGTCCACGCAGTCGCCCGCGCCGTCGTCCGCGCAGGAGACGGTTGCCGCCCCCGCCGTTCAGCAGCAGCGCAGGCGCGGAGGCGGGCGCGGGGCGAACCGGCGGCCCAGCGGCCGGGAGCGTCACGACGAGAAGATCACCGTCTATGTCTCGGCCGAGGAACTGATGGACCTCGAACACGCCCGTCTCGTGCTCCGCGGTGAGCACGGGCTCGCGGTCGACCGAGGGCGGATCGTCCGCGAGGCGGTCGCGGTGGTTCTCGCGGACCTGGAGTCGCGGGGCGACGCGAGCATCCTCGTACGGCGGCTGCGCGGCCGCTGACCGGCGGGGCGCCGGTAGCCTGCCCGGAGTGCCGACGCCGGCGGGTGTCCGGCCTGCCCCGTACGGGCCACTGCCCGCCGCCCGTATCCCGCTGCCCCTGGACCTTCATGCCGACGACCGACGAGTCCGCCCGTACCCCGCGCCGCCCCTTGGGCCGCGGCCCGGGCGGTCGGCCTGCGCCGGGGCCGGCGGGGGACGGGGGCATC
Organism: Streptomyces sp. Ncost-T10-10d; assembly: GCF_900091955.1. GTDB lineage: Bacteria > Actinomycetota > Actinomycetes > Streptomycetales > Streptomycetaceae > Streptomyces. The sequence goes on from NZ_FMDF01000034.1 coordinate 24,415, forward strand.
GACGGTGAATCCGCCGCCCCGTCTCTTCCCGAAGCCGCGGAAGCGTCCCCTGAACCATCGGTGGCCGATGCGGCAGCGTCCGCCGGGACCGCCGCCCCCGAGGTGCCCGCAACGCCTCCCGAGCCCGCCGTACCGACACCACCCGGCTCACCCTCCGAGCCCGTCGTACCGGCAGGGACCGCCGGCTCGCACCCCGGGCCCGCCGACGACGGGCGGTTCACTGTTCGGCTGGCGAACTTCGAGGGGCCGTTCGATCTGCTTCTGCAGCTCATCTCCAAGCACAAGCTGGATGTGACCGAAGTCGCACTGTCCAAGGTCACCGACGAGTTCATGGGGCACATCCGCGCCATGGGGCCGGACTGGGATCTGGACCAGGCCACCGAGTTCCTCGTGGTCGCCGCGACCCTGCTCGATCTGAAGGCCGCCCGGCTGCTGCCCGCAGCCGAGGTGGAGGACGAGGCGGATCTGGCGCTGCTCGAAGCGCGGGATCTGCTCTTCGCCCGGCTGCTCCAGTACCGCGCGTACAAACGCATCGCGGAGATCTTCAGCGATCGGCTGGAGTCGGAGGGGCGGCGCTTTCCGCGGACCGTGGGGCTGGAGCCGCACCATGCCGAGCTGCTGCCCGAGGTCGTCATCAGCATCGGGGCCGAGGGGTTCGCCGCGCTGGCCGTGAAGGCGATGCAGCCGAAGCCCGAGCCGCAGGTGTACGTCGACCACATCCACGCGCCGCTGGTCAGCGTGCGGGAACAGGCCGAGATCGTGGTGGCGCGGCTGCGGGAGGCCGGGGAGATCAGTTTCCGGGTGCTCACCGAGGACGCCCCGGACACCCTCACCGTCGTCGCCAGGTTCCTCGCGCTGCTGGAGCTGTACCGGGAGAAGGCCGTCGCGCTCGACCAGGACGAGGCGCTCGGGGAGCTCCTGGTGCGCTGGTCCGGGGGAGAGGGGGCCGAGCCCGTCGTGACGGACGAGTTCGACACCGAGGTGCAGGACGTCTCCGAGGATGTGAAGGCATGAGTCAGCAGGACACCACCGGCTCCACCGTCGCGGATCTTGATCTCAAGCCCGCCCTGGAGGCCGTCCTCATGGTCGTCGACGAGCCCGCCACCGAGGAGCACCTCGCCAAGGTGCTGGAGCGGCCCCGCAGAGCCGTCGCCGACGCGCTGCGGGAGCTGGCCGACGAGTACACCGTGCAGCGTCGCGGTTTCGATCTGAGGCTGGTCGCGGGCGGCTGGCGCTTCTATACCCGCCCGGAGTACGCGGCGGCCGTCGAGGGCTTCGTCCTGGACGGCCAGCAGGCCCGTCTCACGCAGGCGGCTCTGGAGACTCTGGCGGTGGTCGCGTACCGCCAGCCGGTCAGCCGGTCGAGGGTCTCCGCGGTCCGCGGTGTGAACTGTGACGGGGTCATGCGGACCCTGCTGCAGAGGGGTCTCGTCGAGGAGGCGGGCGCGGAACCCGAAACAGGTGCGATCCTGTACAGGACGACGAACTACTTTCTGGAGCGGATGGGCCTGCGTGGCCTGGATGAGCTCCCGGAGCTCGCGCCCTTCCTTCCCGAGGCGGACGCGATCGAGGCTGAGACGCTAGAGGGTGTGCCGTCGTTCGATCCGGACGCACCGGACACCCCGGATACTCACGCAGACGACAAGACGGAATTTTGATGCGAAGCAGTGGCAGGAACAGCGGAAGCGGCAGCGGCAAGAGCGGCGGCAACCGGAATCCCCGGGGTGCCGGCGCCGGGCGCGACGGCAAGCAGGAGCAGCGTCCCCGCCGGCCCCGGCCCGAGGAGCGTCGCTACGACGTGGGCTCCACCGGGGAGAAGAGCGGCGAAGGACCCCGCAAGGGCCGCGGCGCGGCGGCCCGCGGCGGTGCGAAGGGCGGCCCGAAGCCCGCGCAGGCCGGTAGCGGCCGGAGCGGCGGCCCGCGTCGCCAGGGCGCCCCGTCCCGTCCGCGTGAGCTCGACGCCAAGATCGAGCAGCGCAACCGGGACAGGTACGCGGGCAAGCCCGACATCAGGACGCCCAAGACCCACCCGGGCGCCGAGCAGGAGGGCGAGCGGCTGCAGAAGGTCCTCGCCCGGGCCGGCATGGGCTCGCGCCGTGCGTGCGAGGAACTGATCGAGCAGTCGCGTGTCGAGGTCAACGGCGAGATCGTCGTCGAGCAGGGCATGCGCGTCGATGTGCACAAGGACGAGATCAAGGTCGACGGTCTGACCGTCGCCGCCCAGTCGTACCTCTTCTTCGCGCTGAACAAGCCCGCCGGTGTCGTCTCCTCCATGGAGGACCCGGACGGCCGCCAGTGCCTCGGCGACTACGTCACCAACCGTGAGACGCGGCTCTTCCACGTCGGCCGGCTGGACACCGAGACCGAGGGCATCATCATGCTCACCAACCACGGCGAGCTGGCCCACCGGCTGACCCACCCCAAGTACGGGGTGAAGAAGACCTACCTGGCCGCCATCCAGGGACCGCTCCCGCGCGATCTGGGCAAGCGGCTCAAGGACGGCATCCAGTTGGAGGACGGGTACGCCCGCGCCGACCACTTCCGGGTCGTCGAGAACACCGGCAAGAACTACCTGGTCGAGGTGACCCTCCACGAGGGCCGCAAGCACATCGTCCGCCGGATGCTGGCCGAGGCGGGCTTCCCGGTCGAGCGGCTCGTGCGGACGTCCTTCGGGCCGATCCCGCTGGGCGACCAGAAGTCCGGCTGGCTGCGCCGCCTCACCAACACCGAGGTGGGCATGCTGATGCGCGAGGTCGGTCTGTAACCCGGCTCCGTCCGTTCCGAGACCCGCGGCCGGTTCCTGCTTTCGATTTTCGAACAGGAATCGGCCGCGGGCCTTTTGCTGCGGCCGTTCCACCTTTATAGTCAGACTGACTATTAAGGAGGCGGAGTGAGTCTCGCGGATTTCCTCGATCCCCTGCAGCAACCTCTGGTGACGGTCCTCGACACTCCGGTCAGCTGGACCGAGGTGCTCGGCTTCGGCAGCGGAGCGCTGTGCGTCTGGCTCGTGGCCCGCCAGCACCTCGCCAACTGGCCGATCGGCATCGCCAACAACATCTTTTTCATCCTGCTGTTCGCCCAGTCCGGTCTGTACGCCGACGCCGGCCTCCAGATCGTCTTCATCGCCCTTGCCGCGTACGGCTGGTGGACCTGGACCCACGGGGGTGGACCGGGGACACCGGACCTGCCGGTGCGGCGCACCACACGCACCGAATGGGCCTGGCTGCTCGCGGCAGGGGTGGTGGGGGCCTTCGCCCTCACCGTCCTGCTCGACCACGCCACCGACTCGACCGTGCCCTTCTGGGACGCCCTGACGACCGCGCTGTCCCTGACGGCTACGTACGGGCAGTGCAGGAAGCTCGTCGAGTCGTGGTGGCTCTGGATCGCCGCCGACGTGGTGTACATCCCGCTGTACGCGTACAAGGAGCTCTATCTGACCTCCCTGCTGTACGTCGGTTTCCTGACGCTGTGCCTGATCGGCCTGCGCAACTGGCAGCGCGATCTCGCCGCGCAGCAGCGGCAGCCCGTGGAGACGGCGGCGGCACCCGGGTGCGAGGTCGGCGTGGGCCGGGGCGTGGGGGTCGCTGTGAGTGGTCGGTTTCCACGGGGCAGCGGCGTGAAGCGCTTCGCACACGGGCTCGTCCTCGGCAAGTTCTACCCGCCGCACGCCGGTCACCACCACCTCGTCCGCACCGCGCAGGACCGCTGCGAGCGGCTGACCGTCCTGGTCTGCGCCGCCTCCGTCGAGTCCGTACCGCTCGCCGACCGGGTGGCCTGGATGCGGGAGGTGCACCCGGACGTAAGGGTCGTGGGCGCCGTCGACGACATCCGCATGGATCTCCACGACCCGGTGATCTGGGACGCGCACATGGCCGTCTTCACCGGGGCCGTGCCCGAGCCGGTGGACGCCGTCTTCACCTCGGAGTCGTACGGGGACGAACTGGCCCGCCGGTTCGGTGCCGAGTCCGTCTGCGTCGACCCCGACCGCACGGTCTTCCCGGTCTCCGGCACCGCCGTCCGCAAGGACCCGGTCGGCTGCTGGGACTTCCTCGAACCGCCCGTACGGGCCGCGCTCACCCGCCGGATCGTCGTCCTCGGCGCCGAGTCCACCGGCACCACCACGATGGCCCGGGCCCTCGCCGACCACTACCGGCGGCGCGGCGGCGTCTGGGCGCAGACCCGTTACGTCGCCGAGTACGGGCGGGAGTTCAGCGAACAGAAGCTGGCCGCGCTGCGCACCCGGTGGCCCGCGGCCCAGTGGGAGGACGTCACCTTCACCACTGACGACTTCCCGCAGATCGCCGAGGTGCAGAACGCCAAGGAGGAAGCGGCCGCGCGCACCGGGTCGCCGGTGCTCTTCTGCGACACCGACTCCTTCGCGACCACCGTCTGGCACGAGCGGTACATCGGCGGCCGCAACCCGCTCGTCGAGGAGACCGCCGACCGGGTCGCCCACCATCTGTGGCTGCTCACCGACCACGAGGGCGTCGCCTTCGAGGACGACGGGCTGCGCGACGGCGAGGAGCTGCGGCCCTGGATGACCGACCGGTTCCGGGCCGAACTGACCCGCACCGGAAGGGAGTTCATCGAACTCACCGGAACCCGTCAGGAACGCCTGGCCACCGCGGTCGCCGCCGTCGACACCCTGCTCGCCGCCGGCTGGAACTTCGCCGCACCCCTCCCGGAGCACCGATGAGCACCGGTGTCCCCGCAGGCTACGACCCGTACGCCTTCGCACCCTTCGCGGTCACGGTCGACCTCGCCGTCTTCACGGTCCGTGGCACCCGGCTGCATGTCCTGCTCGTCGAAAGGGGCGAGGACCCGTACAAGGGCCACTGGGCGCTGCCCGGCGGCTTCGTCCTGCCCCGGGAGTCCGCAGAGGACGCCGCCCGCCGGGAGCTCGCCGAGGAGACCGGACTGACCGAGCACACCGTCTCGGCCCTCCACCTGGAACAGCTGCGTACCTACAGCGATCCGGACCGCGACCCGAGGATGCGGGTCGTCTCCGTCGCCTACGCCGCACTCGTACCCGACCTGCCCGAACCGCACAGCGGCGGCGATGCGGCCAGCGCCCGGTGGTGGGACGCCGGAGCACCCGGATCCCTCGCCTTCGACCACGACCGCATCCTCGCCGACGCACACGACCGGATCGGCGCCAAACTCGAGTACAGCTGTCTGGCCACCGCCTTCTGCCCGCCCGAATTCACCCTGGGGGAACTCCAGCAGGTGTACGAGACGGTCTGGGGCGTCGAACTGGACCGGCCCAACTTCCGGCGCAAGGTCCTCACCACGCCCGGCTTCGTCCAGGCCGTGGAGGGATCGCCGCGCCGCACCGGCGGACGGGGGAAACCGGCCGCGCTCTACCGGGCGGGTGCCGCTACCGCCCTGCACCCTCCACTCCTGAGACCGGAAGGAAGAACCACGTGATCGTGACCAGGACCATCACCAAACAGGCCGCCACCGGCGCACTGACCGGGCTCGCGCTCGGCGATGCACTGGGCTTCCCGACCGAGTTCAACAACGTGCCGTCGATCCTTGCCAAGTGCGGGCCGTGGCGTCAGATGCGACTGCCGAAGCCGGCGATCGTCACCGACGACACCCAGATGACGCTGGCCCTGGGGCGGGGCATCCGTACCGCCATGGACCGCGGGCTGCTCACCCCGCTGCGGCTGGTCCGCCCGGTGCGCGAGGAGTTCGTCGACTGGTACCACTCGCCCGACAACAACCGCGCCCCCGGCCGCACCTGCATGACCGCCTGCCGCCTGCTCGACAGCGACCGGCTCTGGCAGGAGGCCAGCCAGACCGGCTCCAAGGGCTGCGGCGCCAATATGCGGGTCGCGCCGGTCGGGCTCGTGCCGGGGCTGAGCGAAGAACAGCGCTCCGGCGCCGCCCAGTTGCAGGCCGCCCTCACCCACGGCCACCCGACCGCCCTCGCCGCGTCCGACCTGATGGCCCGCGCGGTGTACCTGCTGGCGCAGGGAGCGGAGCCGATGGGTCTGATCGGGCAACTGCGCAGTTACGCGTACGAGAACAGCAGCCGCTACCTCACGCGCTGGCTCGGCGACCTCTGGCGGTACGCGGGCGACTCCTCCCCGGAGCTGTACATCCAGCGCGGCTGGGACGAATGCCTCACCGCGCTGGCCCGCGTCCAGGACGCCCTGCGCGACCCGTCCCCGGAGACCGACCCCTGCGAGACCACCGGCGACGGCTGGATCGCCGAGGAAGCCCTCGCCACTGCCCTGCACTGCTTCCTGCTCTTCCCCGAAGAACCCGTCACCGCGCTGCGCCGGGCCGCCTGCACCCGGGGCGACTCGGACTCCCTCGGCTGCCTGACCGGCGCTCTCGCCGGTGCGCACCTGGGGGCGGGGGCCTGGCCCAAGGAGTGGTCGGAACGGATCGAGTACCGGAGCGATCTGCTGTCGCTGGGGGCGCTCTGGGACGCTTGATCCATGAGTACGGAAACGCACCTGCAAGAGGCCGGGCTGCCGGTCACGGACTTCGGCCCGGTGCTCGCCGAAGAGCGCGACCCGCTGGTGTTCGCCACGGTCTCCGGAGCGCATCTGTACGGGTTCCCGTCCAGGGACTCGGATGTGGACCTTCGGGGGGTCCATCTCCTGCCCGCGGACGAACTCCTCGGGCTGCGCAAGCCCGAGGAGACACGCTCGCGGATCTGGGACAGGGGCGGGGTCGAGATGGACCTGGTCACCCATGATCTGCGGAAGTTCGTGCGGTTGATGCTGAAACCGAACGGCTACGTGCTGGAACAGTTGCTGTCTCCGCTCGTTGTGCACACGAGTGAGCTGCACGCGGAACTGGTGGATCTGGCACCCGATGTGCTCACCCGCAATCACGCGCACCACTACCGGGGCTTTGCCCGCACCCAGTGGCGGCTCTTCGAGAGGACGGGCGAACTGAAGCCGCTGCTGTACACGTTCCGGGCGCTGCTCACCGGTATCCATCTGATGCGCAGCGGTGAGGTGCGGGCGCATCTGCCGACGCTCCTCGGGGAGGTGGCCGCTCCGGCGTATCTGCCCGAGCTGATCGCCGCGAAGGGCGAGGCCGAGCACAAGGGAGCGGAGGACGCGGACGGCGCAGTGGTGTCCCGGGACGTCGGGATGCTGCACGGGGTGCTTGACGAGGCGCAGGCGGAATCCAGGCTTCCCGAGGTGGCCGGTGGGTTCGACGGGCTGCACGATCTCGTGGTGCGTGCGCGGTCGACGGGGTGGGCGTCGTTGTCCTCGAGCGCCGGACGGGCTTGAACGTCCGCCCGACCAGGGGTGAACGGTCCGCCCACCGGCGGGGGCGGGCCGTTCACCCCTCGTCGGGCCGGAGAGCGGACGACCGGCGGGTGCGGATCAGGAAGTCTTCCACGCGGGCCCGGTCCGGCCGTGGGGGGAGCGGGGAGCACCCGGCCGCCTCGTCGTTCTCCTCGGCCAGGCGGGTCATGCGGCGTTCGACCTCCGGCCACGGCACCTCGCCGCGCTTCACCGCCAGCAGCTCCTCCCGGGCCGGCCCCACCTCGATCACGAGCTCGCCCGTGCGCAGCAGATCCCGGCCGCTGGTCAGCAGCCGCAGCAGATGCATGGCGTGCTTCCAGCGCGGCGCCCCGTACTGCCGTACGTCCGCCTCCAGCTTCCTGTGCTGGCCCAACGCGTACCGGACGAAGGTCTGATGGGCCAGTCGCGACAGGAACGCCCCGCGCAGGGAAAGGAGTTCACGGCCCACCGTGTCGACGTGTTCCACCAGCGGCGAGTGCAGGCACTCCAGCACATTGGGGTTGGCCCGCAGGGCCAGCTCGCAGAAGCGTTCCAGCTCCCAGGAGAACTGCTCCTTCGCCGGGCCGTCGACATGCGTCGGTGGCTTGTCGAACCGCCAGAACAGCGGGGTCGGCGCGAGGAAGACGCCGCGCCGGTCGGTGTCGCTGCCGTCCGTGGCGAGCCCGAAGGCGCGTGAGCCCATCACGCAGGAGTAGACCGTGTGGTCGCGTACGAGAGCCTCGGAGTCAGGGGTGATCATGCCGGCGAGGTTACGTGGGCGAAAACGTGTTGCACCGGAAGACCCTCGGTGTCACGATCACCACCATGACGATGATCGGAAAGGCTCGCCGCGCCGCCCTCCGGTGAGCGCGATGACGACACCTCCGTACCCCAGAGAAGAAGCAACCGCTCTGTACACCAGGTTCGAACACCTGCCGTACCCGGCCCGTATGCGGGCCATCGCCGAACACACCCGCTCCCTGGACGGCACCGCCTACCGCGCCGCGCACACGGCCCTGGACGCCGGGAATCCCGATGAACGCCGACTGGCGCTGTTCCTGGCCGTCGTCCGCCGCGACCTCGACGCCGTCTCCCGGGCACTGGGCGATCCGCTGCTCAGACCGCGCGCCCTGGCCGCCGCGATCAGGCTTCCGGTCGACGAACAGACCCTGGCGGAGCTGGCGTTGGGTGATCTGAGGGACGTGCGTCATCACACGTACCGAATTCTCCGGCTGTCGGGCCGGTCCGCGCTCGCCGACCGGCTGCTCCCACAGGTCCACGAACGCCACGGCGACGAGGACACGGCCCGACTGCTGCCCGCCTGCACGCCCGAAGCGGCCGAACAATGGCTGCCACGCCTGGTCCGGCTGCCGCTCGGCGTTCTGCACGCCCTCGCCCGGACCGCGCCGGCCGCGCTCGCCGCCCATCTCGCCGACCGGCTGCCCACGAAGAGCGCCGAACGGTCCGAACCCAGGGGACTGCGCGCACGCAGCAGGTACCTCGTGCCCCGTCTCTGCACCCGCGATCCGGCGGCCGGGATGCTGCTGCTCGACCGGGCCCCTCATCTGGTCACCGGCACGACGATGGCCGCGCTGCTGTACGACCCCGCCGCCGTACTGGCCTCATTGCGGCGTACCGGCGCCGAACGCCTGCCCCTGCCCGCGGGGCTCTTGCCGCGGCGGGTGCTGAGCGCCCTCGCGGCCTGCACGCAGGAGGACATCGTCCTGCTCGCGACTGTCCTGCGCATCGAATCCCCCATGGGGCAGCGGCCCTTCGGGTCGTACGTGGCGCCGCAGCCGCTGCTCGCTCTGCTGCCGCCGGAGCGACGGCGGCGAGCGGTCGAATCGAGGTCCGCCGACGGGCTCACCGCCTGGCGGGGCGAACTCGGCGGCGTCGCCGCCCTCGCACCGGCCGACAGGGCCGAGATCGCCACACGCTGGCTGAACGGACGGGTCGGGCGCCGGACGTACGCGCGCAGCTTCGTCACGGCCCTGCTCCCGCTGCCCGACGGCGAGCCGCGGCTGCGGGAACTCGCCGCCGCGCACCGCCCGTTCGAACGGGCGGCCGCCTGGCCCGCGCTGCTGGACTGCGCCGCACTGCACGGCGATCCGCAGGAGTACGCGCGTGTCCTCACCTCCTGCGAACGGGCCTGGCACGATCAGGAGGAGGTGCGCCGCGCGGCCCTGGCCGCGGCCGGCGCCGCCCCGGAGGCGTTGCTGGACGCGGCACCGTACGCGGTTCTGCGGGACGCCGCGATGACCACGGTGCAGTCCCGTGATTCGACGAGGGCGTCGCTCCTGGCCGCCGAGGAGTGGCTGCGGCGCACGGCGGTGAGCGCCGCCGGCAACGGTGACCTGGACCGGGCCGTCGCGGTCGTCGGTCTGCTGGTCCAGGTCCTCGCCGACCCGCGCGGCTCCGGAACCGTCCGGCCGCTGCCGTCGGGCAGGGACGTGGCCGTCCACATGTGGGAGCGCGGCGGCCCGTGGGCCGCGCGATCGCGCGTGCTGTTCGCGGCCCTGTTCGTACGTCATCTGCCGCACATCCCCGATCTGGACGAGGAGATCGGCCGGGTGGCACGGGACATGTCGCAGGGAGAACAGGCCCGGCAGGCGACCGAACTGTGGCTCGCGGACCCGCTCACCCGGGAGCGACGCTGCGCCGAACTCCTCGCTGCCGTTCCCTCGTCGGTCGTCGCGCCGGTCGTCTGGCGAACGATCGCCCGTCGCCGGACAGACCTGCTCGACACGGTCATGGACTGGGGACTGCCACCCCACTGGGTGCCGCGAATGAGCCGGAGCGTCCTCGGACGCTGGCTGCCGCGTCAGCGTGCCGCACTCGATGCGCACCTGTCCCGTATCGCCGCCGACGACGAGGCGCCACTGCTGGAACGGACCGACGCCGCCGCCCTGATGGGGGAGACGGACGGCCTGCGCACGCTGGCCGGGACGGCGCCGCAGCCCGTTGCCGCGGCCGCCCTCACCGCGCTGGGGGAGCGCGCTGCCGACAGCGGCGGAGTACCGGCCCATCCCCGGACCCTGGACTTCCTGCTCGGACACGCCGGGAGAGGAGGGGTACGGGGGCGGGCCGCGATGACCGGTGTGCGGGCCCTGCTCGACACGGTGCCGGACGACGAGGCCGTCGCGCGGTTCAGCCGGGTCGTCCTGGATGTCACCGGGTCCGTCGGCAGCCGGAAGGCGGCCGTGCGCGGGCTGTCCGCGCTGTCCTCGCCGATGGCCTTCGCGGCCGTGCTGGCCGGATGGGACGTACCCGGTCAGCACCGTGACGTGCACGCCACGATGGTCGGGGCGCTCGTGACCCGCATGGACGCTCCCGGTGTCGCCGAGCGGTTCACGGCGCAGCTTCACCATGAGGCGGTGCGTGACCGGGTGATGGCGGCGCGGCCCGACCGGCCGTCGGCCGCCGACGCCCTGGGCAGGTTCCTCGCGCAGACGGTTGCCACGGGGGAGAAGGCGGCCGCGACGGCCGCCGCCCGCGCGCTCCTCGGCATGACGGGAACCGCCGCTGTCCGCGAAGTCGTCGCCGCCGCGGTGAGCGACAGCGGCCGCCCGAGCGGGGTCCGCGGTGACGCGGCGCGCCTGCTGTGCGCATGGGCCGGCACCCGGGAGGGGCGGTCGGCGCTGACGGGTGCGCTCGATGCGGTGGTGGGCCAGGTCCGTTCCGCGGGCGAGGGGGAGAGGCGGGACGCGCTGCTGGTCCTCGACTCGCTGACGCGGGAGTACGGGTCGCGCCCGGTTGCCGCCCTGGACGCCGTCACCGAGGCGCTCCGGGCTGCGGGGCTCGGCCGTACCGCGTCCGGAGTGGCGCTGTCGGCGGCTCTGGCGTCGCTGACCGAGGCGGACGAGGGGAGGGACGGTGCGACCGTCGAACGGTGGGACCGGTGGCTGGTTCTGGCAGGGGAGCGGCCAGGATCCCTCGATGCCATCCGGTACGAGTGGCGGGGGCCGCGGCCGGCGGTGCCGATCGCGGCGATCGGTACGGTGGTGGCCGCCCTGCGGGCGCGGGGATCGGCCGTTGCGGAACTGGCCGCGGTGGAGCTGGTGGCCCGGGCGGGCGGGACCACCCGGTGGGCGGATCCCTGGCCCGGCGAACTGGCCGCGCTGAGGGGCAGCGAACATCCGGACGTCGCGGAGGTGGCACTTCTGGCCGATGTCCGGCGGAGCAGTCCGGCGACCGCCGGTTGACGGCGGCCCGGCCCCGCTCAAGTGGCAGAAGCCCGGGTTCTCATCGACATGGCCCGAGGGCGGCCCCGCGGGCCGTCACCGCGCAGAAAGAGCGGAAGGAAATGTGCCTTCGGAACGTCCCACGCGGCCGGAGGACTCCGCCGTGGTGGCGAAGCCCTCCGGCCGCGTGGGACGTTCGCCGATGAGCCCGACACGCACCGGCCGCACACGTTCCGGTGAACGCGGTGAGCACCGTGAACCCCGCGGTCCCGTCCGTGCACGTCACCGCCCCGTCTCACTGGGGGAGCACACCGGCCACCGGGCGCGCCTCCCCTCTAGGCTGATCGTGCAGAGAGATCACGCAGGCGGACAGCAGGCGCGACACGTACGAAAGAGCGAGGAGCACGACGTGGCGGTACGAGCGGTCCGTGGAGCCGTCCAGCTGGATCAGGACGAGGCCGGACACATGGACGAGCGGGTCAGCGCCCTGCTCACCGCCGTCCTGGAGCGCAACAACCTCGTCGCGGACGATCTGATCAGCATCTGGTTCACGGCCACCCCCGATCTGCACAGCGACTTCCCGGCCGCCGCGGCACGCGGGATCGGTATCGTCGACGTACCGCTGATCTGCGCCCAGGAACTGGACATCGTGGGGGCCATGCCCCGTGTGGTGCGCATCCTCGCGCATGTCGAGACGTACCTTCCCAAGTCCGAGATCGCGCACGTGTACCTCGGCGCCACCGCCGCCCTCCGCAAGGACATCGCCCAGTGAGAACCGCCCTCGTCATCGGAACGGGCCTCGTCGGCACTTCCGCAGCCCTCGCCCTGGCCGGGCGCGGCATCCATGTCCACCTCGTCGACCACGACCCCGAATCGGCCCGCACCGCGGCCGCGCTCGGCGCCGGTACGGACGAGGCACCCGAGGGCCGCGTCGACCTGGCGATCATCGCCGTGCCGCCCGCCCATGTGGCCTCGGTGCTGGCCACCGCCATGCGGGACGGCGTGGCCCGCGGCTACCTCGACGTCGCCAGTGTCAAGGGCGGCCCGCGCCGCGAGCTGGAGGCCCGCGGCGTCGACCTCACGCCGTACATCGGTACGCACCCCATGGCCGGCAAGGAGCGATCGGGCCCCCTCGCCGCCACCGCGGACCTCTTCGAGGGCCGCCCCTGGGTCCTCACCCCGACCCGTGACACCGACACCGAGGTCCTCAACCTCGCCCTGGAACTGGTCGCGCTCTGCCGCGCCGTACCGGTCGTCATGGACGCGGACGCGCACGACCGGGCCGTCGCCCTGGTCTCCCATACCCCGCAGCTGATCTCGTCGATGGTCGCCGCCCGCCTGGAGGAGGCCGACGAGACCGCCGTCCGCCTCTGCGGCCAGGGCATCAGGGATGTCACCCGGATCGCCGCCTCCGACCCCCGGATGTGGGTGGAGATCCTCTCCGCCAACCCCGGCCCGGTCGCCGACGTGCTGGCCGGGGTCGCCGCCGATCTGGACGAGACGGTACGGGCGCTGCGTGGTCTGCAGTCCGGTGACGACGACAAGCGCCGCGAGGGCACCGAAGGCATCGAGGACGTACTGCGCCGCGGCAACGCGGGCCGGGTCCGGGTGCCCGGCAAGCACGGGACGGCCCCCGCCTCCTACGAGATCGTGTCCGTGCTCATCAGTGACCGGCCGGGCGAACTGGCCGGGATCTTCGCCGACGCCGGCCGGGCCGGGGTCAACGTCGAGGACGTCCGCATCGAGCACGCCACCGGGCAGCAGGCGGGCCTGGTCCAGCTGATGGTCGAGCCGAGCGCGGCCCCCGAACTGAGCGCGGCGCTGCGCGACCGGGGCTGGTCGCTGCGCCAGTAGGCCCGGGGCGGCGGGCCCGGGAGGCGGTTGTCCACAGGGGTGCAGAGGACCGCTCCGACACTCGGTAACCTTGTGCGGGGCGGGTTCGCGCGTCCCCGTCCCGCCCACCCCGTGTACCAGGAAGGTGTCCACCACCGTGGAAACCGCAAGCGCCGCCGCCCGGACGGCCCCGGCCGCAGTGATCGTCGCCATCGACGGGCCCTCCGGCACCGGCAAGTCGAGCACGTCCAAGGCCGTCGCCGCCCAGCTCGGCCTGAGCTACCTGGACACCGGCGCCCAGTACCGGGCGATCACCTGGTGGATGCTGAACAACGGCATCGACGTGCAGGACGCGATGGAGGTGGCGACCGCCGCCGCCAAGCCGGTCATCGTCTCCGGCACGGATCCGGCCGCTCCGACGATCACCGTCGACGGCGAGGACGCCTCGGGGCCGATCCGTACGCAGGAGGTCACCTCCCGGGTCAGCGCGGTCAGCGCGGTCCCCGAGGTGCGTGCGCGGATCACCGAGCTACAGCGTTCCATCGCCGCCGCCGCCGAGGGCGGCATAGTGGTCGAGGGTCGCGACATCGGCACCACGGTGCTGCCCGACGCCGACCTGAAGATCTTCCTCACCGCATCGCCGGAGGCGCGCGCAGCCCGCCGCAGCGGAGAGGTCAAGGGCTCCGATCTCGCCACCACCAAGGAGGCGCTGATCAAGCGGGACGCGGCCGATTCCGGCCGCAAGACCTCCCCGCTGGCCAAGGCGGACGACGCCGTCGAGGTGGACACCACCGAGCTGACCCTCCCGCAGGTCATCGAGTGCGTCGTCACCCTCGTCGAGGAGAAGCGGGCCGGGAAGTGACCCAAGCCACGGGCTCGCCCACGCTGCGCGGCGCAGCGGTCGGGCGCGGGATCGGCATCGGGCTGATGTACGGGCTGTGGAAGCCCCGCGTCCTCGGTGCGTGGCGGGTTCCCGCCTCCGGACCCGTCATACTCGCGGTGAACCACTCACACAATATCGACGGTCCGATGCTGATGGGCACCGCGCCCCGGCCCGTCCACTTCCTGATCAAGAAAGAGGCGTTCGTCGGCCCCCTCGACCCGTTCCTGCGCGGAATCGGTCAGCTGAAAGTGGACCGCACGACCGCCGACCGCACCGCCATCACCCACGCCCTCGGCGTGCTGAAGGACGGCGGGGTGCTCGGGATCTTCCCCGAGGGCACCAGGGGCGAGGGCGACTTCGCCTCCCTGCGTGCCGGGCTCGCATACTTCGCGGTACGCAGCGGGGCGCCGATCGTGCCCGTGGCCGTACTGGGAAGCACCGAGCGCCGCGGACGGTTGATATCGGCACTGCCGCCGTTGCGCAGCCGGGTCGACGTCGTCTTCGGTGATGCCTTCGACGCGCAAGAGGGGGCGCGCAGCAGTGGGCGGCGGACGCGCAAGGCGCTGGACGAGGCGACTGTACGGATCCAGGGGCGGCTGACCGCCCACTTGGACGAGGCCAGACGTTTCACCGGGCGCTAGGTAAGACTTGAGTAGTGGGCCGCGTGGTCGTGGCCCATCGATGATGATGCAAAGAGGAACGGACTTCATGAACGACCAGATTCACTCCGACGGCTCGGACCACGAGCACGGAGCGCTTGGCGAAGCCGAGTACGCGGAGTTCATGGAGCTCGCAGCGGAGGAGGGCTTCGACGCCGAAGAGGTCGAGGGCGCGATCGACGAGGCCGGTCACGGGCCGCTTCCCGTGCTCGCCGTCGTCGGCCGCCCCAATGTCGGCAAGTCGACGCTGGTGAACCGGATCATCGGCCGCCGTGAGGCGGTCGTCGAGGACAAGCCCGGCGTCACCCGCGACCGCGTCACCTACGAGGCCGAGTGGGCGGGCCGCCGCTTCAAGGTCGTCGACACCGGCGGCTGGGAGCAGGACGTGCTGGGCATCGACGCCTCCGTCGCCGCCCAGGCCGAGTACGCGATCGAGGCCGCCGACGCGGTCGTCTTCGTGGTCGACTCGACCGTCGGCGCGACCGACACCGACGAAGCCGTCGTCAAGCTGCTGCGCCGGGCCGGCAAGCCCGTCGTGCTGTGCGCCAACAAGGTCGACGGACAGAGCGGTGAGGCGGACGCCACCGCGCTCTGGTCGCTGGGCCTCGGCGAGCCGCACCCGGTTTCCTCGCTGCACGGCCGCGGTACCGGCGACCTGCTCGACGCCGTACTCGAAGCACTTCCCGAGGCTCCGGCGCAGCGCTTCGGCACCGCGATCGGCGGACCGCGCCGGATCGCCCTCATCGGCCGCCCCAACGTCGGCAAGTCCTCGCTGCTGAACAAGGTGGCGAAGGAGGACCGCGTCGTCGTCAACGAGCTCGCGGGCACCACCCGTGACCCGGTCGACGAGCTGATCGAGCTCGGCGGCATCACGTGGAAGTTCATCGACACGGCCGGTATCCGCCGCCGCGTCCACCTCCAGGAGGGCGCGGACTACTACGCCTCGCTGCGTACCGCCGCCGCCGTGGAGAAGGCCGAGGTCGCCGTCGTCCTGATCGACGCCAGCGAGTCCATCAGCGTCCAGGACCAGCGCATCATCACCATGGCCGTGGAGGCCGGGCGTGCCCTGGTGATCGCGTACAACAAGTGGGACACCCTCGACGAGGAGCGTCGCTACTACCTGGAGCGCGAGATCGAGACGGAGCTCGCGCAGATCGCGTGGGCCCCGCGGGTCAACGTCTCCGCCGTCACCGGCAGGCACATGGAGAAGCTGGTTCCGGCGATCGAGACCGCCCTCGCCGGCTGGGAGACCCGCGTCCCCACCGGCCGGCTGAACGCCTTCCTCGGTGAGATCGTCGCCTCCCACCCGCACCCCGTCCGCGGCGGCAAGCAGCCCCGCATCCTCTTCGGCACCCAGGCGGGCACCAAGCCGCCGCGCTTCGTGCTGTTCTCCTCGGGCTTCCTGGAGCACGGCTATCGGCGCTTCGTCGAGCGCCGGCTGCGCGAGGAGTTCGGTTTCGAGGGCACCCCGATCCACATCTCGGTGCGGGTCCGCGAGAAGCGCGGCCGCAACAAGTAGTACGCAAGGCCCCATGGCGAAGCCCCGGACCCTTTCGCATACGAAAGGGTCCGGGGCTCCGTCGTACGGTCAGGCCCCTCGCGATCCCGATCCCGGGGGCAACGCCGCAGGCTGGGCCCGTCCGGAGTGCCGGCCCACCCGCTGCCAGGAGCCGAGGCTGCCGGTGTGCGTGCTCGGGCCGCTGCCGTGTCCGGTGGCCCCGCTGGGTACGGAGAGACCGCTGGAGAGCCCCGTGGAGAGACCGGAGTGGCTGCTGAGCGGGATGCGGCTGCCGAAGGCCACGAAGCCGAGATGCTCCTCGCCGCTACGATCACCCGGCAGCGCCCGGAACGACCGGCGGTACTCGGAGTACAGCGCGTCGTAGATCGGGGTGTGGGACTGACCGCCCGAGGGTTCCTGCGAGGGGCGCATGGCAGGGATCGGGCTCGGGCGTTGACGGGAGGAGTCGTATGGGTGCACGTATGTGCCAACGACCCCGCTGTCCGTCGGATGCGGGCCCGGCGGAGAAATAGCTGTTCGCCGCGGGTGCGAGGAGCCGACGGCCATGATCAGGTCCCGGCCAGCGGCATGGCCGCGGCGACCAGGAGCCCGCCGGCGGCGGCCCTGTCCAGAGCGTCGCGCAGCAGGTCCTCGCGGGGCTGCTGGCCGATCGCCCCCGCCGGAGCGGCGAAGACGAGCACGGTCTGCGACTTGTTGGCCGCGGTCCGCCAGCCCTCGGTGACCTGGAGCGGCGCATGCGCCTGCCACCAGGCGACCGGGGCGCCGCCGCCGGTGCCGGGCTGGAGCACGGCGTGCAGCTGGCCCATGGCGAGCAGGACCGACCAGCCGTGCAGCACCGCGGGCATCCGGTCCATCCGGTGGACCGGGTGGAAGCCCTGCTCCAGCAGCAGCTGGAGGAATTCGTCGCCCCGGCTGCCGTCCGTGCCCGGGCGGGCGATCGCGCCGGTCGGCTCGACAACGAGGGCCGGATGGAGCTCGTCGTCGATCAGGACGAGGCCGCTGGTGATCCCGAGGACGGCCTGTTCGGGGCTGAGACCCTCCGGGCTCCCAGGGCGCTCCGCTTCGCTGCCGGTGATGCTGCGTACGGCGCCCTGTAGTTGCTCCTCGGCGACCTGGACGACCTGCGAGGGGATGCAGGTCGCGTGGGCGAAGGCGAGGACAGCGGTTTCGTCACCGACGAAGAGCACCGTGCTGGTGCGTTCCTGTTCGGAGTCGCCGGGGGTGCGGCAGGAGGTGCAGTCGTAACTGCCCGGGGTGTTGTCGCCGACGAGCAGCCGGTCGGCTTCGGCGTCGCCGATCTCGGCGCGTACGTCCTCGCTGACGTCGAGCATGCGCGGCACGGGTGGCTCCTCGAACTCGGTGCGTGCGCCGGGCGGTTCCCGGCTCATGCAGAAGACAACGGGCGATCTGCGGCCGGGGTCACGCGAGAAAGGGAACGTAATCGAACCATCCGGCGCAGAGGGTGAATCTCAGGATCTGAGAGGCCGATTGCGACCAGTTTCTCCTGATTCGTCATACGGAGATGTGGTCGACTCGGCCATGGGCCGGTTCGCCGATACATCGACAAATCAGGAAAACGGGTGAGCGTGAGAGGGACTGAAACTGGCCGATGCCCGGAGTGAACCGCCGGCCCGTCTGTGCCGTCATGGCAAGTGCCGTCCCCCCGCCGATCAGCCGAACCAGGAGATATGGCGTTTCATGCACATTTCTTTCCTGCTCCACAATGCCTACGGGGTCGGGGGCACGATCCGTACGACGTTCAACCTCGCCGGGGCGCTGGCCGGGCACCACGACATCGAGATCGTGTCGGTCTTCCGGCACCGCGACGTCCCCGCACTGGGCGCCCCCGAAGGCGTGCGCATGAGCCATCTCGTCGACCTGCGGAAGAAGAGCCCGTCCTACGACGGCGACGCGGCCGAGCACGCCCGTCCCGCAACCGTGTTCCCGCGCGGTGACAGCAGGTACCACCAGTACAGCAGGCTGACCGACGTGCGGGTGGCGGACCATCTGCGTTCCCTGGACGCGGATGTCGTGGTCGGAACCCGTCCGGGGCTCAATGTCCAGATCAGCAGGCAGACCCGGCGCGGTCCGGTCCGGATCGGGCAGGAGCACCTCACCTTCGACAGCCACAGCTACCGGCTGCGCCGCGAGATCGGGCATCGCTACGCCCTGCTCGACGCGGTCACCACCGTCACCGAGGCCGACGCCCGCGCCTACCGGACCGGGCTCAAACTGCCCGGCGTACGGATCGAGGCCATTCCCAACAGCGTGCCCGAGCCGGGGATCGCGCCCGCCGACGGCGACAGCAAGTGGGTGATCGCCGCAGGCCGGCTGCACAAGGTCAAGCGGTACGACCTGCTTGTCAGGGCGTTCGCCGACGTGGTCGCCGTCCGTCCGGACTGGCGGCTGCGCATCTACGGCGGCGGCGACGCGACCGGGAACGAACGCCGGACGCTGCTCGCGCTCATCGGTGAACTCGGCCTGCACAACCATGTGTTCCTGATGGGGTCGGTCAACCCGCTGGAGGCCGAGTGGCCCAAGGGGGCGATCGCCGCAGTCACTTCGGACCGCGAGTCCTTCGGCATGACCATCGTCGAGGCGATGCGCTGCGGCCTGCCGGTCGTGGCCACCGACTGCCCGCACGGCCCGCGCGAGATCATCGAGGACGGCACCGACGGACGACTGGTGCCGGTCGGTGACGCGGCGGCGGTGGCGGACGCCCTGCTCGGTCTGATCGGCGACGACGAAGCGCGGCACCGCTCGGGCCGCGCCGCGCTGGCCGCGTCGCAGCGGTTCGACCCGTCACGGATCGCCGAACGCCATGAGCGGCTCTTCACCGAACTAGCCTCCCGAGCCCCGCGCGACCGTTCGCACGGCGCTCTGCGCACCACACTGCACCGAGCCCGCGGCACCGTGCTGGACGGGGCGTACGCCCTGCGCTACAAGGCCGCCGATGTCATCCGCAAGGGGAAGCCCGCATGACCGTCTCCGCAGAGCGACAGACGCCACGAGCCGACTGCGTCGCAGGCCCCGACGGCGGGATCACCTTCGACCTCGACCTCCGTCGCCGCGAGGCCGGGGAGACGCCCGAACTGCTTCTGCGGCTGCGCGGGGGCAAAGGCACGGGCGGCGACGGCGACACCGTACGCCTGCCCCTGAGCCCGCTCGGCGGGGGGCGGCTGCGAGCGGTGCTGCCGGGCACCGTGGCGCCTGCCGAAGGCCGTTGGGACGTCTATGTGCGTGAGCCGGGCGCGGACGACGACGGAGCGGTGGCCGTCGAGCCCGGAATCAGGGATGTGCGGCTCCTCATGGACCGCACACCGGAGACCGGGCGGATCGCGGTCCGTATCCCGTACCCGACCGTCGACGGCCGGCTCGCCGTGCGCTGCTGGGTCCGCTCACCGCACGCCGAGGCCGGGCCGGTCACCTTCGACGGGGGCGGGATGACCGTCGAGGGCACGCTGTACGGGACCCGCCTCGGCGACGACGCCCGCGTCGAGGCGCGACTGACCGGCGCCCCCGACCGGGTCTGCCGGGTGCCGGTCGCCGGGAAGGAAGGCACGTTCTCCTTCACGCTTCCGCTCGATCGGCTGGGCACCGGGCCGGTCACCGAGCAACAGCTGTGGACGCTCTGGCTGCTCCCCGGGACGGGCGCCGGGGAGTCGGCCGACGGCGTACGGATCTCCCGCATCCTCGATGACGTCTGGGACCGCAAGAACAGCTTTGTCTACCCGGCCCGCAGCGCAGGGGAGGGCGTCCGCGCCATCCCCTGCTACTCGGCCGACAACGATCTCTGCGTACGGCTCGTACCGGACCCGGCGCAAGCCCGGTAGACCGTCGGCAGCCGGTTGCGGACGCAGGCTGTCCGCAACCCCTGGAAGACTCGCCCCATGTTGGAGACCTCGGCACGACTGCTGCGCCTGCTCTCGCTGCTCCAGGCCCACCGGGACTGGTCGGGCGCCGATCTTGCGGAACGGCTCGGGGTCACCCCGCGGACCGTCCGCCGTGACGTCGACAAGCTGCGCGAACTGGGCTACCCGGTCAACGCCAGCCCCGGCACCGGCGGCGGATACCAGCTCGGCGCCGGTGCCCAGCTGCCGCCGCTGCTCCTCGACGACGAGGAGGCCGTCGCCGTCGCCGTCGGGCTGCGCACCGCGGCGGGCCATGGCGTCGAAGGCATTGGCGAGACCTCGGTACGCGCCCTGGCCAAGCTCGAACAAGTGCTGCCGAACCGGCTCCGGCGCCGGGTGAACGCGCTGAACACCTTCACCGTGCCGCTGCTCCGCGGACCCGGCGCGTCCACCGCCGATCCGGGTGTCCTCACCGAACTGGCCGGAGCCTGCCGGGACAGCGAGCGGCTGCACTTCGAGTACCGGGACCATTCCGGCTCCGTATCGCGCCGGACCGTCGAACCACATCGGCTGGTGTGCACCGAGCGCCGCTGGTATCTCGTCGCCTGGGACCTGGACCGCGCGGACTGGCGCACGTTCCGCACGGACCGGATCACGCCCACGCCGCCGCACGGCCCGAGATTCGTCCCCCGCGACGCACCGGCCGAGGATCTGGCCGCCTATGTCGCGAAGGGAATCTCGACCACCGTGTACGCGACGCACGCAGTGATCCGGCTGAAGGCGGGGATCGAGCGCGCGGCCGAACGGGTATCGCCGTCCTCAGGGGTGCTGGAGGCGGAAGGTGCCGACAGCTGCCTGCTGCGCGCCGGGGCAGCGAGTCTCGATGTGCTGGTCCTCCACGTCATGATGCTGGGGATCGACTTCGAGGTCGTCGAACCCCCGGAGCTCAACGACGCGATCAGGGTGGCCAGGGACCGGCTGTCCCGAGCCCTGGACTGAGCGCTTCCACCGGCGTCCCCATACCGGGATGGTTCGGGTTGTCCGCTATACGGGCGACAGCGAGTGGCTGTCGCCGGCCCGTGGTACGGATTTGTGACCAAAAGATAAGGCTGCCATAAGGAAGCGTGAATTCCCGGTGGCATGCTCATTTACGCAGACCATTCAACTCGGAAATTCCAGCTGTTCGATACGGAATATTCCGCCTTTCTTTCGGGCCTTCCGTGTGATCGTTTCCCGGCCCGTGTGATTACTGTGTGTCCGGTCGCGGGCCACGTGCTCGGGTGGCGTGATTCGAGCGGCACGCGTGTCGTGATCCTGTGACACAAGCGTGACCGCCGAGGGACGTGAGGGTGCCGTGCGGTGGTCGGCGCCCCGCCTTCCGTCGTGGTCCGCGGCCGCCTACGGTGAGAGGTATGGCATCCATACCGACTCCTTCCGCCCAGCCGGCCGACACACCCGGTGCGTACGTCGGCCTCCTCGTCGACGCGGCCGAGCGGCGGGCCCGCAGGCATGGCTGGAGCACCGTCAGATCCCTGCCGCCGGGCGCGATCATCACCATGGAGTTCCGGACCGGACGGATCAACTTCGAGGTCGCCGATGCCGTTGTCACCCGCTGCTGGGTGGGCTGAGGATCCCTGCGCCCCGGGTTCCGGGCCCGGGCATGAGCGAAGGCCCCGACCGGAGTCGGGGCCTTCGCCGTGCGGGGGAGCGGCTGTGCGTACCGGCCCCGCTGCTCCTGGGGTGTTCAGCCGCCGGTCATCGGGCGGGCGGGGGTGGTGCCGCCGCGTGGCGTACGGTCCGCGTGCGGCGGGCGCCGGCTGCCGGCCGGGGTGACCGGGGTCCGCTCCGAGCGCATCAGATGCGCCGGATGCGACGGGGGCGCCGGGTGTGCACGCGAGCGGGCGCCCGTGACCGTGCCCGTGGTGGTCGCCGTGTGTCCTCCCGCGGCGACCGGCTCCAGCACCGGGCTCTGCGCCACGGTGTCGCCGCCGTCCAGTTGCGGGAGCAGAACGGTCCGGGGTCCTCCGGCCGCGACGGGCACGGAAGGAACGGGACGGCCGCGTCCCCGCAGGGTCCCGCGCTGGGCGAAGATCCAGGCCTCGGCCCTGGTGATCAGCGGCTCGACCCAGGGCAGGCCCAGCAGGATCAGCAGCCCCGCGGCCCAGCCCAGCAGTACATCGCTGAGCCAGTGCGTGCCGAGGTAGACGGTGGTGAGTCCGACGCCGAGCGAGACGATCGCCGACGTTGCCGACAGGTAGCGCCTGGCCCGCGGGGTGGTCGCCAGATAGGCGAGGATCCCCCAGGTGACGACCGCGTTGGCGGTGTGGCCCGACGGAAATATATCGCCGCCGGCGAAGAGCTCCGCGGAGCCGATCTGGGTCGCGTAGTGCGGGCCGAGCCGCCCCAGGCCGATCTTGACCGCGCCGACCGTCATATTGAGCAGCAGCAATGCGGCGGCGAGCGTCAGCAGGGGCCGCAGCGTGTGCTGCCGCCAGGAGCGCCAACCGAGCCAGCAGGCGACCATGGTGGCGGTGGGGCCGCGCTGGCCGAGCACGATGTAGTAGTCGAGGAAGGCATGGATTTCCGGCCACTGTTGATACGGCCGGAAGAGCATGACCTTCCAGTCCAGGGTCACCAGCCAGGAAGAGGTCAGCACGGCAACGACGATGGCGAGATAGAACGCCAACGTCCCGCCGAAGAGAGCGATGCGATGACGGCTCATCCGCGGTGGCTCTATCTTCGGCGGCTCCGGCTCCCGGTCCAGGCGGGCAAAGATGTCGGTACGCACCCAATCGACGTTACAGCGAGTTAGTGCGCGAACAGGTCGATCCGGTCTCTTTGTGATGACGATGTGATGTGGACTATGTCTCAGTCGGGCCTTAATTCCTGACCCGAAGAAGTGTATCGACGGGTCTCTGCGCTATTGATTTCGCACTCATTTCGGAAGGATGTTTGGGTGCGGACGGAAAAGCGCAAGGGTGCCGGTATGAATTTCTCCGACTTCTCGTAAGGGTGAAGCGGGCAGTGTCCGTCCGGTCACCGAACGCGTTCGGTGTGGGCCCGGCAAGTGCTCCGGGCGTCACGCCGAGTACCTTCTGTGCCGGGCGTGAAGGCCGTCCGCGCGGGTTCGTGCAGGTCCGAGCGGGTCCCGAGCGGCGGCTCGGCGTGGCGTACGCCACACTTCACGGCCCATCGGGGTATGAGGTGGACCACGTGTGAGTGCTCCGAACTCGCGTACGCTGACGGATCACTCGCCCGTCGATGCCGGGCCCCGAGGGACAGTGAACCGCTGCATCCCCGGCTGGCCTGCCGAACGCGAGGGACCTTTTGGGAGGTACATGCATGTCCGGGACGGCCACAGCCCGAATCCGGCTGCGCTCAGCAGCCGACGGTGCCAATCGATGGGTCGTCCTCGTCGTCCTCTGCCTCAGTCTGCTGCTCGTCGCGCTCGATTCGACCGTGCTCCATGTCGCCGTCCCCGCCGTCACCGAGGACCTGCGGCCCAGTGCCGTCGGTCTGCTCTGGATCGTGGACGCCTATCCGCTGGTCTGCGCCTCGTTGCTGATCCTCTTCGGCACCCTCGGCGACCGCGTCGGCCGGCGCCGCGTTCTGCTGCTCGGCTATGCGCTCTTCGGCGTCGCCTCCGCGATCGCCGCGATGGCCGACAGCCCCGGCGTACTGATAGCGGCGCGTGCCCTGCTCGGCGTCGGCGGCGCGATGATCATGCCGGCGACGTTGTCGATCCTCCGGCAGGTCTTCCCCGACCGGCGTGAGCGGGCCGTGGCGATCGGCGTCTGGACCGCGGTCGCCGCCGTCGGCGCCGCCACCGGGCCCGTCATAGGCGGCTTCCTCGTCGAGCACTTCTGGTGGGGCTCGGTCTTTCTGATCAATATCCCGCTGATGGCGCTGATCCTGCCGGCCGGCCGCCTGCTGCTCCCCGAGTCACGCGGCAGCGATGACGGCCCGTGGGATGTGCTGGGCGCGCTGATGGCCGCGGCCGGAGTGCTCGGTGTGGTCCTGGGAGTGAAGCGGGCGGGCACCGGTGAGGGGCTGCTGAGCCCGGCCACACTGGCCCCGCTGCTGATCGGTGCCGTACTGCTCATAGCCTTCGTGCGCCGTCAGAAGCGCCGTACGCATCCGCTGATCGACATCGGCATGTTCGCCAGGCCCGCCTTCTCGACCGCGGTGGGCTGCATCATCCTCGCCATGCTGGCTCTGGTCGGGCTGGAACTGATAGCTGTGCAGTACCTCCAGCTCGTCCTGGGCCTGAGCCCGTTTCAGACCGGTCTGCGGCTGCTGCCGCTCACCTTCGCGGCCATGGCCGCGGGCGCCACCGGCTCGTACACCCTGCGCCGCATCGGGCCGCGCCGGATGGTCGGCTGGGGTTTCGTGCTCACGGCCGCCTCGGTACTGGTCCTGACCGCGATGGGGCAGCACGACCGGCCCGGCCTGCTGACCGCGGCCTTCGTCGCACTGGGCTTCGGGCTTCAGTCCACGCTCTTCGGGGCGTACGAATCCATGCTCAGCGAGGCCCCCGCCGACCGGGCGGGCGGCGCGGCGGCGATCGGCGAGACCTCCTACCAACTGGGCGCGGGTATGGGTATCGCGCTGCTCGGCAGCATCATGAACGCCGCCTACACCCCCGGACTCGCGAAGCTTCCCGAAGAGGGCGTCCCCGCCGGGTACGGTGCGGCCGCCTCCCACTCGCTGGGCGAGGCCTACCAGGTGGCGGACCGGCTGGGCGGTCCGCTGGGCGAGGTGCTGCGCTCCACGGCCCGCCACTCCTTCATCACCGGGCTGCATGTCACGCTGCTGGTCAGCGCGGCTCTGCTGCTGGTCGGAGCGCTCGCCGCGCTGCGACTGCCGCGGGTGATGGAGTGCCCGTCACCGGGTGCCCGTGAACCCCACGAGGCCGAGGATGTCCATGAGTCCCCGGGGCAGAGCGAGGCGGCGGGTTTCCACGGTCCGCACGAGACGCCCGCCGCGGGCCGCACGCAGCGGCCGCGCCCGCTGCCCGCCCGGCGCCGCCCCGCCGGGGCGACCGGCTCTGGACGGGCGGGACGCTGAGCCGTAACGTCGGTGCGGCACCATAACTAACACTGCTAGTTTTAGCATCGTGCGAGCCACCGGAGGCACCCTCATGTCCACCTCTGAGTCCTCGAAGCTCCCGCCCTTCGACCCCGCCGACCCGATCGGCATCGACGATCTGCTCAGCGCCGAGGACCTCGCCATCCGCGAGACCGTCCGCGACTGGGCCACCGACCGCGTCCTGCCGCACATCGCCGAGTGGTACGAGAACGGCGAGCTGCCCGGCATCCGTGAGCTGGCCCGCGAGCTCGGTTCGCTCGGTGCCCTCGGCATGTCCCTGCAGGGCTACGGCTGCGCGGGCGCCACCGCCGTCCAGTACGGACTGGCCTGCCTGGAACTCGAAGCGGCCGACTCGGGAATCCGCTCCCTCGTCTCCGTGCAGGGGTCGCTCGCCATGTACGCCATCCACCGCTTCGGCTCCGAGGAGCAGCGGCAGCGGTGGCTGCCGGGCATGGCGGCCGGCGAGATCATCGGCTGCTTCGGCCTCACCGAGCCGGACCACGGCTCCGACCCGGCCGGGATGCGGACGTACGCCAGGCGCGACGGCGAGGACTGGGTGCTCACCGGCCGCAAGATGTGGATCACCAACGGCTCGGTCGCCGGGGTCGCCGTCGTCTGGGCGCAGACCGACCAGGGCGGCGCGGCCGGCGGAATCCGCGGGTTCGTCGTGCCGGCCGACACCCCGGGCTTCTCGGCGCCCGAGATCAGGCACAAGTGGTCGCTGCGCGCCTCGGTCACCAGTGAGCTGGTCCTCGACGAGGTACGGCTGCCGGCCGATGCCGTACTCCCCGGGGTCACAGGTCTCCGCGGCCCGCTCAGCTGCCTCAGCCATGCCCGCTACGGCATCGTCTGGGGAGCCATGGGCGCGGCGCGCGCCAGCTTCGAGTCGGCCCTCGACTATGCGAAGACCCGGGAGCAGTTCGGCCGGCCGATCGGTGGCTTCCAGCTCACCCAGGCCAAGTTCGCGGACATGGCCGTGGAACTGCACAAGGGCATCCTGCTCGCCCATCATCTGGGCCGACGGATGGACGCGGGCAGGCTCCGTCCGGAACAGGTCAGTTTCGGAAAACTCAACAATGTGCGGGAGGCGATCGAGATCTGCCGTACCTCGCGCACGATCCTCGGCGCCAACGGGATCTCTCTGGAGTACCCGGTGATGCGCCATGCGACGAACCTGGAGTCGGTGCTCACCTACGAAGGAACCGTGGAGATGCACCAGCTGGTGCTGGGCAAGGCGCTCACCGGCCTCGACGCGTTCCGGTAGACCGGTCGGCGAGCGCCCTGCTCAGCTCTGGTTGAAGAAGCCGTCGGCCGGCCGGCCGACGGCTTCGCCGTTGACCACCTGGGTGTCGGCCGGGGTCAGCAGGAAGACCCGGGTGGCCACGCGCTCGATCGAGCCGCGCAGTCCGAAGGTCAGCCCCGCCGCGAAGTCCACGACGCGCTTGGCGTCGGTGGGATCCATGGTCGTGAGGTTGACGATCACCGGGATGCCGTCCCGGAAGAGCTCTCCGATCGCTCGCGCGTCCCGGAAGCTGTCCGGGGTGACGGTGGCGATCCGGCGGCCCGTTTCCTCGGCCGCCTCGGAGGCCACCTGCACCCGGGGGTCGGTCACCCAGGCCTGACCGGTCCCGGTCTGTGCACCCTCGGCGTACTCGTCGTCGTCGTAGTACCGCTCGTCGTTGTCCTCCACGAGGCCCAGCCAGGCACTCGCCTTGCGCACCGATCCCATGGACGCCTCCTCTCACCGCGGTTCCGTGGTGTTCCGCATCTCTTTCGTATCCCTATGGTCGTCCATGATGCGGATCGTGCGCCAAGTGGATAGTCGGCGCGCAGGGGATTCGTGACGGTACTGGTGCAGAAGATGTGGCGATTCGTCAAGGTTCCTCCTGCATCAGGGGCCTGAAAGAAAGAAAATACGATCTGCCGGTCCGTACGGGTGATGTGGGGGACGTACGGGTGAACGGGTCCCTCGATACGATGCACGTCGCGCACGCGCACGAGTGTGGCGCGCAGGTGAACGACTCTCGGGGGATCGTCGTGTTCGGAATCGTCAGGCCCTGTGCCCACCGCTTGTCCGAGGGGCTCAGGACCGAGTGGATGGCTCATCTCTGCGGGCTCTGTCTGGCGCTCCGGTCCGACCACGGGCAATTCGCCCGGATCGTCACGAACTATGACGGCCTGATCGTCTCGGTTCTGACGGAGGCTCAGGCCGATCGCACCACCGGATGGCGACGTACCGCAGGGCCCTGCCCGCTGCGCGCCATGCGGACCGCTCCGGTCGCCCGCGGCGAGGGAGCCAGGCTGGCCGCCGCCGTCTCCCTGGTGCTGGCATCGGCCAAGGTGCGGGACCACGTCGCCGACGGGGACGGCCTGTTGAAGCGCCGCCCGGTCGCGGCCGCAGCGCGCCGGGTCGCCGCGGGCTGGGACCGGGCCGGCGCGCGCACCGGCGCACAGCTCGGCTTCGACACGGCGCTGCTCGTCGACGCCGTCGACCGGCAGACCGGCATCGAACTGCTCGCCGGGCCCGGCACCCCGCTGCTCGCGGTCACCGAGCCCACCGAGACCGCCACCGCGGCGGCCTTCGCCCACACCGCGATACTCGCGGGCAAGCCGCAGAACGCGGAGCCGCTGGCCGAGGCGGGCCGCCTCTTCGGACGCCTGGCGCATCTGCTGGATGCCGTGGAGGACCAGGAAGCTGACGCTGCGTCGGGTGCCTGGAACCCGCTCACCGCGACCGGCACCACGCGGGCCGAGGCCCGGCGGCTCTGCGACGACGCGCTGAGCGGCATGCGGCTGGCGCTGCGCGACGCTCAGTTCACCGACGGCAAGCTGGCCCATGTGCTGCTGGTGCACGAACTGCGGCAGTCGGTGGACCGGGCGTTCGGCACCACAGCATGCTCGCACCGGGCCGGCGGCCCGGCCCCGGACGCAGCTGTGCCTCCGTCAGATGTGCGACAGACCGGGTCCTTCGGGCCGCCGCCCGGCAATCCGTACGCGCCGAGCCCCGGCAGCCCCGTCGGTCCGCCGCACGCCCCCGCCCGAGCCCCCGCGCGACCGGCGCGGTCTGATCGCGGGCTGCCTGGTCTGGGGCGGGGCTGGCCTGCACCTGCCAGATGTGCTGCGGCACCTTCAACGACCCGTGGAGCCATCAGCGCCGCGAGGGGCTGTGCAGTCAGTGCGACTGCGGCGACTGCTGCGAGGCCTGTGACTGCTGCAGCAACTGCGGGGACTGCTGCGAATCCTGCGACTGCTGCGACTGCGGGTGCGACTGCAGCTGCTGAGACGGGGAGCCCGGCGCGGGCCGGACGGGTCCGGGACCGCGCGGACACCGCCCCGGCCCGGGCCGGATCACTTGATCTCGGGCGGCGAGATCTGCGAGGTCCTGATCGCCGACGCGCCGATGCCCCACTTCTTCAGGATCCTGTCGTAGGTGCCGTCCGCCTTGAGGCTGTTCACCGCGGCCTGGAAGGCGGGCGCCAGCGGGGTGCCCTTCTTGAAGGCGAAGCCGACGTCGAGGCGCTTGAACTCATTGAGGAAGCGCACACCCTCCTGCTGCTCCACCGCGTAACGCAGCCCGTTGATGGTCGACATCACCACATCGCTGCGGCCCTGCTGGAGCGAGCCCCAGATCGCTCCCTGGTCGTTGTAGGTCTTCACCTCGTACGGCTTCTTGCCCGCGTCGGAGCACAGATGCCTGTTCTCCTCCAGTGTCACCTCGAAGGTGGTGCCCGCGCCGGTGCCCACGGTCAGGCCGCAGAGCTGGGTGAGGTCGGTGACCTTCTTCAGCCTGCTGTCGTCGCGGACCGCGAAGCCCTGTCCGTCATTGATGTACGTGACGAAGTCGATCGTCCTGCGACGCTCGTCGGTCACCCCGAAGTTCCCGGTACCCACGTCGTACTTCCCGCTGCCCAGCGCCGGCAGGATCGCCTCGAAGGAGGCCACTTCGCGCTTCGGCCTCAGCCCGAGCTTCCTGGCCACCGCGTCCGCGACGTCGATGTCCGTACCGGCCACCGTCCTGCCGTCCTCGAGGTAGGTGGCGCCGGGCGGATTGCCGATGCTGGAGGCGATGGTGAAGGTGCCGGAGGCACGGACATCGGCGGGCAGCAGCTTCGCCGCGGCCTCGTCCTCGCGCACCGACGACACGACATCCGTCGTCGGGATCCTTCCCTTGGCGGCCGCGGTCCCGGCGGCGCCGGCCGGTGCGGCCGCCGGATCGCCGGACCCGCACGCGGTGAGGGCGAGAGCGGCGACGGTGATCAGCGCGAAGGCAGCGGAGTGCCGGGTTCGGGGCATGAGGTGTGGTTCTCCTGGTTCGTCGGCCGTGAACAGGCGCGAAAGCGCGGCAGCAGGGCAGCGCGCAGCGACACCACGGTCGTGGCGAAGGAAATCGGCGGAGCGGGAAACGGCGGAGCGAGGGGAGGGCGGAGCGGTGTTGTGTACGTGAAGACACGCAGGGAACAGTGCTCAGGCGCCGCACACGGCGCGAGGCAGAGACACGAGGAGACGCAGGGGGTCAGCTCAACAGGAGGAGGACCACACGCGACCGAAGTCGATGTGGGAGCGCTTGACCAGCCACTGCTGCGAATGCATGGCCCAAGTGGAACAGGCATCGAGTGGTCCGTCAACTGAACTGAGACGTACGACTCACAGTGTGGACAAGCTTGACAGCACGCAGTGAACAGCGCTTACCTCGGAAGCGGACCGGTGCTGAGGGGCCCGGTCCACGTTGTGTTTCTGCTGAAGGCACGCCCCGTGTTCGATCTCTGCATCCACGGAGCCTTCGCATGTCCGCGCAGACAGATACCCGCCCTCCGTCCTCCCCCGCCCCGCTCACGAAGAGCAATGATGCCGACCGGCTCCGGATCGTCCCGGTACGCCGGACAGGGCAGTGGGCGGCGGCCGTTGCCGCCCTGGCGCTCCTCGCCCTGGTGCTGAACTCCGTCATCCGCAACGAAGCCTTCCAATGGGATGTCGTCGCCGATTACTTCACCACCAGCGCAGTCCTGCGCGGCCTCGGCCTCACCCTCTGGCTCACGGCACTGGTCATGGTGCTCGGCTTCGCCCTCGGCACGCTGCTCGCCGTCCTCAGGCTCTCCAGCAACCACGTGCTGCAAGCGGTCAGTTGGGGATACGTCTGGCTCTTCAGATCCACCCCGATCCTGGTTCAGCTGCTGTTCTGGTTCAACATCGGCGCGCTCTACCCGGAGATCCTCGGCGTCCGTACGGTGAACCTTCTCGGCCCCGTCACGGTCGCCGTCATCGGGCTCACCCTGCACGAGGCCGCCTACGCCGCCGAAGTCGTCCGCGGCGGCATCCTCTCCGTCGAACGCGGACAGATCGAGGCCGCCCAGTCGCTCGGCCTCGGACCCTGGCGCCGGTTCCGCCGGATCGTGCTGCCGCAGGCGATGCGCTCCATCGTCCCGCCCGCCGGGAACATGCTGATCGGCACCCTCAAGGGCACCTCGATCGTCAGCATCATTGCCGTGCAGGACCTGCTGTACTCGGTGCAGCTCGTGTACCACCGCACCTACCAGGTCATCCCGCTGCTGCTGGTCGCCACCATCTGGTACGCCGTCGTCACCTCGTTGCTCAGCATCGGCCAGCACTACATCGAGCGGCACTACGCGCGCGGCACGGCAGGTGCTCGATGAGCCGTTCACCGACGCTCGTCGTCATCGGCGCCGGGCCGCGCGGCACCGGCCTCATCGAGCGCATCGCCGCCAACGCCCCCGGCCTGTACGAGGGTCGCCCGCTGGACATCCATCTCGTCGACCCGTACCCGCCGGGCGGCGGACGGATCTGGCGGCACGACCAGTCGCCACTGCTCTGGATGAACTCCATGGCCGAGGACGTCACGATGTTCACCGACGAAACGGTCCAGCAGGAAGGGCCGATACGCCCGGGGCCCGCGCTCCACACCTGGGCGGCGGACATCCGGGACGGACGTCTCGCGCTCCCGGACGAGGCCGGCATCGAGCCCGAACTCATCGCCGAGATAAAGACGTTGGAGGGAAGCGACTTCCCGAGCAGACGGCTGCAGAGCGTCTATCTGCGTTGGGTGTACGAGCAGGCCGTGGCCGCACTCCCCAAGGGCATCACGGTCCACTGGCACAGGGGCAGGGCCGTGCGCATCACCGGGCCGCGCGAAGGCCGTCAGCGCGTCTGGCTGGAGGGGCGCGACAGGCCGATCCCCGCCGATCTCGTCGCCGTCACCATCGGCCACCTCGACGCCGAACCGGAGCCGGAACAAGTCGAGTTGGCGGACTTCGCGGACCGGCACGGACTTGTCCACCTGCCGCCCGACTTCACCGCGGACACCGACCTGACCGACCTGCCCGCGGGCGAACCGGTCATCGTCCGGGGCTTCGGGCTCGCCTTCGTCGATCTGATGGTGCTGCTCACCGAAGGCCGTGGCGGACGGTACGAGAACGGCGAGTACGTGCCGTCCGGCAGGGAACCCGTGCTCCACATCGGCTCGCGCCGGGGTGTCCCGTACCACTCCAAGATCGGCTACGCCTGGCAGGGCGAACGGCCGCCACTGCCGCGCTTCCTCGGCCCCGACCGGACCGAGGCGCTGCTGAAGACGGACGAGCCGGTCGACTTCCGGCGCGATGTGTGGCCACATGTCGACAAGGAGCTCGGCTACGCCCACTACCACCGGCTCTTCACCGCCCACCCCGAGCGCACGACGGGCGACTGGCCCGATTTCGAGGCGAAGTACGCCGCCGCGGACCCGGCCGGCCCGGAGCTGCGCGCCCTCGTGTCGGCCGCCGTCCCCGACCCTGCCGACCGGCTCGACCTGGAAGCGCTCGACCGCCCCCTGGACGGGGTGCGCTACCCCTCGTACGACGCACTGCAGGAGGGGCTGCGGGGCTATATCGCCGCCGACCTGGAGCGCCGCCACGACCCCGCCCACAGCCCGGACCTCGCCGTCTTCCTCGGACTGCTGTCCGCCTACGGGCAGTTGATCCGGCTCGGTGACATCGGCGGCTGGTGGCACGGCTTCTTCAGCTATCTCGCCTCCGGCCCGCCGGGACCCCGGCTGCACCAGCTCCTCGCGCTCTCCCGGGCCGGTGTCGTCCGCTTCCTCGGCGCCGGAATGACCGTCGAGGCCGATGAACGCCAGGGCGTCTTCCGGGCCGGCAGCGCCACTGTGCCCGGGCAGCGGATCGAGGCCCGCGCCCTGGTCGAGGCCCGGCTGCCGGACCCTTCGCTGGAACGCACCCGCAGCCCACTGCTCCAGGAGCTGTACGAGGACGGGGCCGCCGCCACCGACACCGGACTGCTCTCGGTCGACCCCGACAACGGCCGGGTCCTGGGCCGCGACGGCCGTCCGCACCCGCGCCGCTTCGCGCTCGGCCCGTTCACCACCGCGCGCGCCGGCGGAGCGTTCACCCGGCCCCGCACCGGTGGCCCGGCCTTCCGGCAGAACGATGCCACCGCGCGCACGGCGCTCACCTTCCTCCGGGACCTCGCCTGTAGCGACGGCCCCCTGGGCGCCTGACCCCGGCTCCGCGCAAAGCCCCGCCCCACCCCCGTACACCTTGCAGCTCAAGGACCCCTCATGTCCCTTACCAGCGATCCACCCATCGGCAGGGCGGCAGGACCACATGTCGCCGCGCCCACCACCGCCGACCACGACGCGCTCACCGTCGTCCCCCTACGCCACCCCTGGCGCTGGGTCGCCGTCGCCGCCACCGCCGTCGTACTCGCCCAGTTCCTGCACGGCCTGGTCACCAATCCCGGCTGGGAGTGGGACGTCTTCGTCCAGTTCTTCACCGCCGAGACCATCCTCAAGGCCGTCTGGGTCACCCTCCAGCTGACCTTCTACGGCACGGTCCTCGGCTTCGCCCTGGGCATCGTCCTCGCCTTCATGCGGCTGTCGGCCAGCCCGTTCCTCAGCGCGGTCGCCTACGCGTACATCTGGGCGTTCCGCTCCATCCCGCTCATCGTCCAGCTGCTCTTCTGGTTCAACCTCGCCTATCTCTACAAGGAGTTGCAGTTCGGCATCCCGTTCGGGCCCGGCTTCCTCTCCTTCGACACGATGAACCTGGTCGGCGCGATGAGCGCGGCCGTCCTCGGACTGGCGCTGCACCAGGCCGCCTATGCGGCGGAGATCGTCCGCGGCGGTGTACTGGCGGTGGACGGCGGCCAACTGGAGGCCGCCGCCGCGCTCGGGATTCCCCGGCACCGGCAGCTGCGGCGGATCGTGCTCCCGCAGGCGATGCGCTCCATCCTGCCGAACGCCGCCAACGAGATCATCTCGCTCTTCAAAGGCACCTCGATCGTCTCCGTGATGGCGATCGGCGAACTCTTCTACCAGGTCCAGGTCGTCTACGGACGCAACGGCAGGGTCGTGCCCCTGCTGATGGTCGCGACGGTCTGGTACATCCTCCTGACCACCGTGCTCTCCGTCCTCCAGCACTACGTCGAACGTCACTACGCCAAGGGGGCCGCGCGATGAGCAGCACCACCACCGACACCACCGCATCCACGGACGTCATGGTCGAGATCCGCTCCGTCCACAAGCGCTTCGGCAGCCTCGAAGTGCTGCGCGGCATCGACCTGTCCGTGCGTACCGGAGAGGTGACCGTCGTCCTCGGCCCTTCCGGCTCCGGCAAGTCCACGCTCCTGCGCACCATCAACCACCTGGAGAAGGTCGACAAGGGCTGGATCAGCGTCGACGGCACCCTGGTCGGCTACCGCAGGGACGTCAACAAGCTGTACGAGCTCCGTGAGCGCGAGGTCCTGCGACAGCGGACCCGGATCGGCTTCGTCTTCCAGAACTTCAATCTCTTCCCGCACCTCACCGTGCTGGAGAACATCATCGAGGCCCCGGTCGCCGCCCTCGGCCGCCCGAAGAAGGAAGCCGTCGCCGCCGCGGAGAAGCTTCTCGCCCGGGTCGGGCTCGCCGACAAGGCGGGGGCGTACCCCAAGCAGCTCTCCGGCGGGCAGCAGCAGCGGGTCGCCATCGCCCGCGCGCTGGCCCTCGAACCGAAGCTGCTGCTCTTCGACGAGCCGACCTCGGCGCTCGACCCCGAGCTGGTCGGCGAAGTCCTCGACGTCATCAAGGACTTGGCGCTTCACGGCACCACGATGATCGTCGTCACGCACGAGATCGGTTTCGCCCGCGAGGTCGCCGACACCGTCGTCTTCATGGACGAGGGACGGATCGTCGAGCAGGGCGCACCCGGCGACGTACTCGACCATCCGGAGCACGAGCGCACCCGCGCGTTCCTCTCCAAGGTTCTGTGACCCCACCCATGTTCCCTTCGGTGTTCATCTCAAGGAGTACGCACGTGTCCGTCCGCCGCACCCTCTCCGCCGCACTCGCCACCCTCACCGCCGCAGGACTGCTCACGGCCTGCGGTGCCGGTGACGCCGCCACCGGCGAGGTGAAGCCGAAGGGGCAGCAGGGCACCGGTATCAATATCGGTCCCGCCCAGCACCGGATCAGAGGCACGAAGGTCGACGCCGTCGCGGCGAAGGTGCCCGAGGCCATCCGCAAGCGGGGCACGCTGCGGCTGGGCGCGAGCGCCGATGCCTCGCCACCGTTGGGCTTCTACGCGACCGACGACAAGACCCGGATCGGCTCGGAGATCGACATGGCGACCCTGATCGCCGACACGCTCGGTCTGAAGCCGCAGTTCGAGGAGGTCTCCTGGGAGAACCTCTTCGTCGGTCTCGACAGTTCCAAGTTCGACGGAGTGCTCTCGAACGTCACGGTCACCGAGGAACGCAAGGAGAAATACGACTTCGCGACCTACCGGCTCGACAACATCGCCTTCGAGGCCAGGAAGGGCTCCGGCTGGAAGGTGAAGGAGCCGAAGGACGTGGCGGGCAGGACGATCGCCGTCTCGTCCGGGACCAACCAGGAGAAGATCCTCGTCGACTGGAGCGAGCAGAACGTCAAAGCCGGACGCAAACCGGTGGACATCAAGTACTTCCAGAAGGACACCGACTACTACCTGGCCCTCCGGTCCGGCCGTATCGACGCCTACCTCGGCCCCAGCCCGTCCGCCAACTACCACGTCGCATCGGCCGGCCAGTCCGAGATCGTCGGCACGCTGTCGGGTGCGGGCGACGGGCTCCAGGGCAAGATCGCCGCCACCACGAAGAGGGCAGCGGTCTGGTCGAGGCGTACGCGGCCGCCATCGACCACATCGTGCAGGACGGTTCGTACGCCAAGGTGCTGAAGCGCTGGGGGCTCTCCGACGAGGCCGTCGCGAAGTCCGAGATCAACCCGCCCGGCCTGCCCAAGCCCAAGAACTGAGCTCCGAGAACCGAGCCCCCGAAAGGTAACACCCATGCCTTCGACCGCACCTCTTCACCTGGCCGCCGAGATCGGCGGTCCGCCCCGCTACGACCCCGAGCACTACATCGGTCTCGCCCGGCTCGCCGAGCGCGGCGCCCTGGACTTCGTCACCCTCGGCGACTCGTTCGCCAGACCCGGACTCGACGCACTCGCCGTGCTCTCCCGGGTCGCGCCCGCCACCGACCGGATCGGTCTGGTGCCGACCGTCACCACCACCCACACGGAGCCGTTCCATGTGTCGTCCGCCGTGGCCACCCTGGACTGGGTGAGCCGCGGCCGGGCGGGCTGGAATGTCGATGTGTCGACAACCGAGGCCGAGGCCCGGCTGTTCGGCCGGCGTCCGGCCGCGCCCGCCGACGATCTGTGGCGTGAGGCAGGTGAAGCCGCCGACGTGAGCGCCCGGCTCTGGGACAGCTGGGAGGACGACGCCGAGATCCGGGACGTCGCCACCGGACGCTTCATCGACCGCGACAAGCTGCACTACGTCGACTTCGAGGGCGCCACCTTCACCGTCCGCGGGCCGGCCATCGTGCCCCGGCCCCCGCAGGGACACCCGGTCACCGTCGTCGACGCAACGGGCGGCCCGGCCCTGGAGACCGCGGCCCGCCATGCCGATGTCGTCCTCGTGCGGGCCGCCGCCCCCGAGCGGGTCGCCGCGATCCGCACCGATCTGCGCCGGCGCGCCGCGGCGTACGGACGCGACCCCGACACCCTCCGGGTCCTGGTCGCGCTCACCGTGGACCTCGGCGACGCCGAGACCGCCCCGGAACCGGGACTGGAGAGCGGACCCCCGCTCGCCGCAGGCGGCTCGTACTACCGGGGCGGACCCGTCGACCTCGCCGAACTGATCACCCAGTGGCACCGCGGGGGAGCGGCGGACGGCTTCCACCTCACACCCATCACCCCCGGGCGCGACCTCGAACGGATCGTCAACGGCACGGTGGCGCTGCTCCAGCACCGCAGCCTGTTCCGCACCTTCTACCCCGGCGGCACCCTGCGCGAGCACCTGGGGCTGGCCCGCCCCGCCAACCGGTACGCCCTCGAAGGGGGACGAGCATGAGCACCGCACCGAGGCAGATGCATCTCGCCGCCCACTTCCCGGGTGTGAACAACACGACCGTCTGGGCGGACCCCCGCTCCGGTAGCCAGATCGACTTCTCCTCCTTCGAACACCTCGCCCGCACGGCGGAACGCGGCAAGTTCGACTTCTTCTTCCTCGCCGAAGGGCTGCGGCTGCGCGAGCACAACGACCGGATCCACGACCTGGACGTGGTCGGCCGCCCGGAATCCCTCACGGTGCTGGCCGCGCTGGCGGCCGTCACCGACCGGCTGGGCCTTGCCGCCACCGTCAACGCCACCTTCAACGAGCCGTACGAACTGGCCCGTCGCCTCGCCACCCTCGATCACCTCAGCGACGGCCGGGCCGCCTGGAACGTCGTCACCTCCTCGGACGCCTTCACCGGGGAGAACTTCCGGCGCGGCGGCTACCTCGACCGGGCCGACCGATACACCCGGGTCGCCGAGTTCGTCGCCACCGCCCGCGAATTGTGGGACACCTGGACCCCCGACGGCACCCCGCGCCCGTTCGCGCACCACGGGCAGCACTTCACGATCGAGGGGGAGTTCACCGTTCCGCGCTCCCCGCAGGGCCATCCGGTCGTCATCCAGGCCGGGGACTCCCCGGAGGGCCGCGAGTTCGCCGCGTCCGCCGCCGATGTCATCTTCACCCGGCACGGCACCCTGGAGGCCGGCCGTACCTTCTACGCCGACGTCAAGGCACGGCTGGCCAAGTACGGCCGGGAGGCCGACGAGCTGAAGATCATGCCCGGGGTCACCTTCGTGCTCGGCGACAGCGATGCCGAGGCCCAGGAGAAGGCGGCCGAGATCCGCCTCCAGCAAGTCTCCCCGCAGAACGCGCTCCTGGCCCTGGAACAGATCTGGGGCCGTGACCTCTCCTCGTACGACCCCGACGGGCCGCTGCCCGAGATCGACCCGGACCCCGAGTCCTCACTGGTCCAGGGCCGGGTCAGGCACGGTGATCCCCTCGCGGTCGCGGCCCGCTGGCGTGCGCTGTCGAAGGAGAAGGGGCTGTCCATCCGGCAGACCGTCATCGAGACGACCGGGCGGCAGTCCTTCATCGGCAGCCCGCAGATGGTCGCGGCGCAGCTGACGGAGTTCGTCGCAGCCGATGCCGCCGACGGATTCATTCTCGTACCGCATCTCACACCGGGCGGCCTGGACGACTTCGTCGACCGGGTCGTCCCGCTCCTCCAGGAGCGCGGTGCATTCCGCTCCGAGTACACGGGTCCCACACTGCGGTCGCATCTCGGGCTCGCCGAGCCGGTATGGAAAGGTTGATCGCATGAGCACGGACGCACAGCAGCCGCACGATTCCGGGCAGGCGGCACAGGACTGGAAGCACTGGCACGAGGAGCGCACCACCACGGTCGCCGCACCGTACGGACCGCTCTCCCTCACCGGCACCCACTGGCTCTCCGACCACCCGGAGGGCCACATTCCAGGGGTGCCCGGACAGTGGCGGGAGGACGGCGAGGAGCTGTTGCTCAGCGCCGCCGCCGCGGACGGTCTGACCGTCGACGGCAAGCCCTTCACCGGCCGGGTCCGCCTCACCGCCGACCGCGGCCCGATCGGCGAGTCCCGCGTCGCGCACGGCGAGCGGCGGCTCGTCGTGCTGAGTCGCGAAGGGCTCTGGGCGGTACGGGACTTCGACCCGGACGCCGTGGCCCGGCGTGTCTTCCGGGACATCGAGGCCACCCCGTACGACGCCCACTGGACGCTGCCGGGCACCTTCCGCCCGTACGAGAGCGCCCGTACGGTCCGGGTCGAGAACGCCGACGGAGTCGAGCGCGGTCTCGGACTCGCCGGCGAGATCGCCTTCGAGGCCGACGGCACGGAGCACACCCTGCAGGTCGCGGTCGAGCCCGATGGCTCGCTCTGGGCGGTCTTCGCAGATGCCACCAGTGGAAACAGCAGCTATCGCTTCCGGTTCCTGCGGCCCGCGGCCCCGTCCGAGGACGGCAGCGTGACGGTCGACCTCAACCGTGCGCTGCTGCCGCCCTGCGCCTTCGCGGACCACTTCATCTGCCCCTTCCCGCCACCCGGCAACACCCTTCCCATCGCCGTCGAGGCGGGGGAGCGGAACCGCGTCGACGGCTGAGGCACCGCCACATCCCCCCGGGACGACGTCCCCGGCAGCCCCTGTGCTGCCGGGGACGTCCGTGCAGCCCGACAAGTTCAGGCCAGAAGGCCCTCTTGCGCCAGAAGTTGACGCCTTGAATACTCCCGAACAGCGCTTGTCAGGAGCACGGCATATTCGCGTTGCGGACATGCCGTGCGAACGACTGCGCCTCACGGGTCCGACCACCCCACGGGCGGACCCCCGACTTCCCCTCGGGAGGAATGAAAAAGTGAGGATCAAGCGCACCACCCCCCTCAGCGGTACCGCGAGACGCAGCAGGGCAGTCGCCATCGCTG
Organism: Streptomyces sp. Ncost-T10-10d; assembly: GCF_900091955.1. GTDB lineage: Bacteria > Actinomycetota > Actinomycetes > Streptomycetales > Streptomycetaceae > Streptomyces. The sequence continues at coordinate 63,495 of NZ_FMDF01000034.1, forward strand.
CGGGCCTCGTCGCCGTCGCCGCACTCGCCGTCCCCACCGCCCAGGCCGACGCCAACACAACCTTCAGCGCCAAGCAGCTCTCCGCCGCGAGCGACGCCGTGCTCGGCGCCGATGTGGCGGGGACCGCCTGGAACATCGATCCTGCGACCGACACCCTCGTGGTCACCGCGGACAGTACGGTCTCGCAGGCGGAGATCAAGCAGATCAAGGAGTCCGTCGGAGCCAACGCCGGCGCCTTGCGGATCGAGCGCACCTCCGGAAAGTTCAGCAAACTGCTCTCCGGCGGTGACGCGATCTACGCCCCCGGCTGGCGCTGTTCCCTCGGCTTCAACGTCCGCAGCGGCAGTACCTACTACTTCCTGACCGCCGGTCACTGCACCGACGGCAACCCGCCCTGGTACACCAACTCGTCGAACTCGACGTACATCGGCCCCACGGTCGGATCCAGCTTCCCGACCAACGACTACGGCCTGGTGCGCTACGACAACGCCTCGGTCGCCCACGCGGGCACGGTCGGCAGCGTCGACATCACCGGCGCGGCCAACGCCACGGTCGGCATGTCGGTCACCCGCCGCGGATCCACCACGGGTATCCACAGCGGATCCGTCACCGGTCTCAATGCCACGGTCAACTACGGTGGCGGGGACATCGTCTACGGCATGATCAAGACGAATGTGTGTGCGGAGCCCGGCGACTCCGGCGGGCCGCTCTACTCCGGCTCCAATGCGATCGGTCTCACCTCGGGCGGCAGCGGCAACTGCTCCTCCGGCGGTACGACGTACTTCCAGCCGGTCACCGAGGCACTCAGCGCGTACGGGGTCAGCGTCTACTGACGCCCCGGCACCCAGGTCCGACCCCTCGAACAAGTGGTCGGCCGCGACGGAGCCCCCGCCCGAATCCCGGGCGGGGGCTCCCGTTCGCCCCACGACTTTTGAGAGGATGTGGGGCAGGTCGGTCATGCAGGAGCAAACGGGGGCGGATGCTGTGCCTTCCGGAGGGGTGCCCTCCGGGAACCCCCGGCAGACACCTCAGGGGGTTCCAGGTCCGTGAAACGCATCGGAGTGACCGGCCATCGCAGCATTCCGCGGGAGGCCCATGCCCATGTGCTGGCCGGGTTACAGGCGGCGCTCTGCGGCTTCGAAGGCTCCTTGGAGGCCCTCTCCAGCCTGGCGGTGGGGGCGGACCAGCTCTTCGCCGACCTAGCCCTGGCCCGCGGTGCGGATCTGACCGTGGTCATCCCCAGCGGCGACTACGAATCCTGCTTCGCCGACGCAGCCGAACTCGCCCGCTACCGGGCGCTCAAGGACCGGGCGGTCCGGGAAGTCCGGCTGGACTACCCGCACTCCACCGACGAGGCGTACTACGCGGCGGGCGCGTACATCGCCGACCACTGCGACCGACTGCTCGCCGTGTGGGACGGAAGGCCGGCCCGTGGCTTCGGCGGCACGGGCGACATCGTGACGTACGCCCGAAGCCTGGGCCGCCCGGTCACAGTGATCTGGCGCGAGGGCGTCGAGCGCACCTGACCGGTTCCCGCCACCGTCTTCGTGTACGACCGCACGTCGGAGTCACTGATCAACCGTCACATCTGGTGCCTGGCAAGCCAGTCGGTGTGCTGCGGGGAGACGATGCGCTCGGTCTCGAAAACCGCCCGCGGCCACTGACGCTCGGTCAGCGTGGTCTCCATCGCCACCTGCATCGCCTCCAGATCCTGCTCCACCAGCGAGTGGGCCGAGATCAGCGGGTGGTGGCGGCGCATCTCGCTCCATGCCAGACAGGCCGCCGCGGCGGCCGACAGTACCCCCGTCAGGGCGAAGGACTGGGTGACGGAGAACGTCCGCAGCAGCGCGAACACCAGGGCGAGACCCGCCAGTGCGGCAATGGTGGTCGACCAGACGAGCGTGGCCCGCCGGGACACCTCCTGACGCCTGCGGTACCAACTGCGCTGCTCGATCAGCCGGTCCCGTACATACGTCTCCTTGCGCACGGTGAATGCCTTGTTCCGCAACTCGCGCATGGAGTCCGTTATCAGTCCGCCCGAATCCGCCGTCAGGTCGCGAGGGTCGGCCCACCCCACCTTCCGGAGCTCCTGAAGACCTTCTTCGAGGCGATTCGCGAACACCGCCTCGGGGTGATGGGTGGTGGTGTCGAAAGGCGAGCCGTGCACCGAGTAGCGCCAGCACATCGACTTGATGAACTCCGCTGCCGAGCGGTTGAGTTGCCATTGCGACTTTGCTTTGCGCTGGGCGGTGAGGTACATCGTGATCAGGACACCCAGGTAGGCCAACACGCCTGTCGCATCGGCGAGTTGAAACGTGCCACCTATCTTCAGGTGCCAGGGCACCGCGGCCGGCATCGCGCCGATGACCAGTAGAATCAGCTGGACGCGGGTGGTGTTCACGGCCTCCCGCTGGCTCGCGATGGCGATCGCGTCCGTGTGATGGAACAGCGCCGGCAGGTCGGCGTTCCTGAACACCATGCTCTGCAGCGGTCCGGGAATCGCCGTCATGTTCACTCCCGTCTGCGGTTATGTCGTCACCTCAATGGTGGAATCGGTGGTTCCGTTCGATCCGGGACGGTCCCACGTGACGCTCTTGTTCCAAGTGGGCGTCCTCAGTTGCCAACCGAGGTCATGAGAGTAAAGTCGTGCCGCCGGACACTGCAATGGTGCAGATACCGTTGCTGCATTCCTGTCTGGAACCATTCCATCGGAACAAACCCCCTCAAGGACGGCCGTGAAGACCTCTGAATCCTCCCTCTCCTTCGCTGTTGCGAAGAGGAACCGTGTGCCGCTCGCCGAGATCGATGTCCGCGGCACTGCTGCTGCCCGGAAGCTCGGTCGTGTGCATGCCGCGTCAGCCGGTCGCCCCACCCAGGCGTCGACCTTCAACTCGGCACTCTGAACCGACGCCTCGGCACACCGAACCAATGCCCCGAGCACCCCTTCGGGCTGGCTAGACTGGCGGAATGACAGGACCCCTGGTCCCTTTCCGCGAAGTCGTTCTCAAGGTTCACAGCAGGTGCGATCTTGCCTGTGACCATTGCTATGTCTATGAACATGCAGATCAGAGCTGGCGAACCCGTCCGAAAACAATCTCTGATGATGTCATCTTCCGGACTGCTCAACGCTTGGCCGAGCATGCCAAGACACATGCACTGCCCTCCGTGTCAGTGATCCTGCACGGAGGGGAGCCTCTGCTGGCGGGCCCCGCCCGATTGCGGCGCGTCTGCGAAGAGCTCACCTCCGCCTTCGAAGGCATCGCGGAGCTCGACCTCCGTATCCATACCAACGGACTCCAGCTCAGCCCGCGCTATCTCGACCTCTTCGACGAGTTCGGTGTCAAGGTCGGCATCTCCCTGGACGGCGACCGGGCCGCCAACGACCGGCACCGCCGCTATGCCGACGGACGCAGCAGCCACCCCCTGGTCCTCAAGGCCGTCGAGCTGCTCCAGCAGGAGCGCTACCGCCATCTCAACCTCGGGCTCCTGTGCACCGTCGACATCGAGAACGACCCGCGCGCGGTCCTCGACGCTCTCACCGAGCTCGCCCCGCCGCTCATCGACTTCCTGCTTCCGCATGCCACCTGGGACGAGCCGCCGCCCCGCCCGGACGGCTCATCCACCGCCTACGCCGACTGGCTTCTCGCGGTCTTCGACCGCTGGCAGGAGCAGGGGCGTCCGGTGCCGGTACGGCTCTTCTCCTCGGTGCTGTCCACGCTGAGCGGCGGCCCCAGCCTCACCGAGTCCCTGGGGCTCGCCCCCACCGACCTCGTCGTCGTCGAGACCGACGGCCAGCTGGAGCAGGTGGACTCGCTCAAGAGCGCCTACGAAGGCGCGGCGGCCACCGGATTCGATGTCTTCACCCACACCTTCGACGAGGTCGCGGCCCATCCCGGGGTGCGGGCCCGCCAGCTCGGACTGGCCGGCGTCAGTGAGACCTGCCGCCGATGCCCGGTCGTACGTTCGTGCGGAGGTGGCCTCTACACCCACCGGTACCGCTCCACGGGGCCGTCCGGCGCATTCGACAACCCGTCCGTGTACTGCGCCGATCTGGAGGCCCTGGTGCGCGGCATCGAGGCGCGGAGCGCAGCGGCCCTTGTCGTACCCGCGGTGGCCGAGCCCGTAGAGCTGGTCGCCGCCCAGCAGGACCTCACCCGCACCCTGCTCGCCCGGCTGAACGCCGACATCGGACGGAGGGGCGACGAGCGGTGGGAGGCCGCCTGGGAGCTGACCGCCACCATCGAGGCGTCCGAGGAGGGGGCCCGCGGTCTGGACGAGGTGCTGGCCCATCCCTACACCCGCAGCTGGCTGCTCCGGGCGCTGGAGATGGTCCACGAGCGGCCCGGGGCCGTGCAGGTGGCGCATCGGATGCCGGCGTATCTCGCGACCGCCGCCGTACGGGGAGGCCTCGATCTGCCCGTACGGGTGACCTTCTCGGGCGGCAGGATCTACCTGCCCGGTCTCGGCGAGTTGCGGATCGCGGATGCGGGGGAGCGCGGCACGGCACTGGTGCGGGCGACCGAGGACGGCTTCCTGGTCCGGCAGGAAAGGAGCGGCGCGGCCGAACTGCGGGTTGTACGACCGGAGGCGGCCGGTCCCGGCTGGCGGCCGTTGCGCCGGTTCGCGACGCCCGGTTCGACGCCCGGCCTCGTGCTCGACGACCTCGACCCGTACCGCACATGCTTCTCCGTGCCCGCCGCGGACGCCCTCGACGACCGGGCTGTCGCCGGCCTGGAGGCCAGGGTCGGCGAGGCGTGGACGTGGATCGAGGAGAAGGCGCCCGGGCGCACCGGGGAGATGGCGGGCCGCCTCACCACCCTCACACCGCTGACCCGTCTGGCCCCGGCGGAGCCCGCCGTCGGGCGGCACGGATACGGCGCTCTGGGGATCTCCCCGGACGGCAGCGCGCAGGAGTTGGCGTTCGCGCTGCTGCGGGGCTTCCGGCGGGCCGAATTGCGGGCGCTTCGCGATGTCACGGATCTTTACGCGGCAGACGGCTCCTGGGAACATCGGATGCCCTGGCAGGAAGAACCAGTTCCGTTTTCCCGGTTGCTGGCTGACACCTATGAGCGGATGGCGTTGGGGGCTTTCGAGCCGAGCTATCTGGAGGGCGTACCGCAGGCCCTCGATACGCTGGAAGGTGCCGCCGAGTTGACCATCAGTGGAAAGCGGCTGCTGGACCGGATGCGAAAAGAGATCTGAGGGATCGCATTCCGGTTTAGCCGGGGCCGTCGGTACGCACAGGACAACTGGGAGGAACGGACGCAGACCGAATTCGATCAAGGAATGATCGACTGAACCCGGGAACGTATGACTGAAAACCGGCGTTGAATGACCGAACGCCATGGGGGTGGAGCAACGTCCGCTCCGGAATGATGAATTCGCTCGCATTCACTTCAATCCTCGGGTGCGGGTGCTCACACAGGACGGGGGTCGTGTGCACGCAACAACGCAGCAGCGAGCGGCGGACCATCGGCCGTACTTCTTCTTGAGTTATGCACATACACCGGGGTACGGCGGTGGAACGGACCCCGACATGTGGGTCGAGCGGCTCTTCCAGGATCTCTGCGGCCATGTGATGGCCATGACCGATCTGCCCGCGGGCGCGCCCGCCGGGTTCATCGACCGCGAGATACGCTCCGGCGAGGGCTGGTCGGAGCGGCTCGGCGAGGTGCTCGCCACCTGCCGGGTGTTCGTTCCGCTGTTCTCGCCGCGCTACTTCGCCAGCGAGATGTGCGGCAAGGAGTGGTACGCCTTCGCCCAGCGCGCCATTCACTACCGGGCCCGCTCCAACCAGCCGGCCGAGGCGATCGTCCCGGCGCTCTGGGTGCCGGTACCGCCGAGTCAACTCCCGGGCCCCGCCGAGAGATTACAGTTCAACCACCGCGACTTCGGGGACCGTTACGTCAGCGACGGACTCTACGGACTGATCAAACTCAAGCTCTTCACCGAGGAGTACGAGCGCGCGGTGTACGAACTCGCCAAGCGCATCGTCAACGTCGCGGACACCATACGGATCGGCACCGGCCGCCCCGTCGACTACCGGCTGGCCCCCAGCGCCTTCGGCCCGCCGAACAGCGGAGTCGGCGGTCCCCGCCCCATGCAGGTGACCATCGCCGCTCCCACCCGGCACGACCTGCCCGAGGGACGCAACGCCGATTACTACGGCGACAACCCGCAGGACTGGAACCCCTACCACCCGGCCGCCGCCCGTCCTCTGGCCTATGTGGCCGAGGACCTGGTGCGCTCTCTCAACTACCAGGCCACCATCTCCTCCTTCGACGAGGAGTCCGGGCACCCGGAGGGCAAACAGCCGCCCAGCAGACCGGAGATCCTGCTCGTCGACCGGTGGGCCCTGCAGGACGAGGACCGTCGCCGACGGCTGGCCGCCTTCGACGCCGAGAACCGCCCCTGGGTGACGATGGTCGTGCCGTGGAACCGCGAGGACCATGAGAGCAGGGCGGCCGAGGCCGAACTGACCGAGAAGCTCGAACAGACCATGCCGACCAAGATGCGCCAGGGGCGGGCCTACTGCCGCGCCGCCGCCAAGGGTGTACCCAGCATGGAGGCCTTCGGGCAGATCCTGCCGCAGGTGGTCGAGGTGGCGGCCCAGCAGTACCTGAGGCATGCGGCGGTCTACCCACCCGCCACCGGCGGTGGGCACACCGAACGGACACGGTTGATGGGGCCGATGGCACAGACGTACTACACCCCCGAGACACACGACCCTGCGACGGATGCGGAGGACACGGATGACGGCCAGTCGTGACGGGCGCATCGTCACTTTCTACTCGTACAAGGGCGGCACCGGGCGCACCATGGCTCTGGCCAACACCGCCTGGATACTCGCCGCCAACGGAAAACGGGTACTGGCTGTCGACTGGGACCTGGAGGCACCGGGGCTCCACCGGTTCTTCCACCCGTTCCTCGACCCGTCGACACTCGGTGCCACCACCGGCGTCATCGATCTGATCACCGAGTACGCGTGGGCCGCGACCAGCCCCGTCCAGCGCGCCGACGACTGGCACCGCGACTACGCCCGTATCCAGCCGCACGCCGTATCCCTCACACCCGAGGCGCTCGGCTGGGAGTTCCCGCACGGCGGCACCCTCGACTTCGTCTCCGCCGGGCGGCAGAACCGCGAATACTCCGCGACCGTCTCCACCTTCGACTGGGACAACTTCTACGACCGGCTCGGCGGCGGCCACTTCTTCGACGCCCTGCGCGACGACATGAAGGCCAACTACGACTACGTCCTCATCGACAGCCGGACCGGCCTGAGCGACATCGCCGACATCTGCACCGTCCACCTGCCCGACGTCCTCGTCGACTGCTTCACCCTCAGCGACCAGTCCATAGACGGCGCCGCCTCCGTCGCCCGGCAGATCTCCGAGCGCTACACCGGCCGCCCCATCTCCATCTTCCCCGTCCCGATGCGCATCGACGAGGGCGAGAAGGAGAAGGCCGATGCCGGACGGGCGCTGGCCCGGCTGAAGTTCGACCGGCTGCCGCGCGATCTGTCCGGGGACGAACTCACCGCCTACTGGGGCGCGGTGGAGATTCCGTACCGCCCCTACTACGCCTATGAGGAGACCCTCGCGACCTTCGGCGACGAGGCCGGTCTCACCAACTCACTGCTCTCCGCCTTCGAACGGCTCACCTCCGTCATCACCGACCAGCAGATCACCTCGATGCCGCCGGTCGGCGAAGAGGTACGGCTGCGCATCCGTGACGCGTTCACCCGGCGCAGGCCCGCGCTGCCCGCCGATCTCTTCCTCAGCTATGTGGCGGAGAACCGGATGTGGGCCGACTGGATCGAATCCGTGCTCACCCGGGCCGGGTTCCGCGTCGTACCGCGCGATGTGTCCGCCGAGCGGGAGACCCCGGAACCGGCGACCGCCGCCGAGCAGAACGCGGCCCGTACCGTGGTGCTGCTCTCCAGCGCCTACCTCAAGTCGCAGCGTGCGGTGAACCTCTGGGAACGTGCCGTGGCGGAGGACCCCGGCGGTGGCCGACGCCATCTGCTGCCGCTCAGGGTCGGTGACGTACGGCTGTCCGCGCCCTACATCGACCGCAACCCGGTCGATCTCTTCAGGCTCGACGAGGTGCATGCCACCGCCGCCCTGTTGCGCGCCCTGGACCGGCCCGTACAACTGACCGACAGCGTGTCGCCCGGACCCCGCTTCCCCGGTACCGTCCCCAGGATCTGGAACGCGCCGCCGCGCAACCCGGGCTTCACCGGCCGCTCCATGGTCCTGGAGCGGATGCGCGACCAGCTCGGCGGCGGCATGGCCGTCGTACTGCCGCAGCCGCAGACCCTGTACGGACTCGGCGGCGTCGGCAAGACCCAGGTCGCCCTGGAGTACGTGCACCGCTTCATGGCCGACTACGACCTGGTGTGGTGGATATCGTCCGAGCAGACCGACGACGTGGTGGCCGGGCTCGCCGAGCTCGCCGTCCGGCTCGGTGCCCAGGGCGGCGACGACATGGCGGCCGCCTCCCAGGAAGCCGTGGACCTGCTGCGGCGCGGCGTTCCCTCGGACCGCTGGCTGCTGGTCTTCGACAACGCCGACGACCCCGAACGGCTCAGGCGCTACTTCCCGCAGGGCGGCTCCGGACACATCCTGGTCACCTCCCGGAACCAGGCCTGGTCGCAGCACGGCGACGCACTGCCCGTCGACGTCTTCCTGCGCGAGGAGTCCATCGAACACCTTCAGCGCCGGGCCCCGGGGCTGAGCGACGAGGACGCCGCCCAGGTGGCCACCGCAGTCGGTGACCTGCCGCTCGCCGTCGAACAGGCGGCGGCCTGGATCGCGGAGACCGCCACCCCGATCGACACCTATCTGGAACAGCTGGCGCAGCAGGCCCCCGAGGTCCTGGCGCTCAACCAGCCGGCCGGCTACCCGCAGCCCGTCGCAGCGACCTGGAACATCTCCATCGAACGGCTCAAGGAGCGCTCGCCCGCCGCGGTGCGGCTGCTCCAGCTCTGTGCCTTCTTCGCCCCCGAGCCGATCTCGGGGAACCTCCTGTACAGCAAGGAGATGATCGAGGCGCTGAAGCCGTACGACGCCTCGCTCCAGGAGAAGCTCGTGCTGGGCCGGGTCATCCGGGAGATCGGCCGGTTCGCCCTCGCCAAGGTCGACCAGGTCTCCAACTCCATCCAGGTGCACCGTCTCGTCCAGGCCGTCATCCGGGCGCAGCTCAGCGAGGAGGAGCAGCGCGACGCCCGGCATGCCGTCCACCGCATTCTGGCGGGTGCCCGGCCGGACGAGGACGAGCCGATCGACAACCCCGCGACCTGGCCGCAGTTCGCCACCCTCTGGCCGCACCTCGTCCCGTCCGACGCCCGCAACTGCAAGGAGCCCGAGGCCCGCAGGCTGTTGATCGACCGGGTTCGTTATCTCTGGAAGCGAGGTGACTTCAGGACCGCCGCCGCCCTCGGCGAGGAGCTGCGCGCCATCTGGAGGGAGACGCTGGGGGAGCGGGACATCCAGTACCTCTACCTCTGCTTCCACCTCGCCAACATCTACCGCGCGCGCGGCCGTTATGTGGAGGCGAGGGAGCTCGACGAGATCACGCTGGCGACCCAGCGGGAGGTCCTGGGACCGGAGCATCCGCACACGTACATGACCACCAGCAGTCTGGCGACGGACCTCGGCACGCTCGGCGAGTACACGATGGCGATCGAGCTGGCGACCGAGGCCACCGACGGGTTCAACCAGATCTTCCACGATTCGCATCCGAGGACCCTGGCCGCGGCCAACAACCTGGCGTTCACCCTGCGGTCCATCGGGCAGTACGCCAGGGCCAGGGAGATCGACCAGGATGTCTTCGACCGACGGGTCGAGGTCCTCGGTGCGGAACACCCGTACAGCCTCTCCTCGGCCATGAACCTGGCCCGTGACCTGCGTGACGTCGGGCGGTACGAGGACGCGGTCGGCATCCTCAGCCGCACGTACGACAGCTACAAGGCCACGCTCGGCCGGTCCTTCCCCGGCACGCTGAGCGCGGCGAAGAGCCTGGCGGTGTCGCTGCGCCGGGCAGGCAGGCTGGAGGACGCCCGCAGGCTCTCGGTGGCCACCCGTGCCCGGTACCGGGCCAAGTACACCGCCGCCAACCCGGAGTCGCTGGCCTGTGACCTCAATCTGGCGGCCGACCTGTTCGCGGCGGGCGAGGCGTCCGAGGCCAGGGACACTGCGCAGGAGGTCGTCGACCAGTACATGAAGGTGCCGGGGGAGAAGCACCCGTACACCCTGGCCGCCCTGAACAACCTCGGCGTCTACCTGCTGGGGGCCGGCGCGGTGGAGGAGTCGGAGCAGGTGCTGACCCGAGTGGTCGCGTCGATGCGGGAGGTGTACGGGCAGGAGCACCCCAACACCCTCTTCTGCGTCATGAACCTGGCCAACGCGACGGCTGAACGCGGCGATCTCGAAATCGTGCTGGCGACCGAACGGAAGGTGGCGGGACAGCTCAGGAACGTCCTCGGGGCGCACCACCCGGAGACCCTGGCCATGATGTCGAACATGGCGGTCACGTTCGATGCGATGGGGCGCAAGGACGAGGCGCTGCGGCTGAGGGCGGAGACGGTCGACGAGCTGTCGCGGCAGCTCGGCGACGACCATCCGATGACCCGGATCGCCCGGGACGAGCGCCGGTTCGAGCGAGAACTGGAGCCGATGCAGGTCTGAGCCGCGGGAGCGTCCGGCCGCCACCGGACGCTCCCTGCCTCTCCCTGTTTCTTCCTGTCCCTCCGGGGTCCGTTCCTCAGCAGGCAGCCGGTTCCAGCAGCCAGTTGAGGATCGTGGGCAGGACGTGCAGCGCGTCGAAGTGCGCGGCCGCCGGTTCCACCACGACGGTGGAGTTCGGGATGCGCTCGGCCAGCCAGCGGGAGTGGCCCACCGGTGAGAACACATCCTTCTCGCCGTGCCACAGCATCACCGGACCTGTGATGTCCGCAGGGTCGAACCCCCAGGGGCGGCTGAACGCGATCGCGTCGTCGATCCAGCCCCATGCCGAAGTGCGCAGCCCCTCACGGTAGTTGCGCAGCAGCATGGTGCGGACCCCGGCGTCGTTGACCACCATGCGGTCGGAGTCGGTCAGCTCCCGGCGCAGATCGTCGATGAGCCTGACCGGGTTCTTCCTGATCACCGCGGACCGCGAGATGAACGACTCCGCGAGCCCATCCGGATCGGCCGCCGCGGTCGAGTACGCCAGCACATTGGAGGCGGCCATCCCGTCGAACCAGTCCAGGCCGTCGGCGCCCCAGGGGGCCAGCCCGACCAGTGCGGCGGTACGGGTGACCCGCTCGGGCATCAGCGCGGCGCAGGCCAGGGCGTGCGGCGCGCCACCGGATCGGCCCACCACGGCGAACCGCTCAAGACCGAGGTGGTCCGCGATGGCCCGTACGTCCTGAACGACATCGGCGACACAGCGGCCCGGCAGCCGGTCGGAGTCGCCGTAGCCCGGCCGGTCGTAGGTGATCAGCTGTGTCTTGCGCTGGTACAGCACCATGCCGCGCGGAGCCGGACCGAGCCTGCTGCCGGGCATTCCGTGGAGCAGGAAGACCGGTCTGCCGTGGGGGTCGCCCAGATCCTCCACCACCAGCTGCCGCCCGTCCGTTGCGCGCACCCGACTACGCACTCCGCGCCTCCTCCGCATGGTGCGGGCACCGCGTGCCCGACTTTTCCCGCACGATTCGATGATGGCTCATCAGAGCACTTACCGGGATGGTGTGTTGGGAAACCGTGGGGGCGTTCGGGGGCGCGTAATCGTGCGGCGTCTTCGGGCAGTTCTCGATCCGGCGTGCCGGGGCTCGCCCGGATCACCTCACGTGATGCGGGCGAGCTCGTCGATTCCGATCAGGAAGCCTCGTCGGCGCTACCCCCGCGCGAGCGTCACGAACGCCGCCCACTCGCCCCGGCCGACCCGCAGCATCGGTCGGCCGCCCGCGACCTTCGAGTCCCGTACATAGACCGCACCGGGGCCGGCAGCCACCTCCACGCAGTCGCCGCCGCCCGATCCGCTGTAGCTGCTCTTGAACCAGCGCAGCTCGTCAACGTTCTCGGTTACCTGCTCCACGCTCATGTCTCTCCCACCAGCCTTTCGATGAGCCGCGCAGACGCTTCGACGTTCAGGGCCTGCGATCGCAGCTTGCCATATCGCAACCCGAAGGTGCTGACCTCAGCCGGATCACTGACGACGCACCCGACCTCTTGGGACTCGATGTATCCGAGGCGGCGGAGCTCCTTCGTCTCCACCAGGACGAACGGCCCGTCCAGGCCCGGGTGGAATCCGAGCCCGGCAGGCATCACCTGAACCTCCACCGACCGCAACGAGCCCACCTCCAGCAGGCGTTGCCATTGCCCCCGCATCACCTCCGCGCCGCCCACCGGGTTTCGCAACGCCTCCTCCCCGATGATGAACGACAACTTCGCCAGCGGGTCCCGCGTCAGCAGCTTCTGCCTGCTCAGGCGCGCTTCCGTGTGCTGGTCGATGATCTCCTCGCTGAACGGAGGGCAGTGGCCGCCGAACACGGCCCGTGCGTACGCCTCCGTCTGCAGCAGGCCCGGCACCAGCAGCGGATCGTACGAGAAGCGGCTCAGCACCTCCGCCTCGATGAGGGCGAAGTTGCGGAAGAACTGCGGGAGCTTCGCCCGGTCCACATCGGCCTGGAGCACTTCCAGTACCCCGCCCGCAGCCAGCACCCGGTCCGCCGCGACGGTGAACGCCTCCTTCGCGGGTCGTCGCCCCTGCTCGACCGAGGCGACCTGTTCCAGGGAGTAGCCGATGGCGTCTCCGAGCGCCTGCTGGTTCAACTCGGCCCGCTTGCGCAGGTGCTGGAGGAGCTTGCCGTAGGCCACCCATACCCCCGGCAGCTCACTGTCCTCCTTCGTCTTCGTCGCGCGGCTGTTCCGTGTATCCCGCATTGCCCTCACGCCCTTTCCGCCACCGTCCACGTCCCGCCCGGAGCCGGCCGTAGCGTTCCTCAACTCCACTACGACTGGGCAAGGTTCAACGGAAGGGTCATTTCCGGAGTCACGGCCCTGCCCCGTACGGCACCCGTACAAGACCCGTACGACTCGGGGCGGCGCAACTCCGCCCGGCCCGCACCACCGATATCCCGTACGGTCATCGCACCTGGTCAGCGAATGCTGCCGAGTCCCACGATGGCGTTGTGAAGCTGGGCTGTTCTTCGGTCCCGGCACATGACCGAAGCCAGCATGCCGGGACCGAAGGCCTTACGCAGGCCGGCGTGCGGGATCCGGCGGTGTCCTCGCCGTGCGGCAGGGGCCCGGCCGGTCGACGTGATCCGACGGGGTCAGCCGGCCCAGACCTCGGCTTCATCGGCCGGGACGGTGGTGGCGAGCTTCAGCTCCTTGCGGGCGGCGATCGTCTTGCCCGGGTCGATACCGGCGAAGGCCCGGTCGTAGGCGAGGTAGAAGGCGTCCGTGTCACCGGCCGAGGCGGCCTTTTCCCACGCACCGGCGGTCTCCTTCAGCCGTGCATGGAGCTTGGCGGTCTCCGGCTGCTGAATGCTCTTCAGGGCCGTGAGGTGGGTACCGAGCGCGGCGGTGACGGCTTTGGCCTGCTTCTTGTAGCCGGCGAAGTCGTCCTCGACATGCTCTGCTTCGGGCTGGTTCGTCCACAGGGCCTCGTAGACGGCGTTCGAACCCTTCAGGTACGCGAGCTGGTCGGCGTTCAGGGGCTTGCTCTTCAACGAACCGGAGAATGTGCCCGCTTCCTTGGTGTACGTGCAGCTCACGGCCCGATCGCCCGTCGCCCAGCTCTCCTTGGTGGGGGAGTAGTAGTAGACGTCGACGCCCTTGGGCAGGGCCCAGGCGTCGGGGGTGAACTTCTGCGCCTCGACCGGGCATCGTTCGTCGGCGATCTGTGCGGTTTTGTCCTCGCCGGGGTACGCCGACTGCCCGTCGATCTTGAAGTCACCGACGACCTGGCCCTTGTGCGGTTCCTTGCACGGCACGACCTCGACGCTGAACTCCTCGCCCTTGGCTGTCCCGTTGTTCGGGTTGTAGCAGTCGCCGGTCGCGAGCGAGAACACCGACCGCTGGCGAACCACTTTCTTGGCGCCGGCCTCTGCGCTGTCGAGGGCTTCGGAGCATCCCACTGCTCCGACCGAGATCAGGGCTACGACAGCGGATATACCGCGCAGGGAACGGGACGTGACACCGGGAGACATGACGTAGACATCCTCAAACGGAAGGGTTGTGAACAGGTGTGCGCATCGTATGGCATGTCAGTGACAGTGCTGTGTGCAGGCGCTTTGGTGCACTGGCGGTGGTGGTGCGGGTGATAACCGGAAGAGTTGTCGTCCGGCGCTTGAGAGCAGCCGAGAAGTGAACTCCTGGCGAAATCTTCAGGAAAAGACACCTTTGAGGGAATTGACCCGTTGGGGGACGGAGGTCGTGGTCGGGAAGTTCAGCGCCGGCTGTCACGCAGGGCGAAGGGGTCGAGAAACCGGAACAAGCAGCGAATCAAGGTCGTCAAAGCTCATACGAAGGTGGCCGATGCGCGCAGGGGCTTTCATCACAAGCTGTCAATGAAGCTGATGCGCGAGAACCAGGCCGTCGGCGTGGAGCGGCCTTCTCCTGATCGACGCCCGTGCGAGCCGCTGGGCTGCACAGTTCGCGACGCCTGCACCGGGACGGGTCCGAGCGGAAGCGATGTTCTCGGCGAGCTACGGGGATGGAGGCGGGCGCCGGTAGCCCTGTCCAGGGCCATCACCTCCACGGCCGGAGCTCAGCGCCCGACCATCGCACCCCGCCCCGTGCCGGACCGCTCGCGCAGTGGTCCGGATCAGGAAGCCTTCGACTCCAGGTGATAGGTCGTGTCGACCCAGAAACCGCTCGTAGCCCTGGCTTTGATCTCCAGCACGTACTGACCGGGAGTCAGCGACGCGATGCCACCCCAGATGCCCCACGCGTAGCGCTGGGTCACCCCCGTCCTGAACGACGCGGAGAACTCCCGCAGCGGCAACGGAATGGTGTTGAGGGATGCCGTGGCCTCTGCCACCGTCAAGGACTGGGGGATCCTTGAGTACGACCTGGTGTGCTGCATGTTGAGCACAGGGAAGAAGACCGGCCGGTCCGAGGGGATCGCGCAGCGTCGCACCACGTGGCCGCCGTAGGTGCCGGCCAGGAACCAGAGGTCGTCCGGCTGGTTCCAGGCGGCGTGCTCGCCCGTTGTGTCCTCGACCGGACTGCGACCGTCAGGGGCGGACAGGGCCCACTTCCACCACCGGCCTGCGAGCACCCCGCCTTCTTCGTCGCTCAGCTTCCACGTACTGTCGACCGATTCCGGACCGCTCATGACGCCCCTCCCGCGTGCAGCCCCTGGTTCGGGGCTCGTTTCGAACAAGCGGACAGTACCCGGGGTGGATGAATGGCTTGGCGGCGGCCTCTGGCCCTACCTGGGCACGGAGCGCATGGGCGGCGTGATCAAGTGGATCGCCTGGGGGCTCACCGAGCAGCGGGAGTCGCCCCGATGTCAACCGCTCGTGCCCACTCGGGCGGCGAGTCCGGGACGTGATCGGGGTCGTTCTCGTCCCGCGACCCGGCTGCCTGCTGCCGAGGGAACAGACCCACCACCGTCCGGCACGGTGGTTGCGCGCTCGGCCAGGGCGTCTGCCCGTCGGTCAGGGCGACGATGGCGTCTGGTCGGGGCCGTGCACCTCGTCAGCGAAAGTCATGCCCCCGCGGTCCGGGGCGTCGGCTGTTCGTGCAGGTGGGACTGGGCCGAATGGATGACCGGACCGCCGGTCCGGGGCCGGGGTGCATGTCCCGTGCTCCGGGTATCGTACGAATGTTCGAAACTTGGTCTATGGTGGAAGGCGAGGGGTGGTGAGTGCGGATCGGTCCAGGAGGTGCAGATGCCAGGGTTCACGCATCTGCATACCGTTTCCGGGTTCTCCCTGCGGTACGGGGCCTCGCACCCGGAGCGGCTGGCGGAGCGCGCCGCGGAGCGGGGGATGGACGCTCTCGCGCTGACCGATCGCGACACGCTCGCGGGTACGGTCCGCTTCGCCAAGGCCTGCGAGAGGGCTGGGGTGCGGCCGATCTTCGGGGCGGAGCTCGCGGTGGGCCCTGCGGCGGCGGAGCATACGAGAGAAGGCGGACGTACGCATCGGCTGCGGACCCCGGTCCGTGGTGGTGCCTTTGTCGATGAATCCGCACCCCGGGTCACCTTCCTCGCCCGGGACGGTGCGCAGGGCTGGGCGGAGTTGTGCCGTCTCGTCACCGCCGCGCATGCCCCCGCGCCCGCCGGTGCCGGACAGCCCCTGGCCGGCCGGTCCGAGCTGCCCGCCGAAGGGCTCACCGTGCTGCTCGGTCCGGCCTCCGACGTCGGCAGGGCGCTGGCCGCCGGCCGCCCGGACCGGGCCGCCGCACTGCTTGCCCCCTGGCGGGAGATCTACGGCGACGACCTGCGCCTCGAAGCCGTCCACCACGGACGCGAAGGCACCGGACCCGGATCGCTGCGGCTCGCCGCCCGTACCGTCGGTTTCGCCGCCGAGCAGGGGGTGCGGGCCGTGCTGACCAATGCCGTCCGGTACGCCGACCCCGGGCAGGGCCCGGTCGCCGATGTGCTCGACGCGGCCCGCAGGCTGGTCCCCGTCGACCCACGCCGCGCCCCGCTCGACAGCGGTGAGCGCTGGCTGAAGGATGCCCGCGCGATGGCGGAGACCGCCGAGCGGATCGCCTCCTCGGCCGGGCTCGGCCGGGACGGCGGACCACGGCTGCTCGCGGAGACCCGGCGCACCGCCGACGCCTGTGTCGTCGACCCCGAGGATGACCTCGGCCTCGGCACCGTCCACTTCCCCGAACCGCATCTCGTCGGCGCCGGGCGACGCACCGCCCAGCGGGTACTGGCCTCCCGCGCCGCCGCCGGAATGGTGCTGCGCGGCTACGACCGCAGGCGCGACTACTGGGAGCGGATGCACCAGGAGCTGGACATCATCGCCTACCACGGTTTCGCCTCCTACTTTCTGACGGTTGCCCAAGTCGTCGATGACGTAAGGGCGATGAAGGTACGGGTTGCCGCCCGGGGCTCCGGCGCGGGCTCCCTGGTCAACCATCTCCTCGGGATCGCGCACGCCGACCCGGTCGAACACGGGCTGCTGATGGAGCGCTTCCTCTCCAAGCGCCGCGCCGTGCTGCCCGACATCGACATCGACGTCGAATCGGCCCGCCGGCTCGACGTCTACCGCGCGATCATCGGACGCTTCGGCGCCGAACGGGTCGCGACCGTCGCCATGCCCGAGACCTACCGGGTGCGCCACGCCATCCGGGACGTCGGCGCCGCGCTCTCCATGAACCCGGCCGAGACCGACCGGCTCGCCAAGGCCTTCCCGCACATCCGGGCCCGCGACGCCCGCGCGGCCATGGAGGAACTGCCCGAACTGCGTGAAGTGGCGCGGGAGAAGGACCGGTACGGGCGGCTCTGGGAGCTGGTGGAGGCGCTGGACGCCCTGCCGCGCGGCATCGCCATGCACCCGTGCGGGGTGCTTCTCTCGGACGCCTCCCTGCTGCGCCGGGTACCTGTCATGCCGACCAGCGGGGAGGGTTTCCCGATGGTGCAGTTCGACAAGGAGGACGTGGAGGATCTCGGGCTGCTCAAGCTCGATGTGCTGGGCGTACGGATGCAGTCGGCGATGGCGCACGCGGTCACGGAGGTCAAGAGGGCCTCGGGGCAGGACGTGGACCTGGACGCCGTTCCGCAGGGCGACCCGGAGACGTACCGGCTGATCAGGAGTGCCGAGACACTGGGCTGCTTCCAGATCGAGTCGCCGGGCCAGCGCGACCTGGTCGGCAGGCTCCAGCCCACCACCTTCCACGATCTGGTGGTCGACATCTCGCTGTTCAGGCCGGGGCCGGTCGCCGCCGACATGGTGCGGCCGTTCATCGAGGCCCGGCACGGCCGCAGGCCCGTCCGCTACCCCCACCCCGACCTGGAGGAGCCGCTGCGCGAGACGTACGGGGTGGTCGTCTTCCATGAGCAGATCATCGAGATGGTCGACATCATGACCGGCTGCGGCCGGGACGAGGCCGACCGGGTGCGGCGTGGGCTCTCCGACCCCGGGACGCAGGGCCGGATCAAGGTGTGGTTCGCGCAGCAGGCGGCGGCGAAGAAGTACAGCGCCGAAGTGATCGCCCGCGCCTGGGAGATCATCGAGGCGTTCGGCAGTTACGGCTTCTGCAAGGCGCACGCGGTCGCCTTCGCCGTGCCGACGTACCAGTCGGCGTGGCTCAAGGCGCATCACCCGGCGGCCTTCTACGCCGGGCTGCTCACCCATGACCCGGGGATGTACCCGAAGCGGCTGCTGCTCGCGGACGCGCGGCGGCGCGGGGTGCCGGTGCTGGGACTGGATGTGAACCGGTCGGCGGCCACCCATCGAATCGAACTGGTGTCTGATGGCGAGAAGGGGAGGGAGAGCTGGGGGGTGCGGCTCGCACTCTCGGACGTCCATGGCATCAGCGAGGCCGAGGTCGCCCGGATCGAGGCCGGTCAGCCCTTCACCTCGCTGCTGGACTTCTGGCAGCGGGCCAGGCCGGGAAAGCCCGCCGCTGAACGGCTGGCCCAGGTCGGCGCGTTGGACGCGTTCGGTGCCAACCGGCGTGATTTGCTGCTGCATCTGTCCGAACTGCACCGTGCCCAGCGGGGTACCGGGGCGCGGTCCGGCTCCGGTGGCGCGCAGCTCCCGCTCGGCGAGGGGCGCAGGACCGGCTCCATCGGGCTGCCCGACCTCAACGAGGCCGAACGCCTCAGTGCCGAGCTCGGCGTCCTGAGCATGGATGTCTCCCGTCATCTGATGGGCGATCACCATGCGTTCCTGAAGGAGCTCGGCGCGGTCTCCGCCAAGCGGCTGCGCGAGGCGCGGCACGGGGAGACCGTGCTGGTCGCGGGCGCCAAAGCGGCCACTCAGACCCCGCCGGTCCGCTCCGGCCGCCGGGTCATCTTCACCACC
Organism: Streptomyces sp. Ncost-T10-10d; assembly: GCF_900091955.1. Taxonomy (GTDB): domain Bacteria; phylum Actinomycetota; class Actinomycetes; order Streptomycetales; family Streptomycetaceae; genus Streptomyces. The sequence continues at coordinate 82,474 of NZ_FMDF01000034.1, forward strand.
CTGGACGACGGTACGGGCCTGGTCGACCTGGCCTTCTTCGACGACAGCCATGCCGCATGCGCGCACACCGTCTTCCACTCCTGGCTGCTGCTGGTACGCGGAGTGGTGCAGCGGCGCGGACCGCGGAGCCTGAGCGTGGTCGGTGCGGCCGCCTGGAACCTGGCGGAACTGGCCGAGCTGCGGCGTACCGGCGGACTCGACGCGGTCGCGGCCCGGCTGGCGGAGGACCCCTCGTCCGAGGAGGTCGTCCCCGAGGCTCCCGAGCCTGCTCCCGCCGACAGCGGTCGTCGCATCCAGATGTCCACCGGGTACGAGATGAACCCCTGGTCCGACCTCCAGCCGCCCGGCGAAGGCGTCGCCACCGGAAGGAAGCTGTGGCACCAGTCCCCGGGGAGTGCGGGATGAGCGATACACGCGATGAGCCGGGAATCCTGTACCTGAGGTTCCGGAAGGTCGGCGGCGGCCTTCCGGACGGCGCCGGTTACGCCGGGCTGCTCGCCCTCCTCGGCGCGTTCACCCCGGTCGTCGAGGGGGTGCCGCCGGACGGGGCGCTTGCCGATGTGCGCGGTGCGTTGCGCTACTTCGGGCAGGACGTGGCCGGTCTGGCGGCGGTGATCCGGGTCCGCGCGCTCGCCCTGCACGGGGTGGACTGCGCGATCGGGGCGGCAGAGAACCCGATGCTGGCCCGGATGGCGGCACGGCAGGCCGCGCCCGGAACGACCTTCGTGGTCCCCGCGGGCGGGGGAGCGGAGTACCTCGCGGCCAAGCCGGCCGCCGCGCTGGACGGTGTGGGGGCGGCGACGGCCCGCACCCTGTGCGGGTACGGGCTCGACTCCGTCGGCCGGATCGCTGCGGCCCCGCTCGGTACCCTGCAACGGATCACCGGTGTACGGACCGGGCGTGAACTGTGGGAGCGGGCGCACGGCATCGACCGTACGACGGTCGTACCCAACGCCGCCGCCCGGTCGATCGCCGCCGAACGATCCTTCCCACGCGACGAGCTGGACCGGGAGCGGCAGCGCCGCGCGCTGATGTCGCTCACCGAGGAGCTGGGGGCCAGGATGCGCGGGGACGGGCAGGTGTGCCGGGGGCTCACGGTCTCCGTGCGCTACGCCGACCGGACCGGCTACTCGACGCTGACCCGCAGCCGTACGCTCCGGGAGCCCACCGCCCACTCCGCGGCGCTCACCGGACTCGCGTACCGCATCCATGACTCGTTCGGACTGCAGCGGGCCCGGGTGCGGGGGATCGGGATGCGCGCGGAAGGGCTGACGGATCGTGAAAAGGCCGCCCATCAGCTGTCGTTCGACCCGGTGGACGAGCGGGCGCGGCGGATCGAGGCGGTGGCGGACCGGCTGCGGGCCAGGTTCGGTCCGCAGGCCGTGATGCCGGGACGGCTCGCGGCCTGAGCGGCCCCTTGCCGGTGCATGGTTGATGGCTCATCAGTTTTTACCGACGCGTAACTTCCCGCGCCACCCTACTCGCCCGTAATTTGGCATGAGCACATAGGAAATTCAGCAGTCAGAACTTGTGGTCCGGGCCGCAGGGCGCACAGACATCGCAACTCCCTTGAGCCGCAAGGAGACCACACGATGCTGCCCTGGACCCGTGCGCCGCGCACCCCACGTGCGCGGAGAACCCTCGCCGCACTGCTCCTCGCCGTCGCCGCAGTCGCCACCCCCACGGCCACTGCCGCTGCAGCCACCCCCACCGCCGCCACGGCCACCTCCCGTGGCTGGAACGACTACTCCTGCAAACCCTCCGCAGCCCACCCCCGCCCGGTCGTCCTGGTCCACGGAACCTTCGGGAACTCGATCGACAACTGGCTCGTCCTCGCCCCGTACCTGGTCAACCGGGGCTACTGCGTCTACTCGCTCGACTACGGGCAGCTGCCCGGCGTGCCGCTCTTCAACGGCCTCGGCCCGATCGACAAGTCGGCCGGTCAGCTCGCCACGTTCGTCGACCGGGTGCTCGCCTCCACCGGGGCGTCCGAGGCCGACATCGTCGGCCATTCCCAGGGCGGCATGATGCCCAACTACTACCTGAAGTTCCTCGGCGGTGCTGCCAAGGTGAACGCCCTGATCGGACTCGCGCCCGACAATCACGGCACCACCCTTCTCGGCCTGACGAAGCTGCTGCCGTACTTCCCGGGCGCCGAGGACCTGTTGAACGCCAACACGCCCGGTCTCGCCGACCAGGTGGCCGGATCCCCGTTCGTCACCAAACTCAACGCGGGCGGCGACACCGTGCCCGGAGTGCGCTACACGGTCATCGCGACCAGGTACGACGAGGTCGTGACCCCGTACCGTACGCAATTCCTGGACGGGCCGAACGTACGCAATGTCCTCCTCCAGGACCTGTGCCCGGTCGACCTGTCCGAGCATGTGGCGATCGGGACAGTCGACCGGATCGCCTACCACGAGGTGGCGAACGCCCTGGACCCCGCGCACGCCACCCCGACCACCTGTGCCTCCGTCATC
>NZ_FMDF01000136.1 GCF_900091955.1 Streptomyces sp. Ncost-T10-10d
CGGGCAGGGGACAACGCCCGCCGCAGGCGCACCGAACCCGCACCCCGCCCCACCCCACCCCCTACGCCCCCGCCGCCCCCCGGAACCGCGAGGTCCGATGCACCGGGTCCGTGTCGATCTCCGGGATCACGTGCTCACCGATCAACCTGATCGAGTTCAGCGTGTCCTCGCGGCTCATCCCGATCGGCAGCCCGAAGCTCAGCTGATCCGCCCCCGCCTGCTCCCACCGCTTGCACTGCCGCAGCACCTCGTCCGGATCACCGCAGATCATCAGCTCCTCGGCGATCAGCAGCTCGATGATCTCCTCGGAGTACTCCGGCAGCAGCTCGGGCCACTCCGGGATGCCCTCGGGCCGGGGGAACGTGTCGTGGTAGCGGAACAGCAGCGACTGCAGATAGTTCAGCCCGCCGCCCACCGCGATCTCGACGGCCTTCGCGTGCGTCTCGGCGCAGATGGCGGTGGAGGTGACCATGACGTTGTCGTTGACGAAGTCGCCGACGGGTTCGGCCTCCTTGACGGCCGTCTTGTAGGACTCGACGACCCACTCCATGTCGGAGACCTTCTGCACGCTGAAGCCCAGCACGCCGAGCCCCTTCCTGCCCGCCATCGCGTACGAGGACGGCGATCCGGCCGCGTACCACATCGCCGGGTGCGACTTCCCGTACGGCTTGGGCAGGATCTTGCGCGGCGGCAGTGACCAGTGCTTGCCCTGGAAGCCGGCGTACTCGTCCTGGAGCCACATCTTGGGGAACTCGGCGATGGTCTCTTCCCAGAGTTCCTTGGTGTGGTTCATGTCGGTGATGCCCGGCATGAAGCCCAGGATCTCGTGACTGCCGGCCCCTCGCCCGGAGCCGAATTCGAAGCGGCCCTCCGAGAGGTGGTCGAGCATGGCGACCTTCTCGGCCACCTTCACCGGGTGGTTGACGGGGGCGAGCGGGTTGAAGATGCCGGATCCGAGGTGGATGCGGTCGGTGGCGTGTGCGAGGTAGCCCAGGTACACATCGTTGGCCGAGAGATGCGAGTACTCCTCCAGGAAGTGGTGCTCGGAGGCCCAGGCGTACTTGAAACCGGACTTGTCCGCCTGGATGACGTACTCGGTCTCCTCGATCAGCGCCTTGTGCTCTGCCCCGGGGTCGGCCTTGGCCCGTGCGGCTGGCACGTACCCCTGTACAAAGAGCCCGAATTCCAAGGGGGTTCACCGTCCTCATTCATTTCTGACACACCGTCAGATTGCGATGCGTCCGACTGTTCCACCGGCACCCGCAAGCGTCAATACCTGACGCATCGTCAGCCCTGCTCAGAACAGACTGACACCCGCCAGCCAGCCGCCGTCGATGACGAACGGCTGCCCCGTGATGTACGAGGAGTCGTCCGAGGTCAGGAAGAGCGCCAGCGCCGCCACCTCCTCCGGCTGCCCGATCCGCCCCAGCGGTACGAGCTTGCGGTACAGCTCGGCCACTGCCGCCCTGGACTCCTCCGGGTCCGCGGTCGGGTCCAGCGCCGCCGGGTTGGTCATCGCGGTGTCCACGGCCCCGGGACAGACGGCGTTGACCCGTATCCCCTTCGCTGCCAGCTCCACCGCCGCCACCTTGGTCAGCCCCAGCACCGCATGCTTGGTGGCGGCGTACGCGCCCACGAACGCCATGCCCGTGAGCCCCGTGTACGAGGCGGTGTTGACGATGGTCCCGCCGCCCGCGGCCGCTATCTCGGGCGCGACGATCTTGATTCCGAGAAACGCGCCCACCTGGTTGACCTGCACCACCTGCTGGAACTCCTCCAGCGGCGTGGTCACCAGCTCGTTGAAGCGGAGAATCCCCGCGTTGTTGACCAGTCCGTCGATCCTTCCGAAGGTGTCCTTCGCGGCGGCGACGGCGGCCTGCCACTCGTCCTCCCGGCTCACATCCAGATGGACGAACCGGGCGGCGTCCTCCCCCAGCTCCTTGGCCAGCGCCTCGCCCTGCTCGTCGAGCACATCGGCGATCACCACCCGCGCGCCCTCCGCGGCGAAGAGCCGCGCCTCCTGCTCGCCCTGTCCGCGCGCCGCGCCGCTGATCAGCACGACCCGCCCGTCCAGCTTGCCCATGGCCTGACTCCTACCTGTCGAGATGGGGTGCGACCTCGGCGGCGAACGCCGCCATCTGGTCGGTCAGTTCGCCGCGGCTCCGACTGCGGAACCGCACCTGGATCTGGTGGACCCCCATGGCCCCGTACTCACGCAGCGACTCGGCGAGGACCTCCGGCTTTCCGGTGAGGGTGCGCCGCCCGACGGACCACTCCGGCTCACCGACGTACAGCGGCTCGGTGATCGCGCCGATGACGATCAAGGCCTCGATCCCGGCCGCCTCGCGCAACTCCTTCAGCCTGGCGATCTGTGCGGGCAGCTTCTCCCGCGGATCACCCTGCGGCAGCCAGCCGTCCCCCGCACCGCGGCCCGGCGCACGGCGGCGGGCGAGGAGCCGCCCACCCAGACCGGCACCCGTTCCTGGGCCGGGCGCGGCAGCTGCCCGAGCCCGGCGAAGGAGAACCGCTCCCCCGCGAACTCCGGGTACTCCTCGGGACCGAGCGCCGCCTTCAGTGCGTCGATGGTCTCGTCGAGGACCCCGCCCCGCCCCTCGAAATCCGCCCCGAGCGCCTGGAACTCCTCCGGTACGTGCCCGGCCCCGACCCCGAGGATCAGCCGGCCGCCGCAGAGGTGGTCGAGGGTGGCGTACTGCTTGGCGGTGGCCAGCGGGTGCCGCAGGCCGACGACGGCGACATGGCTCATCAGCAGGACCCGCTCGGTGATCCCGCCGAGAAAGGCGAGAGTGGCGACCGGGTCGTACCAGACGGTGCTCATGACCCCGGCGAGCCGCCGCGGGATCGCGACATGGTCGCAGCTCGCGAGGTAGGCGAAGCCGGTGCGGTCGGCGGTGCGGGCGATCTCGGCGAGGTCGGCAGGGGTGGCCACGGCCTCCCACCCCTCCGCGTAGATGGTGCTCTGCGACTGGATCGGCAGCTGCATCCCGTACGACAGCGGCCCGGTGGGCAGTATCGGCACCGGACGGCCTCCTTCCCCGAGGGAATCTGACGCATCGTCACATGACGGGCGCGGGGGCCATCGTCGTACCTGACGTCACATCAGACAAGAGGCGGGCGCGAACCCGGCGGCCTCTCGGCCGGGTCAAGCAGCGGTGCCCGGCGCCGACGAGACCGTCGGACGGGCGGCATGATCGTCGGCATCGCCCTCGACGAAGGCAACCATGCCCGGCCGGGCGATGAAGCCGATGCCAGGGAGCCCGTAGTCGGAGGCGGCGAAGCCGAATCCGGACACGAAGAATCCGTCGTAGCGCCGGGCCACGACGGACGCCGAATACATGTCGTACACACCCATGAGAGGAGTCGTTCCCGGAGATCGGAATTACTCCCTCAACGCACTCCCGTAACGCACAGCATCTCCTCGCCAATGAACCGTTGATTCGTACATCGACGTCCGACGCATCGCCGATGCACCGAATCGGCAGTTCATTGATTCCGTTTATGAAATAGGCATTGAACGACGCCGTCTCAGGTGATGCGGAATCCGGCACCACCGGGACCGGGAGCCACCGAGACACCGGTGGACGAATCGGGGGCATATGGATCGACAATTCAGCGATTCACTGGTGCGACGAATGCGGAAACACCACGCACAGCACACACTCACGGAAGAGACGACGGCACTCGTGCCACACAGGACGCGAAGAAACGCCTCTTCGCGATGACGCCTACATCTATACAGACATAACCGTCCCTTTACCCCGGGACACGCCGCGTTTGACCCTGCGTACGAAACCGGATGGTCGTTTTCCCTCGGATCACCGACGCATCGAACGCAAGGACCGCCGACTACCGGCAGCGACGTCATGGTGGGGCGTTGCGGCGATGACGCCGATCAGGCGAACCGGTCGAGCAGGCACCCCACATAGCCATTCCAGGCGCGCCGTGAGCACCTCGGGCATCAGATCGGTCCGCCCCAGTTCCCACCACGGGACCGCGACCTTCTCCGCGTCCGGCGCGTAGGCCGGCGCGTCCAGCAGTCGCCAGTACAGATGGTCCGCACCGCTCACGGCCAACCGCCCGCCCGCGCCCGTGTACTCCTCGGCAAAGCGCATCCCGGCCGGGACACCATGCAGAAGCGCCGGCGCGGTGGAACAGTGCGCGACGTCCAGGTCGGCGGGGCCCCAGGAGGTCTCGACCCAGTCGACGACCCCGCTGATACGCAGGTTTGCCCCGGCACCGGTGAAGAGCACGTTGCCCGGGTGGAAGTCGCGGTGCAGGAACCGAGGTGTGTATGCCGGCGGCTCGCGGCGAATCACATCCACCGCCCGCCGTCGGAGCCGCGCCCGCCCGGTCGACCCTGGTACCCGCACCCGGTCTCGCATGGCGCACGAAGAAGGGCTTGACGAAGGACCTCAGCACGAGCGAACGCCTTCCCTGCGGCCCGGAGACATCCAGCCGTCGTACCTGCGAGGTCCATCCGCCGCTCAGCCGCTCCGCGCCCTTGGCGGGACGGCGTCCACTTCGACGCGCCCCTTTCACCTGAAGGGTGGATACGCAGGCCGTTCGCCGCTGGGCAGGCTCTCCGCGCTTGGAACCAGCACCACCAAGCAGCGTTCGAACTCGTAAGACAGACAAGGAGCACGTCTTGAAGCGCATGGGACTTCTGTCCGGCCGCATGGTGATCGCCGCTACCGCTTCGGTCCTGTTGGCCGCCGGCACCGCACAGGCCGCACCGGCGAAGTACGCCCAGCACGCGGATGCCGCCGCCCAGCTGAAGAAGGCGGGCATCACCTGGACCTCCAGCGGCAACTGCTCCGACTGGAACAAGAAGTCGTGTACGTCATTCACTCAGATCAACAAGGCGACCATCGCGGGCACGATCGCCTTCAAGAAGGTCAGCGGCTGCAAGGTGATCGTCACCGGCGGCACGGAGAAGGGCCACAGCGCCGGCACGTACAGCCATCGCAACGGATACAAGACGGACATCTCCACCAAGGTCTCGTGCGTCAACGACTACATCACGCACAAGTTCGCCAAGGCGGGGAAGCGTAGCGACGGGGCCGCTCTGTACAAGTCCCCCGCCGGCAATGTCTACGCACGGGAAGGCAGCCACTGGGACATCACTCACTACAACAGCAAGGCGTAGCGGACAGTGCCGCTTCTGACGGGGGGCTTGCGGCATCGGACTGCGGCACGCAGGTGAAGGAAGCAGCCGTCTCCTTCGCATGTGGCCGCGACGCCGGGTGCCATTCCCGTCCGTCCTCGACCGCTGGACGGGAGTGGCATCGGCCGGGCGTGCCGGTCAGCAGTCCGGGATCACCGTCCCATTGTTGTCCCTCGCCTCGTCGTTGCCCCAGCGGGACAGGTAGTACGCCGAGACATACGCGCCGCGCCCGTTCTTGCCCGCGTACACCGTGTCCAGGTCCGTCTTCAGCCACCAGTGGTTGTAGCTGGAGCCGGAGCCGACCTGGGCGCCCCACACCTTGCAGTAGACGTAGTTCGTGCCCGCGTTGAGGACGCCCTGCGCGTCGCCCGGGCCGGCCGACGCGTAACCCGTGGCATCGGCGAAGGTGTCGACCCAGTACGTGCCGCCACCTCCGCAGCCGTTGTCGCTGGTCAGGTACTTGCTGTAGTACGAGCCGGGGTACGGGGCGAGTGACTGGCCGTTGATCGCGATGGTCTGACCGACGCCGTTGTACAGCTGCTCGTAGTGGATGTGTGCGCCGCTGCTGTTGCCGGTGGAGCCGGTGACGCCGATCTGCTGCCCCTGGGAGACGGAGGCGCCGTCGGCGACGGAGTACGAGGCGAGGTGGAAGTAGTAGGTCTGCCAGCCGCCGCCGTGGTCGATGGCGATGTAGTTGCCCGCACCGCTGGGCTGGGAGTAGCGGTGGGCAGTCCCGCCGGACGAGGCGAGGACGGGGGTGCCGGCCGTGGCGCCGCCGTCGGTGCGGACGAAGTCGAGGGCCTGTCTTACTTCCGCCGAGTGATGGCTGTAGGTCCAGGTCTGGCCACAGGGGAACGGCGCCTTGAAGTTCGGTGCCGCGGCGGCGGGGGTCGCGGTCAGCAGTCCTGCGACGAGGGCCACCAGGCCCAGCAGGGCGATGCGTATCGAGCGCATGCGCGGTCAGCCTCCGAGTCGAATCCGAGTGGGGTTCCGGGGGTACGGGGGACAGCAGTCCGGGTTGAACGGACCTAAGAGTGCCGGAAGTTCAGCTTTCCCAGTAGACCCGTCGGCCCCCGAGAACCCGAGCCTGCCGCTGCGGAGAAGCGCGGTCGGCGTGCGCCGGTGCGATGGCACCGGATGGGAACTCGGGGGCTGCGGAACTCGACGGAGGCGACACGGGGACGACATGGAGCTGCCGCAGCAGAAGACCCTTCATCTGCTGCGGCAGCGATCACAGGGACTGTCCCGGACCCTGAGCGGGTTCCCGTCCATTTCCCTTGGGACTGGTTACGTCACGGACCGACGGTGCCGGGAATGCAGACCGCGTACGACTGGACGGTCTGCGCGGTGGCACCGTTGTTGTAGGCGGAGACGTGCCAGGTGTTGGTGGCGGTGTCCGGGTAGCTCGCGGTCCAGATGATGTCCGGGTTCTGCAGCTGGCTCACGGCACCTCCCCCGGTCAGCACGGTTCCGGCAGGGCACACGGCCACGATGTCCGTGGTGCTGCCCCCAGCGGGCACAGACGTGGCGTTGCTGTTGGCCTGCACGGACGGGCCAACAGGTCCCGTCGGGCCGGTGGCACCCGTCGGGCCGGTGGCGCCGGTGGCACCGTCGACACCGTTGGTACCGTTGGTACCGTTGGTACCGTTGGTACCGTTGGTACCGGCCGCACCCGTCGGACCCGTCGGACCGGCAGGACCGGTCGCACCGTCCGCACCATTGGTACCCGTCGACCCGTCGCACCCGTCGGACCAGCAGGACCAGTCGCACCGTCCGCACCATTGGTAC
>NZ_FMDF01000026.1 GCF_900091955.1 Streptomyces sp. Ncost-T10-10d
GGGCGAGGCCGGACCGGAGCTGCACGCGGCCGCCGACTCCTGGCTGCGCGGTGAGGACACCGACTGGACGAGTTACCTCAAGGACCGCCCGGGACGGGTCTGCACGTTGCCCGCCTACCCGTTCCGGCGTCGGCGGTACTGGATCGATCCGCCGGCCCATCGGGCAGCAGACCGGGGAGGACCCGCATGACCACCGCACTCGTCGCCGAGCGCAACCTGATCCTCGACTACTACGAACGGTTGCCGCAGGCCGTCGCGGCCCTGGTGGACGACCCGGCGCCGGTCACCGAACCCGGCGCGTTCTCCCCCGGCTTCGCGCTGCCGGAACCGGACGCCGACGTCCACGGCTTCTTCGAGCCGGCCCGGGCACAGTGGCGGGAACTGGGCAAGTACGGCAGCCACCGGCTGGTCATGCTGGACCTGGCCGGCAACCCCGGCACGCATACCACCAAGACCTTCCCCTCCCTGCTGATCGTCGCCCGCGCCGTGGAGTACATCCGCCGTACGGGCGAACCGGTCATGATCTTCACGCCCACGTCGGCGAACAAGGGGACCGCGCTCCGCGACGCCGTCGCGCGGGCACTGGCCGCCGGGCTGGCCACACCCGACCAGCTGCGGATCGCCACGCTGGCCCCGGCCTCCGGCCGGTCCAAGTTGCGGGCCGGAAGCCTGACCGACGACGCGGAACTACGGGCCCGCAACCCGCTGATGGTGTACGACGGCGAGCGCGCCGAGGACGTCAAGGCGCTGGCCCGGCAGTTCACGGACGCGTACGCGTCCGACCTCAAACGGCGCCACGGCGTGAACCTGTGGTTCTCGCTGGACCTGCGCAACTACCTCGTGGCCGACACCGCACGGGCCTTTTTCGAGCAGGACGCGGATCCGACCGATGCCGCCGGGCCGCGGCTGCACGCACACGCCGTGTCGAGCGCGTTCGGACTGCTCGGCTACCACGCCGGCCGGGATGTGCTGGAGGCCGCCGGCGCGGCTCGTCCGGCGAGCCGTCCGGCGAGCCTGCTCGTCCAGCACCTGGGGACCCCGGACATGGTGCTCAGCCTGCGCCGGGGCAGCTTCGACCGGGCCGGCCTGCCGGGCTACGAGCGCGGCGGCGACGGACTGTGGCGGCAGTGGGCCGACCCGCACTTCCCGGGCGTCGCCGACGAGGTGGACGAGATCCTCGACCCGACCTTCTACACGCACCGCCCGGCCACCTCACCGGCGATGAACGCGGTCATCGCCCGGCACGGCGGCGACGGCATCGTGGTCTCGCGCCGCGAGTGCCTCGATCGCTACCCGGCGCTGAGGGAACTGGTCGCGGACCTTCCGCGGCCGCTGCCGGGCGATCCGCGCGCGCTGCGCGAGTGGTCGCTGGTCATGGCGCTGACCGGCGTGTGCAACGCCGTCGACCGCGGGCTGGTCGAGGCGGGCCGCGACGTGGTGGTCCACGGTTCCGGCTGGTACGCCGACGACGACGTGCGGACACCGGCGGAGTCGGCGCTCGTGCCGGTGTCGACGGTCGAGGACATCGCGGCCGCGGTGCTGTGAACGCCGCCGGACGATGTCCGCCCGGGGGACGGAGGCACGCCGGTCTCGCCCGCCGACTCCGAGAACGTCATCACCCGCCCCTCCCGGCCGTCGACAGCGGTGAGCAACCGGTCCCGCAGGCCCAGCAGGTCCCTCGTCGGCCGCCGCCGCGAAGACAAGTGAACAGTTCTTTGCATAAAAGTGCATAGCTGCGTATAGTCATGCCATCGACGAGGAGGATTTCGATGGTGGTACGAGCAGCAGTGGCAGGGGCGAGCGGATACGCCGGTGGGGAGCTGCTCCGTCTCCTGCTGGTCCACCCGGAGGTCGAGATCGGGGCCCTCACCGCCAACTCCAACGCGGGTCAGAGGCTCGGTGCGCTGCAACCGCATCTGCGGCCGCTTGCCGACCGTGTGCTTCAGCCGACCACGCCGGAGGTCCTCGCCGGGCACGATGTCGTCTTCCTCGCCCTTCCGCACGGGCAGTCCGCCGCCGTCGCCGAGCAGCTCGGTGGTGGGGTGCTCGTGGTGGACATGGGCGCCGACTTCCGGCTCAGGGACGCAGCGGACTGGGAGAAGTTCTACGGCTCGCCGCACGCCGGCACCTGGCCCTATGGTCTGCCCGAACTGCCGGGCGGGCGACCGGCGTTGGCGGGGTCCAAGCGCATCGCGGTGCCCGGCTGCTACCCGACCGCCGTCTCTCTCGCGCTCTTCCCGGCGTACGCAGCCCAGCTGGCCGAGCCCGAGGCCGTGATCGTCGCCGCGTCCGGTACCTCCGGGGCGGGCAAGGCGGCCAAGCCGCATCTGCTCGGCTCCGAAGTGATGGGCAACATGTCCCCGTACGGCGTCGGCGGGGTCCACCGGCACACCCCTGAGATGATCCAGAACCTCAGCGCCGCGGCAGGTGAACCGGTCACGGTCTCCTTCACGCCGACCCTGGCGCCGATGCCCCGCGGCATCCTCGCTACGTGCAGCGCGAAGGCGAAGCCGGGCGTGAGCGCCCGGACCGTCCGTGACGTGTACGAGAAGGCATTCGCCGAGGAGCCGTTCGTCGACCTGCTCCCGGAGGGGCAGTGGCCCGCCACAGCGTCCGTCCACGGTTCCAACGCCGTACAGATCCAGGTCGCATACGACGAGGCGGCAGGCCGGATCATCGTCATCAGCGCCATCGACAACCTCGCCAAGGGCACCGCCGGCGGCGCCCTGCAGAGCATGAACATCGCCCTCGGACTTCCCGAGGACACAGGTCTTTCCACGATCGGAGTCGCACCGTGAGCGTCACGGCAGCACAGGGTTTCTCGGCGGCGGGCATCGCCGCGGGGATCAAGGAGAGCGGTAACCCGGACCTGGCCCTCGTGGTCAACCACGGACCGCGTCGATCCGCCGCGGGCGTCTTCACCTCCAACCGCGTCAAGGCCGCCCCCGTCCTCTGGTCGGAGCAGGTACTCAAGGGCGGCGAGGTCAGTGCCGTCGTTCTCAACTCCGGTGGTGCCAACGCCTGTACGGGCCCGCAGGGCTTCCAGGACACCCACGCCACCGCGGAGAAGGCCGCAGAGGTCCTCACCGGCCACAGTGCGGGCGAGATCGCGGTCGCGTCCACCGGGCTGATCGGCACGCTGCTTCCGATGGACAAGCTGCTGCCCGGCATCGAGAAGGCGGCCGCCGCCCTCAGCGAGCACGGTGGCGAGAAGGCCGCCATCGCGATCAAGACCACCGACACCGTCCACAAGACCGCCGTCGCGGGCGGCGAGGGATGGACCGTCGGCGGTATGGCCAAGGGCGCCGGCATGCTCGCCCCGGGTCTCGCCACCATGCTGGTCGTCCTCACCACCGACGCCGACGTGGAGGCGCCGGCGCTGGACACCGCGCTGCGCGCCGCCACCCGCACCACCTTCGACCGGGTCGACTCCGACGGCTGCATGTCGACCAATGACACCGTGCTGCTGCTGGCCTCCGGCGCGAGCGGTATCATCCCGGAGCAGGACGAGTTCGCCGAGGCCGTACGGACCGTCTGCGCCGACCTCGCCCGACAGCTGATCGGTGACGCCGAGGGCGCGTCCAAGGACATCCGGATCGAGGTGATCAACGCCGCGACCGAGGACGACGCCGTCGAGGTGGGCCGGTCCATCGCCCGCAACAACCTCCTCAAGTGCGCCATCCACGGCGAGGACCCCAACTGGGGCCGGGTCCTCTCCGCGATCGGCACGACGAAGGCCGCCTTCGAACCGGACCAGCTGAATGTCGCCATCAACGGCGTATGGGTCTGCAAGAACGGCGGCGTCGGCGAGGACCGCGACCTGGTCGACATGCGCTACCGGGAAGTGAAGATCACCGCCGACCTGGCCACCGGCACCGAGTCGGCCGTCATCTGGGCCAACGACCTCACTGCCGACTACGTCCACGAGAACAGCGCGTACAGCTCATGACCGCGGCGCGGAAACACACCGCACTCCCGAAGGCGCAGATCCTCATCGAGGCGCTGCCCTGGCTGACCCGGCACAACGGCAAGACCGTCGTCATCAAGTTCGGCGGCAACGCCATGATCGACGAGGAGCTGAAGGCGGCCTTCGCCCAGGACGTCGTCTTCCTGCGCCAGGCCGGCCTCAAGCCCGTCGTCGTGCACGGCGGCGGCCCGCAGATCAGTGCCCAGCTCGACAAGCAGGGCCTGGTCAGCGAGTTCAAGGCCGGTCTGCGCGTCACCACGCCCGAGGCGATGGACGTCGTACGGATGGTGCTGGCCGGACAGGTCCAGCGCGAGCTCGTCGGCCTGCTCAACCAGCACGGCCCCCTCGCCGTCGGCATGACCGGCGAGGACGCCCACACGATCACCGCCACCCAGCACAGGCCGACCATCGACGGCGAACTCGTCGACATCGGCCGGGTCGGCGAGATCACCGCCATAGACACCGGAGCGATCCAGGCACTGCTGGACGACGGCCGGATCCCCGTCGTCTCCTCCATCGCACGCTCCGCCGACGACAACCACGTCTACAACGTCAACGCCGACACCGCGGCCGCCGCACTCGCCGCCGCGCTGAACGCCGAGACGCTGATGGTCCTCACCGATGTCGAGGGCCTCTACGAGGACTGGCCCAACAGCGACGATGTGATCAGCCGCCTCACCGCCACCGAGCTGGAGAAGCTGCTTCCCGAGCTGTCCAGCGGCATGGTCCCGAAGATGCAGGGCTGCCTGCACGCCGTACGCAACGGCGTCGAGACCGCCCGTGTCATCGACGGCCGGGTCCAGCACTCGATCCTGCTGGAGATCTTCACCGACGAAGGCATCGGCACGATGGTCGTGCCCGACGCACAGCCCGACGCACAGGGGGAGTCATGAGCAACCAGGAGCTCTCGCAGCGCTGGCAACACGCGCTGATGGACAACTACGGCACCCCTCAGCTGTCCCTCGTCCGAGGCGAAGGCGCCCATGTGTGGGACGCCGACGGCACCGAGTACCTCGACTTCGTCGGCGGTATCGCCGTGAACGCCCTGGGCCACGCACACCCCGCCGTCGTCGAGGCCGTCTCCACCCAGATCGCCTCCCTCGGTCATGTCTCCAACCTCTTCATCGCACCGCCGCCCGTCGCCCTCGCCGAACGGCTGCTGCGGCTCTTCGGCCAGGGCGGCAGGGTCTACTTCGCCAACTCGGGCGCCGAGGCCAACGAGGCCGCCTTCAAGATCGGGCGGCTGACCGGGCGGACCCACATGGTCGCCACCGACGGCGGCTTCCACGGCCGGACCATGGGCGCGCTCGCGCTGACCGGTCAGCCCAAGAAGCGCGAGCCCTTCGAGCCGTTGCCCGGCGATGTCACACATGTCCCGTACGGGGATGCCGAGGCGCTGCGGACCGCTGTGACCACCGACACCGCGCTGGTGATCATCGAGCCCATCCAGGGCGAGAACGGTGTGGTCGTGCCGCCCGAGGGCTACTTGGAGGCCGCCCGGGAGATCACCCGGGCGACCGGCACACTGCTCGTCCTCGACGAGGTGCAGACCGGTATCGGCCGCTGCGGCCACTGGTTCGAGCACCAGGCCCACCAGGGTGTCGAGCCGGACATCGTCACCCTCGCCAAGGGCCTGGGCGGCGGACTGCCGATCGGCGCGACCGTCGCGTTCGGTCCGGCGGCCGATCTGCTGAAGCCGGGTCAGCACGGCACGACGTTCGGCGGCAACCCGATCGCCTGCGCCGCAGGTCTCGCCGTTCTGGACACCCTGGCGGCCGATGGTGCCCTGGACCAGGTGAAGCGGCTCGGCGAGAAGATCCGGGACGGCGTGGAGGGTCTCGGGCACCCGCTGGTCTCCCACGTCCGCGGCTCCGGGCTGCTGCTGGGTATCGTGCTCACCGAGCCCCTCGCACCTCAGGTGCAACAGGCGGCTCAGGGAGCCGGAATCCTGGTGAACGTACCCGCCCCCGATGTGCTGCGGCTCATGCCGCCGCTGATCATCGGTGACACGGAGGTGGACGCGTTCCTCCAGGCGCTGCCCGGCGCTCTCGACGCGGCAAAAGGGGACGGACGATCCGGAGAATGAGGCGACGACGATGACCGAGGCGCAGGAAACCGAGCACGGCGGGCCGTCCGTGCCGCAGACCCGCACCGCACGCCACCGCCGGATCGTGGACATCCTGAACCGGCAGCCGGTGCGTTCGCAGAGTCAGCTGGCCAAGGTCCTCGCCGACGACGGGCTGAGCGTCACCCAGGCGACGCTCTCCCGCGACCTGGACGAGCTGGGTGCGGTGAAGATCCGCAACACCGGCGGTGAGCTGATCTACGCGGTGCCGAGCGAGGGCGGTTTCCGTACCCCGCAGGCACCACTGGGCGAGTCCGCGAAGGAGGAGCGGATGCGGCGCCTCTCCGCCGAACTGCTCATCTCGGCGGAGGCATCGGCCAACCTCGTGGTGCTGCGTACGCCTCCGGGCGCGGCCCAGTTCCTCGCCTCGGCCATCGACCAGGCCGAACTGCACGACATTCTGGGCACCATCGCGGGTGACGACACACTGATGCTGATCAGCCGTGACCCGGCGGGCGGTCAGGCGCTCGCCGAGCACCTGCTGCGACTGGCCCAGAACGAGCGCTGAACGGCCGGGGTACCCGCGTCCGTCAGTAGCGCGTGATCGCGGTCGGGCCCGAACGGGTTCCGATCGCGATGTGCGGACTGCGAGCCGGGTCCGCCCAGTCGAGGATCCGGTCCATCGCGGCCGCCGGTACGGAGACACAGCCGGCGGTCGCACCACGCCCGTCGACGTGGAGGAAGATGCCCGCGCCACGTCCCCGTACCGGCCGCTCGTAGTTGAATCCGATGACGAGCGCGCGGGCGTACTGCGTCGGATATGCGGCCAGGTGCTCCGACTCACCGGCCCGGCAGTCCGCGGGCCGCGGTTCCACCCAGCGGTTGTAGTCCCGTGCCTCGGTGTCCTCGCACCACCACGACCGGCTGTTGACCCGGCGGTACGGGTATACGGTGCCGGCCGGTGCCGCCTTGACTCCGAAGGCGTACGGCAGGTCGTACAGGCCGGTGGGCGTGGTGTCGGTGCCCTGCTTGCGCGACGTCCCCTCGGCCAGGCCCTTCGCACCGAACCGGGCCGGTGCGGACCCGCCCTTCACCCAGATGCCCCGGCGCAGATTCCACCAGGTGACGGTGCCCGTCGTGGAACCGGTCGCCGAGGCCTCGGCCGTGAGCAACTGGGTACCACCGCCGGTGTCGGCCATCCGCCCCGGGAGAGTGGGCGCCCCGGCGGGCCGGGCCGCGACCGAGCCCGCCAGCGCGAGCAGTGCCGAACCGATCACCAGAGATCTGCGCATGTCCCGGACGCTAGACCGTCCGGAGGCGTGTCACCCCCGGACCTGCTCCCTACGGCTCGATCTCATTCCGCGCGCGGCATGGCCGGCAGCGGGAGCGGCAGCCCCGGCAGCCCGTCGATACTCGTCGCGACGTGCTCCTTCTTCTCGAAGTAGACGCTGAGCGACGCGTCGTCCTCGCGGGCGAAGCGCTGGGCGTGCAGTGGCCGGTCCTCGTCGTACGACATGAAGGGCACGGCAAATCCACAGGTGTCCCGGATCAGCTCGGCCCTCACCACGATGATGGCGCGCAGCCCGTGCTGGCCGGGGTCCACAGCGGGGAAGCGGGCGAGCAGCGCGCCGAACCGGGGATCGTCACGGAAGACCGGCTCACCACGACCGTGCACGCGCACGATGTTCGGCGGCCCCTGGAAGGCACACCACATCAGCGTGATGCGCCCGTTCTCGCGGAGGTGGGCGACGGTCTCCGCATTGCTGCCCGCGAAGTCCAGGTAGGCCACGGTCAGTTCGTCGATGACGGCGAAGGAGCCGCTGACCCCCTTGGGGGAGAGGTTGACCGTGCCCTCTCCGTTCAGCGGCGCGGTCGCCGTGAAGAAGATGTGCTGTTCTTCGATGAAGGTCCTGATCCGTCCGTCGATACGCTCGTACGTTTTACCCATGGCGGCCATTATCGTCGCCAACTCCGTTGACGGCCGGGCTGTTTCAGTCGGCGGGACGCCGGTGCAGGCCTGCCCCGCGCAGCAGTCGCCGAGCCGTCGCACGCACCGCGTGGCCGGGTCCTGTGCCGTGCGGACGCGCAACCGCTCCGCGGGGAATCCAGCCGCGTCCGGCAGCGGCGCCCGGGTGGCCGCACGGCGCCCCGTGGGAGGGGGGCCGTACGTCGAGAGCGAGGGCCACCCGGGCCGCGGCCGACGAGGTGTCCCGCGCCGTCCCGGGCGCTGTGCCTCGGGCCGGCTGTTCTGCGGCTTGGTGGTCGCTGGTCGTCGCCCTTGCCTCCGGTGCGTGGCCGGAGGCCGCGCCCAGGCCGCCCCGGACCCTTCGAGGTCCGGTATTTTCCTCCCGCGCGCGAGCCCGAGACACCTCAGCCACCTGCACCTTTGACAAAACATACGGAGGACTGCATAGTTATACCCATCAGTGGTTGCACCGTAAGGAGAAATCCGTGACCGAGCGCGTCGTACTCGCCTACTCAGGCGGCCTGGACACCTCCGTCGCCATCGGCTGGATCGCCGAGGAGACGGGCGCTGAGGTCATCGCCGTCGCGGTGGATGTCGGTCAGGGCGGCGAGGACCTGGACATCATCCGTAAGCGCGCGCTCGCCTGCGGTGCGGTCGAGGCCGAGGTCGCGGACGCCAAGGACGAGTTCGCCGAGGAGTACTGCCTCCCGGCGATCAAGGCCAACGCCCTTTACATGGACCGCTACCCGCTCGTCTCGGCCCTGTCCCGGCCGACCATCGTCAAGCACCTCGTCGCCGCCGCCGACAAGCACAACGCCGGCATCGTCGCCCACGGCTGCACCGGCAAGGGCAACGACCAGGTCCGCTTCGAGGCGGGCATCTCCGCGCTCGGCCCCGGCCTGAAGTGCATCGCCCCGGTCCGTGACTACGCGATGACCCGGGACAAGGCGATCGCCTTCTGCGAGGAGAAGAGCCTCCCGATCGCGACCACCAAGAAATCCCCGTACTCGATCGACCAGAACGTCTTCGGGCGTGCCGTCGAGACGGGCTTCCTGGAGGACATCTGGAACGCGCCGATCGAGGACATCTACGAGTACACCGAGAACCCCGCCACCCCGCGCGAGGCCGACGAGGTCGTCATCTCCTTCAAGGAGGGCGTCCCGGTCGCCATCGACGGCAGGCCCGTCACCGTCCTCCAGGCGATCCAGCAGCTCAACCAGCGGGCCGGCGCCCAGGGCATCGGCCGGATCGACATGGTCGAGGACCGTCTCGTGGGCATCAAGTCCCGCGAGGTGTACGAGGCCCCGGGCGCGATCGCACTGATCACCGCCCACCAGGAGCTGGAGAACGTCACCGTCGAGCGCGAGCTGGCCCGCTACAAGCGGCAGGTCGAGCAGCGCTGGGGCGAGCTGGTCTACGACGGCCTGTGGTTCTCGCCGCTCAAGCGCGCCCTGGACGGCTTCATCAACGAGGCCAACCAGCATGTCACCGGTGACATCCGGATGACCATGCACGCGGGCCGCGCCGTCGTCACCGGCCGGAAGTCCGAGCAGTCGCTCTACGATTTCAACCTCGCCACCTACGACTCGGGCGACACGTTCGACCAGTCCAAGGCGCAGGGCTTCATCGAGATCTTCGGCCTCTCGTCGAAGATCGCCGCCAAGCGCGATCTGCAGGCATAGCCTGACGGAGACCTCGCCCGACCCCCAGTAGTTACGTCACCGCCTCCCCGACCCTCCGTGCGGGGAGGCGGCTGCACATCCACCCCCTTGTTCTTCCGAGGAGCACGCAGTGAGCAACGGCAACGGCAACAGCGACGTACGCCTCTGGGGCGCCCGCTTCGCCGACGGTCCGGCCGAGGCGCTGGCCAAGCTGTCCGCCTCCGTCCACTTCGACTGGCGGCTCGCGCCGTACGACATCGCCGGCTCCCGCGCCCACGCGCGAGTGCTGAACAAGGCGGGTCTGCTCACCGAGGACGAGCTGAACCGCATGATCGCCGGTCTCGACCAGCTCGAAGCCGATGTCGCCGACGGATCGTTCACCGGCACCGTCGCCGACGAGGACGTCCACACCGCGCTGGAGCGCGGCCTGCTGGAACGCCTCGGCCCGGACCTCGGCGGCAAGCTGCGGGCCGGCCGGTCCCGGAACGACCAGATCGCCACGCTCTTCCGGATGTATCTGCGCGATCACGCCCGGATCATCGGCGGTCTGATCGCCGAGCTGCAGGGTGCCCTGGTCGGCCTCGCCGAAGCGCACCCGGACGTCGCGATGCCCGGGCGTACGCATCTGCAGCACGCCCAGCCGGTGCTCTTCGCCCACCACGTCCTCGCCCATGTGCAGTCCCTCTCCCGGGACGCCGAGCGGCTGCGCCAGTGGGACGAGCGGACCGCCGTCTCCCCGTACGGTTCCGGCGCGCTGGCCGGGTCGTCCCTCGGGCTCGACCCGGAGGCGGTCGCCGCCGACCTCGGCTTCGAGCACGGCTCCGTCGCCAACTCCATCGACGGCACGGCCGCCCGCGACTTCGCCGCCGAGTTCGCGTTCATCACCGCGATGATCGGCGTCAACCTCTCCCGGATCGCGGAGGAGGTCATCATCTGGAACACGAAGGAGTTCTCCTTCGTCACCCTGCACGACGCCTTCTCCACCGGCTCCTCGATCATGCCGCAGAAGAAGAACCCGGACATCGCCGAGCTGGCCCGTGGCAAGTCCGGCCGGTTGATCGGCAATCTGACGGGCCTGATGGCCACGCTGAAGGCGCTCCCGCTCGCGTACAACCGCGACCTCCAGGAGGACAAGGAGCCGGTCTTCGACTCCTGCGACCAGCTCGAAGTCCTGCTGCCCGCCTTCACCGGAATGATGGCCACGCTCACCGTCAACCGCGAGCGCATGGAGGAGCTGGCCCCGGCCGGCTTCTCGCTCGCCACCGACATCGCCGAGTGGCTGGTCAAGCAGGGCGTGCCGTTCCGTGTCGCGCACGAGGTCGCGGGCGAGTGCGTCAAGGAGTGCGAGCAGCAGGGCATCGAGCTCGACGAGCTGACCGACGAGCAGTTCGCGAAGATCTCCGAGCACCTCACCCCCGAGGTCCGCACGGTCCTCAATGTGGCCGGCGCGCTCGCCTCCCGCAGCGGCCGCGGCGGTACGGCCCCGTCGGCCGTGGCCGTACAGCTGACCGAGGTCAAGGCCGACCTCGCCGTCCAGCAGGCGTGGGCCACCGCGAAGAACTGACGGCGCGGAACCGGCAGCGCCGAAGGTGAATCGAGGCGGGGAGCGGCTGTACGCTCCCCGCCTTCCGGTTTTCCCGAGCTGGGTTACGTTGACGGGGAGCGCACCCGATCGACGAGGAGCCCACGATGCCTTTCGCCCTTCCCCGAGCTCTCGGCTTCGCTCGACCCGGGGAGGCCCCATCGGCCACAGCGACTACCCCGACCGCCCACATCGGCCTGGGCCTGGCAGCGGTCGGCAGGCCCGGCTACATCAACCTCCACCGCGACCGTGATCTGCCCGGTGTCCGCAGTGTCGAGGCGCTGCGCGAGCGCACCCACGAGCTGCTGGATGCCGCCTATGCCCAGGGCGTCCGCTACTTCGACGCGGCCCGCTCCTACGGCCGTTCGGAGGAGTTCCTCGCCGAGTGGCTGACGGCGCACCCGGAAGTGCGCGATGTCGTCATCGGGAGCAAGTGGGGCTACACCTACACCGCCGACTGGAGCGTCGAAGCCGAGGCGCACGAGGTCAAGGACCACAGCCTCGCCACGTTCGAACGCCAGCGCGCAGAGACCGACGCGCTGCTCGGTGAACGCCTCGACCTCTACCAGATCCACTCGGTGACCGCCGACAGCCCGGCCCTCACCGACAAGGACCTGCACGCACGGCTCGCCGCACTCGCCGCGGAGGGGGTCGGTGTCGGCCTGTCCACCAGCGGACCCGCCCAGGCCGACGCCATCCGGGCCGCTCTGGCCGTCACGGTCGACGGCGAGCCGCTCTTCCGTACGGTCCAGGCCACCTACAACGCCCTGGAGACCTCGGCCGGAGCGGCGCTCGCCGAGGCCCATGGAGCCGGGCTCACCGTGATCGTCAAGGAAGCCATGGCCAACGGCCGGCTCGCCGGAACGGAAGCTCCCGCCGTTGTCCAGGAGATCGCCGCCGAAGCCGGCCCGGGCAGTGACGCGATCGCCCTGGCGCTCGTACTGCACCAGCCGTGGGCCGGTGTGGTGCTCTCCGGTGCGGCGACCGTCGACCAGCTCGCCGGAAACCTGCACGCGGCCGTCGTCGACCTCGACGAGGAGCAGCGCGCCCGGCTCGACGCGCTCGTGGAGGAGCCGGGAGCGTACTGGCGTCATCGTGCCGGGCTGCCGTGGAGCTGAGCGGGCGCGCCCGGCGCCGGTGAAGCGGCTCCGATCCACCTGTCACATCCACGAGATCCGGTTCGTCATCACATCGACGGAACACTACGGAGGAATGTGACTGTGGACGGAACCGAGTTCCTGGCCGAACGCTTCGAGGAGAACCGGACCCAGCTGAAGGCCGTGGCCTACCGGATGCTCGGCTCGGCGAGCGAGGCGGAGGACGCCGTCCAGGAAGCCTGGATCCGGCTCAGCCGCTCCGACGGCCGGGCGATCGAGAACCTGGGCGGCTGGCTCACGACGGTCGTCGGGCGGCTGTGTCTGGACATGCTCCGCTCCCGCCGCTCCCGCCGCGAGGCGCCCCTCGACACACAGGCACCCGAGGCACACGTCCCCGAACCGGTGCTCGGCGCACGGCCGGACGCCGATCCCGAGCAGCAGGCCCTGATGGCCGACTCGGTCGGTCTCGCGATGCTGGTCGTCCTCGAAACGCTCGACCCCGCCGAGCGGCTCGCCTTCGTACTGCACGACATGTTCGCCGTGCCCTTCGACGAGATCGCCCGCATCGTGGACCGCACCCCGGCCGCGGCCCGGCAGCTCGCCAGCCGGGCCCGTCGCCGGGTGCAGGGGGTGGACCCGGATCCGGACCCCGATCTCGCCCGCAAGCGCGAGGTCGTCGACGCCTTCCTGGCCGCCGCGCACGACGGTGACTTCGAGGCCCTCGTCGCCGTGCTCGACCCGGACGTGGTGGTGCGCTCCGACTTCGGCGCCGGTGGTGTCGGAGCGCCGTCCCTGGTGCGGGGCGCCGCGGTCGTGGCCCGTCAGGCGATGATGTTCGCGCCGTTCGCCCAGTCGTCGCAGCGGGCACTGGCCGACGGGAACCCGGCCGTCATCTCCACGCGCGAGGGCCGGCGGTTCTCGGTCATGATCTTCACGATCGCGCGGGGCAAGGTCGTCGAGATGAACGTGATCAACGACCCGGCCCGCCTTCCCGACCTGGATCTGACCGTCCTCAACGACTGACCTCGGGCGGGCGGCCGTACTGCGGGCTCAGTGTCCGCCGCCCCGGCGGCCGTCCGCCCATTCGGCCAGTTTCTCGAAATCGGCCGGCAGGAGTCCGATCCGCGGGTCGATCCACATCAGCAGCGTCTCGGCCGTCCCCTGTCCCGAGATCCACTCCCGGTCCTGCTCGGCGATCTCGTCGTCGACCCAGGCGAACGGCCGGCCGGCCGCGTACTCCACGATGTACTGCGTCTTCCAGTACGTACCGTCCGGTGCGCCGCCATAATTCGACGGCCAGTCGATGTACGGCAGCGGGGGCAGCCCGAGCCGCGGCCCGATCCACTCGTTGGCCTCGTCCTTCCAGGTCGTCGCCCAGACCAGTTCGTAACGGCCGGCGAGGGCGAGCAGCGCCCGGCCGTGTTCCGGGTTGAGCAGGACGGGCAGCGGTGTCCCGTAGTCCCACCCCGTCGGCCGCATCAGATACAGCTCATAGCCGTACGGGACCCGGCGGCACATCAGTGCCGCGTACGGATTGAGCGGACCGTCGATGTCGATCAGCAAAAGCGGCTTCATGACGACATCGTCCTCTCTCCCCTCCGCGGAGACAGACACCCTCGTTGAGACATTTGTGTCTCATATGGTTTATCGTTGTCTCATGACTGTCGACCGTGAGCAGGTGCTGCGCAGCGCCGCCGCACTGCTGACCCGTAAATCGACCGCCACCATGGATGAGGTCGCCAGAGCCGCAGGCATCGGACGCGCCACCCTGCACC
The DNA here is from genome assembly GCF_900091955.1 of Streptomyces sp. Ncost-T10-10d. Taxonomy (GTDB): domain Bacteria; phylum Actinomycetota; class Actinomycetes; order Streptomycetales; family Streptomycetaceae; genus Streptomyces. The sequence goes on from NZ_FMDF01000026.1 coordinate 14,114, forward strand.
GGCACTTCGCCGGACGGGATGCCCTGGTCAAAGCGTTGGAGAGCCTGGGGATCCAGGAGTTCGAAGCGGCCCTGGACGCCGCCGCGCTCGACGAGGGCAGCTGTGAGGAGGCGCTGCGCCGATTTGTTGTGGCCGTCGAGCCGAGCGCCGGACTGCTTTCCTTCCTCGTCACCGAGAACCAGCTCTTCGAGGGCGACGAGGTGAACGAAGGCTGGAACCGGCTCGACGCCCGGGTCTCCGCCTTCTTCCGGCGCGGCCAGGAACGCGGTGAGATCCGGATCGACCTCACCCCCGCCTGGCTGACCGAGGCCCTCTACGGGCTCATCTCCGCCGGCGCCTGGACCGTCCAGGTGGGCCGGGTCGCCGGGCAGGACTTCCAGTACATGATCGTCGAGTTGCTGCTCGGCGGTGCACGCCGGAGCGTGGAGCAATGAGCAGTCTCGAACAGCGCGTGGAAACCTCTCAGGAGCTGCGCCGTCCGGGGCGGTGGATCGCCCTGGCCGTCCTCGTCCTCGCCGTGCTGCTCGTGGCCGTGGACGCCACGGTCCTCGGCCTCGCCACCCCCTTCCTCACGGAGGACCTCAAGCCGTCCGGCACCCAACTGCTCTGGATCGGCGACGTCTACTCCTTCGTCATCGCCGGGCTCCTCGTCTCCATGGGCAGCCTCGGTGACCGCATCGGCCGCAAGAAGCTGCTGCTGACCGGCGCCGTCGCCTTCGGCGCGGTATCCGTGCTCAACGCGTACGCGAGCACGCCCGAGATGATGATCCTGGCGCGGGCGCTGCTCGGTGTCGCCGGTGCCACCCTGATGCCGTCCACGCTCGCCCTGATCCGCAACCTCTTCCACGATCCGCGCGAGCGCAGCCTCGCCATCGGTATCTGGGGAGCCATGGCCTCCGCGGGCGCGGCCGTCGGCCCTGTCGTCGGCGGCTTCCTCCTGGAGCACTTCTGGTGGGGCTCGGTCTTCCTGATCAACCTGCCGGTCATGGCCGTCCTCGTGGTCGTCGGCATCAAAATGATCCCCGAGTCGAAGAACCCGGCACCGGGCCCGTGGGACCTCGTCAGCGTGGCGCTCTCCTTCATCGGAATGATCGGAGTCGTATACGCCGTCAAGGAGCTGGCCGCGCACGGCGCGAGCTGGGAGGCCGCCGTCGCGGGCATCGGCGGCCTGGCCGCCCTCTGCTGGTTCGTGCGCAGACAACTCACGCTCCCCGCACCGCTGCTGGACATGCGGCTCTTCCACCACCGGGGCTTCTCGGGTGCGGTTCTCGCCGATCTGCTGACCATCCTCGGCCTCTCCGGGCTCGTCTTCTTCCTCTCCCAGTTCCTGCAACTGGTACAGGGGCGAGGGCCGCTGGAGGCGGGGCTCGCCGAACTGCCCGCGGCCGTCGGTGCGGTCACCGCAGGTCTGATCGCCGGCCTGGCGGCCCGGCGCTACTCGGTACGGTCGGTGGTGTCCGGCGGTCTCGGGGCGATCGGCCTGGCGCTCGCCGCGGTCACCCTGATCCACAAGGAGACCGCCTATCCGCTGATCGGTGCGGTGCTGCTGGTCGTCGGCGTCGGTGCGGGCTTCGCCTTCACCGTCACCTCCGATGTGATCCTCTCCAGCGTCCCGAAGGAGCAGGCAGGCTCCGCGGGCGCGGTCTCCGAGACGGCGTACGAACTCGGCGCGGCCCTCGGTATCGCCCTGCTCGGCTCCATCGTCACCGGTGTCTACCAGGACTTCGCCACCCCGAGGGGCGTCCCGTCCGCCAACGCGGCAGCGGCCCATGAGTCGCTGGGCGGCGCCGTCGAAGCGGCCCACGGCCTTCCGGCGCAGCAGGCGAGCGCGCTGGTCTCCGCGGCACAGGAGTCGTTCGTCGACGGACTGCGGCTCGCGGCGGGTGTCGGCGCGGCGGTCCTGCTGGCGACGGCCGTCGCCGCCTGGTTCCTGTTGCGCGGCCAGAAGCTGGAGGACGGCATCGTCCACCAGTAGCTGCCCTCGGCCTGGGCCGTACGCGTGGTGACGACATACGGAAGGACCCGTACCACCGACCGGGGTACGGGCCCTTCCGCATATCCTGCGCGTCAGCTCACGCGGCCTTGGCCTTCGTCGCATACATGTCGACGTACTCCTGACCCGACAGCCGCATCACCTCGGCCATCACGGAGTCGGTCACCGCCCGCAGCACATAGCGGTCGCGGTCCATGCCCTCGTAGCGGGAGAACTCCATCGGAGCACCGAAGCGGACCGTCACCTTGCCGGGACGGGGCAGACCGGCACCACCGGGCTGCAGCTTGTCCGTACCGATCATCGCGAACGGCACCACCGGTGCACCCGTCATCAGCGTCAGCCGGGCGATGCCCGTACGGCCCCGGTAGAGGCGGCCGTCGGGGGAGCGGGTGCCCTCCGGGTAGATGGCGAACGCCTTGCCCTCCTCCAGCACCCGACGGCCCGTCATCAGCGCCGCGACACCGCCGCGGCCGCCGTCCCGGTCCACCGGGATCATGCCGCAGCCCGTGAAGAACCAGGCCATCGCCCGGCCCTTGAGCCCCTTGCCCGTCACGTACTCGTCCTTGCCGATGTAGAAAACCTGCCGGTCGCAGCAGATCGGCATGATCATCGAGTCGATGAACGTCAGATGATTGCCCGCGAGGATCACCGGACCGTCCCCGGGAATGTTCTCCACACCTTCCACCTGGGGGCGGAACATCAGACGCAAGATCGGTCCGAGCACTGCCTTGATGAGTGCGTGTCGGGACAACGGTTCCTCCGGTGTAGTGGCCGGGCCGGCCGGGGCGCGGGATCGTGACGGTCCATGCAGGTGAGGACGATACTCGCGGGTACTCGCCCACCGCACATCGGGTTCACCGAGTGGATACACAGTGTTGACGTGTGTTTCCGCCAAGTTCGTCCAGGAGCTGCTCCTAAGACGGTACGACTCCTTACGCTCGGGCCTCGCCCGACAGGTGCGAGACATCACACGCGAGGAGCAGTCATGACAGAGCGCGCGCAGGCAGGCCCCGGCCGCAGAGCCCTGCTGGGAGCGGGGGCCGCCGTACTGGGCACGGCCGCCCTCGGACTGGCCGGCGGACCGGCCGACGCCGCCGAGAACGCCACCGGGAACGCCGCTGGGAACGCCTCCGAGCGGTCCGGGGGCCACGGCGGGGGCCACGGCTTCCGCCTCGACCTGCCGGTGCCCACCGTCATAGGGCACCGCGGTAGCAGCGGCTACCGGCCCGAGCACACCCTCGGCTCCTACCAGCTGGCCCTCGACATGGGCGCGCACATCATCGAGCAGGACCTGGTGCCGACCAAGGACGGCCATCTCGTCTGCCGTCACGAGAACGACATCACCGCCACCACCGATGTCTCCGCCCACCCCGAGTTCGCGAGCCGCAAGACCACGAAGAAGGTCGACGGGGTCTCCCTCACCGGCTGGTTCACCGAGGACTTCACCCTCGCCGAGCTGAAGACGCTCCGCGCCAAGGAGCGCATCCCCGGCACCCGTCAGAAGAACACGCTCTACGACGGCCGCTGGGAGGTCCCCACGTTCGAAGAGGTGCTCCAGTGGGCCGACCGCGAGGGCCGCAAGCGCGGCAAGCCGGTCTGGCTGTACGTCGAGACCAAGCACCCCACGTACTTCCGCGGCCTCGGCCTCGGACTCGAGGAGCCCCTCGCCAAGCTGCTGCGCCGCTACAACCGCCACCGCAAGCAGTCGCCGCTCATCCTTCAGTCCTTCGAGCCCGGCAGCATCCAGCGGCTGGCCGGACTCGTCGCCACCCCGCGCGTCGTACTGCTCTCCGGCGCGGGCGAGCGGCCGTGGGACTTCGTGACGTCCGGAGATCCGCGCACCGTCGCCGACCTGGTGAAGCCCGAGGGTCTGAAGTGGATGGCGTCCTTCGCCCAGGGCATCGGACCCACCCTGGACCTGATCATTCCCAAGGACGCCTCGGGCCGGCTCACCGCACCGACCACCCTGGTGAAGGACGCGCACGCCCAGGGCCTGGTCCTCCACCCATACACGATGCGCAACGAGAACTCCTTCCTGCCCGCCGACTTCCGACGCGGCACGGATCCCAGTGCCTACGGTGACGCATTCGGGGCGTTCCAGGCGTACTTCGCGACGGGTATCGACGGGATCTTCTCCGACAATCCAGACACCGCTCTTCTCGCTTCGGCGGACTTCGCCGCGAAGTGACACCTGCGTCAGCACCCGGCCGGGGCGTGCCCCGGTCGGGTGGTGCTCGCCGGCTACGGCAACCGGCCGTCGGTGCAGGTGCGTCGGCCGGGGCATGACGCTTATCGATCTCGCCCCCACGGGAACCGCCGCCGGCCCTGCGGCCGTCGTCCATTCCCTGTATCCATTGGTGAGTGCCGAGGCCGCGGCCGAGGCGGCAGCCTCGGCAACGGGCGCGGCGATCGAACCCGCCGATCTCGAACAGGCCGTCTGGCTAAGGCTGCTGGAGCGGCTCGCGCAGGACCGGCCGCCGGTGGACACGGTGCGCTGGGTGCGGGACGCCGTACGGGCGGAGGCTCGCAGGGCCCGCCGTACCGCCCGGTGCGAACGCCCCTACCGTGACGAGACCTCCGCGGATCCGGCCGACTGCCCGGAGCGGATCGCCGTCGGTGCCGACGAACGCCGGGCGCTGCGCGCCGCAGTGGACCGGCTGCCCGGCCGGTGCACCCTGCTGCTGACGGCGATGCTCGCGCCCGGTGATCCCACCTACCGGGAAATCGCAGGGAAGTTGGGTATGTCACAGGGGAGTTTGGGTCCGATCCGTTCCCGATGCCTTGGATGTCTGCGCAGAATGCTCGCGGCGGAGGTTGTAGCTCCTGAACCACGGGGAAAGGAGCGTGAGAGACAACCGGTGGATCAGGTGGGCGGAGGCATGCGCACATGGGCATGAGCGTGATCATCTCGGCGGCGACGGCACAGGACGCCGAAGAGATCTTGAAACTTCAGTACCTCTGCTTCCAGGGCGAGGCGGAGCTGTACGGGAACTACCGGATCGACCCGCTCGTCCAGACCCTCGACTCGGTGCGCGCGGAGATCGCCACGAATCTGGTGTTCGTGGCGCGGCTGGGGGACGAGGTCGTCGGTTCGGTCCGTGGATCCACCGATCAGGAAGGCACCGGGCAGATCGCGCGGCTCTGCGTCCACCCGCGGCTCCGGGGACACGGGCTCGGCGCCCGGCTGCTGCGGGCCGCGGAGTCGGGACTCGTCGACGAGCGGTCGGCCACTCGCTTCCGGCTGCACACCGGCCATCGCAGCGAGGGCAATCTGCGGCTCTACCGGCGGGCGGGCTACGCCCCCGTGGGCAACGAGACCGGTCAGGACGGCGTCCGGATGATCCTGCTGGAGAAGGACGCGACCGCCCCCGCCTATGTGACCAGCGCGTAGGGCCGGTTACGCGTTCTCGCCCCGCCTACGCGCTTTTCGCCCGCCGCAGCCACATCATCCCGGTGATCGGCAGGATCACCGGGATGAACAGATAGCCCATACCGAAGTCGGACCAGACGGTGGCGTCCGCGAACGCCGAGGGCTCCACCATCGTCCAGGTCCCCACGACCAGCACACCCAGGAGCTCGGCGGCGCAGCACACCAGCGCCGACCTGCGCGCCTTCTCGCCGCCGCGCACCAGCGAGTACGTGATGAATCCGTACACGAGGGCGGCGACGGCCGACAGCGCATAGGCGAGCGGGGCCTTGTCGAAGTCCAGGATCATCTGGACGATCGAGCGGGAGGCCGCCGCGACGGTGAACACCCCGTAGAACCAGACCAGCACCCGGCCGGGACCGGTGCCGAGGTCGAAGGGCTGCTTCTCGCCGGTGGCCGCAGCGGGGGTGCGATCGGTGTCGGTCACGGTCAGTTTCCCCAGATGTCGTAGAGCCGTACTTCGAGGACGGCCAGCACGACCGCGCCCGCCGCCACCGTCACCGAACCCCAACGGGTCCGCTCGGTGAGCGACAGGAAACCGGCCGCGGGCACGGCGAGGAAGGCCCCGATCAGATACGCGATGAAGATCGTCATGCCCTGCTCGGGCCGTTCGCCCCGGGACAACTGCACGATGCCCACCACCAGCTGGGCCAGTGACAGCAGGGAGACCACTGCCATCCCGATGAAGTGCCAGTCCTTGGTCGGCTGGTCCCGGTATGCGGCGAATCCGCACCAGGCGGCGAGGGCGAGCGCGGTCACGGCGACCGCGACCGTCAGGGCGTCAAGCATGAGGCGAGGGTATTACGGACCAAACGGCCCCCTGCGTGCGCCCCCGTACCCGGAGGACATGGCCCGAGGGCAAGGCCCTAGTGTCGATGCACATGAAGATCCATGCCCAGGCCCTGCTGTTCGACAACGACGGAACACTGCTCTCCTCGATCGAGTCGGTGTACCGCTGCTGGACCCGGTGGGCCCAGGAGTACGGGATGACGGCCGAGGACTTCCAGGGCGTCGAACTGCACGGCCGGACGGCACGCGAGATCATCGCCGAGCTGCTTCCCGCGGACCGGGTCGACGGGGCTCTGGCCCGTATAGAACAGCTGGAGGTCGAGGACGCCTCCGGCGGAGTCGTGATCCTGCCCGGTACCAAGGAACTGCTCGGTGCGCTGCCCGCGCACCGCTGGGCCGTCGTCACCTCCGCCACCCGGCCGCTCGGTGAGGCCCGGCTGCGCGAGGTGGGGATCGACTTCCCCGTGATGATCGCCGCCGAGGACGTCACCCGGGGCAAGCCCGACCCCGAGCCCTACCTCCTGGCCGCCGCGCGCCTCGGCGTCGATCCGGCGCGCTGTGTGGTCTTCGAGGATGCCCCCGCCGGACTGCGGGCCGGACGGGCGGCAGGCATGAAGACCGTGGCCTTGGCCACAACACACGACCGTTCCGAGCTGGACGCGGATGTTGTCATCGATGACCTCTCCGCCGTATCGGTGCAGGTCACAGCCCAGGGCGTGGAAATCACCACGGTCGACTGAACCGGCTCGCACCGCCATCCACGGCTGTCCGCTATTCGGACAGGCGGGCCGGGCGGAACGTTACGTCTGTTTTACTTGGGCCATGACCACGACGAGCAACCGCATCCTTGCGACCGAGGCGATCACGACGCCCGGTGCTCGTTGTATGTGTCGAATGCGCGCCTTCTGAGGGCCCCCGCCTGAGCCTCGCGCCCCGAAGCGAGACCGAGCCCGAGCCGTCCGCACCCGGCGGAACGAGCCTGCCCGGGCACCGCTGTTCCGGCCATCCGCCGCATCCAGCCGTGCCGAGACCCCCGCTTGGAACGTCCGATCGAAGCGTCCAAACAGTCTCATCAGACGAATGCCCCGTGCCCGGCGGACACCGCGCCGCGCACTCGACAGTGACGGAAACCCCCTGTGATCACCACTTCGGGCCTCACGAAGGTCTACCAGTCGCGCGGCCGCGAGGTCACCGCCCTGGACGGCGTCGACCTGCACGTCCGCGAGGGTGAGGTGTACGGCGTCATCGGACAGAGCGGCGCCGGAAAATCCTCGCTCATCCGCTGCATCAACCTCCTGGAACGCCCCACCTCCGGCACCGTGACCGTGGCCGGCCAGGACCTCACCGCCCTCGCGGGCCGGGGCCCCCGGGCAGGCAAGGAGCTGCGCGAGGCGCGCAGCCGCATCGGCATGGTCTTCCAGCACTTCAACCTGCTGGACTCCCGCAGCGTCCAGCACAACATCGAACTCCCGCTGGAGATCCTCGGCGTCTCCGGCAGGGACCGCTCCCGCAAGGCCCTCGAACTCCTCGACCTGGTCGGCCTCGCCGACAAGGCCAAGGCATACCCCGGCCAGCTCTCAGGCGGGCAGAAGCAGCGCGTCGGCATCGCTCGCGCGCTCGCCGGAGACCCCAAGGTGCTGCTCTCCGACGAGGCGACCTCCGCCCTCGACCCCGAGACCACCCGCTCCATCCTCCAGCTGCTGCGCGACCTCAACCAGCAGCTCGGCCTGACCGTTCTGCTCATCACGCACGAGATGGACGTCGTCAAGACGATCTGCGACTCGGCCGCGCTGATGCAGAAGGGGCGCATCGTCGAGTCGGGCACCGTCGGTGAACTGCTCGCCACCCCCGGCTCCGAACTGGCCCACGAGCTGTTCCCCGTCGGCGGTACGGCCTCCGGCCCCGACCGCACAGTCGTCGACGTCACCTTCCACGGGGAGGCCGCCACCCAGCCGGTGATCTCGCAGCTCTCCCGTACGTACAACATCGACATCTCGATCCTGGGCGCCGCGATGGACACCGTCGGCGGCAACCAGATCGGCCGGATGCGCATCGAGCTGCCCGGCCGCTTCGAGGAGAACGTCGTCCCGATCGGCTTCCTGCGGGAGCAGGGCCTGCAGGCCGAGGTCGTGGAGCACGACGCCGCCTCCATCCCCGTACAGACCCCCGCCCCGCTCACCAAGGAGGTGGCGAAGTGACCTGGTCCGAAATGCAGCCGCTGCTCACCCAGGGAACCATCGACACCCTTTACATGGTGCTCTGGTCCGCGGTCGTCACCGTTCTCGTGGGGCTGCCGCTCGGCGTCCTGCTGGTCCTCACCGACAAGGGCGGACTGCTCCGGAACACCCCGGTGAACAAGGTCATCGGCGTGATCGTGAACATCGGCCGCTCGCTGCCGTTCATCATCCTGCTGATCGCCCTGATCCCCTTCACCACCTGGGTCGTCGGCACTTTCATCGGCCCGACCGCGATGATCGTGCCGCTCGCCGTCGGCGCCATCCCGTTCTTCGCGCGGCTCGTCGAGACGGCCGTCCGCGAGGTCGACCACGGGCTCGTCGAAGCCGTCCAGTCGATGGGCGGATCCATCCCGACCATCGTGCGAAAGGTGCTGCTGCCGCAGGCCCTGCCCTCGCTCATCTCCGGCGTCACCACCACCGTCATCGTGCTGATCGGCTACTCCGCGATGGCCGGTGCGGTAGGTGGCGAGGGGCTCGGCTCCAAGGCCGTGACCTACGGATTCCAGCGCTTCGACAACCAGTTCATGCTCATCACCGTCGCGCTGCTGATCGTCATCGTGACCGTGATCCAGCTGATCGGCGACGGAGCCGTACGCCTGCTGGCCCGCCGGGGCCGCACCGCCACCTGAGACTTCCTCTCCGCTCAAGCCCGAACTCCTTGTCCGGGCGCACCACCCTCACCACCAGAAAGAGGCACTTTTCGTGCGTAAGAACATCAAGATCACCGCAGCTGCCGCCGCCACCGCCGCCCTGGCCTTCGGCCTCACCGCCTGCGGCACATCGTCCGACCCGGCCTCCAAGACCGAGACCGGCGCCCAGGCCGACACCTCCAAGGCGCTCGTCGTCGCCGCGTCCCCGACGCCGCACGCCGACATCCTGAACTTCGTCAAGAAGAACCTGGCGGCCAAGGCCGGCCTCAAGCTGGAGGTCAAGGAGTTCACGGACTACGTCCTGCCTAACACCGCCACCGAGACCGGCCAGGTCGACGCGAACTTCTTCCAGCACGCGCCGTACCTCGACGACTTCAACAAGAAGAACAACACCCACCTCGTCTCCGTCGGCACCGTCCACCTGGAGCCCCTCGGCCTCTACTCCAAGAAGGTCAAGGCCATCGGTGACATCAAGGCCGGCCAGACCATCGCGGTGCCCAACGACACCACGAACGAGGGCCGCGCCCTCCAGCTGCTCGCCGAGAACGGTCTGATCACCCTCAAGTCCGGTGTCGGGACCGACGCCAAGCTGAGCGACATCACCGACAAGAAGGGCCTGGAGTTCAAGGAGCTGGAGGCCGCAACCGTGCCCCGCGCCCTGAACGATGTGGACGCCGCCGTCATCAACGGCAACTACGCCATCGAGGCCAAGCTCAAGCCCGCCAAGGACGCCCTGGCGCTGGAGAAGGCCGACGGCAACCCGTACGCCAACATCATCGCGGTGAAGAAGGGCAACGAGAAGGACGCCCGCGTCCAGAAGCTCGTGAAACTCCTCCACTCCGACGAGGTCAAGAAGTTCATCGAGGACACCTACCAGGGCTCGGTCATCCCGGCCTTCGGTACCGCCGCCAAGTCCTGACACCCGCACGGAATTTGTCCGACGAGCCCCGCGCACCCCACCAGGGGG
>NZ_FMDF01000072.1 GCF_900091955.1 Streptomyces sp. Ncost-T10-10d
CTACCCGCACATCCTCGCCCTGTGCCGGGACAAGATGGGATACACCATGGTCAACGCCGTGAAGTCCCCCTGACGGCGGCCAGTCCCGCCCCGACTCCCGGGTTTCGGTCGCCGCCAGGCCAGAACCACCCGGCACAGCACCCCATCGCCGGCTGCCACCCCGGGCTGGCCGGGTGTCCTTTGACAGTGAAGTCAGTCGTGTGCAGCGCGCTGACCTGGCCCGACTGGGTTGAGTGTCACCGGGCTGCTGCTGGCCGGTCGTGATGGCTCTTCAAAGATTTTCGTGAAGACGGTCAGGCAGACGTCCCTTTGCCGCCAGTCGGTCTTCGACGACTGGCGGCACCGAGCAGCACGCGCTTCCGTAGCAGCCGGAAGCAGGCGCGGCCCGCTTTCTACCTCTTGATCGATCGCCCTGTGCGTCGACCTCTGACCACTGCGCGGTCGTGAGTGTTCCGGGCGGTCCTCACCGCCCGGAACACTCGCGCTGCCAGGGCAGCAGCCCCCTTACCTGGCGATTTCGGCCAGTTCATCGAGCCGCGTCAGCTTCTGCGGATTTCTCATCAGGAAGATCCGGGTGACCCGCCCGTTCTCCACCACGAGGCTCACCGCGGTCGGCTCGCCGTCGATCTCGAACCGGCCCGCAGGCGCGCCGTTGAGCCACACGGTCATCGTCTCGAACGCGGTCACCACCTGGTTCGCGCGCGCGAGCACCGTCGCCACCAGCTCGGCCCCGTGGATCGGAGCCAGAGCGGCGGCCGCAAGCCCGCCGCCATCGGCGATCAGGACCACGTCCGGCGCCATAACCTCCAGCAGCTCCTGCAACCGCCCGGTTCGCAACGAGGCCAGGAACCGCTCCACCACGGCCTGCTGCTCCGTCCGGCTCACTCGCACCCGCGGCCGCCGGGCCGCCACATGCTCGCGGGCACGCCGCGCGATCTGCCGCACCGTGGCCGCGGACTTCCCGATGGCCTCGGCGATCTCGCCGTACGGCATCTCGAAGACCTCGCGGAGCACGAACACCGCCCGCTCGGTCGGCCCGAGCGTTTCGAGGACGGTCAGCATCGCGATCGAGACGCTCTCCGCGAGTTCGACGTCCTCGGCAACATCGGGGCTGGTCAGCAGCGGTTCCGGCAGCCACTCGCCCACGTAATCCTCGCGGCTGCGCGACAGCGTTCGCAGGCGGTTGAGCGCTTGCCGCGTGACAGTCCTGACGAGGTACGCCCGCGGCTCGCGCACCTGCGACCGGTCGACGTCGGCCCACCGCAGCCAGGACTCCTGCAGCACGTCCTCCGCGTCGGCCGCCGACCCGAGCATCTCGTAGGCGACGGTGAACAGCAGGCTGCGATGGGCGACGAACGGATCCTCGGTCATCATGACGTCGACGCTACGCCGGAGTTCTGAGGGCGCGCGGCCAGTGGAATCTCGCAGGCATCGGAGAAGCCCTGCGACGAAATCCCGTTCGCATTGTTGTTCCTGGTCGCCATGTTGACGAAGGCGATGTACGCGGTGAGCTCGACCATCGCCGCCGCACCGAGCCGGTCGAGCAGGCTCGCGTGCAGCTCGTCGGTGACGGTCGGCGGCGTGTTCGTCATGGCCTCGGCGTACTCGAGGACGTCCCGCTCCAGCGGCGTGAACACCTCCGAATCCCGCCAGCGGGGCACCTGGCTCGCCTTGGCCAGGTCCAGGTTCTGGTTCTGCGCCTGGAAGTAGCCGACATCGAGGCACCAGCCGCAGCCGACCTGGGACGCGACGGCCATGTGCGCGAACGACTTGAGGCTCGCGTCGGCCGCGTCCCACTCACTCAGCTTGGCCGAGAACTCCAAGTTGGACGTGGCGACCTTGGGGTTGTGCCACACCACCTCGACGGGCTCGGCCACGGCGCCGAGCTGCTTGATCATGTTTTCGCTCATCTCGGTGCTGAGCTCGGCCTTCGGAACGCGGAGTGCCATGGTGTTCTCCTCAGTAGATTTGCCTGTCTGGCTGTTCGGCATGGAGACACCGCCGGGCCCGCAAATGTGACAACCACCGCCACGCGTAGATCGTCAGCACTCCAGTGCCTGGCCATCCCGCACGACTGGGTTCACTGTCGTAGAAGCCGAAACGGCTGGGTTCGCTGTCAAACGCCTCGGTTGGATGGCAGAGGACACCGGGCCGTCGCCCAAGATTGCTTGTCGGAGGACAGCTCCCCAACGGTGCCACGCAGACAGAGCGTGAGCGTGACACCGGCTGTCACGCTCCCCCGGAGAAGTGTCACGCCGCTTCGAATGTGTCCAGTCCATATTTGTCCGTTTCTCGAAGCCCATAGGGATGTGCGCTGCAAGTCGCCCTGTGAGGCGTACGGCGGCGCAGCGGTCCCGCATGGTCAGGCTGAACCGGCGTGCTCAAACCGGCACCAGTAGACGGGACATGCGGCAATCATTCGCCTATGACGCAGATCAACCGTGAATGGGCCATAGCCAAACCTGAGGGCTTCCTCACCACAGCTGCCGTGCGTAACAACGGGCGCGAGGATGTGCTCCACCGTCGCCAGGACCTTGCCGCGCGTGGCGCCCAGCCCGTAGGTGCCGTGCCGTGCGGCGGCCCACGACGCCCACGCGCGCAGGGCCGCCTCGTTCGCCGCCTCGGCGCCGCGCAGCAGGGTGTGGCTGAAGTGCTCCGGGGAATTGACTCCGTCGAGCACCATGCGGTCGGTGCGGCCGGGGAAGAGCTGTGTAGACCTCGCCGAGGTAACTGCCGTAGGAGTAGCCGAGGTAGGAGAGGGTGTCCTCGCCGAGGGCGGCGCGAATGACGTCCATGTCGCGGGCGGTGTTGCGGGTGGTGACGTACGGCAGCACGTCGCCGTGGGCGCGCTCGCACCGCCCGGCCAGCTCGCGCGCGACGGCGACCTCCTCGCGGTACGCCGCCAGGTCGGCGTCCGCGGAGCGCAAGAGGGCGGAGCGGAGGTCCCGGCCGCAGTCCAGCGGGGTGCTCCGGCCGACGAAGCGCGGGTCCACGCCGATCAGGTCGTAGCGGTCGGCGACCTCTCCCATCACCTCCGACTTGGTCAGTGGCATGTGGAGGCTGGGCCGGCCGGTCCGCCGTCGTTGAGCAGCAGCGGGCCGACGCGGTGGGCGGTGTCGGTGGCCCTCAGGCGGGATATGGCGACGGTGATGGTGCGACCGCCGGGGTCGGCGTAGTCGAGCGGCACGGTGATGTCGGCGCGGTGGCGGCGAGCATCGCCGCGCACGCCGCGAAGGCCTTGATGCGTAGGGAAGTTGACATGCCCGCACGCCAGGGCCCGTCTTCAAACTCGCGCTGTCCGGCCGGGACCTGCCCGCGGAGGCCGAACTGACCGGCGCTGACCGGCTCGGCGAGCGCGGTGCTGGACGGCGGCGGTCGGCCGGCCGAGCTGCCCCTTGGTCCACGTGGCTGCCGATCCGGCGGGCGGACCGAACTGCACCGGGCAGCCGGGGTCGGTTCGTACTTCCGGGGTGTACGGAGTCGTCGTTGAACATTGAACATGACGTCTGAATACCGCCGGACCCGCAGGGCGTTCCGGTCTTGGATTGAGCATGTCCAAGACCGGAACAAGGAGTTTTACGGAGATGACGATGAACGGTGCGATGGCGCTCGACGGCAGGGTTGCGTTGGTGACCGGCGGCAGCCGGGGGATCGGGGCGGCGGTCGCGCTGCGGCTGGCCGAGGACGGCGCAGACGTGGCGCTGACCTACCAGGGCTCGGCCGAGTTGGCCGAAGAGGTGGTCGCCAAGATCACCGCGATGGGACGGAGCGGCTGGGCCGTCCGCGCGGACAGCGCAGACCCGGAGGCGGTGCGCGGCGCGGTGGCGGCGGTCGCCGAGCGGTTCGGGCGGCTGGACATCCTGGTGAACAACGCGGGTGTCGGCGCCGTCGGGCCGATCGAGGCAGTGGCACTCGACCAGATCGACCGGGTGCTGGCGGTGAACGTTCGCGCGCCCTATCTCTACGCCCAGGCGGCGCTGCAGTACCTGGTCGAGGGCGGACGGATCGTGAGCATCGGCAGCTGCATCGCCCAGCGCGTGGCCTTCCCCGGAAGCGCGCTCTACGCGACCAGCAAGGCCGCTCTGATCGGCTTCACCAAGGGCATGGCCCGGGAGCTCGGCCCGCACGGGATCACCGTCAATCTGGTCCACCCGGGCCCGATCGACACCGACATGAACCCGGGCGACGGCGATTCCGCCGACTTCCAGCGCGGCTTCACCGCGCTCGGCCGCTACGGCACGGCGGCGGAGGTCGCGGACGCCGTCTCATACCTGGCCGGCGAGAGCGCCCGATACGTCACAGGCGCGGAGCTGGCGGTGGACGGTGGCTTCGCAGTCTGAGCCCGCGCGGTCCGACGCAGGCCAGGTAGGCCTTGGCGCTCAGTCCGTCACGGCATCGACCCGTGATCTCGGGCAGTGGATCACGGCTGGGTGATACGTCGCCAGGAGTTGTCCGATGCCGAGTGGGACCTGCTGCGGCCTTTGCTGCCCACGGATGCGACAGGCGTCCCCGGTTGGACGACCGTATGGTCCTGAACGGCATCGTGTGGAAGTTCCGCACCGGGGTCGCCTGGCGGGACGTACCCGAACGGTACGGGTCCTGGGCCACCCTGCACACCCGCTTCCGCCGGTGGGCCAAGGACGGCACCTTCGAGCGGATGCTGCAAGCCGCGCAGGCGAAGGCGGACACAGCCGGCGACATCGACTGGGTCGCCTCGGTCGACCCCACCATTGTCCGAGCCCACCGGCATGCCGCCGGAGCCCGAAAAGGTGCCTCTATAGCTTTCGTCAAGCCGTAGTGGGTGCGGGTGGCTGGTAGCAGGTGCCGTCGCGGAGCACGGCGAAGAGGAACGCGCGGAGGTCGCGCGCGATGGGGAACGGGCGCTTCTGGTCGGTGCACAGCGCGTCCTGTCACCCAAGCACGGGCCCGTCAGATCCCGCTCCGTCTACAAGTGGCGGGTTTCGCACGTATCTCCTCCGCCTCCCAGTTAGGGCGGGGTCGGGTGCGTCAAGGGCTGCCCGTGAGCATGTTGATGCTGATGGTGGCTTTGCAGGTGGTGCGGTCGATGGTGGGTCCGCGTGCGTTGCATTTGGAGATCGCGCGTCTGACGATGCGGTCTTTGGTGCGGACCCGCCTGGCGGGCAGGAGCTGGGCCAGGACGTGGTGGCCGATGGTGCCGACCAGGTCGATGTGCATGTCGGCGATGACGCCGGCGGCCAGGATGAGCTGGTCTCGGGCGGCGGTGAGGGCGGTGGTGAAGCCGGCCCGGTCCGGGTCGGTGCCCGAGACGCTGTCGGTGGCGTCGGTCATTGCGGTCCGCAGTGCCTGGTAGGCGGTCAGCAAGGCCCAGACCTCCTGTTCGATGCCGTCCGGGGTGCGGGCCCGCAGGACGCGTCCGCCCAGGACGGTGGATTTCAGCTCGGCGTAGGCGGTCTCGATCTCCCAGCGCTCGTGGTAGAGCCCGACGAGTTCACCGGCGGCCTTGGCCGGCGTTGCCTCTAGGAGATTGCGGCTTGCTGCGGGACGCGGCGGGCGCTGCGGTAGGTGGTGATGCCTATCGCCAGGAGCCAGTAGCTCAGGAGGCCGCCCATGAGGGCGGTGGTGCCCCAGCCGTTGGCGGCGTAGAAGCGGGCGGGGGTGTTGCCGAAGAAGAGGGACGGCATGAAGGCCAGGTTGATCCCGGCGAGGATGAAGGCGCTGCGATGGGCCCAGCGGGGCAGCAGGCCGCTCTTGCTGACGGCGTAGCCGAAGCCGGCCAGGAACATGGCCAGGAGCATGCGGGAGATCGATCCGTAGAGGATGTAGGTGCCGGAGACGGTGATGGTGGGGTCGATCGGGTGGTCGGTGGCGATGACGGCCCCGGCTTCCAGGCCGCTGGAGATCAGCGTCACCACGGTGTAGGCGAGTCCTGACGCGAAGGCGAGGGTGCCGGCCCACTCCACCTGGGGAGCAGTCCTCTTGACGAGTTCGCGGAAGCCGGTGGCGAAGACCAGAACGAAGCCGAGAGCGAGGATCCCGATCAGGAGGCGGGTCAGCACGTTGGCTTGCGGTGGCGGGCCCGAGTACACGAAGTACAGCGGTACCTCCAGGATCAGCCCCGCCGCTGCAGCGATCCCCATACTCCCCGTGAAACGCCGGGCAACGATCTCATTCATCGGATTCTCCTCGGTCCTCAGCGATGAGCCACTGTCGGCAAGGAAAATCCTGTCCCCCGCGCGCCTCGCAGTCCCTGGGCCTGGAACCCGTTTCCGGGGGTGGGCCTGACACCACCCCCGAGGCGGTCGCCCGGACAGCGGCCCGGACGGTCGACGGCCGACCTCTGACTGATTGAGGTGCACCGCGCACCCGCATTACTTCGTCACTCCGCACGACTGGCTCTGTTCGACGGCATGTGGGCCTCCCGCGGGCTGGGCCTTCGTGTATTCCTGTGGGATCTCACACGGCCTGGCCGAATCTCACGTTGGGGGCCGCTCCGTGGCCGATCGGCCACTGACCTGAGATCGGCTGGTCAGCCTGTTCATTCATTCGCCGAGGATTTCCACCGCGGGTCGCTGCGGGTCGTAGGGAGCCCAGCCCGGGTTCCCGGTGCCGGCGAACGCGACCCAGGCGCCGTGTACCTGGGCTGCGAATCCTGCTGGGGCGGGGTCGGGGCCGAGTAGGCAGGTGTCCCCGTGCAGCCAGGGTTTGTCGGCGATGTCGAACACGAAGGGCAGTTCGACGGTGTGGGCAGCGCCGAGTCGCCCGGCCAGGGCCGTCGAGCGGTACCCGAAAGAATAGACGTGCGTGCGGCCGCCCGAGATCCGAGCGTGGGCCTGCGCCATGCGCGTCGTACCGGCCTCGAACAGGGCCTGCCCGAGCACGGCGGAGCGCAGCTCGCCCGGTGTTTCGTCCGGCCGTGCCGCGCGGTGCGCGGCGAGGGCGGTCTGCGGGTCTGCATGCACCCGGGTGGCGACGGCGAGTACGTCAGCTTCCGTGGTGGACTCCAGGTCGCCCTGCGGCGCGAGGTAGAGGTGCCCCTCTTCGATGTTGGTGCCGATGAGCAGGTCGACGTCGCCGGCCGGGCCGTCGGCGAGACCGTCGGCGGGCTGGACCGGCAGGACCAGGCTGAACGGGCTGAGCCCGGCCAGCGGGTCCGTGGCGGTGCCGGTGCGGAGGTCGAGGCCGGCCAGTGCGGGCAGGATCGTCAGGAAGCGCTCGTCCGGGATCGGGGCGAACGCCTCGGCGGTCGGCTCGACGCCCAGCGCCGCGGCCGCCGTGGCAGTGACCCGTTGTGCTTGTTCTGGGGTGAACGCGCCGGTGCCGTTGCCGCTCTGGACGATCGCTCGCCGGAACAGACCGCCTGCCTCCGGTGTCGCGAGCAGCGCGCCGGTGAGCGTGGCACCCGCGGACTGGCCGAAGACCGTGACGTTCTCGGGGTCGCCGCCGAATGTTGCGACGGTGTCGTGTACCCATCTGAGTGCGGCGAGCACGTCGAGCAGTCCGCGGTTGGCCGGAGCACCCGCCAGATCGAGGAACCCGGGGATGCCGAGACGGTAGTTCACCGTCACGAGGACGACGTCGTCGCGGGCGAACGCGCTGCCGTCGTAGAGCGCGGCGCAGTTCGAGCCGGTGACGAACCCGCCGCCGTGCACGAAGACCATGACGGGACGCCTGCCGCCGTCGGCGGCAGGCGTGTGGACATCGACGGTCAGGTACTCCTCGCCGGGCACCCAGCCCGGCCCGAAGTAGGGGACCATGTCGAGTCGGCCGAAGTCGCGGGCCGGCTGGGGAGCCGTGGGCGAGGGCCGTGTGCCGGCGCGGACACCGGACCAGCCCGGGTGCGGTGCGGGCGGGGCGAAACGGCCGGCGCCGGTCGGGGCCGCCGCGTAGGGGAGGGCGCGGTAGCGCTCGCCGGATCCGTCACGGACGCCGCGCACGGCGCCCGCCGGGGTTTCGACGACCGGATCTGCCTGTCGGGGCACGGGACACGCTTCCTTTCTGGAGGGGGACATCAGGAGATGCGGGAGAAGCCCGCCCACTCCTTGATCACGAACTTCGACCCGCTGCGCGCGACCTCCGCGGCGCCTTGGCCGCCGAAGTGCGCCGGGAAGACGAGCGCGTTGTTCTCGGCGGCGCGGCCGAGCAGCTTGTGCCGGCTGGCGCGGGACTCCGCCGGGTCCTCGCAGAAGCAGGAATTGGTGTCCGGCTCTGCGATCTGCAGCGCGGTGTGCACCAGGTCTCCGACGAACAAGGCCTGTTCGCCGCCGGACTCCAGAGTGAGAACGGACGAGCCGGGGGTGTGCCCAGGAGCGAGATCGAGACGCAGGTTCTTGTCGATCCGGTACGTCCCCTCCCACAAGTGAGTGAGTCCCGCCTGGTGGACCGGCGTGACGCTGTCCTCGAAGACGTTCTGGTTCCCGCGGCCAAGCACGGTCTTGTTCTCGTTGGCCGGGTCCCAGAAGTCGAAGTCCCGCCGGGTCATCAGGTACGTGGCGTTCGGGAAGGTCGGTACCCAGGTCCGGCCGTCGAGGCGGGTGTTCCAGCCGACGTGATCGATGTGCAGGTGGGTGTTGACCACGATGTCGACGTCCTCGGGCCGCACCCCGGCGGCGGCGAGGTGGTCGAGGTAGTTCGTGTCCAGGCGGCTCCACACCGGCGCGTAGGGCCGGTCCTTGTGGTTGCCCACGCCGGTGTCGACGAGGATCGTGCGCCCCTCGCTGCGCAGCAGCCAGGACTGGATCGCCGTATGACACTCGTCCGTCTGCGGGTTCCAGAAGTCGGGTGCCAGCCAGCCGCGGTGCTCGTCCCACGAGCCGTGGGGGCTGTCCGGGAAGAACTGGCCCGCGGGCATCTCGACCGAGCCGTAAAACTCTTTGATTCGGGTGACGGTGACGTCGCCAAGGGTGATCTGCTCCGGGTTCTGATCCATGTGGTCCGTCCTCGGGTCTGGGGTACGTGGCCGAATGAGACCGAGCCTGGACACGCGGGCGGGCACGCACCACTCCCGGGTTGTCCCACCCCTCACAGGGTGTGGCTGGGATCGGGCCGCGCACCGAATACTGGGGTGATGAACGGACCCGGCCCGCTCGGCGCCTTCCTCCAAGCCCGACGGGCGCGGCTGCGACCCGAGGACGTCGGCCTGCGCGACCTCGGGCCCCGCAGGCGGGTGGCCGGGCTCCGGCGCGAGGAACTGGCCCAGCTGGCGGGCGTCAGCGTCTCGTACTACGCACGGCTGGAACAGGGCCTGTCCCGCGGGGCCTCGGCCGAGGTGCTCGACGCGATCGCCCGCGCTCTCCTGCTCGACGACCACGAGCGTGGGCACCTCGACCGGCTCGCCGGCGCCGCCCGCCACGCGCCCCGGGTGCGCCGCCCGCGGCCCGAGAAGCTCGCCGACGAAACACGCGACCTCCTCCGCGCCGTCGACGGCGTCCCGGCGATAGTGCTCGGCCGCCGTACGGACGTGCTGGCCTGGAACAGCCTCGGGCACGCCCTGCTGGCCGGTCACCTGGACCTCCTCGGCCCGGATGACCCGGCGCGACGCCCGAACATGAGCCGGATGCTGTTCCTGGACCTGCACTGTCAGGAGCTGTACGCGGACTGGAAGCGCAAGGCGCGCGCGGTGGTCGGCAACCTACGCATCGCCGTCGGCAGGCACCCGGAGGACCCGCTGCTCGCGGAGCTGATCGGCGAGCTGACGATGAAAAGCCCGGAGTTCGTCGCACTGTGGGGGGGACCACCGTGTGGCGCCGTGCGATGCCGCGTCCTACGAGCTGCACCATCCCGTCGTCGGCACGGTGACGGTGACACAGCAGACACTGTCGATCGCCCGTTCACCGGAACAGTCGCTCATCGTGTGCACAACCCCCGCCAGCTCCTCATCCGAGGAGGCCCTCGCGCTCCTCCGGCAGGCGAGCGGCAGCCGGGCGCCGCACGCGGACGCCGCCGCGTTCCTCGAAGCTGAAGCGGCCCCGCCGCGACCTGCGTGACCGCATAGAGCGTGAGGTCAAAAAGCGGTGGGAGCCGCAGGTACGGGCGAAGGCCCGGAAGGAGGCGGCCTCGACCGACGGCCTGGTCGTCTCCACTCGCGCCCGCTCCGGGTTCACCGCCGCCGCGGGCACGACCGACGACGCTCGGATCCGCGACATCACCCAGGCCCTGCCGCCCCAGTGGGCCGACCGCCCCGCTGCTCTACCTGCACGGCCTGTCCACCGGCGACTTCGTGCCTGCGGACCACGAATCCCATCGAGTCGACCTTCGCCACCGTCCGGCTGCGGACCAAGGTCACCCGCGGTGCCGGCAGCGCCGCCGCCGCCCTGGCCATGGTCTTCAAGCTCGTCGAATCCGCCCAGCAACGGTGGCGGGCCGTGAACGCACCCCACCTGGTCGCCCTCGTTCGAGCCGGCGCCCGCTT
>NZ_FMDF01000043.1 GCF_900091955.1 Streptomyces sp. Ncost-T10-10d
CCGTCCGAGCGCCCGGCGCCGAAGCCCTCGGAGGTCTTCCCGCCCCGCCGCCCGGTCCCGCCACCGCAGCAGTGGGCCGCGGGATAACCCCGACGCAACGCGGAGGGGGCGCGCGGAAGCGGGTACCGGCCTCGCTACTCTGGATGCCATGGACTACGTATCCGCGCTCGTGCCCCCCGTGGTGATGGCCGCCTTCTTCATCGGCCTCGTCGTGACGATCGTCAAGAGCCAGGGCGGTCCCAACAAGGCCAAGGAGGACGCGGCCGTGGACATGGCGATCGGCCGCGCCGAGTCGGTCCGGCAGGCGCCGGGCACCGACGGCGTCTGACCTCCCCGGACCTCGCAGCACGCGAAGGGCGCACGACTTGTCAGGAGTCGTGTGCCCTTTTGCTGCGTAAATAGCCGAGCATTCCTGGCATCTGGCACTAAAGTGACATTGTGCCCCGTCAATTGGGAGATCTGGAAGACGCCGTGATGACGCGGGTCTGGCAATGGAACCGCCCGGTCACCGTGCGGGAAGTCCTTGAGGACCTTCAGCAGGAACGCTCCATCGCCTACACCACCGTCATGACGGTAATGGACAATCTCCATCAGAAGGGCTGGGTGCGCAGGGAAGTCGACGGCCGCGCATATCGATATACGGCGGTCTCCACCCGCGCCGCCTACTCGGCCGCACTGATGAACGAAGCCTGGTCGCGCAGCGACAACCCTGCCGCCGCTCTTGTCGCGTTCTTCGGCATGATGTCCGCCGAGCAGCGCGAGGCCCTCAAGGACGCCATGCGGATCGTTCTGCCCAACCTGCACGGGGCCTCCGAGCTGCCGTCCGATGAAGCGGCGGATGAAGCGACCCGTGAACGGGCCGATGAACCGACTGATGAACCGACCGGAGAAGCAACCGAAGATCCGGCCGATGACGCGGACCCGGAGGCCGGGCGATAGCGTCTGGGTATGTCCTCAGAGCTTCCGCATACCGATTTCCGTACCGAACCGTCGGTTATAAACGTGGCTGTCACAGTCCGCCGTGCCAGGACCAGCGATGTGGCATCGGTCCGCCGTCTCCTCGACGGGTACGTACGTGAAGGCATCTTGCTCGACAAAGCAACGGTGACGCTTTACGAGGACATCCAGGAGTTCTGGATCGCAGAACGCGACGAGGACGCCCGGGTCATCGGCTGCGGTGCACTGCATGTGATGTGGGAAGACCTCGCCGAAGTGCGCACTCTCGCGGTCGACCACAGCATCAGGGGTGCCGGAGTCGGACACCAAGTACTGGACAAGTTGTTGCAGACCGCCCGTTGGCTCGGTGTGCGGAGGGTTTTCTGTCTCACCTTCGAAGTCGAGTTCTTCGCGAAGCACGGCTTCGTGGAGATCGGAGAGACGCCGGTCGACGGAGATGTCTACAGCGAGCTACTGCGTTCCTATGACGAGGGTGTAGCAGAGTTCCTGGGTCTCGAACGAGTGAAGCCGAACACCTTGGGCAACAGCCGGATGCTTCTGCACCTGTGACCGGCACAAGAAGCCGTAGCCCTATGTCCGAATCGCGCATGTTTCCCGTCTTCTCGGGATCCTGAACCTCTGCCGGGGGTTTGTGTTTTTCGGGGAAAAGCGGTTTCCTTTCCGCGTACTGCATTTTCGATGAAAGGAAATCCGGTGGCACAGAAGGTTCAGGTCCTTCTTGTCGATGACCTCGACGGTGGCGAGGCGGACGAGACGGTCACGTTCGCTCTGGATGGCAAGACGTACGAGATTGACCTCACCACGAGCAACGCGGACAAGCTCCGTGGTCTTCTTGAGCCGTACACCAAGGGTGGCCGGCGTACGGGTGGCCGTGCAGCGGCCGGCCGTGGCAAGGGCCGTGCCGTTACGGGTGGCAACAAGGACACCGCGGAGATCCGTAAGTGGGCGCGCGAGAACGGCCACAATGTGAATGACCGCGGCCGTGTTCCCGCGGAGATCCGTGAGGCTTACGAGAAGGCCAACGGCTGAGCTGTCGACTCATCGGTCGACCGCCCAGTTCGGGCGCGCATCAACCGGACTCGGTGGCATTCCGTCGCCACCGCGTCCACGAGCCGTACGAGATCGGGAGCATCCCCACCCCTGCTCCCGAGGCCGACCAGGGCCGGGAGCTCCGGCTCTCCCTCGTGCCGCAGCCCGGGGGGCCGCAGCCATACGGCGGCCCCCGACCGGCCCGCCACCCGACCGGGCGGCGTCGGCGCAGTGATCCGACCGCCCGTACCGATGGCGGTCAGCGAGAGGGTGACCCCGCCCCACTCCAGCCAGTCGAGCAGCCCGGGCAGTTCGTCGGCGCTTCCCGCTGTCACCAGCAGGCTCATCCGGGCGCCCCTCAGTGCCACAGGTCCGGTGCGGCCCACCCGCCGCAGTGCCGCACGGCCGGCGGCCGCAGGGACCTCCAGGACGTCGAACCGCAGTCCGGTCAGCAACCGCACCGGTGTGGTGCCCTCCGTTGCCCAGCCGAGCCGGTGCTCGTACCACTGCGCCCACCGCGCGCACTCGGCGTGGTCCTCCTGCTCGTCGGCGAGCGACTGCGAGGTGGACGGGACGGTGATGGCCATGTCAGGAGAACGGCCGAGTGCCTCACGGGTTACGCAGAGTCTGCGATCGAGTGCTCAGTGTGTCCGAGATGGGGGCGTAGGGACGCATTCGAGAGCGCGAAGATGTTCGCCCGTAGCGGAGGGAACCGGCGTGCGCCGCATGGACTGTCTGTAATTGCGGGTAAGACATCCCTAGTGGGGAGGGGCGACACGCAGGCTCGGGCATCGCACGTTCGCCATCGGCGTACTGGCGAAAGGGGTATCTGCCTGGCCTGCGGGAACATCGTCTCGCACCATCGGGTTGGAGCAGATGTCGGCGTTCGGGGCAGGAGGCCAAGGACGGTGTCGGCAGTTGGAATGAGCGGTCCCCGCTTGCGGGACTAAGCTGCGGAAGGACAGGGAGGGGACCGACCCCTTACTGCCTGACCGCTCTGAGGAGCGATTAACGATGTTCGAGAGGTTCACCGACCGCGCGCGGCGGGTTGTCGTCCTGGCTCAGGAAGAAGCCCGGATGCTCAACCACAACTACATCGGCACCGAGCACATCCTCCTGGGCCTGATCCACGAGGGTGAGGGTGTCGCCGCTAAGGCCCTGGAGAGCCTCGGGATTTCGCTCGAGGCGGTCCGCCAGCAGGTGGAGGAGATCATCGGCCAGGGCCAGCAGGCCCCGTCCGGGCACATCCCCTTCACGCCCCGGGCCAAGAAGGTTCTGGAGCTGTCGCTCCGCGAGGCCCTCCAGCTCGGCCACAACTACATCGGCACCGAGCACATCCTGCTCGGCCTGATCCGCGAGGGCGAGGGTGTCGCAGCCCAGGTCCTCGTGAAGCTGGGCGCCGACCTGAACCGGGTGCGGCAGCAGGTCATCCAGCTGCTCTCCGGCTACTCGGGCGGCAAGGAGGCGGCAACCGCGGGCGGCCCCGCGGAAGGCACGCCCTCCACATCCCTGGTGCTCGACCAGTTCGGCCGGAATCTCACCCAGGCCGCTCGCGAATCCAAGCTCGACCCGGTCATCGGGCGCGAGAAGGAGATCGAGCGGGTCATGCAGGTGCTGTCCCGCCGTACCAAGAACAACCCGGTTCTCATCGGCGAGCCCGGCGTCGGCAAGACGGCGGTCGTCGAAGGACTGGCGCAGGCCATCGTCAAGGGCGAGGTGCCCGAGACCCTCAAGGACAAGCACCTCTACACCCTCGACCTCGGTGCGCTGGTCGCCGGCTCCCGCTACCGCGGTGACTTCGAGGAGCGCCTGAAGAAGGTCCTCAAGGAGATCCGCACCCGCGGCGACATCATCCTGTTCATCGACGAGCTCCACACCCTGGTGGGTGCGGGCGCCGCCGAGGGCGCGATCGACGCCGCCAGCATCCTCAAGCCCATGCTGGCCCGCGGCGAGCTGCAGACCATCGGTGCCACGACGCTCGACGAGTACCGCAAGCACCTGGAGAAGGACGCCGCTCTCGAGCGCCGCTTCCAGCCCATCCAGGTCGCGGAGCCGTCGCTGCCGCACACCATCGAGATCCTCAAGGGTCTGCGCGACCGCTACGAGGCCCACCACCGCGTCTCCATCACGGACGAGGCGCTGGTCCAGGCCGCGACGCTGGCTGACCGGTACATCTCGGACCGCTTCCTGCCGGACAAGGCGATCGACCTGATCGACGAGGCCGGTTCCAGGATGCGTATCCGCCGGATGACCGCGCCGCCGGACCTCCGCGAGTTCGACGAGAAGATCGCGGGCGTCCGCCGCGACAAGGAGTCCGCGATCGACTCGCAGGACTTCGAGAAGGCCGCGTCCCTGCGCGACAAGGAGAAGCAGCTTCTCGCCGCGAAGACCAAGCGCGAGAAGGAGTGGAAGGCCGGCGACATGGACGTCGTGGCCGAGGTCGACGGTGAGCTGATCGCCGAAGTCCTGGCCACCGCGACCGGCATTCCGGTCTTCAAGCTGACGGAGGAGGAATCCTCCCGTCTGCTGCGCATGGAGGACGAGCTCCACAAGCGCGTCATCGGCCAGAAGGACGCCATCAAGGCCCTCTCGCAGGCGATCCGTCGTACGCGAGCCGGCCTGAAGGACCCGAAGCGCCCCGGTGGCTCGTTCATCTTCGCCGGCCCGTCCGGTGTCGGTAAGACGGAGCTCTCCAAGACGCTCGCCGAATTCCTCTTCGGTGACGAGGACGCGCTGATCGCCCTCGACATGTCGGAGTTCAGCGAGAAGCACACGGTTTCCCGTCTCTTCGGTTCTCCCCCCGGCTACGTGGGTTACGAAGAGGGCGGCCAGCTCACCGAGAAGGTGCGCCGCAAGCCGTTCTCCGTCGTCCTCTTCGACGAGGTCGAGAAGGCCCACCCCGATATCTTCAATTCCCTGCTCCAGATTCTGGAAGACGGTCGCCTGACCGACTCCCAGGGCCGGGTCGTGGACTTCAAGAACACGGTCATCATCATGACGACCAACCTCGGGACCCGGGACATCTCCAAGGGCTTCAACCTGGGCTTCGCAGCCCAGGGCGACGTCAAGACCGGCTACGAGCGGATGAAGAACAAGGTCAACGAAGAGCTCAAGCAGCACTTCCGCCCCGAGTTCCTCAACCGTGTCGACGACACGGTCGTCTTCCACCAGCTCACCGAGGAAGACATCATCCAGATCGTCGACCTCATGCTGGCCAAGGTGGACGAGCGCCTGAAGGACCGCGACATGGGCATCGAGCTGAGCTCGGAAGCCAAGTCGCTCCTGGCGAAGAAGGGCTACGACCCCGTGATGGGCGCCCGGCCGTTGCGCCGGACGATCCAGCGCGAGATCGAGGACATCCTCTCCGAGAAGATCCTCTTCGGTGAGCTGCGCCCCGGTCACATCGTGGTCGTCGGCACCGAGGGCGAGGGTGAGGAGAAGAAGTTCACCTTCCGCGGCGAGGAGAAGTCGGCTCTGCCCGACGTCCCCCCGATCGAGCAGGCGGCAGGCGGCGCGGGCCCGAACATGTCGAAGGACGTGTAAGGACGCTCCTGAGCGCCTGAGAGCGCCTGAGCACCTGAGCACCTGAGCACCTGAAGGGGCTGCCCCGGAACCGTGAGAACGGTCCGGGGCAGCCCCTTTTGCCGTGCCGCGGTGCTGCCGTGCCCGCCGTCAGTGGCGGGCAGCACGCACTCCACGCGCCGGCCGTCGCGTTGCCGGGGGATCTGCCGCGCGATGCCGAGCAGGACGTTCCCGGCGAAGACCGGACCGCCGGACGCTGCTCGACGCCGTACCGGCTGGATGTCGGGGGAAGCCGGTGATCTCGCAGTCGGGGAGCGCCTGTGTGCTGTGGCGGACGCCGAGCCGCACGGGGGCGACCGGGCTGCGCCGCCCCGCTGCGCCTGTGGTGTCACTGGCCATGGTCTGTCCCCCAGGAGCTGAGCTGGTCGCCGTGTCAGTCGGCAGTCAGGTTGCAGGTCGAAGGCCCCGAATCGGATGGCCTCAGGTCCCGCCGGCCGTGACAAGGCGCACAGCCCGTTCCAGGCCTACTAGGGGTGGTAGGGGCAGGTGCCGTGATCGCGGCGGGGGCCTTTGCCCCTGCGGGGAGAGGGGGGTTCGAGGGCGGAAGGAGATAAGCCCGGATCACTATGTTTAGTCCGATTGGAGCGGTTTGGAGCTGGGGTTAAACCTGTCCGAAACAGGAGTTTCGATGAGTCCGGGCATGGGTCGCGCCAAGCCCGCGCCGATGGATTCCCGAAGCTCTCGCTACGGCTTTTGTTCGTAGATGGGGTATTTGAGCATTGGTGGGGATGCGGGTTACCAAGGGATGGCCAGCCCGGCGGAAGCGTCGGGTCCAGTCATCTCCGGAGGTACTCCGCTTATGTCGAAGCGCGTTTCGTTCCAGCACTCCCGTCGCCCGTCCCTGTCCCGTGTCCGTGGCGCCGTGGTGGCAGCCGGCCTGGGGACGTCGATGGTTCTCGGCGTGGGTGCTGCGTTCGCGGCCGGCACGACGGGTGCCCCCAACGCTGCGAGCCTGATAAATACCGGCGCGGCCGAGTCGGTCGCCAAGCAGGCGGCGGCGCAGGGCAAGGCGGCCAAGGCGGCCAAGGCCGAACGTGCGGCGGTCAAGAAGGCGGCCGTGAAGAAGGCTGCCGCCTGGGAGACCCCGGTCCGCCACTACGTGCTGAGCGCGAGCTTCGGCAATGACGGCGCCCGCTGGGCCCACAAGCACTCCGGTCAGGACTTCGCCGTGCCGATCGGCACCGAGGTGAAGGCCGCGCACAGTGGCACCGTCGTGAAGGCCGGTCCGAACGGCGGCGGTGACGGCCCCGCGTACGGCAATGCCGTCGTGATCAGCCACGGCAATGGCGTGTACTCGCAGTACGCCCACCTGTCGCGGATCGATGTGCACATCGGCCAGACCGTGAAGACGGGCGAGAAGATCGCCCTCTCCGGCAACACCGGAAACTCCAGTGGCCCGCACGTGCACTTCGAGATCCGGACCACGCCGAACTACGGTTCCGCGATCAACCCGGTCTCGTTCCTGCACAAGGAAGGCGTCATGGTCTGACCCGACCGGGACGCACCCCTCGGTGCCCGTCCGGCGGATCGTGGCCGGACAGGCCTACTCGGCGGACCCCGGGCTGTGCGCCCGGGTGACCAGATCGAAGGCGACTTCGAGGACGGCCTTGCGCTTCTCCTCGGGGTCGCCTTCGAAGTCCTTGAGGGCGAACATGCCCGCGTGCATCGTGAAGAGCGCGGTGAAACAGCGCACCTGATCGGTCAGCGGAGCATCGGGGTCCTTGATCAGATCGACCAGGCCGACGACACGGTCCTTGATGGTCTTCCCGATGCTGAGGTCCCGTACGGTCGCCTGGTTCTCCTGCATGAACCGGAAGAGCGGGGCGGCGGCGGTCAGCGCCTCGCTGTAGCGGCGCAGGATCTCCTTCTTCGTCTCCAGGCTGTGGGGCTGGCCCCTGCCCCACTCGATCAGCTCCTCGACCGGCCGGTTCAGGTCGTCGAAGATGCTGACCAGGATGTCTTCCTTGGTCTTGAAGTGGTAGTACAGCGCGGCCTTGGTGACATCCAGCCGCTCGGAGATCTCACGCAGCGAGGTCTTCTCGTAGCCCTGTTCGGCGAAGAGTTCCAGGGCGACGTCCTGAATGCGCTGGCGCGTGTTGCCCCGGCGCGGCTGCGGTGTGCTGCCCATGGCGCTCTCCTCGATACTTACTTGACGCCCGGCTAGTTACGGGGCTACTTTCCCCAGTGTAGTCAACTAGCCGGTCGGCAAGTAAGTGCCCGGCACGCGCAGGGGATCAGGGGAGTGGGGACCATGTCGGACCTGAAGAAGGCGGCGGACGGAAAGGCGGACGACCGGCCTGCCGGGAAACCCGAGAAGCGGCAGCGCAGCGTCCAGGTGGTGATGCTGGCCCTGATGATCACGATGCTGCTCGCCATGCTGGACAACCTGATCGTCGGCACTGCCATGCCGACCATCGTCGGTGACCTCGGCGGCCTGGAGCATCTCTCCTGGGTCGTCACCGCATACACCCTGGCCACCGCGGCCTCCACCCCCATCTGGGGCAAGCTCGGCGACATGTACGGGCGCAAGGGCATCTTCCTCACGTCCATCGTGCTCTTCCTGATCGGCTCGGTGCTGAGCGGAATGGCCCAGGACATGGGTCAGCTGATCGGCTTCCGGGCCGTCCAGGGACTCGGCGCGGGTGGCCTGATGGTCGGCGTCATGGCGATCATCGGTGACCTGGTGCCGCCCCGCGAGCGAGGCAAGTACCAGGGGATGATGGCCGGTGTGATGGCGATCGCCATGATCGGCGGACCGCTGGTCGGCGGCACCATAACCGACCACCTCGGCTGGCGCTGGAGCTTCTACATCAACCTGCCGCTGGGCGCGGTCGCCCTCGCCATGGTCACCGCCGTGCTCCACCTGCCCAAGCGGGAGCGCACCGAGGCGAAGGTCGACTACCTCGGCGCGGGTCTGCTGACCCTCGGCATCACCGCGATCGTGCTGGTCACCACCTGGGGTGGTTCGGAGTACGACTGGAACTCCGCTGTGATCATGGAGCTCATAGCGATCGGTGTCGCCTCGCTCGTCGGCTTCCTCTTCGTCGAGACGAAGGCTGCAGAACCGATCATTCCGCTCCACATCTTCCGGAACCGCAACTTCACCCTGATGTCCGTCGTCGGCTTCATGTCGGGCTTCGTGATGTTCGGTGCGGTGCTCTTCCTGCCGCTGTTCCAGCAGTCCGTCCAGGGCGCGTCGGCGACCAACTCGGGTCTGCTGCTCCTGCCGATGCTCCTGTCGATGATGGTCGTCTCGCTGATCGCGGGACGGGTCACCACCAGCACCGGCAGGTACAAGATCTTCCCCGTGGTGGGCTCGGTCCTGATGGTGACCGGTCTGTTCCTGCTGTCGCAGATGGACACCGGCACCACGCGGTTCACCTCGGGCCTCTACATGGCGGTGCTCGGTGCGGGCATGGGCTTCCTGATGCAGATCACCATGCTCGTCGCGCAGAACAGTGTCGAGATGAAGGACATGGGAGTCGCCTCCTCCGCGACCACCCTCTTCCGTACGCTCGGCAGCTCCTTCGGTGTCGCGATCATGGGTGCGCTGTTCACCGGGCGGGTGCAGGACGAGATGGTGGCCCGCGGCGGCGGGGGCGCCACGGCGAAGTCCGCGCAGCTGGACGCGGCGAGCCTGGCGAAGCTGCCGGATGCGATGCGTGAGGCGTACCAGTTCGCGGTGTCGTCGGGTACCCACATCGCGTTCCTGGTGGGCGCCTCGGTCGGAGTGATCGCCCTGCTCGCGTCGGTGTTCGTCAAGGAGGTCCCGCTGCGGGGAGCGGGCCCGGAAACCGTGTCGTCGGACGGGGCGCAGGAGCCGGCCGCGGTGGCCGGCCCCAAGCAGCCCGAGGCCGTCTGATCCCTCGCGCTCGCTGCACGAGCCGTGCACGAGGAGGCTCCCGGGGCGCGCCCCGGGAGCCTCCTTCCGTATGCGGTTCAGCCGCCGGACTGCCTGCGACCGGACCCCGCGCCCTGCCCGTCGCCGCTGCCCGGCGTGCGCTGTTCGGACAGCCGCAGGATCGGGAAGCTGCCGGTGTTCGTCGGTGCGTGCTCGGGCAGCCACAGCACGGCGATCGCCCCGCCCGCGCCTTTCGCCGCCCCTTCCGGCGCCGCGTTGCGGAAGGTCAGCCGGGCTCCGAGGACCCGCGCCTGACCGGCCGCGATCGTCAGCCCCAGACCGTGTCCGTGTCCGGCCCGATCGCTGCTTCCGGTACGGAACCGGCTCGGGCCCTCACGCAGCAGCGCCGCCGGAAACCCGGAACCGTGATCGCGGATCCGCACCACCCGGCCCTCGACCGTGACCTCCACCGGAGTGGCACCGTGCTTGGCGGCGTTCCCCAGCAGATTGCCGAGGATCCGCTCCAGCCTGCGCGGATCGGTGCTGACCCAGGACTCGTGGACGACCTGGACCCGCACATCCGGGTCCAGCAGCGCGACCCGTCGGCTGACGAACTCACCCAGCGCGATCTCCTGCAGCTCGGCCCGCTCCGACGCACTGTCCAGCCGGGCCACCTCCAGCACGTCCTCGACCAGGGTGCGCATCGCCTGCGCCCGGTCCCGTACGAGCTCGGTGGGGCGGCCCGGCGGCAGCAGCTCGGCCGCCGTCAGCAGACCGGTCACCGGGGTACGCAGCTCGTGCGCGATGTCCGCGGTGACCCGGCGCTCCGCCTCGATGCGTTCGTTCAACGCGTCCGTCAGCGCGTCCACCGCGCGGGCCAGCTCATCGGTCTCGTCCTGGACGACACCGCCGACGGCCTCCCTGACACGTACATCCGTATTGCCCTGCGCGACCCTGCCCGCCGCGGCCGCCGCCTTGCGCAGCCGGCGCGACAGCTGCCCGCCGATCAGCACGCCCAGCGCGCAGCCGCCGAACACCACCGAGACCGAGCCGATGATCAGCGCCCGGTCGAGATCCCCCATGATCGTGGCGCTGCGGTCGGCGAAACGGGTGTGCAGCGAGAGCACATCGCCGTTGCCGACCGGCACGGCCGCCCACACATCGGGCACCCCGTTCCTGGTCTCCTCGACATGCGTGGCGCGCCGGTTCCTGTTGGTCTCCGCGCGCAGGCTGCGCGGCATCGTCGGGTCGTTGAGCTTGGCTCCGAACCGGGGGTCGGCCTTCTGTGTCTTCTTCGCCTCGTACAGCAGCTGCGCGTACGTCAGCCGCTCCAGCTGGACCTCGCGCGCGTTCTCCAGCATCGAGACCCGGGCGGCGTTGTGGACGACGAAGCTGAGCGCGACCGCGGTCAGCGCGCCGACCGCCGCGATCGCGATGCTGATCTTCCAGCGGACACCCGTCCGCAGGGCGAACCGCTTCATGGCCGGAGTTTGTAGCCGAAGCCGCGGACCGTCTCGATCCGGTCCTGGCCGATCTTTGTGCGCAGCCGCTGCACATGGACATCCACGACCCGGGTGTCACCGCCCCACCCGTAGTCCCAGACCCGCTCCAGGAGCTTGTCGCGGGAGAGCACCGTGCCGGGCGCGGCGGAGAACTCCAGCAGCAGCCGCATCTCGGTCGGGGTCAGCGCCACCTGCCGGCCGCCCCGGTGGACCTCCATGCCCTCGGTGTCGATCTCCAGATCGCCGAAGACCAGCATTCCGCCGACGGGCTGCGGCTCCGGCTCCCCGTTGCCCGGCTGCCCGCCCGACGCATGACCGAAGCGGCGCAGCACGGCACGGATCCGGGCGACCAGGACCGCCCCGTCGAAGGGCTTGGTGACGTAGTCGTCGGCGCCGGCTTCCAGGCCGAGCACCACATCGATCGAGTCGGCCCGGGCCGACAGCATGATCACCGGGACCGTCGACTCGTCGCGGATACGACGGCAGAGGCTGACCCCGTCGAGCCCCGGCACCATCACATCGAGCAGGGCGATGTCGGGACGGTCGGCCCGGAACGCAGCGAGCCCCGACAGTCCGTCGGGCATCGCGGTGACCGCGAAGCCGTCGCGCTCCAGCGCCAGCTGGGTGGCCTCGCGGATGACGTCGTCGTCCTCGACGAACAGGACGTGGGTCTCGGCCATCGGACTGCTCTCAGTTCCCCGCCGGTTCGGCGGATTCCGGAAGCCCGGCTTCCCCACTGCCGACGGCTCGGTTGAAGTCGTTGTGCACCCGGTCGTGCTCGCTGAACCGGTTGTCCGCCCAGCGGTAGGTGATCACTTCCTCGCCGGAGGGGTACGCGACCGAGTCCTTCTTCTCGTACACCTGGGCCGTCACCACCAGATCACCGCGGTCGATGGTGCCGTACACGGCGGGCTGCTCCATGGCGAACACGTTCTCGTACGTGCCGTGGCCCCCCTGGCGGTACACATAGGTTCCGACGCCCACCGAATCGCCGCAGGTCATCACGTTCACCACCACGTCGGCCGAGGGGCCGCCGGTCACGGTGCCGTACGAGGTGTCCACCGGGTACTCGGAGCCGCTGCAGGGCTTCAGATCCGTCCTGACCCGCTCGCTGACCTTGGGGTCCCGCTTGAGCAGCGCCACGGGATCGATCCGGGGCGTGGGTTTCGCCGTGGAGGTCGGATCGGCGCTCGGCGTGACCTGGGCGACCGCCTGGGTGCCTGCCGGACCCTCGTCACGGGTGCCGGTACCGCCGGTGGAGCAGCCGACGGCGAGCAGCCCGAAAGCGGCGAGCCCGACCAGGGTCGTGGTGCTCGCCGCCCAGCCGGTCAGGACCCGGCCACGACCGTCGGTGGCCCCGCGGCCACCGCTGTCTCTTGCGCCGCCACGGTCGCTGTCGCCGTTGTCGCTGTCATCGCTGGCTGTCAGGCCGCGCACCGCTCCCGCCCCCGTTCGTCCATACGCCTGCCCGCCTGCGCCCGTACCTGCGCCGTTGCCCGCGCACGCACCGGAGCGCCGACGGCCGGAGCACGGTCGGCCGCCGTCAGACCCCGCTCCTCCCGGAGCCGGGCCTCCCTGCTCGCTGCCTCACGGCTCTCCAGCTCCTGGCGCAGTCGCGCCAGCGCACGGTGCAGCGTGCTCTTCACCGTACCGGCCGACATGCCGAGCGCCGCAGCCGTCTCCTCCGTACTCATCTGCTCCCAGTGTCGCAGCACGACGACGCTGCGCTGCTTGGGAGCCAGTACGCCCAGCACATCCATCAGCAGGGCGCGGTCGGCGCGCTGCTCGGTGCCGTCATCGACGCTCGCGTCGGGCAGCTGCTCGGTGGGAACCTCGTCCAGCTTGCGGGCCCGCCACCACTCGGTACGGGTGTTGATCATGACGCGGCGAAGATAGGCGTCGGCGAGGGACTTGTCGGCGATGCCGTCCCAGCGGCCGTACGTACGGACCAGGGCGGTCTGCAGCAGGTCCTGCGCATCCACGGGGTCGGGAACCAGTCGGCGTGCACTGCGCAGCAGTGCCTCCTGCCGAGTGCGTACGTACTCCTCGAATTCGAGCACCTCGCCCTGCGCCATTCCAACCGCCTCCGTCCCCGTAGATCCCCGTAGAACCGCCGTCAGCCATCGATCGGTCGGGCTGACGTCGCTGACGCTACGGAGCTGTTGTCACGGGGCTGTGCGGAGCAGCCATACGCTGACGCACGGCTGTCCATCGGTTGTGTAACAGCGGGGAAGAGGGCAGCAGGGACCTTCAGCTCAGCGGCAGCCGGTACTGGCCGCCGGCCAGCGGCTCGACCAGGCCGTCCGCGACCAGGCCGTCCAGCGCGCGGGCCCGCTGCACCGGCTCGTCCCACACCGCGTCCAGTGCCGACTGCGGCACCGGTGCCACGGCCTCGCGCAGCACGGCGAGCAGCCGCCCGCGCACCTGACGGTCCGTGCCGGCGTAGGTCTGACCGCGCCGCGGGGGCCCCTGGTGGGCCGGCTTCCCGGCCAGCCGCCAGGCGCACTGCCCGGCGATCGGACACCGTGTGCAGTCCTCGTTCTTGGCCGTGCAGACGAGGGCGCCGAGCTCCATCGTCGCGGCGGCCCAGCGGGCGGCCCGTTCGTCGTCCTCGGGAAGCAGGGCCCGGGCGAGCTTGCGTTCGGCGGCGGTGGTCGCGTTCGGCGGGTACTGGATGCCGGTCGCGGCCCGGGCGAACACCCGGCGGACGTTCGTGTCCAGTACGGCATGCCGCTGTCCGTACGCGAACGAGGCCACGGCCGCCGCGGTGTACTCACCGATCCCGGGCAGGGCGAGCAGCTGACCGTGCTCGCTCGGTACGTCGCCGCCGTGCCGTTCCGTTATTGCCTGCGCCGCCCCGTGCAGGCGGAGCGCCCGGCGGGGGTAGCCGAGCCGGCCCCAGGCACGGACCGCCTCACCGGGCGGCTCGGCGGCCAGATCGGCCGGGCGCGGCCAGCGGGCCAGCCACTGTTCGTACACCGGGAGGACCCGGCTGACGGGGGTCTGCTGCAGCATGAACTCGCTCACCATCACACCCCAGGCGCCCGCTTCGGGGCGGCGCCAGGGCAGATCGCGGGCGTGCTGTTCGAACCACCCGATGACGGGGTCGTGGAGGGAGGCGGGGGGCGTCTGTGTCGCAGTCATGGCAGTCATCGCATTGCCGATCCTGACACGGAAGGGCGGAGGACGGCTCCGCGCACGGTGGTGTCGCTCCTCCTCAGGGCCCTTGGGGTGATGTTGCCACCCGTCTGTCCCCGCGATATCCGGCAACCGGCCCAAGGAGACTCCCCCCGGGCCGTCAGTGCCGTTTGCCCCGCCGCCTGGACCGGCCGACCGCCGCCCCCGGGCCCGATGCCCAGACGGCCAGGGGCGCCCTGCTGCCCCGCACCGTCCGGGCGAGCGACCGTGCCGGCCGGTACAGCATGGCGACCGCCACGGCGGCCACCACCGCACCCAGCAGCAGACCGACCGCCACGTCATGCGGATAGTGCACCCCGACGAAGACCCGCGAGAAGGCCATCAGCAGCGCCAGCGGCACGGTGAGCCAGGCCAGCCGGGGCCGGGCGATCGCCAGGGCGACGGCTGCCGCGCCGGCGATCGCGGAGTGGTTGCTGGGGAAAGACCAGTCGCCCGTCGGCGGACACGGCACCAGCGAGGCCGCCGCCCCGACGACCGCCCGGCAGGGGCGTTCCTCGTTCACCACCGACTTGAGCACCTCACTGCCCACATAGGCGAAGGCCGTCGCAATGGGTGCGAGCACCGCCAGCGCCAGGGCGCCGTCGTCCGCCCGTCGGGCACGCCACCACCCGGTGATGAACAGGGCGCCGAAGACCAGGAGCCCGAGCTCCGTCCATATCTCGGCCAGGTGTTGCACCCATGACGGCATGTCATGCGCGAAGTCGGTGATGTCCCGGTAGAGCGGGGCAGTGAGTGAACTATCCATGTGACAGAGGGTAGTCAACAAAACCCAATGGTCACCTTGGGAGATCCCGGGGCCCAACTCGGCGGAAGCAGGGGGCTGGAGCAGGCCGTCCCGAGATGATGATCCGCAAAACTTCAGGGCCGGGCGGCGGGTGGGGCGGGAGTTGGCGCCGATCTCTCGTACAGTTTGCGCCGTGGGATCTTTGCGTAATCCGATCGGGCCGCTTCCCTCCACCATCTACTGGCGACGGAGGGCCGTAGCGGCGACGCTGGTTGCGCTGCTCGCGTTGCTGATCGTGTGGGCCGTCACCTCCGGTGGCGGCAAGGGGAACACGGACGACTCCCGGCACGGCGGATCGGGTCCCGCACGCTCGATCACTCCCGGCCCCTCCCCGTCGGGTCCGGCCATCAGTCAACAGCCGGGTGGGCGAGACGAGTCGGACGACTCGGGCAGCGGCGGCGGAGACGACAGCGGTACGGGCGCGGGCTCCGACGGCGGCGCGAGCGACGGCGGCAGCGGTGACGGCGGCACGGACGCCGGCAGCGGCACGGACACCGGAGCCGACGGCGCGAGCGGAAGCGGCGCGACGACCGGAGAGCAGGTCCCGGCAGGCTCCCCGCTCCCCGACTGCGCCGCCGGCGCACTGCAGTTGAGCCTGAGTACCGAACTCAACTACAGCCCCGGCGAGAAGCCGAAGTTCCGGTTGATCGCCAAGAACACCTCGGCCACCACCTGCAAGGCCGACTTCGGGCCGAAGAGCGCGGTGCTCACCATCACCGAGGCCGGTGGCGACGACAGTCAGGTGTGGTCCTCCAAGGACTGCCCGCGCAACGCGGGCAGCCTGCTGCTGAAGGTCCCGGCGGGCTCGACCGTCGTCCACACCGTGGAGTGGGACCGCAAGAAGAGCGTCCCGCAGTGCGCGACGCCGCCCGCGGCAACCGCGGGGCCCGGTACGTATCTGGTCGAGGCGAAGGCGCCGGGCGAGCCGGTGCAGCGCGCCTCGTTCGTACTCGCGAAGGACTGAGAAAAGGGCTGGGAAGAGGGCTGGGAACCCGCGGGACCGGGCCCGGGAAAATGCCTCGGGGCCCGGTCTCCCGGGCCCCGACACCGCCTGTTTCCACTGCGCGTACCGCTACACGTATCGCTCGAGAATCGACGACTCGGCCAGTCGCGACAGCCCCTCGCGCACACTCCTCGCCCGCGCCTCGCCGACCCCGTCCACCGTCTGGAGGTCGTCCACACTGGCGGCAAGGAGCTTCTGCAGACCGCCGAAGTGCTCCACCAGCCGGTCGATGATCGCCCCGGGCAGCCGCGGCACCTTCGCCAGCAGCCGGAAGCCGCGCGGCGAGACCGCCGAATCCAGCGTCTCCGGTGATCCGCTGTACCCCAGCGCCCGTGCCACGACGGCGAGTTCGAGCAGTTCGGTGTGGGAGAGCGCGTCGAGCTCGGTCAGTGCTTCGGCGACCGTACGGGACCGCTTCGCGGTCGGCTCCGGCACATAGTCGCGCACGACCAGCTCACGCTCCGGCTCGACACCGGCGATCAACTCGTCCAGCTGGAGCGAGAGGAGCCGGCCGTCGGTGCCCAGCTCCACCACGTACTCCGCGATCTCGGTCGCG
This sequence comes from Streptomyces sp. Ncost-T10-10d, assembly GCF_900091955.1. Taxonomy (GTDB): domain Bacteria; phylum Actinomycetota; class Actinomycetes; order Streptomycetales; family Streptomycetaceae; genus Streptomyces. Next base: position 16,453 of record NZ_FMDF01000043.1, read on the forward strand.
ATCCGGCGGACCATCTCCAGCCGCTGTGCGACGGCCGTCACATCCCGGACCGTCACCAGGTCCTCGATCTCCAGCGCCGAGAGGGTACCCGCGACCTCGTCGAGCCGGAGCTTGTACCGCTCCAGGGTGGCGAGTGCCTGATTGGCGCGGGAGAGGATCGCGGCGGACTCCTCCAGGACCCGGCGCTCACCGTCCACGTACAGCGCGATCAGACGCATCGACTGCGAGACGGATACGACGGGGAAGTTGCACTGCTTGGAGACCCGGTCCGCCGTGCGGTGGCGAGTACCGGTCTCCTCGGTGGGGATGGAGGCGTCCGGGACCAGCTGCACACCGGCCCGCAGGATCTTGGTCATGTCCTTGTCGAGGATCAGCGCCCCGTCGAGCTTGGCCAGCTCGCGCAGACGCGTCGCGGTGAACTCCACGTCCAGCACGAATCCGCCGGTGCACATCGACTCGACGGTTCTGTCCATGCCCAGGACGATCAGCCCGCCGGTGTTGCCACGGAGGATGCGCTCCAGGCCGTCCCGCAGCGCCATTCCGGGCGCGACGGCGCTCAATGAGGCGCGCATCAGCGCCTCGTTACCGGTGCCTTGGCCGGACTTTCCGGGCGATGCTGCCCGGTCGCTGGCTGCCACTGCACTCCTCCGGTCACAGGTTTGCGGTGCCCTTACGTCCCTCGTACCGTTCGTACGGACGGTCGAGACCAGGGCAAAGTCTACCGGCGTGCGTTCTCCTCCTGTGGGGCCTGTGCGCGAGACCGGCGCGGGAGCACTCTCAGTGCATCACCCATGTTGGCGACTTCTGTGACTTTCATACCGGCCGGGACCTTCCCCGGGTCGGTCGGAACCAGCGCGTGCGTGAAGCCCAGACGGTACGCCTCCGCCAGCCTGCGCTGGACTCCCGTAACCCTTCTGACCTCGCCCGCGAGGCCCACTTCGCCGATCGCCACCAGGTTCTTGGGCAGTGGTGTGTCACTCGCGGCACTGGCCAGCGCCAGCGCGACCGCGAGGTCCGCAGCGGGTTCGGAGAGCTTCACACCGCCGACCGTCGCGCTGTAGATGTCCCGCTTGCCGAGCGAGCTGATCCGGCCGCGCTGCTCCAGAACGGCCAGCATCATCGACACCCTGGACGTCTCCAGACCCGAGGTGGTGCGCCGGGGTGAAGGGATCTGGGAATCGACCGTCAGCGCCTGCACCTCGGCGACGAGCGGCCGCTTGCCCTCCAGGGTGACGGTCAGGCAGGTGCCGGGCACGGGTTCGTCGCGGCGGGTGAGGAACAGCCCGGACGGGTCGGCGAGGCCGGTGATGCCCTCGTCGTGCAGCTCGAAGCAGCCGACCTCGTCGGTCGCGCCGTACCTGTTCTTGACGCCCCGCACGAGCCGCAGGCGGGCATGGCGGTCGCCCTCGAAGGACAGCACCACATCGACGAGGTGCTCCAGCAGTCGCGGCCCGGCGATCGCCCCGTCCTTGGTGACATGGCCGACCAGCAGCGTGGACATACCGCGTTCCTTGGAGGCCCGGATGAGGGCACCGGCGACTTCCCGGACCTGTGCCATGCCGCCGGGCGCCCCGTCGATCTCGGGCGAGGCGACCGTCTGTACGGAGTCGAGGATGAGAAGCGACGGCTTGACGGCGTCCAGATGGCCGAGGACCGCGGACAGATCGGTCTCGGCGGCTAGATACAGATGGTCGTTGATCGCCCGGATCCGGTCGGCGCGCAGGCGGACCTGGCTCGCGGACTCCTCGGCGGTGACATAGAGCGTGCGGTGGTCGTCGCTCGCCGCCTTCGCGGCCACGTCCAGCAGCAGCGTCGACTTCCCGACGCCCGGCTCGCCCGCGAGCAGCACGACGGCACCCGGCACGAGACCGCCGCCGAGCACCCGGTCCAGCTCGCCGACGCCGGTCGACCGGGCGGTGGCCTGCCGGCTGTCGACCTGGCCGATGGGGAGTGCGGCGGTGCTGACCCGGCCGGCCGCGGTGGTCCGCACGGCGGGGGCGCTGCCGAACTCCTCGACCGTCCCCCATGCCTGGCATTCGGGGCAGCGGCCGAGCCACTTGGCGGTCGTCCAGCCGCATTCGGTGCAGCGGTAGGACGGCCGGTCCTTCGCGGATTTCGTACGGGCAGCCATGGCGCAACCGTATAGGTGGGGTCCGACAATGCCGCCGGGCGCGGTCCGCCGACGCCGCCCGGCGCGGGCGCGCGCCGGCCATTGGCCCCCGGATCGGCCCGGCGCTCCGGCGGAATTAGGGATTCCGTCCCCTGGAGCAGGGATCCCTGTCCCCCTTCGAGCGATACGTTCACCCGTAAGGATTAAATGTGTCGAAGGGGCGCCAGAGGCATGCTCTGCGCTGCCTACGGTCGCCAGGTGACGAGCAGCAGGCTGGAGCCCCCTACGCACACCACCGGCGCACACCGGGCGCGGCGCCGTGCGCCCCACTCCTCGGCGCAGCCTTCGCCGCAGCAGCCGCCTGCACGTTACGAGCCGCATCTCGATGGCCTGTTCACCTACTGCCTCTCCGTGCTCTGCGACCACGACGCCGCCACCGAGGCGCTCGGCGGTGTGCTCGCGATCGCGGAACGGCAGGACGGCCGGTGCCCAGCGGGTGAGGAGGAACGTAAATCCTGGCTGTACGCACTGGCCAGATGGACGTGTCTGCGTAAGCTCGCCGAGCAGAAACAGGGCCGTCAGGCGCACCGCCACAATGCCGGGAAGCCGCCGGTAAGACGGTCGGCCAAGCAGGAGACGAGGCGGGAGGCGAAGCGGGCAGGGGGAGGGCCTCCGGGCAAGCAGCCGGGCGGGGCGGCCACCCAGGGGGCGCGCGCGGGCCGCCGTACGTCCCCGGCCGTCGTCGCGAAGGCCACTGAGGCTGCTCCGTTCACACCGGGCGGCACCCCGGCGGGCAACGTCACCGAATCCGAAGCCGCCGCCGAGGCGCACCGCCGTGAACTCGCTCAGCTGGCCTGGCCGGAGGCCGCCGGCACCACCCCTGAACAGCGCGAAGCGCTCGAACTGGCCGTGCGCCACCACCTCGCCCCGCGCGCCGTCGCCTCCGTCCTCGGCCTCGAACCGGCGGCCGCCCGCGAGCTCCTGGCCGCCGCGGCCTGCGAGGTGGAACGCACCCGAGCGGCCCTCGCCGTCGTCGAGAGCGGTAACTGCCCCACCGTCGCCCGGCTCACCGGCGACCACTGCGTCCTGCTCTCCGCGACCCTGCGTCGCGAACTCGTCCGCCATGTCGACGACTGCCCCCGCTGCCGCCGGGCCGCCGAGCGGGCCGGCGCCGAGGGCCCCTGGCCGGGCGCGGCCGTCACTCCGGCCGCCGCGCTACCGGTCGTCGAGGCGCCACGGCCCTCCGCATACGTCGCGATGGTCCACGCCCAGCGGAACCGATCCGCCGGCCCGCGTTTCGACCGGGCGGGCTTCCCCATGGACCCGAAGGACCACGCCGCCCGCCGGGGCCGGCTGCGGGCCAGGGTCGTGACGACGACGGTGGTGGCGACGGTCGTCGCCGCCCCGGTGATCGCGCTGTGGACGGCCTATCGCGGCGCGCCGCAGACCGGCGAGGGTCACGACGGCTCCTCGGTCACCGCGACCGAGACGGACGTCCGCCACGACCTCGGCGGCACCCCGGACGGCCACTACGAGAACGCGGGCAATGCCCGCCCCCAACCCGGCGCCCGCTTTCAGGACGGCCGTGCCCCGGACGTCTCGGCCGAGGTGATCAGCACGGGGCCGGCGCGGGGCGGCACCGCCGGGCTCACCGTCGCGGCCCGCTCGTCCGGCGGCACGACACTCATCCGCCTGACCGCCTCAGGCGGCGCACCCGTCGCCTGGTCGGCCCGCGCGGATGCGTCCTGGCTGCGCCTCAGCAGCTCCTCGGGCACGCTCGCCGCGGGCGCGAGCATCACCATCCGCGTCCTCGTGGATCACCTGCGGCAACCCGCCAGTCCCTGGAGCGCACGCATCGCCCTCGCCCCTTCCGGTTCGGTTGTGGTGATCCGGGGACCCGGGGCGACGGCACCCTCACCCGGCGGCCCCGGCCACCCGGGCACGGCCGACCCCTCCACCCCCTCGGGTCCGTCCGTACCGTCGGATCCGCCCCCGTCCTCGCCGGATCCCACACAGCCGCCCCACCCGACGGACCCCACGCCGTCACCGTCGGACCCGTCCCCGACCGATCCGACGCCGTCCCCGGACCCGTCCGGCTCCACGCCCCCGACCGACCCGGGTACGGGCACATCCGCACCGACGCGCTGAAACAGCCCGACCGGGGCTGTGACAGCCCGCGCGACGTGATCGGCCGAGCCCAGGAAGGCACCTCAGCCGTCACGCCCCAGTTGCTACGCCGTCACGCCGTCACGCCGTCACGCCGTCACGCCGTCACGCCGTCACGCCGGATCGACCGGATCCGCCGGGTGCGGCGCCATCGGCAGCAGCGAGGACAGGCGCTCCTCGCACAGCTCGACCAGCCGGTCGTACGCCTCCTTGCCCATCAGCTCGGTGAGCTCCGGCCGGTACGACACGTACACCGGCTCGCCGGCCCCGTGCGCCGAGGTCGCCGATGTGCACCACCAGTGCAGATCGTGGCCGCCCGGACCCCAGCCCCTGCGGTCGTACTCGCCGATCGAGACCTGGAGCACACGCGTGTCGTCGGGCCGGTCGATCCAGTCGTACGTACGCCTGATCGGCAGCTGCCAGCAGACGTCCGGCTTGGTCTCCAGGGGCTCCTTGCCCTCCCGCAGCGCCAGGATGTGCAGCGAGCAGCCCGCGCCGGCCGCGAACCCGGGACGGTTCTGGAAGATGCACGAACCCTTCCAGCGCCGCGTCTGGCGTTCCCCGTCGTCGTCGACCTCGACCCAGCCCGTCTCCGTACCGACATCGTGGAACTGCCACAGATCAGGGGTCAGCCGTTCGACATGGCTCGCCACCCGCTTCTCGTCGTCCTCGTCCGAGAAGTGCGCGCCGAGCGTGCAGCATCCGTCGTCCGCGCGGCCCGCCTGGATGCCCTGGCAGCCGCTGCCGAAGATGCAGGTCCACCTGGACGTCAGCCAGGTCAGGTCACAGCGGAAGATCTGTTCGTCGTCCGCGGGGTCCGGGAATTCGACCCAGGCGCGTGCGAAGTCGATCCCCGTCTCGTCGTCGGACCGGTTGGGCCCGTTCACTTCCTGCTGCTGCATCTCCTGCTTCGTTCTCTGTTTCTTCGTGATTTTGCCCGGCTTCGCCTTTTTCGTCTTTGGCACGCGCCAAGAGTAAGTCCGCGGTCCCGGTAGCGTTCGTGGTATGAGACTCGGAGTCCTCGACGTGGGTTCGAACACGGTGCATCTGCTGGTGGTGGACGCGCACCCCGGCGCCCGCCCGCTGCCCGCGCACTCGCACAAGGCGGAGCTGCGCCTGGCCCAACTTCTCGACGGGGACGGGGCGATCGGGCCCGACGGTGTGGACCGGCTCGTGGCGACGATCACCGATGCGCTCCAGGCCGCCGAGGACAAGGGGTGCGAGGACGTTCTGCCGTTCGCCACATCCGCGGTACGGGAGGCGAGCAACGCGGACCAGGTGATGGCCCGGGTGCGGGACGAGACGGGCATCGACCTCGCCGTCCTCAGCGGTGCGGAGGAGGCCCGGCTCACCTTCCTCGCCGCGCGCCGCTGGTTCGGCTGGTCGGCGGGGCGGCTGCTGGTCCTGGACATCGGGGGCGGCTCGCTGGAGATCGCGTACGGCATGGACGAGGAGCCGGACGCCGCGGTGTCGCTGCCGCTCGGGGCCGGTCGGCTCACCGCCGGGTGGCTGCCGAGCGATCCGCCGGACCCGGCGGAGGTGAAGGCGCTGCGCCGCCATGTGCGGGCCAGGATCGCCCGGAGCGTCGGGGAATTCACCCGCATCGGCCGCCCGGATCATGTCGTCGGAACCTCCAAGACCTTCAAGCAGCTCGCCAGGATCGCGGGCGCGGCACGCTCCAACGACGGCCTGTACGTGCAGCGCTCCCTCACCCGCAAGGCGCTGGAGGAGTGGGTGCCGAAGCTGGCCGCGATGACGGTCGAGCAGCGCGGCACCCTGCCCGGGGTCTCCGAGGGCCGGGCCGCGCAGCTGCTGGCCGGGGCGCTGGTGGCGGAGGGAGCCATGGATCTGTTCGGGGTCGAAGAGCTGGAGATCTGCCCCTGGGCGCTGCGCGAGGGTGTCATCCTGCGCCGTCTGGACCACATGCCGACGGAACCGACGGAGCAGGCCGCGCCGAGCTGAGCGCCGCCGGGGCGGCCGGAAGCCCACCATGGCCCTCCTCACTTTCCGCCCGGGTCCCTCGGCGCGGCGTCACACTGCCCGTAGGCTGTCCCAGTGGCAGAACCAGTGGTGCGCATCCCGGATGCGAAGGTCGCCCTGTCGACGGCTTCCGTCTACCCGGAGTCGACGGCGACGGCCTTCGAGATCGCCGCGCGTCTTGGTTACGACGGTGTCGAGGTCATGGTGTGGACCGACCCCGTCAGCCAGGACATCGAGGCGTTGCGACGGCTCTCGGACTACCACCAGGTGCCGATCCTGGCCGTCCACGCGCCCTGTCTGCTGGTCACGCAGCGCGTCTGGTCCACCGATCCGTGGGTGAAGCTCCAGCGTGCCCGTGCCGCCGCTGAGAAGCTCGGGGCGACGACCGTCGTCGTCCATCCGCCGTTCCGTTGGCAGCGCAACTACGCGCGCGACTTCGTCACCGGGATCTGGCGCATGGCGGACGAGACCGATGTGCGGTTCGCCGTCGAGAACATGTACCCCTGGCGCTACCGGGACCGCGAGATGCTCGCATACGCCCCCGACTGGGACGTCACCAACGACGACTACCGCCACTTCACCGTGGACCTGTCGCACACCGCGACGGCCCGCACGGACGGAATGGCGATGGTCGACCGGATGGGCGACCGGCTCGCCCACATCCATCTCGCCGACGGCAAGGGCTCCAACAAGGACGAGCACCTGGTGCCCGGCCGCGGCGACCAGCCCTGCGCCGAACTCCTGGAACACCTGGCCCGTACCGGCTTCGACGGCCATGTCGTCATCGAGGTCAATACCCGCCGCGCCATGTCCACCGCCGAACGCGAGGCCGACCTGGCCGAGGCGCTGGCCTTCACCCGGCTCCACCTGGCGTCGTCCTCGGCCGAGGCGCCGCGCCCATGACCGGTGGCCACACCGATCCCACTGATCCCACCGGCCCCGCCCCCAAGCGCCGCGGCCGCCCCTCCCGCACGGCCGGGACCACCGGCCCCGACGCCCGCACCCGCATCCTGGAGGCGGCCCGCACCGAGTTCGCGGAGCGCGGCTACGACAAGACGTCGATCCGGGGCATCGCCAAGGCGGCAGGCGTCGACTCCGCCCTCGTCCACCACTACTTCGGTACGAAGGACGAGGTCTTCGCGGCCGCCGTCGAGCTCTCCTTCGAGCCGGCCCTGGTGATCCCGGACATCCTCGGCAGCGGCACGGACGGCTTGGGGGAGCGGCTGGCCCGCTACTTCATCGCCGTATGGGAGAACCCGGTGTCCAGGGCACCTCTGCTGGCGATCATGCGGTCCGCGCTGACGCACGAGGCGGCGGCGAAGGTCCTCCGCGGCTTCGTCCTGCGCCGCCTCCTGGAACGCATCGCGGAGGCACTGGACGTACCGGACGCGACGTTCCGCGCGGAACTGGCTGCCTCGCACATGCTCGGGATCGCGATGCTGCGCTACGTCATCCGGGCGGAACCCCTTGCTTCGGCGCCCCCGGAGAAGATCATCGAGATGGTGGCACCGACACTGCAGCGCTACCTGACGGAACGCTGACACTTCAGCCTCACCGGCCGGCCATTCCCCGGCTGCATCCGGCCACTCGGGCGCTCCAGGAGCGGGGTCCGGGGCAGAGCCCCGGTTCCAGGAGGAGCGGGCAGGGGACCGGCCCTCCACCACGCCCCCGGTCCTCGGCCCACCCACCGAGCACCCCATCCCGCATACCGGACACCGTGTCCAGATCTTGGAGCCGGAGGCGTAGGCTCGGAAGCAGTCTTTTCTGTCGAAGGAGCGAGAGACGATGCCCCAGCTGAGGTCCCGCACTGTCACCCACGGCCGCAACATGGCGGGCGCCCGCGCCCTTATGCGGGCCTCGGGCGTAGCGAGCGAGGACATCGGCAAGCCGATCATCGCTGTCGCCAACTCCTTCACCGAGTTCGTCCCCGGCCACACCCACCTCGCCCCGGTGGGCAGGATCGTCTCCGACGCCATCAGGGCAGCAGGCGCCGTCCCCCGTGAGTTCAACACCATCGCCGTCGACGACGGCATCGCGATGGGCCACGCCGGGATGCTCTACTCGCTCCCCTCCCGCGACCTGATCGCCGACTCCGTCGAGTACATGGTCGAGGCGCACTGCGCGGACGCGCTGATCTGCATCTCCAACTGCGACAAGATCACGCCCGGCATGCTGATGGCCGCGATGCGTATGAACATCCCGACGGTCTTCGTCTCCGGCGGTCCGATGGAGGCCGGCCAGGCCACCCTCGTCGACGGCACGGTCCGCAAGCTCGACCTGATCAACGCGATCAGCGACGCCGTCAACGAGAACGTCTCGGACGAGGACATCCTCCGTATCGAGGAGAACGCCTGTCCCACCTGCGGCAGCTGTTCCGGCATGTTCACCGCCAACTCGATGAACTGCCTGACCGAGGTCCTCGGCCTCTCGCTCCCCGGCAACGGCTCCGTCCTCGCCACACACACCGCCCGCAAGGCGCTGTATGAGGACGCCGGCCGCACGGTCGTGGAGATCACCAAGCGCTACTACGAGCAGGACGACGCGACGGTCCTGCCGCGCTCCATCGGCACCCGCGCCGCGTTCGACAACGCGATGGCGCTGGACATCGCCATGGGCGGCTCCACCAACACGATCCTGCACCTGCTCGCCGCAGCGCAGGAGGCCGAGCTCGCCTACGACCTCGAGGACATCAACGAGGTCTCGCGCCGCGTCCCCTGTCTGTCGAAGGTTGCGCCCAACGTGGCCCCCGGCGGCACCTACTACATGGAGGACGTCCATCGGGCGGGCGGCGTCCCGGCCATCCTCGGTGAGCTCTACCGCGGCGGTCTGCTCAACGAGGACGTGCACTCGGTGCACTCCGCCACCCTCGGCGAGTGGCTGAAGAACTGGGACGTCCGTGGCGGCTCCCCGTCCCCCGAGGCCGTCGAGCTGTGGCACGCGGCCCCCGGATGCGTGCGTTCCGCGACGGCCTTCTCGCAGTCCGAGCGCTGGGACACCCTCGACCTGGACGCGGCGGGCGGCTGCATCCGCGACCTGGAGCACGCGTACTCCAAGGACGGCGGCCTCGCGGTCCTCAAGGGGAATCTCGCCGAGGACGGCTGCGTCGTGAAGACGGCGGGCGTCGACGAGTCGATCTGGACCTTCGAGGGCCCGGCGGTCGTCTGCGAGTCGCAGGACGAGGCCGTCGACAAGATCCTCCGCAAGGAGATCAAGGAGGGCGACGTCGTCGTCATCCGTTACGAGGGTCCGCGCGGCGGTCCCGGCATGCAGGAGATGCTCTACCCCACCTCCTTCCTGAAGGGCCGCGGCCTCGGCAAGAGCTGTGCGCTAGTCACCGACGGTCGCTTCTCCGGCGGCACGTCGGGCCTGTCGATCGGCCACGCATCGCCGGAGGCGGCGTCGGGCGGAACGATCGCGCTGGTCGAGGACGGCGACCGGATCAGGATCGACATCCCGAACCGCTCGATCGAGCTCCTCGTTCCCGAGGCCGAGCTGACCACCCGCCGCGAGGCGCTGAACGGCGTGTACGCGCCGAAGGACCGCGACCGCAAGGTCAGCGCGGCGCTGCGCGCGTACGCGGCGATGGCGACGAGCGCGGACCGGGGTGCGGTGCGGGACGTGTCCAAGCTCGGCTGAACCGAGGCTGACCGGGACAGCCGCGAACGCTGCCGCCGGACCCCGCTCTCACCAGTGAGCGGGGTCCTGTCCGTCGACGGCGAACACGGACCCGTCGGGCGCGGTACCGAAGACGGTCCGGCCGGCGGCGACAGGGGCGGGCAGCGCCGATGCGTACGTGAGCCTCCCGTCCCGGAGCCGGGGGCTCGTCTGACCCAGCAGCGTTCCGCGCTCGGTGTCCACGGCGAGCAGCCGCCCGTCCGCCGCCGAGAAGTACAGCCGGTTCCCGGTGGCGAGAACGGGCGCCGACGTCCGCCCGGCAGCGGTCTCCAGCTGCCAGCGGACAGCCCCGTCGCCCGCCGGGCGCGTGTCGACGGCGACCAGGGTCCCGCCGTGCGCCAGCAGGTACGCGGTGTCCCCGCCCACCACGACCTCCGGTTCGTTCATCCGGAACGGCAGCGCCACGCGTGCGACGCGCCCTCGTTCGGGGTCGTAGCGGACGAGTCCGACGGTCTGGGCGTCCCCGTTCATGGACGTCAGGACGAGCGCACCGCCCGAGGTCCCCACCGGGGTGAGCATTCCGTCCAGCCGCCGCTGCCACGCCGCGTGTCCCGTTGCCGCATCGACGGCCGTGACCAGCGTGGTGGACCCATAGGCCGAGTGCTCGAATGCGTAGGCCAGCCCCGATCCTTCGTCGTACAGCGCGTAGTCCGGCCGCTGGTGTCCGGTGAGCGGATGCCGCCAGAGGGACACGCCGGTCGCGGAGTCGAGCGCTTCGGTCGTGCCGTCCTCACTGACCAGCAGCAGCGTGTCGCCCGCGGCGAAGGGGGCGCCGAGATACGGGGAGAGATCCGCGTCCCAGACCTGTTCGCCCTTGGCGGGGTCGTACGCCCGGAGCTTCCCGCCGGGCACCGCCGTATGCACCAGACCGCCGGAGACCGACACCACGGCGACCGACGGGGTGTCCCCGGCGGGGCCGTGACGGGACCACAGCACCCGGCCGTCCGCGGGGTCCAACCGGGCGGTGCCGATACCGTCCGCCGCGCAGTACAGCGCGGCGGACGGGCCGGACGCCTCCTCGTCGGCACCGCCGGCCGAGGAACAGACCGGCGTGGTGCTGCCCGAGGTCGGCAGCGGCGTCCGCCACGGCGCGAACGCCGCTGCCGAGCCCTTCGTGCCGCCTGACTCACCCGGCTCACCGGAGCCTTCCGACTCACCCGAGCTACCTGAGTCGCCCACCACCCCGGCAGCCCACACCCCACCGGCACCCATGACGAGCAGCGCCGCAGCGGCTGCCAGCCACCGCCGCTTGCCGCCACCGCTCGGGGCCGCCTTCCGGCCCCGCGCCGCCGCGCCCACGCCCACATGCGTGTCCGCGTCCGCCCCGGTCGCGCTCTCCGGTCCTGACACCGCCGGGACTTCGACAGCCTCCGGCCGCCGTTGCGACGGTATGAACGCGGCGGCGTCGTACGAAGGAGGGCGCAGCGCCGCCATGATGTCGTCCGGAGTGGGCCGCTCCGCGGGGTCCTTCGCCAGGCACTGGCCGATCAGCGGAGCCAGAGCGGTCGGCACCCCCGTCAGATCGGCCTCGTCGTGCACCACCTGGTAGGCCACGATGTACGGGCTGTCGGAGTCGAAGGGCCCCCGGCCGGTCGCCGCATGGACGAGCACGGCCCCCAGGGCGAACACGTCCGCGGCGGGCCCGACTTCACGCGGTCGCTGGAATTGTTCGGGCGCCATGTACGGCGGCGAGCCGATCAGCTTGCCCGTTTCGGTGCGCAGATCGCTGTCGTACGGCCGGGAGATCCCGAAGTCGATGACCTTGGGCCCGGAGTCGGAGAGCAGCACATTGCTCGGCTTGAGGTCGCGGTGGATCACTCCGGCCCGATGGATGTCGCGCAGCGCCTCGGCAAGTCCTGCCGTCAGTCTGCGCAGTTCGGCGGGGGCCATCGGCCCGTTCCGCTTCACCTGGTCGGAGAGCGTGGGGCCGGGCACGTACAGAGTGGCCATCCACGGCCGTGCGGCGTCGGGATCGGCATCGACGACCGGTGCCGTGAAGGCCCCGCTGACCCGCCTCGCCGCCCCGACCTCCTGCCGGAAGCGTGCCCTGAACTCAGGGTCTGCCGAATAGTGCCGGTGCACCACCTTGACGGCGAGCTGCAGCCCCGAGGTGGAGCGCGCCAGGTGAACGACGCCCATGCCGCCCGCGCCGAGACATGCCTCAAGGCGGTAATGACCGGCGTATTCCGGATGCTCCGCTTCCGGATTGGCTCCGGTACCTCGCAGCGGCGGCATCGCCCACCCCCGTGTGTTCGTCCGCAAGCGCGACGCACGGAGCCTAGTCGATGGTGCGTGCGAAACGGGCGGGGCTTGTAGCCTGCGCGTCGTACACACCGTCTCTCAACGGGGGAGGGCCTCACGGCCATGGAAGAGCACACCGACATCACCACCGACGCGGCCGAGGACGTGGCCGCGCTCGCCGGCACCGACGACGTCACCAGGTACCCCATCGCGCCGGGCTACCGGGTCAACGTCCGCACGGGACCGGGCACCCAGTACGGCATCGTCAGGACGCTTCCGTACGGAATGAAGGTTCCGGTCTACTGCCAGAAGCCGGGGGAGCGGGTCACCGGCCCGTACGGCACCTCGAACCTCTGGGACAACATCGCCAACGGCCAGTTCGTGGCGGACGCCTACGTCCACACGGGGAGCGACGGGTACATCGCCCCGCGCTGCGACTGACCGGGACCGTGACGGGACGGCGATCGGGCCTGTGACGGGGACGACGATCGGGGCCGAGACCGCCCGGGGATAATCGACCTCGTGAGCGAGAACAGCGAAGCCCCCGGCCCCGGCACCACACCCGGAAGCACTGCGCCCGGCCCGCAGCCCGAGCCCCTGCTCTTCTTCGGTACGACCTGGGTCGACCACGACGGGGGCTACGGGCTGCGACGCGTCGGGGCGGCGGTGGGCTCCCTCGCGGCCGCGGTCGCCGCCTGCTTCGTACTCCGCTTCGCCTTCCAGGGACTGGAGATCGCCGACGTCGGCAACCTCGTCGGCATCCTGGTCGTCCTGATGTTCGCCATCTGCAGCGCCATCGCCTTCCGCAAGACGTGGGAAGGCTTCGGTCGCCGCCCGGCCGATCCGGCGCGCGAGGCCAATCTGCGCGGCCTCAAGACCATCGGCTTCGTCGGCTCACTGATCGCGTACTTCCTCCGTACGTTCAAGGAGGCGCCGGGCGAGCAACTGCGCCGCACCGAGTACGAGACGGCCCTGGCCCGCTACGCGAAGCGCCGCTCGGCCCGCACCGGAAACCCGGCCGCCCGCAAGGCCACCAAGGGAAAGCGGCCCAAGCGCAAGTAGGGCGGCCCTACGAGCGCAGGCCCTACGAGCACAGGCCCCACGAGCGCGGGGCCCCACCGAGCGCGGGTCGAGATCCCGCCGAGCACCACGCGCCAAGGACCCCCGG
>NZ_FMDF01000006.1 GCF_900091955.1 Streptomyces sp. Ncost-T10-10d
AGAACAAGTGCTTACAAACACACGAGAACAACGGGCAGGGCTGACTTCCTGCCCCCAGCCTTGCCTGACCTCGCCCGAACGGGGAGGCACCGCCCGAGGACAGGGTGTCACTGGGCAGTGTGTCGCTCACCGCGATGTTGTCGGTCCGGCCGGGGCCGCCGTTGGCCGCCGGGAGAGACCTCTCGCGCTCTGCTCACAGGCCGGGTGCCTGGAAGCCGTTCAGGTACCAGAGGGCGGCGGCGTACCAGATCAGGGCGATCGCGGTGACGAGGGTGCCTCCAGCCAGAGGGAGTGCCCAGCTGGGCCAGTGGCGGTGGCGGACCACGATGACCTTGGCGACGAAGGCCCCGTAGAGGAAGCAGCCGGTGAGCGAGTGCACCGCCACGCGGGTGTCGGTCAGCTGGACGCCGTAAGTGGTGATGCAGTGCTGAGCGATGGGGAGGGAGAGGAGGAAGGCGGTCAGACCGATGAGGCGGTGCGTCGTGTTGACCCGGTGCGGTGCGGCGGTTCGCAGTACGGGCAGGCGGCCGTACATCCAGAGGGCGAGAAGTAGCTGAATCAGCGCCAGGCCCAGCAGTGCGGAGCCGAGTTGGGCTTTGAGCAGTCTGGCGTCATCGCCGCGCTGCCCGAAGAGGCTGTTCTCGTAGGCGGGGGTGTGTACCCGGCCGTACCAGTACAGGCCGACCGTGACCGCCACGGGCAGGAGCATCCACAGGGCGCCGTGGAGCCGTCGGTGGTTGGCAGGGGGAGCGAGGCCGTCCACGTGATCAGCCGCCCCCGCTCTCGGTATTGCCGCCCTGGAGCTGGACGGCACACCACGTGGTGCCGAGCGCGGCGCTGGGAGTGCCGGTGGTGCGGACCGACGGCCCGGAGACAAGGCGAGGATCGGTGCGGGCGGATGCGACCGCCGCCGGTGCGGGCTGCGGGCTCACGCCGATCGTCGTCCTTCTGACGCCGGAGCAACCGTTGCGCACCGTGGCACGCATGGCGTCAGCGGCGGTCGCGAGGCGAGGGTTTCTCAACAGGTTCTCCAGGCATTGCGGGCCGATCTCGCCAGTACGTCCGAAGAGTCCCGTCCGGGTCCAGTCGGCGCGCCAGCAGGTACGCGGATCAAGGAGAGCGATTGGACCGGACGGCCGATGAGAGCGACATGCCGACCCAGGTGAAGGAGTGGCCGTGTTCGTGGAGCCATAGGTGCCCGAGTCTTCGGACCGCCTACGGCACCGGCCGGGACGACGAGGGCGAGCGGGCGGACATCGCCGAAGTGCGGCCCTTCGCAGGTGCACGACGGTGATCGAAGCGCGTTGTGCGGGCTGGAGCCCGCAGCGGAGATGGCCCTCGCCTGTGGCGATGTGCAGTCATCAAGGCTGCGACAAACGTGAATCCAAGTGAGGTCCAGCCGTGTGGGACCAGGCGGATCTCTGCGTCGCGTCCCATCTTTCATGTGTCGTCACCTGGAAACCGGGACGTGCCCGGTTTTGACAGGACGGGGAGGCAGCCGCGTTCGAAGCGGGCCCCCGGCGTGGACGACCGGGCACCTTCAAGTACGGCGCCGGACGCTCCTGCGGACGCGGCCATGCTCATCGCCCGCAGACTGCCGACCGGCGCGCAGGCCGTCGCGAGCCATACGTGCCCCGCGCGACGGCTGCACGCCCGAGCACGCGTGGGCCGCTGGTCTCGCATGTCCGTGCATCGTCGCCGATAGGTTCCCTGCGATGACGTATTCCCTTACCTGGCTTGAGGGTTCGGAGTCATGGTCTGTGGAACGACGGGTCGTGCTGCTCGCCGAGTACGGCCTGCCCGATGGTAGCCAGGACGTCGTCGTCGTTGTCATGGAGCTCATAGAAGGTCAGGTCGCGCAGGATCCGCTCCACGGGGCTCGGGCGGATCAGGCTGCGGGCACCGCACGCGCGGATGACGTGGTGCACCGTCTCTTCCGCCAGATGCTCGATCACATGCCAGGCCCTGCTGCCGGCGATCCGTGCCTCCTCGACCCTGCCTTCGTCCCACAGACCGGCGACGTAGCGCAACCAGAGGCGGGCGGTGTCGATGTTGACCGCCATACTGCCCACCCGCCGCTGCACATGGGGATCACCGCCCTTGCCCTGCCGCATCAGATACCCGAGCCCGTATTCGTTCGCGGCCAGAGCACCACCGAGGAAGCTTGCAGCGTAGTGCGGGATGAAAGCGGTCTGCCAGTGCCCTTCGAAGTAGCCGCCGGGGCGGCCGATGAGATGCTCGCGCGGTACGAAGGTGTCGTGGAACCGCACCACGTGGCTGACCGTCGCACGCATGCCGATCGGGTCCCACCACGAACTGTCCACAGTCACAGTCGGGTCGGACAGGTCGCAGGCGAGCAGCAGGAGCTTTCCGTGGGCCTCTCGGCTGTGCCGGGCTCCGCCGGGGCCGGCCGGATCGACGAGCAGAATCGCCCACTGGGCTCCGGTGGCGCTGGTGGCGAACGCCTTGCTGCCGCGGAGGGTCCAGCCGCTGCGGACGGGTGTCAGCATGGTGCCGAAGCGACCGCTCTCGCCCGGCTTGGGGGCCTGGGGTTCGCCACTCCAGGCGGCCCATTTCTCTCCGTGTTCGACCACTCCGGTGAACCAGTGTCGCTTCTGCTCCGGGCCGGCCAGGGCGTCGATGAGGACGAGCGCGTTGGCGTGCCCCTCCCAGCAGCGGGCCAGTGACAGATCGGCCTTGGCCAGCGTGGTGGTCATCTCCCACAGGGGCAGGGTGTTGCGCTGCTGGGGGCCGTAGCCCAGGCCGCCGTGCTCCCGCGGCACAGGGGCGGCCAGGAACCCGCCGGAGAACAGATCATCGAAGTCCTCGGCGGGGAAGACGGCCCTGCGGTCGTATTCCTCGGCGCGGGGGGCGAAGTTGTCCGCGGCCAGCTTCGCCACGGCGTCGAGAACGACCCGGTCGCCCCCGGCCACCGGATCGCGGGCCGGACCGTGGCCCAGGTCGTCGGTCATAGGGAGACGGCCCCTTCCGAACGGTAGAAGTGGGCGCGGTACATCACGTTCGGTATCTGCGGATCGACGGTATGGACGGTATGGACATCGATGGTCAGCAGGCCGCGGTTGAGATAGCCGCAGAGGATGACCTGGCGGGAGCCGAGAGGGCCTTCGGCGAGGAAGGCCACGGCCTCGGGGGTGTCCATGTCGTCGGCCAGCGGGACGGCGGGCAGGGTGGCGCCGGTGACGGGCGCCGTCGGTACGAGCGTCTCTTGTGACGGGTCCGGGTCGCCGCGCTCGGTGATCCGCAGCATGAGCCGGCTGCCGTCGACTGCGGCATCGACCAGGTGGATACCTGTGGCGGTGGTGTCGAAGTTGACCCAGCCACCGGCCAGCGGCGCCGCATCGACCGTCCGTGCCGTCATGTCCGCCCCTCCGCTCTGTGGAAGAAGGAGCGGGCCCAATGGTCGGCGCCCCCGCCGCCATCGCTGAAGACACTGCTCGTGGTGGCCACCAGGATGCCCGTCTTGTGGTAGGCGCACAGGACAGTGCGCAGCGAGCCGAAGTGGTAGATCGCCGAGAACGACCAGGCGGCCGATGGGGTTCCTGGCGCGGTGTACACGACCGCCGACACCTCACCCCAGTCGCGCGGCTGCGGGCTGCCGATACCGAAAGCCCTGACGAACAGGCCCTTCTCGTGCCACGTCACCTTCAGCCGTAGGGCGCCCTTCGCACTGCCCCGGTCGGTGTTGACCCAGTCGCCCAGCAACGCCGAGACGTCGGGGGTGTCCGGCGGCCGCGGTGCGGCCGGTCCGGCGGGGGAGGCCGAACGGGTCGTCATGGCGTCGCTCCGCTCGTGGGTTGTATCGGGGACTGCGCCGGGGGCGATTCCCCCGGCTCCGTGAGGTCGTGGGCGTCGGCGCACTCGACCTGGCTGAAGCAGAGGGAGCGCAGTGGCAGCTCATCCGGGAACGGATGGCCTGTCAACAGCTGGAACTGTTCACTCACCTCGACGCGCAGGACGTCCCAGCCGTCGATGCCGATCAGTCCGCGGGCGCGGGTGGCGCTCATGAGCGCGGTCGGAGGATCGCGGTAGACCATTTCCAACACCGCCGCGCCCCTGTCGACGGCGGCAACCGGGAACGGTTGCCTTTCCGCCAGGGGCGTGGCGTGGACGAGCACAGCGTGTCCTGCCGGGGAGAACCGGGAGAGCGGTACGTAGGGAACCCCGAGGCGCGAGGAGGCTTCCCGGCCGCGCGCATGCCCCCGGTTGACCAGGGTCACCCGGGCTCCGGCCTGGAGCAGGGCCAGCGCGACGGCCTGCCCGGTGCTGCCGCAGCCGATGACCGCGGCCCTGTGGCCGCTGGGATCGACCCCGGCCCGGGCAAGGATACGCAGGACAGCGGCGGCGTCGGTGGTGGCCGCCCGCCAGCGCCCGGCGTCGAGCCACAGAACGTTGGCCGCGCCGCACCGCAGCGCCTGCGGGCCGACGATGTCGGCCACTTCGACCGCGCTCTGCTTGTGGGGAGCGGTCACGGTCAGCCCGCGTAGCGGCAGCCGGGCCAGCGCCCCGAAGCCGTTGGCCCAGCGCCAGAAGCGTGGGAACGTGTCCACCTGGAAGGGCAGGTAGAGCGCGGGCAGCCGCAGCTCCCGCAACGCCGCATTGTGCAGCCGGGGTGACAGCGAGCGTCCCGAGGCATGGCCGGCAATGCCGAACAGGGCGCTGAGCGGTGGCAGAGCGGGCAGTCCGTAGTCAGTCAGGAGTTGGCCCACGCTCGGCATTCCGTCCGCCCCCGGGGCACCGGCCCGGCCGAAGGCAAGGGGCGCGCCCAGCCACGGCGCCAGCACCCGGGTCCAGGTGCCGGCCGGACCGGACGCGAACGCCGTCACGTCGGAGCGCCCGAGCCCGGTGAGCAGCAGCGGCGAGGCCGACCCGTACTGGATTCCCGACTGCGGCACGAGGAGGTACAGCAGCGCAGGTGTGGTGACCATCGCGGCGAACCGCTCCCGCAGTTCCGCGGATGCCTCCAGCACGCCGGCCCCCGGTCGGCGCTCCGCTCGGGGCGTGCGAGTTCGGGCTGGTGCCAGGAGACGCGCCGCTGCCGGGCGGGGATGCCCGCCAGCAGTTCCGGGACCAGGTCGTCCACGGCCTCCAGATCGACCATGTCATAGTGGCCCGCCGCGCGGAGGAGCCGGGTGCGGCGTTCGACCGGGCCGGCAGCCGAGCGACCGCCGTGGCGCGGGGAGCGCAGGCTGTAGGTCACCGGCCCGGTGAAGTGGCGGCGCAGCCGGTGCGGATCGGGGTCGCCGACCAGGTCGGCACGCACCTCCAGCGCGTCGGCCACCCCTGCGAGGCCGCGCAGACGAGGCGCGGTGAGATCCTCAGGCTGAGTGACCACCGCGACCATGTGAGCCCGCCGCGTGACGGCGGCATCGCACCCACTCATCAGCCGCTCCATTGGATATACGCCTCCGCAGAGGCCCGCGGCAGGACGAACCGATCGACAGCCGGGGTGGTGGGACGGTCGGAGTCGATGCCGAGCAGCAGGCGCAGGACATCCGCGTAGCCGGCGGTCGGCGGCCCGTAGAAGCGCAGGTTGTCGCGGAAGTGGGCCCGTGCGGCGGCGGTGTCCGCGGCGGCCTCCCGCTTGGCCGACAGCGCTCCCGACCTGGCGGCGCGGGCACGGCGTTCGCCGACGTCGTCCAGCGACGGCGGCCGGTCGGCGTCATCAGGCATGGGTCGATCACCGCTCTCGAACGCCTCGCACAGGGCGTCCACCAACGCCTCCGGAATGCTGCCGATCACCGCGATCACCTGCCACATCCGGGTGCTGCGGCTCGACGGTGCGCCGCGAGGAGGTCGGAGCGAAGGAGTTCGCCCAGGCGGACGCGGACGGACCGCTGGATGTGCCTGGCGCACCGGCCGTACACCTCCGGGGACTGCCCCTCCGGATTGGGGATGTCACGGCGCGGATCCAGACACAGGGTGCGGCCCTCGGCCTCGGGTGCCAGGGCGATCACCCCGTGGCGATGGGCCCGGGTCATGCAGTAGATGACGGAGCTGTCCCGGCAGAGCTCAGGGGTGACCGGGCGTGCTCGGTGAAGCCAGGGATTGCCTGGACCTGGCAATCGGTCCAGTCCGAGCTCAGCGAGCGCGGACCGGGCGTCGGGAGCCATCGGGTCCCCGGGCCGCGTCGTCGCAACACCCGCGCTGGAGAACCGGAAGGCGTCCGCGACTCCCGCCTCCGCGGCCTGGGCCCACGCGATGACCTCGGCCATCGGCGAACGGGAGGTGTTCCCGCCGCAGACGAACAGCACGCGGCACACCGCCCCGGTGGCGCGTACCCGCCACCAGGCGACGGCCGACGGGTAGGACAGCGCCGCCGCCGCGCCGACGCCGAAGACGAGCGCGAGGAGCTGAGCGGCCCCCGGAGCTTGGAGCCCGGCCACCCACGCCAGCGAGAAGGAGGCGGCCAGACCGGACATCAGGCTGGCGAACGCCCATGCCGGCACGCCCCAGGTGTACTCGCGCCGGTCCAGGTAGATCAACGAAGCGAAGACGAACAGCACCTCGTACGCCACGCCTATGCCCGCCGCCGCCAACGCGACAGGGGTACCGAGGAATGTGGTGAAGCCCGCACGCAACTGCGCTTGCCCGGCCAGTGCCCCTGCCGCCAGCAGCAGAGCCAGCCAAACCGGTGCGGCAACATGCTCCTCCACGAAGAAGCGGCGGTCTGTTGCGAGAACCCCCGACTTGGCCACGCGGCTCATGATTTCGAACCGGCCCATGTAGCCGACGAGATAGATCAGGACGCTCAGCACGGCGGCAAGCGTGAGGTGGTAGCTGTTCACATCGCCGAGTGCCACGGAAACCGCGATCAGGCTGAGGCACAACCCCACCCAGGAAGATGCCATCACCCGCCGCCCACGCGCCTTGTCGACCAACGGGGAAACAACCAGAACTCCCCCGCGCATCAACAACAGCATGAAGAGGATCGAGACGCCGGAAAAGGTGTAGTTCATCGTGGTAGTGCCGATAATAAGTGAGGCGAAGAATCCGGCTGCCAACGTTTCCCGACCCGCCACTGGAATCCGACGCCCCCCGATCCCACGCCGGCGCATATGCCGCCACCAACCCGACAGGGCTACGAACACAGGCATCACCACAAGCTGTCCCAGGACGGCTGCGGGCAGCAACTCAAAGCCGCTGACCGGCTTCCCCGACAGCGGGGTCACTCCGCTGGCCAGTGCCTTCACCAGCATGGCGTACGGAACATACGCTACGAAGTAACCGAAGGTGAGCCATCCCATGCGCAGGCCCCATTTCTGATCGAAATGTTCGGGATATCCCTACAGGTGGAGTGGCGAAGTGCGGCAGACGGCACTCAAGCCTCAAGGGGTGGGGTAACAAAATCACGTCATCCCAAGACCGCGCGCATACCGTGGCCCGCGCAAGAAATTCGAGCCCAGTAACTCAGTCCGGTGCGCCCTCTGAAAATTTTTTGCGTTTCGCGCGGACAAGCGGCCGACGCATGAAGCGCACGCTTCCTGTCCATGCTCCCTCTTCGATGGCCGGCCTGCCACTTGTCGACCGGCGGGCGGGCCGCCGCGCCGGGTGGTGCCCGCTGTGTGGGAGGCGCGTCGGTGTCCGGTTCATCTGTCCGGTGCCATGGTGCGGAGGTCGGGCCGCACTCGGCTGGTCTCGTCGTGGTGCGGCCGGGTGCGACGGTGACGCCGGACGTCGAACGCCTGCCAGGCCACGACAATCAGCAGGGTGAGCATCTCGGCGATGAGGCTGAGCAGCGCCTGCGGGGCAGGCTGCAGGCCGCGTTCGGTGAACCCGAACAACCCGATGGTGCGGGATGTGGCGAACCCGGCGAGCGCGCCAATGGCGATCGCGGCGGCGGCGATTCGGAGTAGCAGGGGTGCCGCCAACAGGAGAAGGGCGGCAACTGCGAAGGCGGCGGCGGCCTGCAGCAGGAACAACGGGCCGATGACGTGGATGAAGCGGTATCCGTCGATGTAGAGCTGGGCGTGGATGTATCCGCTTGCCGCGAGCGTGGCGGCAAGCACCAAGCGCAGTGCGAGAGCGGGCAGGCTCCGGGGGGTCATGTGAGTTTCTCGTCCTTGACCGCCAGTGCGTGGCTGCCCTGCCGGTAGTTGACGGTACGGATGCCGAGTGCGTCCTTGAGGCGTCCGGCGGGTAGCACCTGCGGAATGGGGCCTGGGCCGTGGCCAGGTTTGGGAAACGGGTAGCAGGTGGGGGCGGCCGAGTGGAAGGTGATGTTGCCCTCGGTCTTGGTGAACAGCTGGTGGACGTGCCCGTTGAGGCACGTGACCGAGGAGAAACGGCGCAGCATCGACAGCACCTGCACGGCATCGTCGGTGCCCCAGCCCCACTTCGGATACATCGCGAACAACGGGATGTGACTGAAGACGACGATTGGGGTGTCCGACGACAGGCCGGCGATGTCCTTGCGGACGAAGTCGATCTGATCGCTGCCCAGGTGGCCGAGTCGCTCAAGGTGCAGAGTGTTGACCAGCGCGATGAAGTGCACACCATGGGTGTCGAAGCTGTACCAGCCGTCGCCGAGGGTGTTCTTGGCGAAGGTTTGTCGGTATGCGCGTCCGTTGTCTCCGATCGAGTCGTGCTCACCCGGCACGGTGAAGATCCGGTCGGTGCGCAGCTGCGACAGCATCTGCTTGACCTGGTCGAATTGGGCGGGGGTGGAAAGGTGTGTCAGATCGCCGCTGTGCATGACGAAGTCGGGGCGGAATCCAAGTGAGTTGATCTGGGTGAGCGCTGCTGTGAACGTTCCGGTGACATTCATGTTGGGCGGGCCATGGAAGCCGATGTGACTGTCGGAGACCTGCACGAATCGCAGGTCTGCGCTGCCCGCCGGGGTGGGGTCCGTCGAACCGGGGATATGGCTGATCACCTCTCCCCCGGTGACTGTCAGGATGACGGCGCCACCGAACCAGGCGGAGTGCCGCATGAGCTGACGGCGGGACATGCCGTGCTCGCCGTCGCCGTTGGAGTCGTGTGTGGGTTCGGTCATGGGGTCACCTCCACGGTGGCCGTCATGAACGGGTGGATGGTGCAGTAGTAGGCGTAGGTGCCGGGTTTGGTGAAGGTGTAACTGTAGGTGTCGTTGGTGGCCAGGCCTGCCGACTTCAGCGGGCCGCCCGATCCTTGTTTGCTGGTGACGGTGTGAGTGTCGGGGTCGGTGTTGGTCCAGGTCACCTTCGTGCCCGCCTTGACCGTCAGTTTCGCCGGGGAGAAGGCAAAGTTCTTGATCGTCACCGCGTTGGCGGCCGCCGGAGCGGACGATTGGCCGGCGGTAGGTGAGGTCGAGGGCGTGCTTGGTGGTGGGGTGACCGTACCGCCCGTTCCGGAGACACCGGGCGTTCCAGGCAGGGTCTGGCCAGTGCCGGGACTCAGTGCGCCCGATGGTTTGGTTTGTGATGATCCGCCGCACGCACTGAGCAGTCCCAGTGCTCCGGCAACAGCGACAGCGGCCAGGCACATACGCGACCGCCGGACCAGCACAGAGGAGTTCGCATTCATGGTCATCGTTCCTTCTACGCATTCCTCGCCACACGGGCGGGTGTGATCCAAGACCGATCCGGGATCGGCCTGTTTCAGGCAGACAGGCGACCGGGTTACGCCACCCGGGGGTATTCGAAAGGGCGTAACCCGGTGGGTTACTTTAAGTGGGTGAACAGTGGATTCCATTCAGCAAAACGAATCCCACAGCGAAGTCTTGGTTGTTTCACTGCGGCGGCGGGTAGCAGTACGCCTGGAGTCGGGGGAGTTTCTGCGGTGTCCGTAAGGGACCGCAGGCGAAGGCGGAAAAGACTGCACTTCGACCCGACCGAAGACCTGCTGCACCGTCAGCCGACGCCCGCACCAGTGGCGTCATGCGTGCCGGAGCCGCGATCGCCTGTCGATCCGACGCACCCTCGGTCATGTGATCCGAGGACTCGGCGGCTCACATCGGGTTTGGGACCGGGTGGTGCCGCTGAACAAGCCAGTAGCGCGTTGGCGTGGCGTGCACACAGCCGGCAGACCGGGCCCCGCACAACGACGGACGAAGAAGTCAACAACCCCGCGCCCACGCCGCGCAGGTCAAAAACCAAGTGAGAAATACGGAAGCCCCACCCCGCCGTTTTGGCCGGAAGGGTGGGGCCTCGGTTTCAGGACTTGACGATCCGCGTCTCGACTTGGACAGCCCTCCCCCGTCGAGGGGTGCCGTCGAGCGCCGGGATCGCCTGCTTTTGTTCGGCCGTCGTCAACTTGGCGAATGCGTCATTGCGTTCAGGCTTTCATCCCTGCCCCTATTCACCGCTCACCTGCGAGATCCAGATCGCGATCGCGATTGTCCTGACCCTGAGCAACGTCCGTTGCCTCGCTGCTGCGCCAGGGGTGTGCGATAGGGGCAGCCACGGCCCGCCACCAAGGATCGGCGGGAAGCGTTCCCGCGGGCTCGAAGGGTTCGCCCGGTCGCGGAAATGCGGCCGCTTGCCCGGCTTCCTCAGCAGCGTCCTTGGTCCACTCGCCGGGCTCCGCCCACGCGTGCGGGGCGAGATTGAAGGTGGCCCAGTGGATCGGGAGCATCGCGCCGAGCGGCTTGCCGCCCTGGAGATCCAGATGGGCCCGCATGCCCTCGGCCGGTGTCATGTGGATGTCGGGCCAGTACTCGGAGTACGCGCCGATCTGGATCATCGTCGCGTCGAACGGGCCGTGCCCGGCGCCGATGTCCTTGAAGCCGGGGAAATAGCCGGTGTCACCGCTGTGGTAGATCCGGTGCTCGGGCCCCGCGACGGCCCAGGACGCCCAGAGCGTGTGCTGCTGGTTGCGCAGACCGCGGCCGCAGAAGTGCCGGGCCGGGGTGGCAGTGAGGCTGATCCCGGCGATCCGCGTGGTTTCGTTCCAGTCCAGTTCGCGTGTCCGGTCGGCGGACACACCCCACCGCTCCAGATGGGCGCCGACGCCGAGCGGGACGGCGAAGACCGTGTCCGTGCCCGCGAGGGCGCGGATCGTCGGCAGATCGAGGTGGTCGTAATGGTCGTGGGAGATCACCACCGCGTCGACGGGTCCGAGCGCGGCGAGCGGCAGCGGCACGGGGTGCAGCCGCTTGGGCCCGGCAAAGGCGAAGGGCGAACAGCGCTCGCCCCACACCGGGTCGAAGAGCACCCGCCGGCCATCGATCTCGGCGAGCACACTGGAATGGCCCATCCAGGTGAGCCGCAGCCCGGTGGCGGGCGGCTCGGCGAGGTCGGCGTAGGTGGTGGCGTGGACGGGCATGGTGCCGACCGGCGCCCTGCGCGCCCGCTCCTCCTTACGGAAATAGACCTTCGCGAACTCCAGGGTGGATCCGGACGGCCTGGTCCGTGCCCCCACCGGGTTCTGGAAGACGCCGTCGGCGAAGTTGGGCGAGCGGCGGATGCGCTCCATGCGGGCACCGCCCGGATCTGCGCCGAATGCGGCGGGGCGCAGCGAACGCAGCCGGGTGCGGAGCGGAGGCAAGGGGTCAGCGCCGGTCACAGCATCTCCTGAGGGAGTCGGTGTCGTCTCATTATGGGCGGGGGGTACGACAGGGCGAGTGCAGAACGGCCGACGGGCTGACCGCCGGTCCGGGCTCCCTCAGTCACGCGGCTGCCCGTACGCGTGCTCGATGCGCAGCCGCAGCACGACGCGGCGGTCCCGGACCATCGCATTGCGGTAGTCGTCCCAGTCGGGGTGTTCGCCCTGGACGTCGCGGTAGAGCGTGATCAGCTCCTCCACCGTCGCGTCGTACGGATCGGCGGCGACGGGGGTCAGTTCGGCCGTGCCGTCCACGACCGTCCACGACCAGCGGTCGGCGCTGGTGACGTGGTAGCTCGCCCGCGGGTCACGGCGGAGGTTCTTCGTCTTCGCCCGGCCCTCGGTGATCGAGACGCGGACGATGCGCTCGTCGGGGTAGTAGCAGTGATTGACATTGGACAGCTGGGGCCTGCCGTCCCGCTTGAGCGTCACGAGTACGCCGCCGTTCTCCTCACCGAGCAGCCCGAGCAGCGCTTCCTGCTGTGCATCGAATCCCGTCATGCCGAATCCAACGTTCGTGCCCCCCCACTGGATTCCGCATTCGGCCGTACTCCCGTCCCGCATCCCGGGGATCCCCGTCCGTCACACCCGTGAACGCAGCCCGCCGACGGCGTCTCCCCGCGGCACCGCCGAACGGCATCCGAGCCGAACCGAAGGAGACCGGCCATGTCCGCCCCCATCGCGCTCGACCCGTCCCGTATCCTCCTCTTCCGCCCCGTGCCGTGGCACTCGAACCGTACGTACGGCAAGGTCATCGATCCCGTGCGGGCCACCGCCCACCACGCCGAGGCGCTGTGGGCGGGACTCCGCTTCGAGTGGGCGGCGGTCCGCCGGAAGAAGCTGGACCCGCGGCTCGAGGCGCTGACCGGCATGAGGTCCGCGGCCACCGTCGGCTGCGGCTGGAGCATGGACTTCGGCTGCTGGGAGAACCACCGCCTCACGACCGTGGTCGCGGTGGAGAACATGCGCTCCCGTACCCATTCCGCTCTCGGTCCGACCAGCCAGGGGTTCAAGGACCGGTGTGTGGTGGAGCGCCCCGCAGGCCGCTGACCGATGCGGTCCGGCCGCTGAACGACGATTCAGCAACGGCTGCATTGACAGGGGTGCCTCCGCCTCCCGATACTGACCGGCGATTCAGTAAATCACCCTGTCAGTGGAGGGAGCCGGCGTGCCCGAACAGTCGAAGAGCGAGCCCGTGACCGGCGGTGAAGCCGTCGTCCGGGCCCTGGCGGCTCATGGGGTCACCACGGCGTTCGGGATTCCCGGAACGCACAACCTGGAGATCTATCGGCATCTGGCCCCGTACGGCATCACGCATGTCACGCCCCGGCACGAACAGGGCGCGGGATACGCGGCGGATGCATACGCACGGGTCACCGATCGGCCCGGGGTGGCGATCACCACCACCGGCCCGGCCCTGCTCAACATCACGGCAGCGGTCGGCCAGGCATATTCGGACAGCGTGCCGCTGCTGGTCGTGTCGCCGGGGATGCCGTTGCGCCACCCCCGGCAGCCGACCGGTCTGCTGCACGAGATGCGCAGCCAGACCGAGGCACTGCGCGCGGTCGCGGCGTTCAGCCACCAGGTGTCGACGGTCGAGGAGATCGGCTCGGCGGTGGCGCGTGCGTTCACCCTGTTCCGTACCCGCCGTCCGCGCCCGGTCCATATCGAGGTACCACTGGATCTGCTGGAGACGGCGCAGCCCGCGGGACCGGTGCGGCTCGCGCCGCCGTTGTCCGCCCCGGCCCCGTCCGGGCCCTCGCTCCGGGACGCGGCCCGGGTGCTGCGCTCGGCCCGGCGGCCCGCCGTGGTCCTCGGCGGAGGGGCTCGGTCCGCGTCCGCCGGGTGCCGGGCGCTCGCCGAGGCGCTGGCCGCCCCGGTCGTCACCACCGCCAACGGCAAGGGGATCGTCGACGAGACGCATCCACTGTCGCTCGGGGTGTCGCTGCACAGCCCGTCCGTACAGAAGTGGCTGGCCGACTGCGATGCGGTGCTCGCGGTCGGCACCGAGCTGGCCGAGTCCGATCTGTGGTCCGCGCCGCCGCCGCTGGGCGGCACGCTGATCCGGGTCGACATCGACCCCGCCCGGATGTACGGGGGACTGCCCGCCGATCTGCCGCTGGTCGGCGCGGCGCGCCCCACGCTGGAGGCGCTGCGGGAGGCACTGGAGGAGGAGGCCACCGGGGACCCGGGCGCGCGGGACGGTGCCGCCGCGGTACGGGCGCTGCGCGCCGCGCGGGACGCCGAGACCGCGGAGCGCGACGCCCGCTGGGTGCCGTATCTGCAGGCCGCACGGGCCGTGCTGGACGCCGACGCGATCTGGACCTCGGACAGTGCGCAGTGCTGCTACTACGGCGCCCTGCCCCACCTGCCCGTCGGCCCGCGCGGGCGCTATCTGCACCCGACCGGCTTCGGCACCCTCGGCTACGCGCTGCCCGCGGCGATCGGCGCGAAGACCGCGTACCCGCACCGGCAGGTCGTGGCCCTCAGCGGGGACGGCGGGCTGCAGTTCTCCGTGCAGGAGCTCGCCACGGCGGCCCAGCTGCAACTGCCGCTGCCCGTCGTGGTGTTCGACAACGGGGGCTACGGGGAGATCCGCGACGAAATGACTGCGCGCGGCGACACTCCCACGGGCGTCGATCTGCCGTCCGTCGACCTGCCCGCGCTGGCGCGGGCGTACGGCGGCCACGGCACCCGCGCCGACACCCCTGAGGCGCTCGCCCGCGCCCTGTCCCTGGCCCTGAACACCCCTGGGCCCACCGTGATCACTGTGACCGAGGAGACTCCCCGATGACGACACCTGCGATGTCCCGCCCCACCGCCCCCGTCCGCCCCCCTCGATCTCGCTCACCTGGACCGACCACATCACCGGCCGCCAGGGGCACCTGGTCGTCGACCGGCTGGTACGCGGCGTGTCCAGTGGTGGGCTGCGGATGCGGGCCGGCTGCACGCTCGACGAGGTCGCGGGGCTGGCCCGCGGCATGACGATGAAGGAGGCCCTCCACTTCAACGCCGATGACACGGGGGCCCGCTACATACCGCTCGGCGGAGCGAAGGGCGGCATCGACTGCGACCCGCGCGACCCGGAGGCCTACGGCGTTCTGGTGCGCTATCTGCGGGCCGTGCGCCCGTACATCGAGAACGTGTGGACGACGGGCGAGGACCTGGGGCTCACCCAGGACATCGTGGACCGGGCGGCGGCCGAGGCCGGGCTCGTCTCCTCGATCCAGGCCGTCTATCCCCTGCTCGACGACGAGACGGCCGCCCGGCAGCGTCTTGCCGACGCGTTCGCCGTCGAGGTGGACGGCATCGGGCTCGACGAGCTGGTCGGCGGCTGCGGTGTCGCCGAGTCGGCGCTCGCGGCGCTGGACCGGGCGGGCGTCCCCTACCGGGAGGCCAGAGTCTCCGTCCAGGGGCTCGGCACCATGGGCGGGGCGACAGCGCGGTTCCTGGCGCGGGCCGGACTGACGGTGGTGGCCGTGGCCGACGTCAAGGGCACGATCGCCAATCCGGCCGGCCTGGATGTCGAGGCGCTGCTGGCAGCCAGGGACGGGTACGGAACGGTGGACCGCGGCGCGCTCCGCGACGGGGACCAGGAGCTGCCCGCGGACGCATGGCTGGAGCAGGAGGCCGAGATACTGGTGCCGGCAGCCGTTTCGTACGCGATCGATACCGCCAACCAGGAGCGGATACAGGCCCGTTGGGTCGTAGAAGCGGCGAATATGCCGGTAATTGCGGAGGCGGAGGCACTGCTCGCGGCGCGCGGGATCACGGTGTTGCCGGATGTGGTCGTCAACTCCGGTACGAACGCCTGGTGGTGGTGGACGCTTTTCGGTGACATCGGTGCCGACGCCGACGAGGCGTTCGGACACACCCGCCGCTCGATGCGGGCCCTGATCGACCTGATGCTGGCCCGCGCCGAGGCCGACGACTGCACCCCGCGGGCCGCCGCCCACGCCATCGTCGCGGACCGGCTGCCGGTGATGGCGGAACGCTTCGGCTGGTACCGCTGAGGCCAACTGCGCACCGCATCAAGGCCGTTCCGGTCGAGCGTCGACGGGTACGGCGGATTGCTGCCATGGCAGCTTCCCGCCAGCCCCGACCCAGCTCCAATTCGCCATGCTCCTGACACTCTCACCTCACCACCCCCTGAAAACTCACGAGTTCACGAGGTGAGAATGAGACGGACCAGATGGGCGGCGGTCTGCGCCACCGCGCTTGCCGCCGCCCTTGCCGGTGGAACACTGCCCGCAGCTGCCGACAACACACCCGCCTTCGCCGCCCCGTCCACATCCCCGGGAACAGCCGGCGGGAGCAGCACCGTCACCCTGCTGACCGGCGACGTGGTGACGTACTCCGGCCGTGGGAACGGCGTACAGATCAGCGCGATCGTGCCGGGCACCGGCCGCGAGGGCATGGGCTTCACCCGCTTCCGGGCCGGGGGCCACGAATACGCGGTACCGATCGACGCCATGGGCCAGATCTCCCGGGGCCGTGTGGACCAGCGGCTGTTCGATGTGACCGAACTCGTCGCCTCGGGCTACGCGGATGCCGATACGGACTCGCTGCGCATCCTCGTCGGTGGTGACGCAGGGTCGTCCGGGAGCCCGGACGCCCCGAAGGGCGCACGGGTCGCCGCGGCCTTCCCGGCCACGCGGACCACCGCGCTGGATGTGCCGAAGAAGTCGGCCGACACCGTCTGGAAGCAGCTCGGCACGCAATCGCAGGCCCGCACCGAGGGCATCGGCAAGGTCTGGCTCGACGGCAGGGTGCGGGCCACGCTCGACAGGTCCGTACCGCAGATCGGCGCCGACCGGGCGCATCGTGCCGGGATCACCGGGAAGGGCACCAGAGTTGCCGTTCTCGACACCGGCTACGACCGGGACCACCCCGATCTGAAGAGCGCCGTCGTCGCCTCGCAGGACTTCACCAGAGACGGCGACGTGCAGGACATGCAGGGCCATGGCACCCATGTGTCCTCGATCATCGCCGGTTCCGGGGCCGCCTCCGAAGGCCGGTACGCGGGTGTCGCACCGGGTGCGGAACTCGTCGAGGGCAAGGTGCTCGACAACGACGGCTACGGCTACGACTCCTGGATCCTGGCGGGCATGCAGTGGGCCGTCGACCAGGACGCCAAGGTCGTCAACATGAGCCTCGGCTCGACCGTGGCGTCCGACGGCACCGACCCGTTGTCGGCCGCCGTCGACAAGCTCTCCGCCGAGCACGGCACGCTCTTCGTGATCGCCGCGGGCAACAGCGGCGACCGGACGATCAGCGCACCCGGGGCCGCCGACGCCGCTCTGACGGTCGGCTCGGTCACCAAGTCCGGCGAGATGTCGGCGTTCTCCTCACGCGGACCGCGTCAGGGCCGGCCCGCCGTCAAGCCGGAGATCTCCGCCCCCGGCAGCGACATCGTCGCCGCGCGTGCCGTCGGCACACTCGACGACGCCGCCGTCACCGAGCGGTACGCCTCGCTCTCCGGTACATCGATGGCGAGCCCGCATGTGGCGGGCGCCGCGGCCCTGCTGGCGCAGCGGCACCCCGACTGGTCCGGCGCCCGGCTGAAGGCGGCACTGATCGGCAGCGCCGCGCCTGTGGACGGCGCGATGGTCTCCGACACAGGTTCGGGTCTCACCGACGTACCGGCCGCACTGGCCACCGCGGTGCTCGCCCAACCCGCCACGCTGGCCGCCCGCACCACGTACCCGAACGCCTCCGCCGAGCCGCAGAGCCGCGAGCTGACGTGGACGAACACCACCGACAAGCCGGTGAGGCTGAGGCTCTCCGCGGGGCAGGGCTCGGCGGTACGCCTCGACGCGCGGACGCTGACCGTGCCGGCGCGTTCCTCCGCCGTCTCGGAGGTCACGCTCGAACCCTCGCAGGTCGAGGCGGGCACGACGTACGGCGGGGCCGTGACGGCGACCTGGCCGGGAGGCGGACGGGCGAACGTACCCGTCTCGATCCAGGCCGATCCGGAGACGTACACCCTCACCCTGACCGGACCCGCGCCGCGTGAGGGCAGCGAGGCCACCTCGACGGGTGTGGTTCTGCAGAACGAGAAGACCGGCGCGTCCCAGGTTGTCGGGCTGACAGGCACCACGCCGAAGAAGGTGACGCTGCCGCGCGGCAGCTACCGCGCCCTCGGGCACACCTGGGAGTACGACAAGGTGGGCAACACCGTCGTCGGCACCACGGCGATCCACTTCGCCCGGCGGGTGACGGTGGACAAGGACACGTCGGTCGCGTTGGACACCAAGGAGGCGAAGCCGGTACGGATCGGGGTGGACGACGGGTCCGCCCGGGTGGCCCTCCAGTCGGCCACCGGCATCGCCTCACGGATCGACACCGGTTCCGGTGCCGTGGACAGCGGTCTGATCGCGCCGAGTTCCGCCGGCCAGTACCGCGTCGAGGCCGTGCCCACGACCGGGGCGGCGCTGGACGGGCTGACATTCTTCGGCGGGCTGAGCTGGCAGCAGCGGGAGGTCGACGCGCACGAGCCCGGCTCCTCGGCGAACGCGCTGAAACTGCTGCTGTCGCAGTACAGCATCTACAGCTGGCTGGGCACCGCGACCGGCGAGGTCGTCGACATCGGCACCGGTGCGGACACCGACCCGGCGTCGATGGACCTCAAGGGCAAGATCGTGCTGTGGACACCGGCGACCAGCCAGACCGCGTTCAACAACGCGCTCTACCAGAAACTGACCGACGCGGGCACGGCCGCCATCATGTACGTCGGCTACGGGCTCTCCGTCTACCGGCCGACGCCGGTGCTCCGGCTGGACGAGGCCGGCGTGCCCGCCCTGCGGGACCGGCTCGCCGAGGGGCCGCTGACCCTGACACTCGACGGCGTCAGCACCGGAGCGGATGCCTACTATCTGCACCACTCGGTCGACGGCCGGGTCCCGGCCGGGGCCGACTGGTTCGACCGGCGGTCCGGGCTGGCCGAGGTGCGCACGACAGAGCGCACCCATGGCTACCCGTCCGACCCCAAGGGCATGTACGCCTGGACCACCTGGCACGGGCTGACGCTCTACCAGCAGGTCACCCGCTACCGTCCGCCGTCGGAGCAGACGCTGTACTTCTCCCCGGACGTGGCATGGACGACGGCGACCTTCCACTACCAGTACGACGTCGGGGACTCGGTCTACCCGTTGGGCACGCTGGTCAGCGCACCCACCGTGTACCGCAAGGACGGCGACTACCGGGACGACTGGATGTCCGCCCCCTTCAACCCGGCGCTCGGCAAGCAGGCCGGTGCCGCCCAGGTCGTCAGGGAGGGCGACAAGCTGAAGGTGGCGCTCCCGGTGTTCTCCGACGCGGCCGGGCACCGGGCCGAGACGGCACCGGGTGCGGACAGCGGGAGCACGGTCCTGGCGGACGACAGCGGGAAGGTGCTGGCCCGCAATGCCGCACCGGGACGCGCCACGTTCGACCTGCCACGCAAGGAGAGCTGGTACCGGCTGACCGTCGATGCCTCGCGTACGTCACCGGATCCGGTGACCTGGATGCTCGGGACCAGGATCACCAGCGAGTGGCGTCTGCGCTCCGGGCACGAGTACTCGGCCGCACCGGCCCGGCTGCTGGACCTCGACTATCGGCTGCCGCTCACCGGCGAGAACGCGGCCGACCCCGCGAAGCCGCTCGACTACACGGTCGGTCTCTCCGCGCAAGGCAGCCACAAGGCGCTTCCCATCGCCTCGCTGAAGGTCTGGTACGCAACTGACGGCACCGACTGGAAGCAGGCCGCGGCGGCGCGCGGGGCGGACGGCCGCTGGAAGGTCACCGTGCCGGCCCTCGGGACCGCCAAGGTCGATCTGAGGTCCACCGTCACGGACACCTCCGGTGCTTCTCTGACGGAGACCCTGATCGACGCGTACAACTCCGGCTGCGCCGACATCTGGTGCTGACGGTGCAGGCCGGCGCCCCGGGCGTCGGATGAACAGGGGGCGGGGCCGTACCCGGCTCCGCCCCCCCCGCCTGCCCGGGCCCCGCGCATTCGTTAGGGTGACGCCGTGGCAAGAGTGCGGTTGAGCGTGGCGGAACGGCGCGAGGAACTCCTGCGCGCTGCCGTCGAACAGATCGAGGTGCGAGGGGTCGCTGCGGTACGGATCGCCGACGTGGCCGCCGTGCTCGGTGTGAGCAACGCGCTCGTGCTCTACCACTTCTCGACCAAGGAGAAGCTGGTCGCGGCCGCCTTCGCGCATGCCGCCGAGGCCGACCTCGCCCATCTGCGCAAGCTGCTCAGCCGCCGCACCAGTGCGGTACGGCGGCTGCGCGCCGCTGTCCGCTGGTACGCCCCGACGGGCCAGGCCAAGGGCTGGCGGCTGTGGATCGAGGGCTGGGCGGCCTCGCTGCGCGATCCGGCGCTGCGCAATGTGGCCGGCGATCTCGACCAGCAGTGGAAGGCGGAGCTGGCCGAGGTCATCGAAGAGGGCGCCGCCGCCGGTGAGTTCCACTGCGACGACCCGATGTCCGTGGCCTGGCGGCTGACCGCCCTGCTGGACGGTCTGGCCGTACAGATGACGTCGTACGCGGGTCCGCTCTCCCGGGCCACGATGCTGGCCTGGACCGACGAGGCTCTCGCCCGCGAACTCGGCATCGACCGTGCGGCACTGACGGCCTGAAACGCGTCTCCCCCTGGCGTCACCCCGGCGTGCCGGCTTCCCGGCGGTCCGGGTGGGGGATGGATGCCGAGCCGTACGGCGTCGCGTTCGGGCCGGATGGCGGCGATGGCGAAGGCCCCGGCGGTGAGCATGACCGCGGCGGCTATGAGGAAGGCCACGAGATAGCCGGCCGATTCCGAGCCTGCGGTGTCGATGATGCGGCCCGTGAGGAAGGGTGCGACGAGGCCGGGCAGCGTGCCGGTGGCCGCGACGATGCCGAACAGTGCTCCTCGTTGACGCGGGGGCACGACTTCCGCGGTGGTCATGTAGTGCAGGGGGATGGCGATGGCGTGCCCGCCGAAGGCCACCCCGATCAGCACGAGGCGCGGACCGGACGCATCGACGAAGGGGAAGACGGCCATCGCGGCACCTGCGACGACCACGGCGGTGCCCTGCAGGACACCGCTGGACCAGCGGCTGGACACCCCGCGCGATTTCAGTGCGTCGACGAGCGGGGAGAGGGTCAGCAGGAGGACGAGGCTGAAGGCGGAGATGACGCTGATGGTGGTGGCAGCGCGGGCGGGCGTCATCTCCAGCTGTGTTCTCAGATAGACGGGGAGCCAGGCCTGGCTGAGGGAGAGGGCCCAGGCCGCGCCGAAAGCACTGGCTATGGAGCCGAGTACGGTCCCGTTCAGCAGGAGTCTGCGGTAGGGCAGGCGACCGCCCGACGGCGGGATCGCGGCGGCCGCGGGTTCGGGGGCAGGTCCGAAGGAGCCGTCCTGCCCGAAGGGGCCGTCGTGTCCGAGCCTGAGCCAGGTCAGGCTCCAGACGACACAGGTCACCGCGAGTACCGCGTACGCCGAGCGCCAGCCGAAGTCGCTGATGAGCCAGGTGAGCAGGGGCGCCGATATGAGGGTGCCGAGAGCAGCGCCGCTGATCTGGAGCGCGGAGGGCAGTCCTCGTCTGGTGGTGGGAAACCACTTGTAGAGGGCGTGCATGGACATCGGGGCCGCGGGCCCTTCGGCGGCTCCCAGCAGCACGCGGCCGGCGATGAGCGTGGGCACGGCGGCCACGAAAAGGACCGGCAGCTGGGCGACGGCCCACACGATGGTCAGGGTGAGCAGGAGCATCCGGCTCGATATGCGGGACGCGGTGAAGCCGACGAGCAGCCCGGAGAGACTGAACAGGAGATAGAACGAGCTGGAGATCAGACCGTAGGTGCCGTTGCTGATGTCGAGTTCGTCCATGATCGGGACAGCGGCCAGACCCAGGACGGACTTGTCCGCGTAGTTGATGACCATGAAGGCCACGATCAGGGCAGTGATCAGCCAGGCGCGGCGGGGGTTGTAGCGGGGTTCGGGCACGCTCGGGTGCGGCGCTGCGCGGCCGGTGACGGGCTCGGTGGGGCGGGTGACCACGGGTGACTCCCGCGCGGGTGCGGGGGTGCAGATGGGCCCAGCTGGTGTGTCGAGGGGCCGCACGAGCCTGTGCCGTGCTCGTGGGTGTGTGGTGAGCCGGTGGGCGGGCCGGGCCGGGAGCTCCCGGCCCGCCGGGTCACACGAGCGATGTGGCGATGGCGTTCTTGTGGATCTCGGTGGTGCCGGTGACGATGCGGAACATGCGCAGCGTGCGGAAGATCTGCTCGACCTCGTGACCGCGGGTCAGTCCGGTCTTGCCATGGATCTGTACGGCCTGGTCGGCGACACGGAAGCAGGACTCGGAGGTGAACAGCTTGCACATGTTCGCCTCGACACCGATGCCTGCTCCCCCGTCGGCCCTGGCCGCGGTGGTCATCACCATGGAACGGGCGGCGTAGATGTCGGTGGCCATCTCGGCGAGCTTGTGCTGGATGGCCTGGAGGGCGAGCAGTGGGCGGCCGAAGACGACCCGGTTCTTGGAGTGGTCGACCGACAGGTCCCTGGCGCGGCGGGCGGCGCCGATCAGGGAAGGACAGTGCAGCAGACGGTTGAGGGTGATGCGTCCGATGCCGATCCGCAGTCCCTGTCCGATCTCGCCGAGGAGGTTCTCGGCGGGGATCCTGCAGTTCTCGAACAGGAGGTCGCCCTCCATCTGCTGGCCGGACATGGGGATTTCGCCGTCCAGCACCTGACAGCCCGGGGTGTCGAGGTCGACGAGGAAGGCGCTGTACGACTCCTCGGTGCCGGCCATTGCGACGACGACGACGGCGAAGTCCGCGAAGGGGGCGGCGGAGCTGAACACCTTGCGTCCATTGAGGACGTAGTGGTCGCCGTCCGGGGTCGCGGTGGTGGTCATGCGCCGGACGTCGGAGCCCGCGTCGTCCTCGGTGATGGAGAAGCAGCAGGCGCGCTCGGCGCGGATCACGGGCAGGAGGTAGCGCTGCAGCTGGTGTTCGGTGGCATGGTGGAGGATCGCTCCGGCACGCAGCGGGCCGCCCATGTCGCCGAGGACCGAGTGGGACAGGGCGGCACCCGAGGCGGTCAGCTCCTCCTTGAGTGCGCACAGTTCGACCAGCGACAGGCCCTGCCCGCCGTACTCCGGCGGCAGGTTGATGCCGTAGAAACCGAGTTCACGGCTTCGCTTCCACACCTGTTCGAGGACGGGCCGGTCGACCTTGGTCTCGGGAGTAATTCCCCGTTCCTGTTCGAAGGGGATCAACTCGTCGCGGAGGTAGGTGCGGAGCCTTTCGACGAGCTCCTGCAGACGGGGGTTGTCGTCGTACGACGGTTCGAGGGTGAAGGTCATGAGCGATGTCCGTTCAGTGCACGCGGCGTTCGGCGCCGGTCCAGTAGCGTTCGCGGATGGCACGGCGGTCGATCTTGCCGTTGGGGTTGTGGGGAAGAGCGTCGGTGAAGTCGATGGAGCGGGGCTTCTTCATGCGGGCGAGCCGGGACGCGCAGAAGTCGATGAGCTCGCTCTCCTGAAGCTCCGCGCCGTCGCGCAGGACGACGACGGCTTTGACGGCTTCGCCCCATTCCGAGTCCGGGATCCCGACGACAGCCGCCTCGAACACGTCGGGGTGCTGATGCAGGGCGGATTCGACCTCGACGGCGTAGATGTTGAAACCGCCGGAGATGATCATGTCCTTCTTGCGGTCGACGATGAAGATGTAGCCGTCGCCACGGCGCCGCGCGAGGTCGCCGGTACGGAACCAGCCGTCGTGGAAGGTCTCGGCGGTCAGGCGGGGTTCGTTGAAGTATCCGGGTACGACGTCGGGGCCCCGGACGGCGATCTCACCGATCTCGCCGTCGGCGACCTGGGCACCGGAGTCGTCGACGATCCTGATCTCGGCCTCGGTGAGGGGGCGGCCGCAGGACAGCAGCAGCTCCTCGTCCTGGCCCTCGATCGCGCGCCGGTGGTCGTCGGTCGACAGGAACAGCACGCCGGAGGTGATCTCCCCGCAGCCATATCCCTGGGAGAGCACGGGGCCGAACAGCTGCCACGCCTCTCGGATCCGCGCCGGTGACATCGGTGCGGCACCGTACATGAGCTGGCGCAGGCTGGAGACGTCGTAGGCACCCCGGTCAGGCAGTGCGAGCACCGTATTGATCATGGTCGGTACGACGAACGCATGCGTCGCGCGCTCCCGTTCGACGGTGGCGAGAAAGGCTTCGGCGTCCCAGCGCTCCATGACGACGGCGCACCCACCGGCGAAGAAGATGCCCATGAGAGGCATGCCCGAGGCATGGGTGACGGGGCCGGCCAGGATCTGCTTGTCCCCGAGGCCGACCCGGGTGTGCGCGTTCATCACGGATTTGCGCATCAGGGCGAGACGGTTTCCATACGTCTGTGTCGCCGCTTTGAGCTTGCCGGTGGAGCCTGAGGTGAAGTGCAGAACGGCTGTGTCGTCCTCGTCGCAGTCGATGTCGACCGGCTCGCGTCGGGTGGCGGCGAGGACCTCGGCGTAGCCGGGGCCGAGCTCGCCCGGTCCGTCGAAACCGATCACGCTCTTCACCTCGCTGCCCGGCACGGCCTCCCGGGCCGCCTCCACGTGGGCGGCGTCGACGAGAAGCACCCGGGCGTGCGACTCGCGCAGCAGGTGGGCCACTTCCTGTACGCCGAGACGTGCGTTGACGGGGGCACGCACCAGTCCGGCCTTGTACAGGGCCACTTCGGTGACGACGAGTTCGGCGCGGTTGGCCGCCAGTGTCGCGACGCAGTCTCCGGCCGTCAGGCCGAGGGCGCGCAGCGCGGTGGCGAGCCGGTCGCTGTGCTCGTCGAGGGCGGCATAGGTGAGCCGCGTGCTGCCGCAGACGACAGCTTCGGCTTCGGGATGGTGGCTGCTGGTCCTGCGTACATATCGCCCGAGGTTCATGACGACTCCGTAACTGAACAGTCTGTCTGCTAACGATCTCGATGGCGGGAAACGTAACGCGCGGCAGCCTGCCGGTCAACGGTTCGAAAGGAAGACGCAATAATCCAGGGCATGAAGACTGCAGGTGACCGCCGTGTCCGCCGCACCCACCGCGCCCTGCGCGCGGCGCTCGTCGACCTCGTCCTGGAGAAGGGATTCCACGCGCTCAGCGTGGAAGAGATCGCCGAGCGCGCCGATGTCGCCCGCGCGACCTTTTACGCGCACTACCGGGACAAGGAGGACCTGCTCCTCGGCATCGTCCGGGATCTGGCAGAGGACCGCGAGCGACTTCTGCCCGCCGTCGAACAGGCGCAGACACAAGGCTTCACCGGCCTTCCGGTGCTCTACATCTTCCGGCACGCGGAGCAGGAGAGGCGGGTCTACCAGGTCATTCTCCGAGGAGAGGGCGACGGGCGGGCTCTGCGCGAGTTCTCCGCGATCATCTGCAAGCGCGTCGAGTCCGTCTTCCGGGAGCGCGCGGCGCAGCTCGGCGTCACACCGCGCATCCCGTTCGACGTCATCGCCCGGGCCTGGACCGGCGAGCTCATCGGCGTGCTGACCTGGTGGGTCGAGAACGACACCGGTTACAGCGCCGCAGAGATCACCGGACACCTCCGGGACCTGTCCGTGTACGGCCGTGTCTGGGCCTCCGGACTCGCCCCTTCCGATGCCCCGGGCGCCTTCGACCCTCCGGCGGCCGAGTCGGGCGCATAGGTCTGCCGACCGGAACGGGCCTGGCCGCGTTTCTGGACACGCTGTACGGTAATGCTCAGTTGGCAGCACCGACGGGAGTGGGCGCATGACCGAAACACCTTCGCTGACCGAGCTGACCTGGGCGCGCGGATTCACGGACCCGGCCTGGGTCCGCCGACACACCACGTCCGGCCGCGAGACGGTGCCCAGCCGGCGCGTATGGCGCGGCAGGACGCAGCCGCTCGACGTACCGCGCACATTGCACGATCTCGAAGCGCTGGAGTTCACCACGTCGGGCGGCCGGTCGCTGACCCTGCCGGCGCTCTTCGCCGCCGCCCAGACGGACGCCTTCCTGGTCATGCACCGCGGCACCGTGGTCTATGAGCGCTACCTGCATGGATACGAATCCCACGTGCCGCACTTCAACGCTTCGGCGGCGAAGTCGTACATCGGCCTCCTGGCAGCGATCCTCGCGGACCAGGGGCTGCTCGACCGCGACGCGCTCGTCACCCGATACGTCCCCGAACTCACCGGAACAGCGTTCGGAGAGGCACGGGTCGACGATCTGCTGCACATGGGCACCCTGATGAGCTACGCCGGCCGGCCTTTCGACAAGGCGATCGAGGCCCAGCGGTACTTCGCCATCCTCGCCCCTCAGTTGCGCCCCTACGGCTACAACGGCCCCACCAGCATCCGCGAACACCTCGCCACCGCCCGGGCCACCGGCAAGCCCGGCACTGAATTCCGCTACGAGAACGGCAATGTCGAGGCCCTCGCAGAAGTCCTCCGCCGCGTCACCGGCATGAGCACATCCGCGCTGCTCGGCGAGGTGATCTGGTCCCGGCTGGGTGTGGAGGAGGACGGCTACTACATCCTCGACTCCGAAGGAACCGAGGCGGCGTGCGGCGGCTTCAGCGCGACCTTGCGTGACGTGGCCCGGCTCGGCGAGATGATCCGATGCGGCGGCGCGGTCGGTGACCGTCAGATCGTGCCCGAAAGCATCGCCACGACGATCGCCACCGGCACCCCGGACGGCTATCCCCGGCGGGTCCGCTTCCCGGCGGCACCCCCGGACTCGCCCGCTACGCTCTCGTACCACGACCTCTGGTGGATCCTGAACGATCCCTACGATTCCTTCATGGCCAGCGGCATCCACGGGCAGCGACTGTTCATCTCCCCCAAACTGGACCTGGTCATTGTGCACTTCGCCTCCCAGGTCATGTCGCCCTCGGTCCCCCCGGCGCCGCTGATCCCGGCCTTCGTGCGGATCGGCACCCACCTCGGCGCCGGGATCTGAAAGGCGCTCCGCCTGCTCGGCCGACGGAGGTCAGGTCTGGCGCAGGGGTGCGTACGCATCCCCTTGGAGTCCGAAGGTCCAGGCCACACCCTGCTTTGCGGTCCTCGTGCCGGGCGGCACCCGGAGCCAGTAGATGCGGTGGGTTCCGTCCGGCTCCGGGGTGGAGTTGACGACCTCGACCATCACCACGTCCTCGTCGCCGTCCAGCGCGATCCGCCAGAGGATGCCCGTCTCGTCCCGATGGACCGGCTCGGCGCCCGACTCGGTGAGATAGCGGTCGTAACCGTAGAACTCCAGCATCACGCGGCGCAGTTCCGCGTTCTCCTCCTCACGTATCCGTTCGGGAGTGAGGGAGTTCAGTTCCGCAAGGAATTCGGCGGGCACGGGCATGCCCCGCCAGGCGTGGAGTGCGAAGCCGTCGCGGTAGGCGAGCGCCGGGCCGTCCCCGCGGTCGAGCCGTCCCGCCTCGTCCCGGTGCAGCGCTTCGGGGCGCTCACTGATGACCACCACACGCTCGTACGGCCACCACCAGCCCGCGTGCCTCGCGACCTCGGCCAGCCCGTCAAGCCGCTCGCCCCGGCCGTCGAACGCGGCGAGCCAGGCCGCATCGTGCTGGCCCAGGACCGCGTCGAGCAGCACCAGCCGGACATCGGACTCGTCCTCGGGGCGCTCCGTGAGGTCCGCGACGACACCGGCCCTGATCCGCTCGGCGAGCGCTGCCGTGGTCTCCCAGAGCTGCGCCCCTGTGGCGGACCACAGGGCGGACCAGCCCGCCGGGCCCAACTCGTCGTACATCCGGCGCCGTTCCTGCGCCCAGGGCCGGGTCCGTACCTCGTCACGCACCGAGCGTCCGCCGTCGACGAGCTTTTCGACGGCCTCCACGGCGGCCCTCGGCGAGTCGACCCAGACGATCCGCTCCGGCTCGGCAAGTCCTGCGCTGCGGTAGGCGAGCCGCAGCCCGTCCTCGGCCGCGGCCCGGTCCGCCGCACCGGTCGCCGCTGCCACGGCCCGCCATGAGTCCACGTACTGCATCGGTCTTCCCCGTCCCCTGATTCCGTGTCGTTCAGTGTTGTGTGTAGGTGCTCCGGATCTCTGACCCGGCTCGCTGATCCGCTGGTGCCGGATGGGCCCGGCGGCGTCAGTCCGCGACGATGCGGACCGCGCCCGGGGCGTACTCCCGCTGGCGTACCACTCGGTACCAGCCCTTCGACAGTGGTATCGCCGCGTGCTCCTCGTGAACCACCCGCCCGCCTTCGGGGAGATGGAGCAGCATCGGCCCGAAGACACCCGCCTCGCGCATCAGCCGGCCCGGCCCCTGAACCGCGTGGGCATGGCCGGTGACCTCACCCAGCGCAAGGACCATCCGCCCACGGCCGTCCCTCGGTTCGCCCGGCGCGTCCACCAGATGCGCGGGCACCGCCGACTCCTCCAACGACACGATCAGTACATCGCCCTGCCGGTACACAGAAGTCTCCCCTCGATGGCCGCACCCGCTGTGCCGGCCACGAGGAAAACGCTAAGGGGAGGGTCTGACAATCGACCGGCGACCGGCTCCCACGGGCGTCGGTGGACACGTCACGGACCGTCCCCGGTCGCGCCGTTGTCAGTGCGGCTTGATAAACCTTGCGGACATCAGCCGTCCCCCAGTACCAGGAGCCCAGGGTCATGTCCGGTGTGGACCATCTGCACGAGTTGCTCGGCCTTCCCGCCGTCGACTTCCAGCACGCGACGAAGGAAGCACCGGTGCAGGCCGCCGATGCGGCGGCCTGGCGCATCTCGGTCGATCCGTACGACGACGAGTGCGAGATGACCTGGGAGGAGGCGTTCCAGGCGTTTGTCACGGCGGTCGACCCGGCCGGTGTGCGGGCCCTCATCATCGGTCAGTGGGGCGAGTCCTACGAGGAGACCTCGTCCTACCCGATCGATCTGGTCATCGCCGCGGCCGACCGGCTGACCTCGCTGGAGGCCGTCTTCGTCGGCGACATCATCCCGGAGCAGAACGAGATCTCCTGGATCGAGCAGTCCGATGTCACCGCGCTGTTGACCGCGTTTCCCGGCCTGCTGGAGCTGGGCGTGCGCGGCGGCACGGATCTGGTCTTCTCCGCCACGAAGCACGAGCGGCTGCGTTCGCTGACCATCGAGACCGGCGGCCTGCCGGTCGGAGTGATCCGCGGCGTCCTGGACAGCGAACTGCCCGCGCTGGAGCGGCTCGACCTCTGGCTCGGCGTCTCCGCGTACGGGGGCGACGCCGATGTGGCGGACCTGGCACCCCTGCTCTCCGGCTCCCGCTTCCCCCGCCTCCACCACCTCGGTCTGCGCAACAGCGAGGTGCAGAACGAGATCGCGGCGGCCGTCGCGGGTGCCCCGGTCGTCGCTCAGCTCCGTACCCTCGACCTGTCGCACGGCACACTGGGTGACGAGGGCGCGGCGGCGCTGCTGGACGGTCAGCCGCTCACCCATCTCGAACGGCTGGATCTGCACCACCACTTCATGACCGAGCCGATGGAACGCCGGATCACTCAGGCGCTGGAACCCCACGGGGTGCAGGTCGATGTGTCGGAGCGCGAGGAGCCCTGGGGCGGTCGCGGTGCCGAAGGCCGTTACACCGCGATCTCGGAGTGATGCGCGATGACTGACATCGAACACCCGGAGTCCTTTCACGGCCTGCCCGTCCTGACCCTGCCGGGGCCGGACGGGTCGCGCACCGACCCTCTCCCGGCCGCCGATTCGGTCGCGTGGCGGCTCGAGAGCGCCTGGCAGGGCGATCTGACGTTCACCTCGCTCTGGCAGCACTTTCTCGACGCGGTCGACACTTCGCGGGTGCGGGCTCTGCTGATCGGCCCCTGGTGGCAGGAGGAGTACGAATCCTTCGCGTCCGTCATCGAACTGCTGGCCGGCCATGCGGACCGCTTTCCGGCCCTGAAGGCGCTCTTCCTCGCCGATGTCGTCAGCGAGGAGTGCGAACTGTCATGGCTCGAGATGTCCGACATCACTCCGGTGATCGAGGCGTTCGGACGGTTGGAGGAGTTGACGGTACGCGGATGCGGCGAGCCGATCGACGGGAAGGAGACGCTCGGCCTGCGGCCGGTGCGGCACAAGGCGCTCAAATCGCTGCGGTTCGAGTCGGGCGGACTGCCGTCCGGCATCGTGCGGGCGATCGGAGCATCGGAGCTGCCCGCACTGGAGCACCTCGAACTCTGGCTCGGCGTGACCGAATACGGCGGGGACGCGACGGTCGAGGACCTCGCCCCACTGCTGTCGGGGGCGGCGTTCCCGGCGCTGCGACATCTCGGGCTGCAGAACAGCGAGATCCAGGACGAGATCGCGGCCGCGGTTGCCTCCGCCCCGGTCGTCGCCCAGCTGGAGTCGCTCTCCCTCGCGATGGGAACCCTGGGCGACGAAGGCGCCGGGTCGCTGCTCTCGGGCCAGCCGCTCACCCACTTGACCTCACTGGATCTGCACCATCACTACATCAGCGACGCGTTGGTGGACCGCCTCAGGAACCTGCTCGGTTCCGACCGGGTGAACGGCGAGGTCGACGAGGTCGAGTACTGGGATCCGGAAGGGGACGACGACCGCTATGTCGCCATCAGCGAATAGCGCCACCGGCCCGGCGCCGCGCTTCGTCGTCGTGGGTGTGCCCGGCAACCGCCGGGTCGCGCTCTTCCAGGACGCCGTGCGCGCCGCCGGGCTGCCGCCCGCGCGGGTCGTGCCCTGGCTGGACGTCCTGCGCGGCGAGGCCGCCTTCCGGCCGGGCGAGACCGTACGGATGGACTCGCCCGGTGAGGATGCCGAGGTGGAGCGGCTGCTGAGGGCGGTCGGCGATCCGGCCAGGGTCGAGGGGACCGCCCTGTGGTACGCCCGGTTCACCTCGGCTGTACGGGCAGTGGCGCGGGCGGCAGCCGCTTCCGGTGCCGTTCTGCTCGACGACCCCGACGATGTCGCGGTGCTGTTCGACAAGCGGCTCTGCCATGCCGTGCTGGACGGCGCCGGAGTGCCCGTGCCCGCGTCGCCGACCTCGGGAGCCGCGGCCCCCGCGGTGCGCGACTGGGCGGACGTACGCGACCGGATGGCGGCCCATGGCATGCCCCGGGCCTTTGTGAAACCGGCGCACGGTTCGTCCGCCTCGGGGGTGCTGGCCGTGGAGACGGCCGGACCCGGCCGGGTCAGGGCGACCACATCGGTGGAGCGCGACGCGGCCGGCCGGCTCTTCAACTCGTTGCG
This sequence comes from Streptomyces sp. Ncost-T10-10d, assembly GCF_900091955.1. Lineage (GTDB taxonomy): Bacteria > Actinomycetota > Actinomycetes > Streptomycetales > Streptomycetaceae > Streptomyces. Next base: position 30,692 of record NZ_FMDF01000006.1, read on the forward strand.
GGTACGTCGCTGTACGACGGAGCGGGAGGTCGCGGCGATCGTCGACGCACTCGCACCGGACGGGCTGCACATCGAGCGTTGGCTGCCCAAGGCCACCCAGCGCGGCCGCGCGGCGGATCTGCGGGTCGTGGTGGTGGCCGGCCGCGCCACCCATGCCGTCGTGCGCACCAGCCACTCCCCCATGACCAATCTTCACCTCGGTGGCGAGCGCGGAAGTCTCGACGACGTCCGTGCGGCCGTCGAAGCCGCGGGCGGCAGCTGGGCCGGGGCCCTGGCCGTGTGCGAGCGGGCAGCGGCCTGTTTCCCGGACACGCTGTGTGTGGGCGTCGATCTGCTGCCCGCGACCGGCTGGCGGCGCTTCGCCGTCGGCGAGGTCAACGCCTTCGGCGATCTGCTGCCACGGCTGACCGGCCTGGCCGGCAGCGGCGCCGAGGGCCTGGACACCTATGCGGCGCAGGTCGCCGCCGTACTGAACAGAGCAAGGAACCACCGTGCAGCCGCCACTTGCTGACATCGCGCCCGTCCTCACGGACGCCCGGAACCCCGACATGAGCGAGATCGTGGGCAGCCACGACCTGCTGCTCGTCACCCTGGACACACTGCGCTACGACGTGGCGGCAGAGCTCGCCGCCGCCGGACGCATCCCTCATCTGGCGCGCCATCTGCCGGACGGAGTCTGGGAGAAGCGGCATGCGCCCGGCAGCTTCACCTACGCCTCCCACCAGGCGATCTTCGCGGGATTTCTGCCGACACCGGCCGGCCGGGGGCCGCACCCCCGGCTGTTCGCTGCGCGTTTCGCGGGCAGCGAGTCCACCGCTTCGGGCACCTTTGTCTTCGACACCCCCGATCTGCTGTCCGGCCTCGCCGATGCGGGATACCGCACGGTGTGCATCGGCGGCGTCGGCTTCTTCAACCGGCAGGGGCCGCTCGGTTCCGTTCTGCCCGGCATGTTCCAGGAGAGCCACTGGGAACCGGAGTTCGGCGTCGCGTCGCCCACTTCCTTCGAGGCGCAGGTGGCCCGTGCCGAGCAGGTCGTCGCCGAACTATCCGTCGAGCAGCGGCTGTTCCTGTTCGTCAATGTGGCCGCCATGCACCAGCCCAACTGGTTCCACCAGCCGGGGGCCACGCGCGAGGCGGGCGATTCCCGCGCCACCCATGCCGCCGCCCTGGAGTACGTCGACGCCCACATCGGCCGGCTCTTCGCCGCCGCAAGCAGCCGTCGCCGCTGTTTCGTCATCGTCTGCTCCGACCACGGAACGGCGTACGGGGATGACGGCTACACCGGTCACCGGCTCGGTCACGAGTCCGTCTGGACCGTTCCGTACGCGCACTTCTTCCTGGAACCGGGGACCACCGCACCATGAGCCGCACCACGACCGTCTCGCAGACCACCCGCCCGTACCAGAGCTATGTCTACGCCTATCCGCACAAGACCGCCTATCGCCCCCTGGCCGACCGGCCGGCGTTGCGCGAGGTGTGGGCGGGAGAGCGCAAGGACTCGCTCTCGCTCTATCTCCACATACCCTTCTGCGAGGTCCGCTGCGGCTTCTGCAATCTCTTCACCCGGATCGGCGCTCCCGACGAGCTGACGACCCGCTATCTCGATGCTCTGGACCGGCAGGCCACCGCCGTTCGCGAGGCGCTGGGAGACACCGAGCCGGTGCGTTTCGCGGCGGCGGCGTTCGGCGGGGGCACTCCCACGTTCCTGACCGCGGCGGAGCTGGAGCGGCTCTGCGACATCGCGGAGAAGCGGATGGGCGCCGATCTGCGGTCCGTTCCGTTGTCGGTCGAGACGTCACCGTCGACCGCGACGGCCGACCGGCTGGCCGTCCTCGCCGACCGCGGGACGACCAGGATCAGCATCGGCGTGCAGAGCTTCGTCGAAGCCGAGGCGCGTGCCGCTGTGCGGCCGCAGCGCCGCGCGGATGTGGAGGCGGCGCTGGACCGGATACGTGATGCCGGCATCCCGATCCTGAACATCGACCTGATCTACGGCATCGACGGGCAGACCGAGGACAGCTGGCGCACCTCGCTGGACGCGGCGCTCGGCCGGCAGCCGGAGGAGCTGTATCTCTATCCGCTGTATGTCCGCCCGCTGACCGGTCTCGGGCGGCTCGGCGCCGACGGCGAGGCAGCCGCGGACGCCGCCTGGGACGAACAGCGGCTGCGGCTGTACCGCACGGGCCGGGACCATCTCCTCGCCCACGGCTACGAGCAGGTGTCCATGCGGATGTTCCGCCGCGCCGACGCCCCGCGGACGGACGGCCCCGACGACTACGCCTGCCAGACCGACGGCATGATCGGGCTGGGGTGCGGCGCCCGTTCGTACACCTCGAAGCTGCACTACTCCTTCGACTACGCGGTGGAGATGCGTGAGGTGCGGGCGATCATCGACGGCTACACCGCGACCGAGGACTTCTCGCGCGCCGAGGTCGGACGGTACGTCGACGGCGACGAGGCGCGCCGCCGCCACGTCCTGCAGTCCGTCCTCCAGGCCGAGGGGCTGCAACCCGCCGACTACCGGAAGCGGTTCGGCACCTCCCCGGCCGACGACTTCCCCGCCGAACTGGCCCGGTTCGAGGCGCGCGGCTGGCTCGACGCGACGGCCGGGGCATCCGGCCCGCTACGGCTCTCCCCCGAGGGCCTGGCCCACTCCGACGCGCTGGGCCCCGAACTCTTCTCCCCCGGCGTACGGGCCGCGATGGCCGCGTACGAACTGAAGTGAGCGCGCCCATGGACCTGACCATTCTCTACCGCGGTCCGCTCGCGTCGTGCGACTACGACTGCCCGTACTGCCCGTTCGCCAAGCGGCGCGACAGCCGGGAGCAGCTGCACGCCGACCGCGCCGCGCTGCAGCGGTTCACGGCGTGGGCCGCGGCGCAGACCGGCGACCGGATCTCGGTCCTGTTCACCCCGTGGGGCGAGGGTCTGGTCCGCTCCTGGTACCGGCGTGCGCTGGTCGAGCTGGCGCAGCTGCCGCACATCGGCCGGGTCGCGATCCAGACCAATCTCAGCGCCCGTACGGGGTGGCTGGCCGAGGCGGGGGACGCCGGCCGCGAGAAGATCGCGCTCTGGTGCACGTACCACCCGGGGCAGACACCGTACGAGCGGTTCCTCACCAAGTGCCGGGAGCTGACCGCGCTCGGCATCCGCCACAGCGTCGGTGTCGTCGGTCTCGACGACCATCTCGACGAGGCGCGGCGGCTGCGGGCCGCCCTGCCGGACGAGGTCTATCTCTGGGTGAACGCCGCGGAGGGGCACACCTACACGGACGAGGAAGCGGATCGGTGGACGGGTCTCGACCCGCTCTTCCCGTACAGCCGGCATCCGCACCGGTCGGCCGGGCTGCCGTGCCGCACGGGCGAGTCGGTCATCTCGGTGGACGGCGACGGAACGGTGCGGCGCTGTCATTTCGTCCCGGCGGAGCTCGGCAATCTCTACGACGGGAGCTACCGGCGCGCTCTCGGCCCGCGGGCCTGTCCGCTGGCTGCCTGCGACTGCCACATCGGCTATGTACATCTGGAGACGCTGCCGCTGTACGACGTCTTCGCGGGCGGTGTGCTGGAACGGATACCGGCGTCCCCGTTGTCGCCCCTCGCCGGACGGGCCTGAACCTCCAGCCCGTCCGGCGAGCGAGGGCACCACGGTGGCGGACGCCGCCTAGAGCGGCAGGAGGTCCGGCCGCTTCGCCTCGACATGGTCGCCGGAGGACTCGCCGCGCAGCCGCCGGCCGATCCACGGAACCAGGTACTCGCGCGCCCAGTGGATGTCGTCGCGCCGTACTTCGAGCGTGCCGCGCTGTGCCTGCGGGGGCCATTCCTGGTCGGGGTCGGCAGGCACATCGATACCGAGGACCTGGGCGGCGCGCAGCGCGACCCTGGTGTGTCCCTCGGGCGACAGATGGAGCCGGTCGTCGTCCCAGGCGCGCCTGTCCTGGACGGACCGCAGCGACCACAGGTCGAGGACCGGGCAGTCGTAGCGGTCGGCGATGGACCGCACATGGGCGGTGTAGGTGGCGATCTTGCCGCGCAGATGGCGCAGCACGGGAACGCCTCGGGTGTCGAAGCCGGTGGTGACCAGGACGGTGCCGACCGATTGGGTCAGCTCGGCGACCGCGCGCTCGAAGCGCTCGGCCACGTCGTCGGGGTCGGTGCCGGGCCTGATGATGTCGTTGCCGCCCGCGCAGAAGCTCACCAGGTCGGGTGCGAGCTCCTTGGCGCGCGGCACCTGCTCCTCGACGATCTGGTCGAGGAGGCGTCCGCGTACGGCGAGATTGGCGTACCTGAAATTCCCGTGAGCGGAGCCTTCGGTGCTCGTCCCCGCATCGGGGTCCGGGAGCTGGTCCGCGAGAAGTACCGCGAAACGGTCCGCCCAGCCGACGAAGGTTCCGTCCGGGCCGGGGTCGCCGACTCCCTCGGTGAAGCTGTCGCCAATCGCTGCGTACGACCCGATGACGCCATGTCGGTTGATGACGCCACGTTGATTTTTTCTCGAATCGTCTGCCACAAACGCTTATCCTGCACCGACGAATGTGACCTACGCGACCGTAATAAGGGGTTGACGGGTGGTGAGATAGACCACCCGGTCAGTTTTTGGTAAAGGGGGAATAAGCAGAAGGGGCGATGCGCTGCCGCGCACCGCCCCTTCTGTGTTGCTCAGGTCATGCTTTGCCGCTCAACTGCCCGGCCGTTCGGCTCAGACGTAGATGCCATGGGAAGCCAGGTACGCGATCGGGTCGATGTCCGAGCCGTACGCCGGGCCCGTGCGAACCTCGAAGTGCAGGTGCGGGCCGGTGGCGTTGCCGGTGGCGCCGGAGAGGCCGACCTGCTGACCGGTGCTCACGGCCTGGCCCGCGGAGACGGAGATCGAGGACAGGTGGCCGTACTGCGAGTAGTGGCCGTCGGCGTGCTTGACGACGACCTGGTTGCCGTAGGCGCCGCCCCAGCCGGCGGTGACGACGGTGCCGGAGGTGATGGCCTTCACGCTGGTGCCGGTGAAGACGGGGAAGTCGATGCCGGTGTGGCTGCCGCTGGACCAGTTGGAACCGGAGGCACGGTATCCGGTGGTGTGATTGCCGGGGACCGGGTGGGCGTAGCCGGAGCTGTTGCTCTGGCCTGCCGGGGCGGAGGTCTTGGCCCCCGTGCCTGTCGAGACCTTGGCCGGGGCGGACTTGGCCGGGGCGGACTTCTCCACGACCGACGAAGGCACCGAGGGGACCTTCGACGGGAGGGCCGCGCCCGCGCCGGCGCCGGCGCCGGTGGACGCGGCGTCACCCGACGCCTTGCCGCCGAGCGTCAGCTTCATGCCCGGGAAGATCAGGCCGGGGTCTTCACCGACGACCTTGCGGTTGTCCTGGTACAGCTTCTGCCAGCCGCCCTTGACGTTGTGCTCGGTGGCGATCTTCGACAGGTAGTCGCCGGAGACGACGGAGTACGTC
>NZ_FMDF01000029.1 GCF_900091955.1 Streptomyces sp. Ncost-T10-10d
CGGCGAGGGGGCCGGCGCGGTGTGCGGCTCCGGCGACTCGTCGGTGGTGCGCTCGTGGCGGTCGGGGCCGATGGCGTACGGGTCGGGCGCCGTGGACTCGGGGACGTCCACGGACTCCGGAACCACCGGGAGCCGCACCTGCATCGTGGTCTCGGCCGCGACCTCGGCGGCGGCCGGAGCGGGTGCGGGGGCGTTGCCCGCCGCGTGCCCGGGTACGGGCTGGGGCTCGGGCACGGCCTCGGGCTCGGAGGCGGCCCCGGACTCGCGGATCGTCTGCTCGGCCGCGGCGATCAGCGGGTCGCCGGGCAGGGCGAGCGTACGGCCCGGCAGTGAGTTGGAGTTGGCCTCGGCGACCGACCCCGGCAGGTTCAGCGCGGGGGCATCCCCGGGGACCTGCACCGGCGGTGGTGTGGCGGCCGGTGGCGCCTTCGGCAGCAGGGTCTTGGGCAGGACGACGACGGCCGTGACCCCGCCGGTGCCCGCGTGGTCGCGCAGCTGGACCCGTACACCGTGACGCGCGGCCAGCAGGGAGGTGACCTGGAGGCCGAGCCCGGCCCCGTCCGCACTCTGTTCGCCCGCCTCGAACAACGTGGGGTCGCCGAGCCGGGTGTTGAGCTCGCCCATCCGTACGGCGGACATCCCGATGCCCTCGTCCTGGACGGAGAGCATCACCTCGCCGGTCTCCAGCAGCCAGCCGGAGAGCTGGACATGGGAATCCGGCGGTGAGAAGGAGGTCGCGTTCTCCAGGAGTTCGGCGACGAGGTGGCTGAGGTCGTCCGCGGCGAAACCGGCGATCTGGGCGTGCGGCGGCAGGGACTGGATGGTGACCCGCTCGTACCGCTCGATCTCGGAGACGGCCGCACGCAACACGTCGACCAGCGGGATCGGGCCCGCATGCCCGTGGCCGTGCTCGGCGCCTGCGAGGACCAGCATGTTCTCGCTGTGGCGGCGCATGACCGTGGCCATGTGGTCGAGCTTGAAGAGGGTGGCCAGCCGCTCCGGGTCGTGCTCGCGCTCCTCCAGGCTCTCGATGACACCGAGCTGACGCTCGACGAGGCCGAGGGTGCGCAGCGAGAGGTTGACGAAGGTGTGGTGGACCGTGTTCTTCAGCCGCTCCAGCTGGACGGTGAGGTCGGAGGCCAGGACCTGGAGTTCGGCGCGCTGGACGGTGAGGGCCTCTCGTCCGGCGATCAGCTCGGCACGCTCGGTCTGCAGGCCCTCGAAGCGGCCGTTGAACTCGTGGAGCAGTCCGTGCAGCTGGCTGTGCAGGGCGTTGAGGGACCGTACGACCTGGGCGAACTCGTCGTTGCGGCCGGTGTAGCGGACCGGTTCGGCGGTGGCGGGCTCCGCGGCGAGGCGGGCGGCTCCGATCCGCAGGACGGCGAGCGGCTGCGTGAGGGTGCGGGCCACGGCGGTGGAGACGCCGACGGCGATCAGCAGACAACCGCCGAGCAGCGCGATCCGCAGTTCCAGCGCGGTGACGTCGTCGTCGCGCAGCTGCTCCAGGCGCTGGACCTGTGCGGTGCCGAGGGCGGACTCGACACCCCGCATCCGGTCGATCCGGGCGGAGAGTGCCGCCTCGACCTTCTTGCTGTCGGCCTTCTGGTCGGAGTTCGACAACTCGGGGCGGTCGGTGAGGGAGTTGAGGTACTTCTCCGCGCTGTTGACCTCGGGTCCGGTGACGGTGGACGACAGCTTGTCGCGGGCGGTGGAGCCCGCGGCCTGGTCGAAGTCGGCGAGCGAGGCGAGTTCGCGCACCCGGGCCTGCTGGGCGGCGGCGCTCAGCTCGTCACGGGTGCGGTCGTCCTTGCTGCCGCCCGTGTCCTGGGTCTGGACGGGCAGCCCGGTGACCGGGTCGATCTGCGGGGTCGTGACCTTGCGGGGTACGGACAGCGCCGCGATCAGCAGCCCGCGGGTGGCGGAGGCCTGCTCGGTGGCCTGGCCGAGGGCAAGCGGGGCGCGGGTGGACTCGGCGGCGCGCGGCGGGGTCTTCTCGGCGAGGTCTTCGGCGAGGTCGTGGAGCTTGGCGATGACCTCGGAGTACGCCTGATGGGCCTCCAGCGCGGTGCCCTTGCCGCTGAGCGCGTCGCGGCGCAGGGAGGGAATGGTGGAGAGGTCGCGGCGCAGCGCGGCCGGGGCCGCACCCCTGATCTCGTCCACCTGCTGATCGACGCGGGCGCTCCGGCTGCCGGGGTCTCCCTTGCCTTCCGCAGCGGGGCCGGACTTCTCGTCACGGCCGGCCGCGATGTAGGCGGTGACCTCGTCACGCTCGTCCGCGAGGGCGTGTGCGAGCGCGATGGCCTGCTGGTTCAGCTCGGCGAGGGTGACCAGCCGCTGCGAGTCGTTCAGGTCGGAGGAAGCACTGAGGGCCGCAGGTGCGCCCGCGGCGATGACGGTGATACCGACGACCGCGACACCGGCAACCAGCCGGCTGCGCACGCGCACGGTGCGCCGGGTGCTCTCGCTCTCGGCGGGCGCCGGAGGCGTCACCCCGGAACCACTGTGTTTGCTGCCTTTGCTCCGAGGCCGCTTCTTCTGCACCGGTGCTCGCATTCTTGACTCGTCCGCCCTTGAAGCAGAGGTGACGCACGGTCACATGTGAACGAGCGCCCCGTCCCCTGGTACGGCTTCCGACCATTCCAGTGCCTTTGAGAGGGAGACGCGCATCAACCACTCCGCCACCTGAACGAGTGAACATCACTCCGGAGTTGACCAACAAGTCTCCCCCGGGGGCGCGTCCGGCACACCTGGACCGTCGGCTGGAACTTCCGCCCAGGCTTTGGCAGGATGCCCGCCCGCACGCCGCACGGAGCCTTTCCTTCCGCTCCGGACATCCGTCTGACCTGCTGGTACAGGCCAGCCTTGGGTGGTGCAGGGCTCGTGAAGGCGTCGTGCAGACTGGCTGTATGCGAATCGAACTCGCCACCGTCGCCGGCAGCTCTGAACGGCCGAACGAGGACTGGGCCGCCACCGCCCTGCCCGCTTCCGGCCAGGGTGGGACGCTGATCCTGCTCGACGGAGTGACTCCGCCGCAGGGTGACGACGGTTGTGTGCACTCGGTCCCCTGGTTCACCGCACGGCTGGGCGGCTCACTGGTCGAACTGTCCGGTTCGCGACGGGATCTGACCCTCCAGGAGATCCTGGCCGAGTCCATTCGGCACACCGCCGATACACATCGCTCCTCGTGTGACCTTTCTCACGTGAGGACGCCGCAGGCGACGGTCGTCATGGCGCGCTGGGACGAACGCGAGATCGAGCACCTGGTGCTGTCCGATTCCGCACTGTTGTTCGAGGCATCGGACGGAACCGTGCATCCCCTCCTCGACGACCGGCTGGACCGCCTGCCGCCGGGCTCGCTGGCCGACGAAGCGATCACCGACGCACAGATGCGCAACAAGGAGGGCGGCTTCTTCACCGCCGCCGCCGACCCCTCCGTGGCGGCCCGCGCGGTCACCGGGCGCACCCCGCTCGGCCAGGTGCGGGCACTGGCCGCGATGACCGACGGAGCGGCCCGCTGGACCGAGATGTTCCGCGCCGGCGACTGGGCGGACTGCCTCGGGGTGCTCCACAAGGAAGGCCCGCAGGGGCTGATCGACCGCGTCAGGGCACTGGAGGACGCGGACTCGGAGCGCACGTATCTGCGCCGCAGCAAGACCCACGACGACGCGACGGCGGTCTACGCGGTGCTGTGACGGCACACCGGGAGGGCGGGCCGGGGCGTCAGTCCTCGGCCCGGGCGTTCAAGTGGTGCAGCAACCGGGCCAGTTCGGCCACCTCGGTCCGGTCCCAGTCGGCGAGCTTGCGCACATAGCGGTCGCGGCGGGCGTCGCGGACGCTGCGATAGCGGGCCAGACCCTCGGCAGTGAGGCGGACGAGGGAAGCCCGGCCGTCGGCCGGATCGGGCTCGCGCGCCACCAGCCCGAGGGCCTCCAGGGCGCGGAGTTGACGGCTCATGGTCGCCTTGCCGACCCCGAAGTAGGCCGCGAGGTCGGTGGCCCGCTGCTGCCCGGCCGACTCCAGCCGTACGAGAAGTCCGTATGCGGCGGCCTCCAGTTCGGGGTGGACCTCGCGCGCCATTTCCCCGGAGTTGGCCCGCGCCCGGCGCAGAAAGACGGCCAACTCCCGTTCCAGGGCAAGGAATGCGTGGTCCACACCACTTTCTCCGCTCGCGCCGGGTTCACTACCGCTTTCGCTCCCGTGCACGTCAACACCCCTCATGAGCTTTCCTGCCGCTGAAAGTTTCTTTCGCCGCTGGTCATCGCCGCAGCTTGGCCAGTATTTCGCAGGCGTAGACCAACGGCAGCACCCAGGCCCCCTTCCGCAGCGCGGGTCTACGTGCGTAGCGTCATGCATGGCATGTTCACACCATGGCATGCCGACAGGGGTTCGCCCGGCGTCCCCCTGGGATCAGCACGTCCCCCCACCAAGGCCTCGGAGGCACTCACATGCCGGTGCTCAGATCCAGATCCGGAACTTCCCGCCGCTCGCGCTTCGCCGCGGCCGGCACCCTGCTCGCAGCCCTCTCCCTCCTCCTCACCCTGCCCGGCGCGGCGAGCGCCGCGGGCACCCACGACACCGCCGCCGCGGCCAAGAAGCCCGCGCGCGGCACGGCCACGATGGGCATGGGCGTCGTCGCCCACGACGGCCAGGGCGGACTCCCGCGCGAAACCCTCGCCGCCCAGACCGAAGGCGTGGACGTCGCCAGCTACCAGGGCAACGTCGACTGGGCAACCCTCTGGAACAGCGGCGTGAAGTTTGCCTACACCAAGGCCACGGAAGGCACGTACTACACGAACCCGTACTTCGCCCAGCAGTACAACGGCTCGTACAACGTCGGCATGATCCGGGGCTCGTACCACTTCGCCACCCCGGACACCACGAGCGGCGCCGTCCAGGCCAACTACTTCGTGGACCACGGGGGCGGCTGGTCGAAGGACGGCAAGACCCTGCCCGGTGTGCTCGACATCGAGTGGAACCCGTACGGCGCGCAGTGCTACGGCAAGACCCAGGCAGGCATGGTGTCCTGGATCCGTGACTTCGTGAACACCTACAAGGCGCGCACCGGACGCGACGCGGTCATCTACACCGCGACCAGCTGGTGGCAGACCTGCACCGGGAACAACGCGGGCTTCGGTGCCACCAACCCGCTGTGGGTGGCCCGCTACAACACCACGGTCGGCGAACTCCCGGCCGGCTGGAGCTACTACACGATCTGGCAGTACACCTCGTCCGGCCCCTACGTCGGCGACCACAACCACTTCAACGGCGCCCTCGACCGCGTGCAGGCCCTCGCCAACGGCTGAGTGCCAACGGCTGAGCCGGCCTGCCGCGCCCGCCCGGCCCGACGCTTCGCACAGCAGAGCCCCGGCGACCCACCC
>NZ_FMDF01000151.1 GCF_900091955.1 Streptomyces sp. Ncost-T10-10d
TGGCTGATCTGCTGTGGGATGACGTGAAGTGCTTCTTCAACCGGACTTGATGGGGTCGTTGCCGGACGTGCGTGTCCCGGATGCCTCGGTGGAGGACTGGCAGACGCCGAGCCAGTCTGATCGCGGTCACCGCGAAGACCAACCGCTCAAAGGGAGATAGGGACCCGGCGCAGTGGCTACCAACGGCCGCTTCCGCGCACTGCACGTACGCGGCGCACTGGACAGCAATGAAGCTGCGCTGGGGGCTGAGTACGGACACCGAGGAGCGAGCTGCGCTGGATAGGCTCGCCGATCAGTGCCCGCAGACGGCCGTCGCGTGCAAGAAGGCGCCGTGACTGCGTATGTGACCCTGGTCGGTCTTCTTCACGGCGAAGCCTGTGAGGTCCCCCAGCCGGGCCTGACCAGTCCTGCTTCATAGGCATGGATGACGAGCTGAGCACGGTCACGCGTGCCCAGCTTCGCCATGGCGCGGTTGACATGTGTCTTGACGGTAACGGTGCTGACGGCAAGCTCGGCGGCGATTTCCTGATTGGATTTCCCCAGGGCGACCAGGGTGACCACCTCACGTTCGCGTGGTGTGAGGGCGCTGAGCTTCTCGAGGAGCGCGCCTGTTTCCTCGCCATGCGGTTCGGACAGGAAGCGCGTGATCAAGGATCGTGTCGCTTTGGGGAGAGCAGCATGTCGCCGCGGTGAACTGTGGTGATGGGGTAGAGGAGTTCGTCCGGGCTGACGAGCGGGCCGATGGCCTGCAGCATGCTCAGCTCGATGTGGGCGCGCAGCACCACAGTGATGGTTGCGGTCACGGCGACGGGGCGCAGCGACCCTCAGGCTGAGTCTCAGCATCGGACGGGTACGGTCACTGTCACTGCTTCGTCAACCGAACCACCGCACTGGGCCGGTCGCCCCCGCCCAGATGCAGGGGGAGTCCGCGGGTGAGGAGGTTGGCGGCGTGGTGCTCTGCTCCGGTGAGTTCGTCGACGTACACATCGTCGAGGGAGAGGCCGTTCAGTGGCAGGTCGCGGTCGTGGCCCCAGGCGATGACGACGAGGCGGTCGTCCGCCATGTACTGGACTGCGTCCTCGAGCCGGTACTGCCGGCCGAACTGCACCACGGGGCGGATCGACTTGTAGAGGGCCACCAGTTCGCGGGCTTCGTCGAGTTCGGGTTGAGACCAGTGTGAGAGGTCGCCTCCGATGCCGAGTGCCCCGGTCATTGCGATGTGGAAGCGGTAGGGGAGTGGGGTGGTGCGTCCGGTGTGCGGGTTCGGGCTGTCGGTGACCCAGGCCGACATGGTGCGTGCGGGGTAGATCTGGCTGTAGCCGTGCTGGATGGTGATGCGGTCGACGGCGTCGGTGTTGTCGGAGATCCAGGTCTGGTCCGTGCGGGCCAGCATGCCGAGGTCGGCGCGGCCGCCGCCGCCCGCGCAGCCTTCGATGCGGAGGCCGGGGTGGGCGTGGCGCAGGCGGTCGATCACTGCGTACACGCCTCGTGTGTGGTCGGTCCACAGGCGCTCGCCGTCTGGATGTCCGGGCCATCCGGCCTCGGTGAACGCGCGGTTCATGTCCCACTTCAGGTAGTCGATCGTGTGCTGTGCCACCAGTCGGTCGAGCCATTTGTAGGCCCACTCGGTGACGTCTTCGCGGGCGAAGTTGAGCACGAGCTGGTGGCGGAGTTCGGTGCGGCGGCGGTGGGGCATGTGCAGCACCCAGTCGGGGTGCCGGCGGTAGAGGTCGCTGTCGGGGTTGGTCATTTCGGGTTCGACCCACAGGCCGAAGCCCATGCCGAGCCTGCGGACGAGGTCGACGAGGGGGCCGAGTCCGTCGGGGAAGTGCTCGGGGTTGGGGTGCCAGTCGCCCAGGCCGGCCCGGTCGTTGGTCCGCTGTCCGAACCAGCCGTCGTCGACGACGAAGAGTTCGACACCCAGGTCGGCGGCGCGGTCGGCCAGGGCGCGCTGGCCGTGGGGTGTGACGTGCCAGCCGGTTGCCTCCCAGCTGTTGTAGATGACGGGGCGTGGTTCGTCGGGGTGCGGCAGGACGTGGTTGGCGATGTAGGCGTGCCAGCCGCGGCTGGCGGCGCCGAAGCCTCCTTGGCTGAACTGGCCGGCGAAGACGGGTGTTCGGTGACTCTCGCCGGGCTGGATGCGCCGGCTGATGCCGTCGTGGCCGCCGCCGCCTGCCACGGTGAAGGGGCCGCCGGTGTGATCGCGGTGTGCGGTGATACGCCAACTCCCGGACCAGGCCAGGACGGTGCTCCACACGTCGCCGTGTGTCTCGGTCGCGTCCCCCGCGTCCACCATCAGCCAGGGATTGCCGAAGTGCCCCGACACCCCGCGCCGACTGGTGAACGTGGTCTCGGCATAGGGGGCTTCGGTGCGCCGGAGCTGTGTCTCACCGGTCCACTGGCCGACCGTATGCGTCATGCGTGTGCCCGACCTCGAGGGTATGGACCACACGGCGGCGTCGCAGCGCAGCATCTCGATCGGACCGTCCTCGTCGGCTGTTCCCAAGTGCCGCACTGTCAGCGAGCGTTCGATGATGTCGCTGTCGTCGTGCACGGCATAGTGCAGCGTGCAGCCCAGCGGGTAGTGCTGGTCCCGAAGATGGATGTGCAGCTCGCTGCCGTCGGTGATCTCGTGGCCCTCGTAGTGCCACTCCACTCCACGAGCACCGTTCGCGTACCGCACGAGCAGGGACGGGACGCCGAATCGTGGCCCGCCTTCGACGTTGATCTCCTCGCCGCTCGTTGAGGCGAAGCTGCTGGTGAGGCCATCGTAGGTGGGAAGTGCCGTGGCCTGTTCGACGGTGAGTGGTGCCCCCCAGTGCAGGTGCCGCGGTGCTCCCTCGGCATCGATCCGCAGCGCGTAGGACGTGGCCGGGGTCGTGAGCAGGAGTGTGTGGCTGGCGGCGTCGAAGAAGATCCGTGACATGGCCCGGAGCCTAGGCGGCAACTCGCTGAATTTAAATATTGACGAAGGAAATTATTGCCCCTACGTTTCCCTCATGTTGCTGAACCGAGCGGTGCTGCTCGCGTCTCCTGCGGCGAACCTGGTCTTCACCACCGTGCTCACTCGAGGACCGGTCGCTCGCCCGGAGATCGCCCGGATCACCGGACTGTCCTCGGCCGCCGTCACCAAAGCGGCCAAGCCGATGATCGAAGCCGGCTATCTGGAAGAACTGCCCCAGGTCGAGCGGACCGTCGAGGGGGCCGGCCGGCCGGCGCACCCGCTCGCGGTATGCGCCGACCGGGAGTTCTTCGTCGGGGTGAAGGTCACCGCCGATGAACTCATCGGTGTCGTGACCGACTTGAAGGCCGAGGTACGGTCCGCGCACCGGAGGCCCGTCACCGGGCGCGCCGTCGAGCAGGTTGTCGAGGACATCTCCGCCCTCGTGTCCGAACTGACCTCCGGGCTCGCGCAGCGTACGCACCACATCGGCGTGTCGGTGTCAGGTGACGTCGACCGCTCGGGCGGACGCGTTCGCTACTCGCCCTTCCTGGGCTGGCGCGACGTCCCACTGGCCGAACTGGTCGGCCAGGCCACGGGATTGACCGTCACCATCGAGAACGACGTCAAGGCCCTGACCGTCGCCGAGCAGTGGTTCGGTGAGGGCGTGGGCGCCGACTCGTTCGCCCTTGCCACGGTCGGCGTGGGAATCGGCTGTGGGCTCGTTGTGGGCGGCCGGCTGGTGGCGGGCGGCTTCGGGGTGGCCGGCGAGATCGGGCACATTCCCGTGGCTGCGGGTGAGGGACCGGACTGCCACTGCGGAGCGCGCGGCTGCGTGGAAGCCATCGCCTCCGAAGCGGCCATCGTTACCCGGGCACGTGAGGCGGCGAGCGACCCCGCGCTCGACATGGCCGGGGCGATCGATCGTGCTCACAGCGGCGACACAGCCGTCCGTGCCGTCTTCGCGGAGGCCGGTCAGGCGATCGGTCTCGGCCTCGCCGCCATGGTCAATCTGGTCGGACCCGAACGTGTCGTCGTCACAGGCGAAGGACTCGCGGCCTACGACCTCTTCGAGGACCAGATCCGCACTGCCTTCACCCGACAGGCCTTCGGCGCGGCGGCCCGCTGCCCGCTCGTCGTACGCCCGCTGCCGTGGGAGGAGTGGGCGCGCGGCGCGGCCGCCGTCAGCGTCCAGTCGCTCTTCGCCGGCTGAACCCGGCAGCCGATACCTGGCGGGCGGGCCTTCGTGCCCGTACGCCCGTGATCCCAGCACCTCACACGCCTTGCCGTACCTGCCGCATCCGGAAGGACCCCGCCATGCCCATAAGCCCTGCCCTGTCCCGCCGAGGCTTCCTCGGCACGTCCGTGCTCTTCGTCGCCGGTGCCGCGGTGGCCTGTTCCAGCAATCCGCAGGGCACCGCCGCGGCCAACGGCGCGAAGGTCACCCTCACGCAGTGGTACCACCAGTACGGCGAAGAGGGGACGCAGGCCGCCGTCAAGCGCTACGCCGAGCAGTACACCAAGGCCAACCCCGACGTCGCAATCAACGTCGTGTGGGGCGCCGATGTCTCCCAGTACGAGACCAAGCTGAACGCCGCACTCCTCGGCGACGATGCACCCGACATCTTCGAACTGGGCGACTTCCGCGCCGAGATGGCCCGCAAGGGACAGCTCGAACCCCTCGACGACATCTATGGCTCCGCGAAGGACGGCTTCAACAAGGCGGACATCGACTATCTGACGGTCGACGGCAAGCTCTACGGGATCAAGACGATCGACGACGTCATGGTCCTGTACTACCGCAAGTCACTGCTGAAGAAGGCGGGCATCACCCCGCCCACCACGTTCGCCGAACTCGTCGACGCTGCGAAGAAGCTGACAGACGGTGATGCCAAGGGTCTGTTCATCGGCAACGACGGCATCGGCGACAGCCCCTATCTGCTCGCATGGTCGCAGGGCGCCGATCTGATCGACGGCGACAAGGTCGTCTACGCCGACGCCGCCAGCTCCATCGGCGGCCTGCGGGACCTGCACGCCGACAAGTCCCTCCTGCTCGGCTTCACCACGGACTGGTACGACGCAGGCGCGTTCACGCAGGGCGCGGCCGCCATGCAGTGGTGCGGCCTCTGGGCTCTTCCCGTGATCGAGAAGGCCCTAGGTGACGACTTCGGAGTCGTGCCCTGGCCCGCGTACGACAAGGACGGCAAGCCGGTGGCCCGTCTCGGGGGCTGGACGCAGGCCGTGCACGCGAAGAGCAAGCACAAGGAGGAGGCCAAGAAGTACCTGCAGTGGCTCTGGATCAAGCAGAGCGACATCCAGATCGACTGGGCCGTCAAGTACGGCTTCCATGTCCCGCCGCAGACCGCGGTCGCCGCGAAGACCCCGGAGCTGAGCAAGGGCGCAGCCAAGGACGCGGTTGCCATCGCGGCCGACAACGGTGTTTCCTTCCCCTCCGGATGGACCCAGGCCATGCAGACCGGCTTCATCGCCGCGGCCGCCGACATCGCCAAGGGTTCGCCCGCGGAGAGCACTCTCAAGAAGGCGCAGGGCAAGGCCCAGTCCCACCTCGACAAGCAGATGGGCTGAGCCACATGACCGCCACCGGCACCGAGCCCTTGCGCAAGAGTGCCGCCCGGCCGGCGCCCGCCACGGCGCCGCGCCGCCGGCGGCTCACCGAGCGACAGACGAAGCTCCTTGCCTTCGCCGTTCTCACCGCCCCGATGCTCATAGGGCTGGGAGTCTTCCGCTACGTAGCAATCGGCTGGAGTTTTCTGCTCAGCTTCAGCGAGGCACGCCGCAGCATCGCCCTCGGCAACTGGGTCGGCCTCGACAACTATCAACAACTACTGAGCGACGAGCGGTTCCGCGACTCCCTCACCATGATCGTTCTGTTCACGGCGCTCATCGTGCCCCTCACGTTCGCGGCCTCCCTGGGCCTTGCCGTGCTCGTCAACCGCGTCCGCCGCGGACGAGCCTTCTTCCGCACCGCGTTCCTGCTGCCCGCCGCCGTCAGCTATGTCGCGGCAGCCATGATCTGGAAGATGGCGCTGTTCAGCGGGGTGCCGTCCGGACTCGCCAACACCATCGGGTCCCTGTTCGGAGGCGACGCGACGCCGTGGATCCAGACACAGAGTCCGCCTCTGTACTGGATCGTGCTCGTCACCCTGCGGCTGTGGCTGCAGGTGGGCCTCTACATGATCCTCTTCATCGCGGGACTGCAGGCGATCCCTGACCATCTCTACGAGGCCGCGCAACTGGACGGGGCCGGGCCCTGGCGGACCTTCCGCAGCATCACCTTCCCCATGCTGCGCAACACCTCGGTCGCGATCCTGCTCCTCATGCTCATCGCGGCGCTGCAGGCCTTCGACGAGTTCTACGCCATCTTCTCCACCGGCGCGTCCCTCGGCAGCGAGCCGGTACGCACTCCGCTGACGCACCTGTACGGCGTGGCCCTGCAGGACCAGGACTACGGGGTGGGGTCGGCCGGCGCCTTCGTCCTGACCCTGCTGATCGTGCTCGTCACGCTGCTCCAGGGCCGGATCCTCGGGTTCGCCCGCGACAAGGACTGAACCATGAACCGATACCGAGGCCGCATCGCCGGATCCATCGCCACATACCTGGTGCTCTGCCTGCTCGCCGTGGTCTTCCTCATCCCGTTCTATGTACTGCTGCGCAACGCCTTCATGACCACACCGGAGGTCACGGCCACCGACTGGCACTGGCTTCCCTCGGCACTGAACTGGGAGAACTTCAGCTCCCTGTTCGACAATGCGGAGCGCCCCTTCGGACAGTCGCTCCTGAACTCGCTGCTCATCGCCGTCATCACGGCACCGCTCAGCACGCTGCTCGCATCCATGGCCGGCTACGCACTCGCCCGTATCGACGTGCCCGGCCGGGCGGTGGTGCTCTCGCTGATCGTCGTCACGCTGATGATCCCGCAGGCGGTGACCTTCCTGCCGACCTTCGTGGTCGTCGGATCCATGGGCGGCGTGAACACCATGTGGGGCCTGATCGCCCCCGGCCTGTTCAACGCCTTCGCAGTCGTCCTCTTCCGCAGCTTCTACGTGTCCTTCCCCGCGGAGATCGAGGAGGCGGGCCGGCTCGACGGCCTCAGCTACCTCGGTGTCTACCGGCGGATCATTCTGCCCAACTCGATCACGATGATCGCGTCGCTCGGGGCACTGTCCTTCATCGAGGCGTGGAACTCCTTCCTGTGGCCGCTGATGATCGGCCAGGACCCCGGCAGCTGGACCGTACAGATCGCCCTGTCCAGCTTTCTGACCTCCCAGACCGTCAACCTGCCCGAGCTCTTCGCGGGCACGGTCGTCGCCATCCTGCCGCTCGTCGTGATGTTCCTCGTCGCCCAGCGCCACATCGTCCAGGGCATCGCGATGTCCGGCCTCAAGTAGTAGCCCCCACCCATCCTGGAGGTACTTCCATGCGCAGAACGACCCGTCATGCCGCCTTCATCGCCGCGGCCACGCTGCCCCTCGCCCTCGGCCTCTCCTCCGGCACCGCCCAGGCCAAGACGCCGTACATCAAGCCGTTCATGGGATGGAGCAGCTGGAGCGTGGAGTCGTCCTCACGCGATGGCTACGGCACCCGCTGGCTCAACGAAGGCAACATCAAGAACGCTGCCGACGCGCTCAGCGGCAAGCTGGCCTCGGCGGGCTACAAGTACCTCAACATCGACGCCGGCTGGAACTTCGACTACGACTGGAACTTCCACACCGACGCCAACGGAATACCCGACGCCGACAAGGAACGCTTCCCCAGCGGCATGGCCTCGGTGTCCGACTACGTCCACGGCAAGGGCCTGAAGCTCGGCCTGTACGGCGCCGCCGGTCTGGAGAAGGAGGTGTACGACAAGGACGCACCGATCCTCGGCACCGACTGCACCGCGCAGGACATCGCAGCCAAGCCGCTGACCCCGACCAACAAGTGGGGCGGTAACTGGAAGATCGACTACAGCAACCCCTGCGCCCAGGCGTACTTCGACTCCATCGTCGCCCGCTACGCCGCGTGGGGCGTCGACTTCATCAAGATCGACGGTGTGACCAAGGACAACGTCGAGGACATCAAGGCCTGGTCGACCGCCATCGACCACAGCGGCCGCAAGATGTGGCTGT
Source organism: Streptomyces sp. Ncost-T10-10d (assembly GCF_900091955.1). Taxonomy (GTDB): domain Bacteria; phylum Actinomycetota; class Actinomycetes; order Streptomycetales; family Streptomycetaceae; genus Streptomyces. Next base: position 8,071 of record NZ_FMDF01000151.1, read on the forward strand.
CCGCCAGTGCCTGGCCCGTCGACATCGAAGCCGCCGACGGTCTCAAGCCGCACGCCAACGGAGTCCGCATCGACACCGACATCGAGTGCTACTGCGAGACCACCTCCACCTGGACCAGTTCCGTCGACGACCGCTTCAGCGACCTGCCGAAGTGGCTGAACAAGGTGCAGGCCCCGCACTACTTCGCCGACCTCGATGCCATGCCGATCAACAACAACAGCGGCAGCGGGCTCCAGGACGGCATCGATGACGTGGAACGGCAGACCGTCATGACGTTCTGGTCCATGGCCTCGTCCCCGCTGTACGTCGGTGGCGACATCTACTTCCTCGACGACAAGGCCAAGGCCATCCTCACCAACCCCGAGGTCATCGCCGTCGACCAGGCGGCCGTACTGCCCCGGCAGGTCCGCTCCGGTGACACCCAGGTGTGGACCAAGCGCGTCGGTGACGACACCTACCTGGCGGTCTACAACCTCGGCTCCGAAGCCGCCGACATCAGCGTCACCTTCAAGGAGCTCGGTCTGCGCGGTCCTCAGAAGCTCCGTGACGTGGCGGCCCGCAAGGACCTCGGCACGGCCAAGCGTTCCTGGACGGCATCGTCCGTCGCGGCCCACGGATCCCGGCTGATCAAGCTGTCGTAGCCAAGGACGCGCCCCGTCTTCCCCGGGGCCTGCCCCGGCACTCGCCGGCCGGGCAGGCCCCTGCCGCCGCCCGGAAGGACCCGCCGCATGAGCACCGGACCGTCCCGCCGCACCATCCTTGGCCTGGGCGCCGCCATCGCCGCCCAGGCCGCACTGCCCACGTTCACCGCCCACGCCGCACCGATCCGCCCCTCCGCCAGTCCGCTGGTGCCCGCCGGCACAGCGAGCACCCTGTGGTACCCCGAGCCCGCCGACGAGGACCTCCTCATCGAACAGGGCCTGCCGCTGGGCAACGGCCGTATCGGCGCCCTCGTCGGCGGCGACCCCGCCCACGAGATCCTGCACGTCACCGACGCCTCGCTGTGGACCGGCGGCGCCAACACCGCCCTCGACGCCGACGGACAATTTCCCTACGGACGCGAAGACTTCGGAAGCTTCACCCTCCTCGCCCGCCTCACCCTCAGCCTGCCGGGCCACGAACGCACCGCGGTCGGCAGCTACCGCCGCACACTCGATCTCAGCAACGGCCTGGTCACCACCACCTACACCAAGAACAAGATCCGCTACCTTCGCGAGATGTTCGCCTCCGCCGCCGACGACACGATCGTCATCCGGCTGCGGCAGAGCGGCGGAGGCACGCTCACCGGCGCGATCGTCCTGTCCGGCACACACGGCGAAACCACCGTCGCCGACCCCGGTCGCCAACTCGCCGCCTTCAGCGCAACGCTCACCAACGGACTGCGCTACGCCGCCGCAGTGACCGCCGCCGCCGATGGCGGAGTGGTCGCGGCGAAGGGCTCCCGCGTCACGTTCACGGAGTGCACCGAAGTCGTCATCGTGATCAGCGGCGGAACCGACTACGCACCCGACCACGCCCACGGCTACCGCGACCCGGCCGCCGACCCGCTGGCGCTGGCCGAGGACAAGGCCCGTGCTGCCGCGCTGGTCTCGGGAGCCGTCCTGCTCGACACCCACGTCGCCGACTACCGCTCCCGCTACGACCGGCTCACCCTCGACCTCGGCCCCTCCAGCGCCAAGCAGCGCAGGATGGACACCTGGACCCGACTCAAGGCGCGCGCCGCCGATACCACCCCGGATCATGAACTGGAGGCGAGCTACCTGCAATTCGGCCGCTACCTCACCATCTGCGGCTCCCGCGACGGACTCCCCATGGGACTGCAAGGTCTGTGGCTCGAGGGCAACACCCCGGACTGGATGGGCGACTACCACACCGACGTCAACATCCAGATGAACTACTGGCTGTCCGACCGCGCCGGCATCGGGGAGACGTTCCCGGCCTTCGCGGAGTACTGCCTCGCCCAGCTGCCCGCCTGGAGCAGGGTCACGCAGCAAAAGTTCCAGGACTCCCGAAACCGCTACCGCAACACCTCGGGCAAAGTGGCGGGCTGGACCGTGGCCTTCTCCACCAACCCTTACGGCGGACTCGGCTGGTGGTGGCATCCTGCCGGAAACGCCTGGCTGTGCGAGTCACTCTTCGAGCACTACGAATTCACCCAGGACACCGCGTACCTGGCGCGCATCCACCCACTGCTCAAAGGCGCCTGCGAGTTCTGGGAAGCACGTCTGATCACCACCACGGTCGACGGACAGGAGGTCCTGATCGACGACCACGACTGGTCACCCGAGCACGGACCGCAGGACGCCCGCGGCATCACCTACACGCAGGAACTTCTGTGGTCACTCTTCGGCCACTACGAGGAAGCATGCCGCACCCTCGACAGGGATCTCGAACACGCCGCCACCGTCAGCAAGTTGAGAGAGCGCCTCTGCCTGCCCGAGGTCAGCCCGAAGACCGGCTGGCTCGAGGAGTGGATGAGCGAGGACAACCTCGGTGAGACCACCCACCGCCACCTCTCCCCGCTGATCAACCTCTTCCCCGGCGACCGGATCCGCCCGGATGCGGACGACGCCGCCACACTCAAGGGCGCCACCGCACTCCTGGCCGCCCGCGGAATGGAGAGTTACGGCTGGGCATGCGCCTGGCGGGCCGCCTGCTGGGCACGCCTGAAGGACGCGGACAAGGCCTACCAACTGCTCCTGACCAACCTGCGGCCCTGGGCAGGCGGCGACACCGGCACGGCGATGAACTTCTTCGACATGTACCGCGTGTCGGACACGCGCGCCATCTTCCAGATCGACGCCAACCTCGGCACGCCCGCAGCGATGCTGGAAATGCTCGTCTACTCCCGCCCCGGCCACATCGAACTCCTGCCCGCCCTGCCCGACGCCTGGGCCGCATCCGGCACGCTCAAGGGCGCAGGCGCGCGCGGCGGATTCACCGTTGATGTGACGTGGGAGCGTGGGCGCGTACGAGGGGCGACGCTGCACAGCGTCGGCGGCCGCACGACCACGGTGACGTGGGGCGGCCGCAGCCGCACGGTCACCCTGGTCCCGGGCCAGTCCATGGAGTTGCTGTGAGAGGCCGCCGACAGGGGAGACGGGTTCCGTCGTTCCTCGGAGCGCTGGTGATGCTCGTCCTGAGCTGCGTCCCCGTGGGCGCCGCCCATGCTGAGGAGCCCACGGGGACGCCCGCCACAGGTACTCGCGTGAGCGCCTGGTCGCCGAGCATGACGACGGGCGGCCCGTCCTTCGAGAACCAGACCATCCGCATGGTGGTGCACAGCAGTGTCGCGGGCTCACGCGCACGGATCACCCTCTCCAATCGCTACAGCCCTCTCCCGCTGCAGGTCGCCTCCGCGACCGTGGCAATGCAGTCAAACGGCGGGGAGGCCGAGCCAGGCACCACACGAAGGGTCAGCTTCGGCGGATCGCAGCGAGAGACCATTCCCGGCGGTGAGGAGGCGATCAGCGACATCGTCCCGATCGCGGTCAGGGCAGGACAGAACCTGCTCGTCAGCCTCTACGTCCCAGACCGGACCGGGAACTCGACCTGGCACTCGGATGCCTTCGATACGACGTACATCGCCGCGGGCGACCACACGGACGACGATGGCTCCGCTGCCTTCACCACCACGACGACCTCCTGGTACTACCTTGCCGGTCTCGACGTCGAAGCGACGACGGCCCGCGGCACCGTCGTCGCCTTCGGCGACTCCATCACCGACGGCTATCACTCCACGACCGGCACCTACAGCCGGTGGCCGGACTTCCTCGCCCGCCGCCTCGCAGACAAGCCGGTCCGGCACAAGAGGAGTGTCGTCAACGCCGGCATCGGCGGAAACCGGGTGCTCACCGATGTGCCCAACCTGTGGCAGGGCGTCAGCGCACTGAAACGGTTCGAGCACGATGCGCTCGGCCAACCCGCCGTGACGGACGTGATTCTCTTCGAGGGCATCAACGACATCGGCAACAACGCCGGCCCCGATGGCGGTCCTCTCACGGCCGACGCCCTGATCAACGGCTATCGCACCTTGATCGACAAGGCGCATGCCATACGTGTCCGCGTCGTCGGAGCGACGCTCATGCCCATTAAGGGCAACGGCTACTACTCGCCCGCTGCCGAAGCCATCCGCCAGACCGTCAACCACTGGATCCGCACCAGCGGAGCCTTCGACGGAGTCATCGACTTCGACCGGGCCATGCGCGACCCGGCCGACCCTGCCGCCCTCAACCCCGACTATGACTCGGGCGACCACATTCATCCTGACGACGCAGGCATGAGGGCGATGGCGGACGCGATCGACCTGCGACTGTTCGCCGGAGGCCATCTGAACAACCTCAACGTGTAGGTCGATCACCACGCCGGAACAGCTTGAACGCCCCGCTGGCCGCCCTGAGGAAGCCTCAGTGCGGCTGGCGGGGATCGCGTAGTGCGAGGCGGTCATTCATCCCCGCCTCCAAGGCGCCTTCGAGGACCAGCTTCACCAGACCCTTGAGCAGCCCGTTCCCCCCGACCAGATCCCATCCCTCGATGTGGGACCGCTCCACCAGCTACCGTGGTCTGAGTGTTCAGAGCCTCTCGCCAGCCCTCCTCCGATCTCCGCAGTCCGCATGGATCGGACAAGACCGAGTCAGCGGCGTGAGTGCTCCGGTCCTGCCTCCGCATCGAAGCTCGGTGCAGGACCTGGGCGCGCTGATCCGGGGTGTCCTGGGGGAGGGCCTGGAGTACCACTCCGGACGGCCGCCAGCCCGTTCGGTGGGGACCTGGTCGTAGTCCTCGCCGTCGACGGGGAGGACGGCTGCGGCGGGTACTTCGATCGAGACCTCGTACAACCACTGCCCATGGGCGTCCTGTCGGCGCGCATGGAGGCGTCCTGCGACGGCACGTCCCCCGGGGAGGGTGACAGTCACGTGCGGGGCCGGTGGTTCGCTCACGTGTTCGATAGTGGTCGCCCGAGAAGGCCCTGGTAGGCCGTCCGGACTGCCCCGGGCGCCGCCCGAGGCAGCGGCTTGCAAGATCGTTGTGTGGAGTTCCCGGTCAAAGTGGCGCTGGCCCAGGCGGTTCCGACCCTGCCTGATGGGCCGGGCTGGTGGTACGAGCCCAAATTTGATGGTCACCGGACCGTGCTGCACCGCACCGACGACACCGTGATCCTGTACGCCCGGTCGGGAAGGGTCGTCACGCAGCACTGGATGGACCTGGCCGTCGCCGCCATGGCCCTGAGGCCGGGCACGGTCCTGGACGGCGAGGCGGTGATCTGGCGGGACGACCGGCTCGACTTCGCCGCGGCGCAGTCACGGGCCGCGTCATCGGTCACCCGGGCACGTACCCTTGCCGCCCGGCATCCTGCCTCGTACGCCTGCTGGGATGTCCTGCAGCACCCTGACCCGGCGATCGGGGACTGCCGGAGTCTGCCGTACACGACGCGCCGCGCCTACCTGCTGGAGTTGCTGGCTGACGTCGGGCCGCCGATCCAGGCTGTGCCCGCGACCGAGGACCGGGAGGTGGCTGCGGTCTGGTACGAGACCCTGCGGGCGCAGGGGATGGAGGGGATCGTCGCGAAGCGGGGCGACGCCAGCTATCCGGTGGGGCGCCGCGGATGGGTGAAGGTACGCCACGCGGACACCGTGGACGCACTGGTGGTCGGGTTCACGGGGCCGCGGCGCAGACCGCACCATCTGGTCCTGGCGGTCGGCGACGAGGGCGGCCCCGCCCGCGTGTCGGCGAGGCTGAACCCGGTCCTTGCTGTGCGGATCGGTGAGGCGCTGGGCGGTGCGGTGGCGGTAGGGGAGCGGCAGTCCGGGGGCGAGCCGTACGCGCGGGTGGAGACGGATCTGGTGGTGGAGGTGCTGGCCGGGTCCGGCCGGCACGGGCCCCTCACCGTGACCCGGATGCGATGAGTTACGGCACGTTGTTTGCGCGCTTCGCGGCCGCTGGCTTTGATCACGACTTCCGACAGCGCTTGTTCACCATCTCGGGAGGCGGCCCGATCGGCCAGGAGCCAATGTTCACGAGAACGGGAGGCGCCCCGCGCCGTCCCGGCTCCCGTGCCCTCCACCCGCTCTTGAGCGAGCCGAGGGTCCCGGTGCCGACCGGGACACTGGCGTCTACGGGCTCTAGTGCTCTGACCGGGAAGGTTCACCGGGTTGTCGGAGGCGGGCAGCGTTCCGCGGAAATCCGTTTCAAGGGTTGCTGCAGTGCCTCTACTGCGGCGCGGTGATGACTGAGGTGATCGTTCTCAACGGTGGTTCCAGCTCGGGGAAGTCCGGGATCGCCCGGTGGCCCTCACTCGTTCAAGATCACCCGACCGTGAACCCTGTCACCAACCTCCATGGACAGAACACCTAGGGCGTCGCCGACTTCGAGGCGCACCACGAGGGCTTCCTCGGCGCCGCCTGGACGGGCTCACGGACGGCGAGTGGCTGGACATCGAAGTGGGCGAGCGGCGAGGACTTCGCCGCGTCCCGGGCCATGGTGCTAAACCTGCCCGGGATCGCGGCGTTCTTCGGGACCATCGACACCGTACTGGCCCGACGGCGCCCTGAGGTCGGGCGCCGCCGGCGCAGGGCCTACAACCCTTCCTGGACGTCCTGGTCGACCGGGAACTCCTCGAACTGCGTGGCGGGTGCGTCGCTCGCCACGACCCCGTCCGCTGCGAGGGTCACGGGGGGCAGGGTCTCGGCCTCCGGCACGACAAGCTCGCTTTCCAGCCCCGCCTGGCCCTTCAGCCCGCGGAAGTTCTCCTCCACCACACCGCCGAGCGCCGCACACCAGGTGCTCAGGTCCACCCGCCCGGTGACCCGCAGCCCGTGCAGGGCCTGCAGCTTGGCGACCGCGACCCACGTCGCCCGGTCGAAGGTGCCGGTCGCCTTCACGGCGTACAGCTTGGTCGCCAGGATCGACTGGACGCCGAGTACCGCAGACCCGGTGGCACCCATGCCGATCTCCGGGGCCAGCGCCTCCCAGGTCGGCCCGGTCATCGTGCCGTCCGAGGCGGTGGGGAAGCCGTGCGCCGTCTGGAAGGCGCGCACCGCTGCCAGCGTGGCCGGGCCGAAGGCCCCGTCCGCAACGAGGTTGAAGCTCTGGGTGTTCAGCAGGTGCTGCAGCGTACGGACCGTGGCGCCCGCGCAGGAGGTGAACGTGTCGGGCCAGGTGCAGGCCGGGATGCTGCTCGGGTCCTGGCCGAGGCGCTTGGCGACGTGCAGGCGCAGCAGCGGGAAGGTGGAGTAGAACTTCGCACCGGGGCACTGGGTGTTGTTCCAGTCCCAGTGGCCGGTGATGTTCTGGGCGCCGAAGCCGTACTGGGTGCAGATGGTGGTGGAGAGCTGAACCAGCGACCACCACAGCTTGCCGGTGGGCAGCTCGTCGATGTAGGTACCTTCGTTCTCGATACCGATCGACTGGGTGTTCTGGCCGACGGCGTGCGCGCTGACGATCTGGTATCCGCCGTCCTCGAGCGCGTCCAGGCTGCCGTGCCGGCCTTCCAGCACATGGCCGCCGCGGCTGATGCTGAAGTGGTTTCCGGTGTCCGACCAGCCGTTCTTGTCCATGTGGATGTACTGGACCCGCTCGGCACAGGCGATGGCCGCCTCCATGGAGAAGTCCATGGTGTTAGGGAACGCCATGTGGTGCACCACGATCCGCCGGGTGGAGCCCGTACGGGTCGTCAGCTCCCCGGCGGGCGGCCGGGCACCCCACTCGTCGCAGCTCATGATGTATGCGGTGTCGGACAGGTCGGCCGGAGCGGCGGCCGAGGCGCCGCTCGCACCGGCCAGCTGGCCGGCCCCGAGACCGGCGACGGCGGCTGCGCCGGCGCCGGCCCGCAGGGCATTGCGCCGGGATATGTACACGGGCTCAAAGGACATGAGACGTTCCTCTCCAGGGCTGTCCGGGCTCTCTCGCCGCTACGCCACGCTGCTCCGTGTACGCCAGCAGGCAGCCTTCCTTCTAACCCGTTGACTGCCCCAATGTCCAGGGTTTTCAGGGTCGTTGACCATCTACAGCAGTCCTGGCACCGCAGTTCGGTCTCGTCCACGGAAGACGTACGGGACCGGGCTGCTCACCAAAGTGCCCGCCAGGAATCAGATTGGGGGCCCAGTCGGCGACGGCTTTCGCCATGGGCTACCGAGATCCGGGCCATTCCCGGTCCAACTTCCCCATGTGCTCCGTCAACGGAGCCATACTCCCTGGTCAAGCAAGGCGCGGACGTGGTACCACCAGCAGACGAAGAACCTCATGGTGTGTGGTTGTCCCCGCCCTGCGTGAGGACAACCACACACCGAATCACCGTGAGAGGGCGATACGCGAGCTGATGCCTACTTTGTTCTCACCTGATGGTGTGGGGTTGGGCGGTCGGGCCTGGTCGGCGAGGTGGAGTCTGCTGGGGTGGCGGGATGAGCGAGCGGAAACCGTACCCCAGTGACTTATCCGACGAGCGTTGAGCGCTGATCGAGCCGGAAATCACAGCCTGGAAGGCCGCGCATCCCTCGGTCAGCGGGCATCAGGGCCGGTACGAGACGCCGAGTCATCCATATCCAGGAGACCCGCCGCTCGCAGCTCGGCAAGAAGGACCTCGTGTAAGCGGGGCCAGACGCCGGCCTCAGCCCAGTCCCGGAGCCGACGCCAGGCGGTCGCCCCCGAACAGCCAACGGCCTGGATGGGCGCATCGCGCCAGGCCACACCTTTGCGCAGCACGTAGACGATGCCGGCCAGTGCGACGCGGTCCGGCACCGGCAGTCGGCCGGGGTGACCATGGCGTCGGGCAGGCCGGACTGGGAGAAGCGGAGCTATGCGCTCCCAGAGACCGTCGGGAACAAGGTCGGCAGACACATCGGAGAGACTGCCCGACGCGTTGCCAGACATTGATCGAGAGGCCGGTGCCGATGCGACTGGCGGCAGCGGCCGGTCGGGTTCAGCGCCAGCCACCGTGGCGAGGCTCCACGTGCTCACCGAACGGCGGGTCGAACGCCTGCCCTTCGTCGTCGGTCACGACGTAGTCCGGTTCGGTCTTCGAGGCGGCTGCGTGCAACCGGATGACGAGGTCGGCGACAGGCGGCATACGCAGCGACAGGGCTGCAGCCACCTGGGCAGCTTCGCTGTCGATGTCCGGGTTGTGCTTGTCACGGGAGCGCGCGAGGTGTTGAGCGGAGATCTGCATGATCTCCACATCGCCACCGGCCGAGAACGAGAGGCAGTCCCGCCACTCCAGCCCGATGATGATTTCGAACTCGTCCGCCAGGTCGTCGGCGAGCAGCCCGCCTTCCCCTTCGGAACTCGCGAACACCACCGGCCGGCGACCGTTCTGCTCAGCGCACAGGAAGTACGCCCCACCAGCGAACTCCCCGGCGATCACCTCCAGCGGCGCACCCGAGGCAAGCCTCAAGCCATCGCCATTGTGCTTCCGGTGGATGTCGAACCCGAACGATGACCGCAGCAGCAGATCGATCTCCGGGGTGCTCTGGATCAGGTCAAGCAGATGATCACTTGAGGTCATGACACGGACGATAGCGAGTGCCGCTGACACGTCAGCACCGAAGCGAACAGCGCGCCCGTGTCCGACGGTGCACGACCCGTGGATGACTCACTTCAGGCCGCGTCAGTACCCAAGCCCTCGCAGCTCATTCTGAAACCACCAGTAATTCCGGTGCCGACTCTCTGGCTGCTCTTGCCCACGCCGCATCATCATGCTGCCCCCACCACCCGGCTCGCACCAACCAACGATGCCCCCGATCCTATGAGCACACTCTGGTTCCGGGCTCTGGAACGGTGCCGGATGCGGGCGTACGCACGTGTGGCAGGAACCT
>NZ_FMDF01000032.1 GCF_900091955.1 Streptomyces sp. Ncost-T10-10d
CCCACTAGGGCAGAAAGGGCAATCTGCCTAGATCAAATGCCTTCTGAGCAGGGTCCGGTAGTGGTGGATGTGAAGCCGCACTGCCGGCTGTCCACCCCAGTGGTGGCGTTCACGTTCGCGTGGACCCGGCAGGTGGTCGAGTCGCGTGACGGGCGCTCAGCGCCTCGTCTCGTACCTGGTCAGGATCACGCCGCAGGGAAGCGTCCGCGTCTCCACCAGGTTCAGGTTCACCCAGCTGTCCAGCGCTGTGAAGAGCGGCGTGCCGCCGCCCACCAGGACCGGCGCGGTGGCCAGCACGTACTCGTCAATCAGCCCGGCCCGCATGGCCGCCCCGGCGAGCGTCGCGCCGCCGATGTCCATCGGGCCGCCGTCCTCGGCCTTGAGCCGGGTGATCTCGGCGACCGCGTCGCCGGTGACCAGGCGGGTGTTCCAGTCGACCTTGTCGATCGGCGAGGAGAACACCACCTTCGACATGTCCCGCCAGCGGCGCGCGAACTCGATCTCCGCCGGGGTGGCGTTGGGCTGCTGGTCGGCGGTCGGCCAGTAGGAGCTCATCGTCTGCCACAGCTTGCGTCCGTACAGCGACAGGTCGGTCGCCTGCAACTGGTCGGACCAAAACTGGAACAGCTCGTCGCTCGGCACGCTCCAGCCGATGTCGTCGCCGGGCGCGGCGATGTAGCCGTCCAGGGTCAGGTTCATGCCGTAGATCAGTTTCCGCATGGCGTCAGCCTTCCGTGAGTCGGTCTCACGAGTACAGACCGGCGCGGCGCGGGAAACTCATCGGTGCGCTCTGAGCTCGCATGTAGTCCTCGTGCTCGGTGGCTCAGCCGCAGACTCATCGTTCCGCCGAGGAAATGGCATCGATCTGAGAGGGCGGTATGTGAGGTCCCAGCCGTTTTGCCCTTTGGTTTGGGGTGAGCGGCCCGGTCGCGGGTTCGCGTTGAACCATGCCGCCGTGCTCAGGAACCGGCGAGGCCCCCGTCATCTCGGCGGGGGCCTTCAACTGTTACCAACTGTTCCTGTGGGCGCTGTAGCGATGGCGGGTCGGGGGGATATCGATGTCAGGGTCGTACTTCGTGGCCAGGAGGGCGGCGCGGGTCCTAGACCGTGCGGCCCTCTCGTCGCGCTTGGCCAGGCCCCCGATGCATTCGCTGTGCGCGCAGCAGTAGCGGTAGATCGCGAAGCTCCGGCGGATCTTCTGCGGCCTCGGTCGGCGTCCCTCTCTAGAGGCGGTGGCGAGTTCGGCGGTGGAGTACCGCAGGTCGTAGACGACGGCCGCACGGTGCGGTCCGCTGACATGTCGCCAGAAGGCGTACGGGCGGTCGTCCTCGACCCGGCAGGCGCGTTCGTAGCGGCGGGCGCGTTCGTAAGGTGTCTGCTTGTACGGGGTGTGGTGGGCGGTCCGTGCCACAGCGGGCTCCGATCTTCCCTGGAGTGTCCAGGGACTACCGGAAGCCGAAGGCGGTATTGCCTCTGTCAGCCATGCCGACGATTCTATGCAGTGTCAACTGCATGGCGGAGACATAAAGAAGCGCCCGCGCAGTCCGGTCAACCGGTTCGACCCCGGTGATGTCGGTCGGCTACGGCCGGAGCTGGGTGAACAAACCTGGCGCGGTCTCGGCCAGGATTCCGCGGCCGGCCAGCCGTTTGAGTTTGAGGCGGACGTTGTTGATGTTGTTGGGCGCGACTGCCACGTCCATCGCCTCGCACACCTGCCGGGCCCGCAGCGGATGGTCGGCGGCGGTGAACACCGCCGTGATCTGCTGGTAGGCCGGATGGTCCGGCAGCTTCGGTGCCGGCAGCGCGGGCGGCCCGGGGTCGGGCAGTTCCAGCAGTGTCTTTCGGGTGATCCGGACTCCTTCGGCGGCCCGGCCGAGTTCGTCGAGCCGTGTGGTCAGCTGCGTGATCTTTTCCCGCGTCTCCTCGGCCTGCGCGGTGATCTCCCGTTCCCGTTCTTCCAGCCGTGCCAGCACTGCGCCGAGGGTCAGCTCCCCGCCACTCACGCGGTGCGCCAGGCCGGTGTGGTCGCCGCGGTCAGTCGGCGCAGTATCACCGCGGTCATCGCCCAGTACACCCGCGACTCCGAGTTGCGGGGCAGGTGCTCGTAATCGCGTACCAGCCTGCGGTGCAGCATCAAGATCCCATAGGCGCGCTCCACGACCCACCGCTTGGCCTGGGGAACGAACCCGGTCCGCGCGGGATTGCGCTCCACGACCTCCACCCCGATGCCCACCTTCTGCCCGTGCGCGACGACGGCGTTCTTGAAGCCCTGGTCGACCAGGGCCTTCTCCACGGTGTCAGTGTCGGCGGCGACCTTGTCCAGCAGCGCGATCCCGACGGCGTTCTCATGCGCCGACGCGGCCACCACGACCACCGCGATCACCAGCCCCAGAACGTCAACGGCCAGGCCGCGCTTGCGGCCCAGTACTTTTTTGCCGCGTCACGCCCCGTCGACTCAGCAGGCACTCCGGCCGCCGCGTGCACGCTCTGGGTGTCGACCACCACCAGGCTCGGGTCCGCCTTCCGGCGCGCCATTTCCCGCACCTGCCAGCGCAGCAGGTTGTGAATGGTCTGATCGATGCCGTCGTCACGCCAGGTGTAGAAGTAGTACTTCACCGCGCCGGGCGGCGGAAAGTCGTGCGGGTCGCGTGAAACCGGGTGCACCTGGCGCCGTTTACATGCCGCTCAAAGAGCTGTCCGGCCGTTGCCCGAAGCGCGCTGACGACCGCCGCTCATCACCTTCCGCACCGACGGTATCCGGTCTGCCGGCGCGGCGAACCTGCTGCTGGAGAACGGCTTGCACGCGATCCACATGAGCCGGGGGCTCGTCGACCGGCGTGCCGGCGGCAAGCCGCTCACCACTCGGTGACCGGCTTGCCGCCGACCCCGGCCCACGCACGTCGTAGCCACCGCGTACGCGTACGGAACAGGCCGGTGGGCCGCACCCCTGGAGAGGGTGCGGCCCACCGCTGCGTCACCTATGGTGTCGTCGCTTCGTCGACAGCCGTGACGATGCTCAACGCCATGGCGTCGAAGTTCTCCCTGAAGAAGCTTGTCTTGTTGTAGAACCCCTCCTCGGAGAACGCCCCGCCCCTCACGACGAACGTCGTGGCCACCGCGGTCAGCGCCGAGTGGATGACGTGCAGTTCGTGCGCGGTCAGTGTGAAGTCGCGGGTGGTCTTGTGATCACCCGCGAGCCTTTCGGCCAGGCGGTCGATCTCCTCCTGATCCGCGTTCAGCTGTACGGCGACGGCCTCGTCGGAGTACCCCCACCCCTGGAGCGTCCGCAGCGCCTCGAGCATCAGGTCGGTCTGGGGCGACGTGAGGCGTGTCCTGAACGCCCCCTCGACCTCGGTCAGCTTGATCTGTGTTCTCAAACCGGTCTGTCCTCCTCAGCTGGACGGAAGTGGATCGAACTTCTCGAGGAACTTCTCCTTGGTCATCCGGTACCCGTGGATGTACCGGTCCTTGATGATGACGAGGACCCCCTTCGCCTCGTCGAAGGCGACGGTGTTCTTGGTGGTGGGGTCGATGTGGGTGGCCTTGCCCCGCCACTTGGCCCAGTACTTGGCCGGTTCCTCGATGTTCGTGCCGATGCCGGGGATGGCGTGGTCGATGGCGTTCTTCGTCGGCTTTCTTCGTCGGCTTTCCGCACTCTTGCGACCACCCTCAGCGATGGCGGGCAGAGCGGTATCACGGGGTACCCGCGTACCCAACCAGCTGCCGTGACCTGTGACGTGGACCAGAACGGACAGCCTCACAGTGACATCCAGCAGTAAAGCAGTTCGCCGGCGTCCTGGGCCCTCCTGGCGAGCAGGATGAGTTCTTCGGCCAGTGGCTGCATGTCCTCGACGCGTGCGCCTCGAAGTTCCTCCGCCCGTACCCATCTGGCGACGATGGCCGGTACTTCGCCGTCGCGTACTCCTGCCAGCGTGTCCCGTGCCGGGGGATGGAGTTCCGATACCCACGGTCCCGTCACCCACGGGTCGTCCTCGTCCGCGGGGCTGATCGGGCCAACAGGAGCCGGGGATGACGGCCACACGGTCGTCTCCTTCAGCAGGTCCGCTCGCCACTCGATCTGATGGATGGCGGCGATCAGCTGCGCCAGGACGACGGACGGATCCACACCCTTGGCTTCGACGCCGTCGAACACAGCGGGTTCCGCGAAGAGCGGGGACCCGCCGTCCGTCTGCTCCAGCACTCGCACCACCGATGCGGAATCCGCCGCGCGGAAGTAGTCGGTCAGGACACCCATCGCTCTTCTCCAGTCCCGGGTTCGTCTGTGGTGCTGTGACCGAGAAGGTTAACCGGGTTGGCGCCGATGGGGTCGCAGGGCCGGGCGCCGCCGAGCCGGGTGAATACGTGACGTCGCCGCCGAAGAGGAGGTGGCCGAACGCGCCCGCCTCGCCGATATTCCGTTGGTGACGCTCCGTCGGATCGGTACGGTCGCGGACATGGCAATCCCGATCGCGCTCGACATGGAGACCGGCGACCCCGACGACGTCTTCACCCTGTGTGCCCTCGCGACCCATCCGTGGGCGCGCCTGGTGGCCGTGACGGTCATGCCCGGATCGGATGAGCAGGTCGGCATCGTCAAACACCTCCTCGGGCGCCTCGGGGTGACCGCGCCGGTCGGCGCGTACCGGCCCGGCGTTGACGTGAAGCCGGTGTCGGGCTTCCATCGCCGATGGCTTGGGAACGTTCCGCTTCGCGAACCCGACGCCGAGGCCTGGCAGCTGCTCCGGGACGTCTTCGTCAGCGGGGACGCGACGCTGCTCACGGGGGCGCCGCTGAAGAATCCCGGCATGCTCCTGGAGCGGAAACCGGACGTGCGCATCGCCCGCTGGGTCGCGCAGGGCGGCTTCGCCGGCGACTCCGTCGTCCCGCCCGAACACCGGCTCCCCAAGTTCGAGGGACGCGAGACCTGCCCGACGTTCAACTTCAACGGCGCTCCGGAGGCCGCGTTGAAGCTGCTGGGGTCGCCCCACGTCGGTGAGCGGGTGCTCGTCTCGAAGAATGTCTGCCACGGCGTTATCTACGACAGCGCGATGCACGCCGCCCTGTCGGCGCGGCGGCTCACCCCCGGGATGGCGCTCGTCCGGGAGGGCATGGGGGTCTACCTGGCCAAGCGCCGCGCCGGCAAGGCCTTCCATGACCCGCTCGCGGCGGCCGTGGCGCTCGACGAATCCGTCTGCGCGTTCCGCGAGGTCGAGGTGTACCGCGAGCGCGGCGCCTGGGGTGCGCGTCCGACGGCCGGCACCCGGACGCGGATCTCGGTCTCGGTCGACCACGCGCGATTCCTGGACGTCCTCACGGCCACCGGGTGACAGCCTTCGCTCTGAGCGAGCTGAAGGAGCCTCTGTTCCCGGACGCGAAGCAGTTGGACAGCCTGCGGTCCCGGCTGTCCGCCCAGGGAGGCTTCTGTGCTCAGGTGGCTGAGCAACTGCTGAGCGAGGGCGCCGTGGGCGAGGAAGGATAGTTCCGGCCCTGGTCAGGGACGTTGCGGTCGGCGACGCGCCGACGGAGTGAGACGTCGAGGGCCAGGGTGGGGGCTCGTATTCGAAGAGGTACTACTGGGTCATTTCAGTAGATCTGGATCCTCCACCCCCCTGGACGCGCCTTCCCTTCTAGGCTCACTGCCGTGGATGCTGGACTTGCGGGACTGATCGGCGCTCTCGGTGGAGGTCTCATCGGCGCTGCGGGGGCGTCGATAGCTGCCTTGATCGGCTTCCGTGGCGCCCGCTATCAAGTGGATCGACAGACCGCGGCTACGCACGAGCAGTGGTTGCGTCAAATCCGGCGGGACCTGTACGTCAAGTTCATCGCTGACTGCCGTACTTGTTGTAATCAGATGCGTGACGCGGTCAACGATGCCGGGGAGGTGGACACGGCGGGAGTCCAGCGGTGGGCGGAAGCGGCAGCGGCCGTGACCGAGGCGTATCGGTCAATGGAACTTGAGGCCCCTGACCCTCTGGTGAGGCTCGCCGAGAGGCTAAGGACCATGAGCGGACCGGACTCATCCGTCCGGGAGGCCGCAAGAACCGGCACCACACTCTCGCATCAAGACAACCTACGCGCAGAGCAGCAGCTGATCACGTACTACGAATTGGTGAGACTGTTCGTAGTGGCATGCAGGGAGTCCCTTCAGGGCGAGCAGCCGCCCGACTCTTTCGTTCCTGTCACGCTCTGAGGGTCGCTCGAGAGCTGGGTACGGGGACGGCCCGCCGCGGTGGTGTCCGGGGCGGGCCGTACGGGGCGCAGCCGTCGAGACCGTGTGAGGGCGGGTCAGGTGAGGCGGCAGGAGTCGGCGGCGGGCTGCTCGTCGGCGAGGAAGATCGTTTGCGCCATCATCTTGAAGCCGCTCATGCCCTCGCGGAACGTCTCGACGCTCTCCTCGGGATGGACGGAGTCGATGACGGTGTGGGGGCCGTGGGCGTTGAACTGGTGGGAGACGCCCCGGGGGACCTGCATGTCGGCCCAGGAGTTCGGGGTGACGTGACAGTTGCCGGGGTCGCGGAAGCCGAGGACGTCGTGGACCTCGTTCTCGTCGTCCGGGGTGATCTTCATGGTGGTGGCGGGTATGCGTCTGCTCCGTTCGGTAGCGAGGCGTGGGCTGGAGGGGGCCGTACGGGCGTGCCGGCGGTTAGGACTTGTCCGGTCGATCACGTCCGGAGCCAGATGACGAGGGCGGTTGCGGTGACAGTGCCCAGGTAGACATAGCCGCGCTTGTCATAGCGAGTTGCGACCGCTCTGGCGTGCTTGAGCTTGTTGATGGCCCGTTCGACGGTGTTGCGTTTCTTGTACCGCTCCTCGTCGAAGCCCGGCGGCCGTCCGCCGTGTGAGCCAGGCGTCTTGCGGGGCCTGCCTGGCCCGGTTCGCGGGACGCGGATCTTCTCCAGCACGGGCTCGAACTGCGTGCAGTCCGCCCGCTGTCCTGGTGTGACGACCAGGGACAGCGGGCGGCAGCGGCCGTCCGCGCTCAGGTGGACCTTGGCGGTGAACCCTCCGCGCGAGCGGCCCAGGCCCTCGCCACCAGCACCACCTCCGCCAGGTGGCCGACGAGGCTCCGCCACGGTGTCTCGTCCTGGTGTTCTGCCGGCCCAGCCCCCTTTGAGGCCAGGGCCGGCGACGGGTCGGTGCGGGCACCGGCCGCGTGCTGGTGGGCCCGCACGATCGTGGAGTCGACGGAGACATCCCAGTCGATGTCGCCGGCCGCGTCGGCTTCCGCCTGGACCTGCTGGAGCAGTCGTTCCCAGGTCCCGTCGGCCGACCACAGCCGGTGACGCTCGTAGACCGTCTTCCACGGCCCGAACCGCTCGGGAAGATCACGCCACCGCACGCCGGTCCGCACCCGGTGCAGGATCCCGTCGATCACCTGCCGATGGCCCCGCCACCGGCCACAACGCCTGTTGCTCACCGGCAGGAACGGCCGCAACCGCTCCCACTCGGCATCCGACAGATCACCGCGCTCTTCCCCCCTGCCCGGAACAACGACCAAAGCAAGTGATAGTCACATGATCGGGCGGACAAGTCCTACTGGACCAGGTCGAGGCCCTCCGGCGCCAAGTCGCTCTCCGCACTTCAGAAGCCTCGTAGCGCCGCAACACCCCGACACAACACCCCGACAACCGGCTGCTCCTTGAAAGAGCCGAGCGCGCCACTTGATCATGCTGTCCTGGCGGGAATCTTCACGATTTCCGACCAGGACAAGCACGCAGGGGGCGTTATATGTGGTCATTCATGTCAACGGACGGGATTCCGCCGGAAGAACGGTTGGACTGGTACTCCGACATCGTCTCGCGCGAGGTGATGCCCGCGGCGCTCAGCAGCGAGCGGCCCGCCGAATTCCAGGGCGAGTCGGCGGTGTTGGACCTGGGCGACGTCCGCGCGACGAGGGCGTCCATGTCGCCCCTGCGCTCGCGGCGCACGGCCGCGATGATCCGGCGCGGTGACCCGGAGCAGTACCAGCTGGCCCTTCTGCTCAAGGGTGCCGCGTCGCTGGCGCAGCACCGGAACGAGTGCACCATCGGAGTCGGCGACCTGATGCTCTGGGACACCTCGCGCCCTTCCGACTACCGGATGCCCGCCGCGGGCGGCCAGGTGCGGGTGTCGATCCTGCTGTTGCCCCGAAACATCATGCCGCTGCGCACCCAGCGCCTGGACCGGATGCTGGCCCGTCGCATACCGGGCGACCGGGGCCTGGCCGCGATCCTGGCGTCCTACATGACCTCACTCGAAGGCCACGGCGCCGATTGCGGTCCGCGAGAACTGCATCGTCTCGGCACGGTCGCCGTCGACCTCGCGACGGCCTGCCTGGCCCAGCACCTGGACGCCGAGGACCGGCTTCCTGCCGAAGTACGGACACAAGCGCTGGTCCAACGGATCCACGCGTTCATCGAGCACAACCTCGGCGATCCGGAGCTGAATCCGCCAGCCATCGCCGCCCACCACAACATGTCGGTGCGCACTCTGCACAAGCTCTTTCACGACCAGGGGGAGAGTGTCCACGCCCGGATACGCCGGCGCCGTCTGGAGCGGTGCCGCGCCGACCTCGCCGACCCCGGGCTCCGCAGCCGCCCCGTGAGAGCTATCGCCGCCCGCTGGGGTTTCAGCGGACCGGTGCTCTTCAGCCGTTCCTTCCGCGAGACGTTCGGGCTCAGCCCGACCGAGTTCCGTGCGCTGAGCATCAACGATTCCCGCGCCGAGCGTTCAGCGCGGTGACTGATTCCGGCCTAGATTTCGATGTCGTCGGAGCAGGAAGGAAGCCCCGGCGCCGATGGCGGACTCAGGCTGTCACTCCGGCCGCCATGCCGTCTGCCTTCGCCATTTTTCAACACGTCTGGAGAACACGCACGTGAAGCGCACTTTGGCAGCCCTGACCACTCTCGCCGCAGCCGCCGGAGGCATCCTGGTCGGTGCTCCCGCCGCCTCGGCGGCCGACGGCTACTGCACCACGTCCTCGGGCGTCACCCAGGGCGCCTACTGGACCTCCGTCCCCACGACCAGCGGGGGGTCCACCTCCTGTGTCATGGGCCCGGGCTCCAGCGGCGCCGGTGTCGATGCACTCCAGGCCGCCCTGATCCTTTGCTACGGCATGGACGTCGGGGGCAGGGACGGTGTCTACGGCGCCAAGACCGAGGCGGCCGTGAGATCGCTGCAGCGCGCGACCGGACAGACAGCCGACGGGATCTACGGCCCTAACACCCGGAACGTCGTGGAATGGCGCTGGTACACCAACCCCGGCGCGAAGTGCGACCGACTC
The DNA here is from genome assembly GCF_900091955.1 of Streptomyces sp. Ncost-T10-10d. Lineage (GTDB taxonomy): Bacteria > Actinomycetota > Actinomycetes > Streptomycetales > Streptomycetaceae > Streptomyces. The sequence goes on from NZ_FMDF01000032.1 coordinate 9,263, forward strand.
TGACGCCCTTCGGCTCGGAAACGACACTCGACCGGCACAGCATTCATCAAGGGGGAAACACCGTGAGGAAGAAGATCGCTTCTCTGGCCGCCATCGCCGTCATGGCGGGAGGCCTCAGCCTGACCACGGCCGGAACCAGCCAGGCGGCCGTCCCGACCCGGGCCTCGGTCACCTCCGCGACATCGGTCGCGTCCGTGGCGGCGACCTACTACAACTTCGGCCTGTCGATCGACCAGGGCAAGTACATGCAGTGCTGGCTCAACTACTACGGCTGGGGTCCCCTGACCGTGGACGGCCAGCTGGGCACCGCCAGTTGGAAGTCGTTCCAGCGGTTCCTCGCGCAGTACTACGGCTACAACGGTGCCATCGACGGCATTCCGGGGACGAACACGATCAAGGCGCTGCAGCTTGTGCTGGCCCGCTTCTACGACTACACGGGCCCGATCGACGGCATCGCCGGCCCCGCCACCGAATCGGCCTTCCGTAGTATGGCCGACGCTCGCTGGATGCTCTGCTGACCCAGGCCCCAAAGGCCCCTCGGCGGTCGCCGGGCCGCACTCCCACCGACAAGGGGCTGAAGATGAACATCGCCAAGAAGGCGGCCGTGACGCTGGCCGCCGCGACCCTGCTCGCGGGCGTCGGCGGCATCGCCACCGCGACCGGCGCGTCCGCCACTTCCATCGTCGGCCCCTGCGCCAACTACAGCATCAGCAAGCCCTACCTCAGCCAAGGGAGCTCTGGTGCCGCGGTGCAGGAGCTGCAGTGTGAGCTCAACCTCTCCATCGATCCAGACAACGGCTACACACTGGACATCGACGGCGGCTTCGGCCCGCGTACCAAGAACGCGGTGCTGAAGTTCCAGGCCTGCGTGGGCATCCAGCAGGACGGCATCGTCGGCCCCGCGACCTGGTCGTGGCTGGACTGGTACAGCAAATCGGCGTACTACGCCTGCTGATAACCGCCGGAGAGACCACAGGGAAGCCCAGGAAGCCCCGGGGGAGTCCCACGACCACCGCCGCACCCCTTCCGCCCAGCCCATGCGCGGGCCGGAAGGGGTGCGGCGGTGCCGTTCCGTTGGAAGACCGTCTACGAGCTCCATCGCCGCCGGTCGGCGGACGGAACCTGAGACCGCACCCTGCAGGCGGTCCGGCCCGGCCGCCGATCGCGCGGGACGGGGCGACTGGTCCATGGTCAGTATCGACTCGGCTTCCTGCCGGGCCCACCGCAACGGGCTGACGCCTGGAAAACCCAGCCCCGGCCCCGAAAAGGGCGGCGCCCCGGCACAACCGCCCCGATGGGGGGACCCGGACGGTGCCGCCGCGGGGTGCGGAACGCGCTCGTCAAGAGGGATCCAGCCGCGTCAGGAACCCTCCAGGCGCGCAGCTGACGGCCAATCAGCTCCACGTTCAGCGCGCCAGAAGCAGCGTCCCGCACCAGCGAGACTGCCTCCTTCGGCGGGTAGTCGAGCCGACACCCGTTCAGGGCCAGGTACGCCTCAGCAGAGTGCCAGGCGAACGCCTCGTTGGAGTGCTCCAAGCACGGCGACTTCACCAGTGTCTGCAGCAGCGCCGCGCCTTGAGATACAGGGAGCCATAGATGTTGCGTTCCAGGGCGGCGGCATTGACCTGAGCGACTGCCGCGTAGAGCGGACCGTAATCGTCCACCTGCGGATCGCCTGGCAGCAGCTCGGCAGCAGCTCCCTCTCGGTAGGAACGGTTCTGGTCCCAGCGGGGCGCACCGGCCAGCGCAACCACCCGGTTCAAGGGGACCCGAACCGGGCGGTGCCGCCCGCCGGGCTTGAGCGCCAGCACCCCTTCACCTCCTCTTGAGGAGGGTGGGGTGGCGCAGGCCCTCGTGGGGGCGGTGGTGGTAGTGGATCAGCCATTCGTCCAGCAGGCCCTGCAGCTTGGCGACGCTGAAGCAGGCCTCGATATCGGCAGCGGGTCCCACGAGGGTGGAAGCTGAACGCTGAGCTCAGCGCCCGGAGCGGTTGAGTGAAGATACGCCCCACAGCTCGGCGATGCGGCCGTCCTGCACCCGGAAGATCTCCATCATCGAGGGGGGAGCCTGTTCCTCAATACCCGCCGGGATGCCGTGCAGGGTCGTGCGGACTGCGGCTTTGTCTGCGTCCACGAGCATGTCCTCGACGATGACCTGGATGTCGGGGAACATGGTGTGGAGCCCGCTCCACGCCTTCACAACGCTCTCGATGCCAACGGTGCCCAGAGGGTGACTCACGAAGTCGGTGGAGAAGATCGTCTCTGCCGCAGTGAGGTCACGGGTGTTGAACGCCTCATACATGCGCTGAGCGATGGCTCTTACGTCGTCTGTCATCTCACGCTTCCTGTTCGGAACATGGGCGTGGATCAGCTTAGCTTGGCGTTTAA
>NZ_FMDF01000081.1 GCF_900091955.1 Streptomyces sp. Ncost-T10-10d
TCGCCCTTTCCAGTGACGATGCCAATGGCGTGAGCAGGTTGAGGGCCTCAGCGCCGTGCTCGTCGCAGCCGCCCCGCCTCTCGGCATGCCGTCACAGCCGGGCGAAACACCTCAGCCCGGTTGTGCCGCCGGTAGGCGTCGTAGACCCCCGAGCAGACGGCTGCCGCACAGCCACGCGTAGGACCGCCGGACCGCGCGGCGCACGATCAGCGTGCTGAGCCCGGCGGTGAGCCGGCATCGTTGGGACTGGGTCAGCCCCGGCGGACCCCACTGCTTCCCGGCTGTGTCGGAGCCGCCCAGCAGCCAGTGTTCCTGCCAGCTGTCGCCAGGGAACTGGCTGAGCCAGTCCAGGACTCGGGCCATCGCTCGGTCCTGCCGGGGACGCTGCTGAGCGGTCGGCTCCACCAGCAGAGCCCGAGCGACCTCGATCAGCGTGGCCGGGGAAGCGCGCTCTCACCCGGGAATCGGCTGCCCTGCGGGCCGCTCCGGCAGTCGGGGGCCAATCAGGACCGCGGGTCGCGGACGCCGGCCAGCGGGCGGGCGGTACGTCCGTGGCGAGCGGCCATCATGCATTTCCGAGTACGTCGGCGAGGCCGTTCGGGTCGTAGGTCCAGCTCGTGAGCGGCCGCGGTGGCGGCTTGGGCGCGGGAGTGGGTCAGCGGGCGCAACGGTCCGCGCCGGGTCCACCACACCGGCTCGTGCGGCTCGGGCCGATGCCCTTCCTGGGCCAAACTCGCCCAGGTAGAGGGCCAGCCAGGAGAGCGCCTCCGGTGACGCCGGGCAAGCTTGCTGCACCCTGCCCAGCCCCTTGGACTGCACGTAGATGCGGCCCTCACCAGGGGGCGGCACGTCATCGATCGTCATCCCCAGCATCTCCGCGGCCCTCGCCCCACTGGACGGGAACATCGAGAACAGTGCGCGATCCCGGTTGCAGCCGAGCGCCGCAAACAGGTCCTCGATCACACTGTCCGAAACGGTCCGAGGTTCAGGATCGCCCTGCTTTTGCCGGTAGGCGCCGCGACGGTGTAGCCGGAACGGCTCCAGCGGGGGGATGAGCCTCGATCCGACGGCCGTGGCGGCTCTGCGGGGGCACCGGCGAGACGACCGGCCCGTGTCCGGCCTGCACCTGATGGTCATAGAAGGCGGAGATCACCGAGAGCGCGTGGTTGATCGTCGCCGGGGCGTACCCGTCGCGCAGGTACGGCTTGCCAGTGCGCGGGTTCACCGACCCGGAGCCGGAGCCCCTTCACGGGGGCGGTCACGGGCCGGGTTGTGGCTGACATGCAGCCACAGCACGAAGTCCCGCACTTTCGTGCGCTGGTTCCGGTTCCACGGCACCTCCACCGCTGCCAGGAACCGGAACCAGCGCAGCAGGTCATAGGCGTAGGAGCGACAGGAAGCCGCCGTGTTTCCACGGGCCACGAGCTCGCGCAGGAACTCGCTCACCGGCGCGATCGGCAGCCCTGTGCCGTCCAGCACCTGCCAAGGCAGGGAGGCATCTCGCGTCTCGACCACCCTCCCGACCCGCGCCACCACCAGTCCGGCAGGGCTGTTCCCCGGAGGGCAAGCAACCTGAGCCATCGCATCTCCGTCCACGTGCCATTGCTCCGGACGGAGACTCCTCGCTTACCCGATCGCGAAGGCGGAGGACACACCTATCGTGCGGTCAACGGGTCGGTGCACGGCCTTGCCCCGAGTAAGACAGGCGCATCGCGAACAGGTGAACCTTGACGTGCTGGCCGGCCAGACGGATCGTCACGTCGCCGCAGTCCACCCCGGCCGGTGGGACTGCGGGATGAACACGTTCACCGGTCCGCGGCCCGCCTCGGGGCGGGGGGCGCCGGTCGAAGATCCTCTTGGCACTGTGCTGTTGCTTGCGCGGCACGTCCGATCTGCCCGGAGCATGGCTTGGATTCGGTGTTGGGCAGCCCCGTCGAAGGGGGCTCCCGGCCGGGGGGAGAGGCGTGGTGTTCGTCCTTGCCGACGATCGATGGCAAGGACGAGAACCTCGCTGGGGACGCAGGGCTCGCTCCAGCCCCGTACAGCTGGCCATCGTCGACCAACAAGAACCCGAACCTCAGCAACAGAAACGGCTGGCCTACCGAGCCCAGGCTGGACCAAGTACCGGGGGAACGAGAGTCCGTTTCAGTAAAAAGTTGTCAAAGGCCCACGTTTCTCCGGCAGCAACATATGGCTGAACCGGCACACCTCACTTCACTTCACTCAAGCAGAAGAAATCATCCAAGCAGAAGAAAAGATCTGTAACAGATCAGTTGAACGGCGGGCAGGGACCAGAGTTGGGGGGCCCCTGCCGGGCCAAAGGCACAGAGCTGTTGCCAACCTTCTCCGGTTCCTGGGAGCGGGGGAGGGCCAGAGGGTCCAACAGGGTCCAAACGCAAGGCGGGAGGGACTGCGATTTTTGGTCCCTGAGCTTCCGTCCCTGGTATTTGTGCAGGTCAGAGCCTTCTCAGCGCCCCCGAGAGGGACTGGAGGGACCGAAAGCTGCAATTATGACGTAGACATAGAGATGTATTCATACGCGCGTACGCATGCACGAACATATACAAGTACAGCTCATAATTGCGGAGTTAAGTCCCTACAGTCCCTTCCTGAACTGGGTAAATCGCTCTGACCTGCACTGATGCTCTTTCTGATGTCAGGGACGGTCCAGGTTCCCAGTCACTCAGCCTCAGTCTCTGGACCCTTTTGGTCACTGTGCTGCTCCGGGGAACGACCCTCATCGCCCCTGCAGGCGAAGTTCGCCGTGCTTCTCAGCCTCTTCAGCCCCTAGGGTTGGGACCCCGCCTGAGGGACCCAAGGGACCCACCAAACTGATAGAACCGGCACACGGGAGACGGGGGACACCTTTTTTTCGGAAGGCGAGCCTTACACTTTCTCGCATCAGGGTCCCTTCGGTCCCTGGCAGGGACGGCTTCCCACGTCAGGTGTGTGAAGTGATCGGGCAGACAGCAGAGACAAGGACGATTCCCGTGCCGCGCGAACGTGACAGCCACGACGGTGGAACCGGTGCCGTGCCCGGGTCGTCACGAGCTGTCGCACGGTGGTGTGCGGCTCAGGGCTGGCCTGTCCACCCTCTTGCCCCGGGGCGCAAGACACCTGTTCGGAACTGCTCTGTCTGCGCGGGGCACAGGCACGAACCTGCCTCGTGCCCCTGTCTCCCCGCAGGACGCCCTTGTCACGGTTTTCACGCGGCCTCGACCGATCCCGGCTTGATCGAGCGTTGGTGGGGTGACAGTCCCTCCTCAGGCGTGGGAGTCGCCTGCGGCCCCGCAGGGCTCGTCGTCGTCGACATCGACGCTCACCAGGTGCAGGTCCCCGACCGAGGACAGTTGCTCCCTGGAATCCCGATCCCGGAACAAGTACAGCTCGACGGCTTGGTCTCGGGTTTCGACACGTTGGCTCTGCTGGCGGCCTACCGGGGGGAAACATCCCCGGCCCAGGACGAGCACACGTTGCGGGTCCGTACCCCTTCGGGCGGCCTGCACGTCTGGTACCGGAATCCCACCCCCTCTGTCAGGTATAGGTGTTCGACAGGATCCGCACGACACACAGCCCTTGCTTGGCAGGTGGACATCCGTGCCGAGGGCGGCTACATCGTCGCTCCGGGGACCCGCACCCCGAAGGGTGTCTACCGCCCGGAGGGCTCGGCCCGCCGACCCGCGGTGTTGCCCGAGTGGCTGCAGCGTGAGCTTCGTCGTACACAGCACGTGATCGAGCACAAGAGCCTCGTGGAGCCCGTGGCCCCCGCCGTGCCGGCCCCCGCCCACCGAGGCGGACGCCGCGCCGCCTCCGCTGACCGGCTGATAGATCCACTCATCGCGCTGGTCGCGGAGTGCGCCGCGGCTCCGGAGGGGACGGGCTTCTCCGAGAAACTCAATCGGGCCGCTTATACGGCCGGAGGGCTGGTCGCCGCAGGGCACCTCGATCAGGCAGCCATACGCGACCGACTTGTACGTGTCGCCCACTACGCCCGCCCTTGGCAACAGTCCCGGAATGAAAAGATCGTCGACGACGCCCTTGCCGTAGGGTCCGTCCGCCCTCTCCACCTCAAAGGACGTCCATGAGCAGCGCCGAGAGCTCACCGCGTTTTGATCCGCAGGCTGCAGCTCAGCAGATGCTCGACCTGGAGTCGGCGGACCTGGCCGCCGGTCCCGCCCGTCTGCCGGCCCAGGGCCCCGTGAGCGCTCCGCCACCGTTTCCCCCGGGTGGTTCCCCTTTCCCTGCCGCTCCCTTGCTGCCTCCTTCCCTCTCCGACCGCGGAAACGCACGTCTGTTTGTGCAGATGCACAGCGATCAGTTCCGTCATGTGGAGGGCCTTGGCTGGTTCGCCTGGGACGGCTATCGGTGGAAGCGCGGGGGCGGGGAGAAGGCCGCCCTGTGGGCTGCGGGGGAGATGGCCGAGGACATGGCCTCCACCGACCCACGAGGAGTGTTCGGTGACCGCGAGCTCGCGCAGCACAAGCGACGAACCTTGTCCACGACCGGACTGAAAGCGCTCCTGACCCAGGCGAAGGCATCGCCGGATATTTCGGTGGATCCCGACACACTGGACGGAGATCCCTACGCGCTGTGCACTCCCGTTGGTGTGGTCGACCTTCACAGCGGTCACCTGCGCAAGCCCGATCCCACACGTGACTTCCACTCCCGGGCCACCAGCGTTGCCCCCCAGAGCATGGAGACCCCTCGCTGGCACCGCTTCCTCGCCGACACCTTCGGTGAGGACGACGAGGGCCAGGAGATGATCGACTTCCTGCATCTGATGCTCGGCTACTCGATCACGGGCGACGTGGGCGCCCAGGTGCTGCCCTTCCTGCACGGAGAGGGCAAGAACGGCAAGTCCGTACTGCTCGACATCATGATTCAGATTCTCGGTGACTACGCGGACGCCGCCCCGCCGGGATTTCTGATGGACCGTGGCGCCTTCTCGGAGCACTCCACGGAGCTGACCGAACTGCACGGGCGCCGCCTGATCGTGTGCAGCGAGCTGAAACCGAACGACAAGTTCGACGAGGCGCGCGTCCGGCTCCTGACGGGTGGCGACAAGATCAAGGCCCGTCGCATGCGACAGGACTACTTCTCGTTCACCCCGACCCATCATCTGTGGCTTCTGGGCAACCACCGCCCAGAGGTGTCCACGGGCGGCTTCGCGTTCTGGCGACGTATCCGCCTGCTGCCGTTCACCCGCACGGTTCCGGCGCACCGCAGGATCGACAATCTCGCCTTCGAGCTGGTCAGAGACGAGGGCCCGGGGATCCTGCAATGGCTCATCCAGGGGGCGCAGCGCTATCTGCGTACCCGGGACCCGCTGGAGGGCCCGGACAGGGTCCGGATCGCCACTACGGCCTACGCCACCACCGAGGATCACATCGGGCGGTTCATGGCCGAATGCTGTACGCGCGACGGCGACGTCGGGAAAGACCTTCGGGTGGAACAGGGGCTGCTCTACTCGGAGTACAGCTCCTGGTGCAACGCGGGGGAGGGGATCCGGCCCGCGACTCCTCGGGCGTTCGCCAACCGCGTCCGCCAAGAGGTGGGGGTGGCCTCGCCGACCGACATGATCAAGTCGAACGGCCGAAAGTACTACCCGAGCATCGCACTGCTGGAGCGCCCATGACGGCTGTCGCACCTCTGCCCTCTCCACCACGCGGCCTACACCACGGTCGTGGTGCGCTCTACGATGGTGTGGAGGCCCCCGGGAGCGGTGGCCCTCGCAGAGCGGTCTGCCACCTGGTGAGGAGCGGACCGGAGCGACACGGACAGATGCCCCGCCATGTCCCATGGCCGGGGAGTACGCCGACGAAGGAGAGGCTGCAGCCATGAGTTCGCTGTTGACCGAGAGCGACCTCATCCACGAGGCCGAGGTGGTGTGGCTGGAGAACCTCGAACAGCTTGACTACGTCCGTCAGGCGCTGGACAAGACAAGGCGACGCAACACCAAGCCGCCGTACGCACGGGACGGACGCATGGTGGGGTACGCCCTGCTGGACGAGGACGCCTTCCCGGACCCCGACAGCGGCCTGTACAAGCGCCGGGTGTTCTTCCTGCTGCCCCATGACCGTGACAGCCTGCCCGACGGCCTGTACCGCGAGGGTGCCCCGGGGGAGGCGGTCGATCCGCGCACGATCGCGCCGAAGAAGCCGGGGGCGAAGACCCCCAGGTCCCAGTGCGGCTCAGTGGCCGTCGCGGCGTCGGCTCCCTGAAGCGGGCCCACGAGAAGGTGCCCGCCAGCCGCTGACCCGCTCGCGGCGCAAGTGTTTTCGACAAGTCTCCGCTACTACGACGAGCGAAGCCCGCGCGGAGTTCAGGTTCGCCTGCCCGGGCAGGCGAACGTGGCGAACCACCGTGCCGTCCTGCACGAGGCTGTGTCAGTTCTTGGCGGTTTCTGCGCTGTTGGTTCGAGTGGAGGTGGAAGACCTGCACTCGAACCGTTGTCGCAGCCGTCCTCGCCCAGTGCCCAGAACTGACCGCCCTCCATAGGCGTGTCCGCACCTTCGCCGAGATCCTCACAACACGCTCTGGCCACCACCTCAAGGACTGGGTCACCGCAACCCGGGTCGAGGATCTTCCAGAGCTCCACACGCGACCAGCTCGTCGACGAGTTTCGTGGCGGGTGTGCAGCGGACCCGGTCGTCGCCCCGGCCATCAGCCACTCGGCCAGGAACACCGGGTAGTACATCTGGTCGGGGGCAGCGCAGTCGGCCAGGTCTGGGAACTGCTGCCGGATGGAGGACAGTCGCAGCAGGCGGCAGACCTGGCCGATCGAGGCGATGGAGGCTTCTTCGGTCAGCCCGCGCTTGCGGTCTCCAGGACGAAGCCGTGGACCGAGGCCGCGAACAGCTCGGGTTCCTCCACATGTCCCATGTGGCCGCTGTCCTCCAGCACCAGCAGCCGAGACTGCGGGATCAGCTCGTCGAGTTCGAGACCCCAGCGCATTCCGCAGATCACGTCGTGCCGGCCCACGACGACCAGCGCCGGTACCGCCAGCTCCTTGAGCGCGGCGCGGTCGTCGATGGCGTCGGGGGCGAGATCCTCGTCCAGGCCCGAGATGTACGTCGCGCGCACGGCGTCCCGGAACGGGGCCAGCCGCTCCTCGTCCGCCCAGTAGTCGGCGAAGTACGACGGCAGCACGCCCCGGGCGACCGCCGTGGTCTGTTCGTCGGTGGACATGCTGCCCATCGCACCGAACGCGGCCATCACACCGGGCAGCCCGGGGTGGTCGGCATGTTTCGCGGCGAACGCCTCCACCATCCGAGCCGCCTCCGCGCCGTGCTCAGGGCCGGTGACAGGGGCGCCCTCGTACAGAACGACTCCTGCCAGCTGCTCAGGGCGGTACAGGGCGTGATAGGCGGCCACGAACGCACCGTGCGAGTGTCCCAGCAGGTGCACCTTCGGCACCCCGAGCCGGTTGATCAGAATCTGCAGGAAGCTGCTGTAGCGCTCCCGCGTGTATCCGTGCGGGTGCGAGGGCAGGCGGCTGTCCGTCGTGGTGCCTATGGGCTCGACGTAGACCATGGTGAGGTGTTCTTCGAGGGCGGGCATGCGCATGTACTCCCAGAAGATTCCGGGACCGCCGGAGTGGGCCACGCACACCGGACCGGTGCCGTGGACGTGGTAGCGCTGTACCAGGCCGCCCAGACGGTACGTGTGGGTGCCGGGGGAGAGGGGCGCGGTGTCGGGCGCCGTGGCGTGGTGGTGCGCGGGTGACGAGACCATAGAGTCCTCCGTGACGTGCTGGTTTTCCATGACACCGGCACGACGCTGTGGAGGCCGACAAGTTCGGTCGCCGTGATGTGATCTGGCGCACAGCTACTGGGGGAGGAGCGCTGGCTCAGGCCGCGGGAGGTGCGGGCTCCATCCGCGGGCGGGCGGCGTGGAAGAGGGAGACCCGGTCGATGCGACCGCCGTCCAGCGTCATGATCCAGGCGACCCCCGGCGGACAGTGTTCCGGATTGTCGGCCGGGCTGATCAGTTCCATCTCCCACACGACCAGGGACCGGCCCGCCACGATGTGCACGGGCCGCTGGCGAACGCCCGCTGAGAGGTCGCAGTCCATGCCCGCCAGCAGGACTCCGGCACCGCCGAGCCGTTCACCGCCGGTCAGCAGCGAGACATCGGAGGAGTAGCGGTCCTTGACCACCTTGCCGAACTCGCCGCGCTCGGCGGCCGCGAGTGTTTCCCGTGCCTCGTGCCAGCTGGCCTCCGTACGGCGCATCACATCCTCGTGTGCTGTGGCCGCCGTGGCTGTCACAGCCTGGGCCAGCGCGGTGCGGGCCTGGCTGAGCCGGCTGCGCACCGTGCCGACGGGCACGGCACAGGCTTCGGCGATCTGCCGGTACGAGGTGATTCCGGTGGAGAAGTACCGCAGGACGACCGGCAGCCGCAGGGCAGGTGACAGCGTCTCGACGGCCTCCCAGATCCAGTCCCGCAGCGCGTGGCTCTGCAGCACCTGCTCGGGTGTGATGCCGTCCGGGGGCACCGGCACCTCCTCCACGGGCTCGACGCGCCGGGAGGCGCGCAGCAGGGTCCGGCAGTTGTTGCGCACCACCATGCGCAGCCACGGCCCCACGGCCTGCGGATCACGGACGTCCACGATCCGCCGCAGCGCCACCAGCGCCGCTTCCTGCATGACGTCGTCCACGTCCGGCCCCGGTCCCAGCAGGCTGAGCGCCACGGCTCGCATCCCGGGCCGGTGCCGCTCCAGGAGCAGGGCCAGGGCCGATACGTCGCCCGCCTGCGCGGCCCGGGTCAGTGCCGCGTCCTCCCCCGGCCCGGTGGTCACCGGCACCCCGCTCATACCTTGTCCCTCCAGTCGCGACACCTGTCCTTCCCGAGCCTAACTCTCGACGAGTAACAGGTGTCGGTCTGCACGGGGGTTTGACGGGCCGCAGGTCCGCCGTCCCAAGGGATATCACGGGCAGCTCCCGGGCTCCATCGGGAGCCGGCGGTCGCGAGCCTCGGTACCAGTGGTTGGCCTGCCGGAAGGACCAGGCATTGCAGGGGCTGCCATAACTGGTGGAACATGTGTGAATCCCGGATGTGATCCTGGAGCACATACGCTGGGCTGAACCATCTCCGCTCTCCGGCTCGTGTGAGTAGAGGCTGCGCACCGGTCGGTGGCATGACGCGGAAAGGCTGGTCTTCAGGGATGTCCAAGGAACCGACGAAGTCCTTCGAAGTCCGTTGGGACGACATGGACCTGAACGGCCATCTGCGCAACACCAGGTACCTGGAGTACGCCGCCACGGCCCGGCTCGCCTTCCTGGTCGATTCGGGGTGGACGCCTCAGGACCTGCTGAAGGCCGGGGTCGCCGCCGTGTCGCTCGGTGAGGAGGTCCGCTACCTGCGCGAGGTCCTGCCCCTCGAAACGGTCACTGTGGCCTCCCGCATCGTCGGCCTGAGCACGGACGGGGCACGATGGCGGTTCGAGCACAGCTTCTCGCGGGAGAGCGGGGAGGAAGCCGCCGTCGTGCGCACGCTCGGCGCGTGGATCGACGTCCGTGCCCGCAGGATCGCCGCACCGCCGGTCGGTCTGTTGACGGCCCTGGAGGCGGCGAGGGCGGCCGACTGCGAGGTCCTCACGTCGTCGAAGCGCTGATCCCACGACCCCGGTCACGATCCGCCGCTCCCCGGCGGGTCCGAGGGACCGGGCCGGGGCCGTCGCCCGGGGTGAGGGGAACGGCCGCCCTCTCATCGGGGAAGAGTGTGAGGACGACCGCCCGTTCCTGCGGCCAGACCAGCCATTGATCATCCTGACCGCAGGAGTCCCTCTCTCAGGCAACGGGGCGGCCCCCGCCGGGGGTTCACCGATGGAGCGAGAAGTTCGGAAACATTGCGCGACAGCAACGACGTCCCTGACCCGACGAGATCGGAGCGCCGGATGACGAACGAGCCGACGGCGACGCGCGCCCGGCCGGCGCTGCCGAGGTGTGGCAACGGGCTGCCGCGGCGGCGTCCCCGGCCTTCGCCGGTCTCCTGCTGCGGGACCCGCGGCCCGACGGGCTGCTCGGCCGACTCATCGGACTTGCCGTACCGCCCGTCGGCCACCTGGGGCGCAGCGATCACGCGCCGTTCTGGAACCGGGGGATCCTCGCCCTCATGCTCACGGACAGCGCGAACTTCCGTAATCCGCAATGCCACCGGTCGACGGACCTGCCGGGAACGCTGGACCACGGGCGGCCGGCCGTCGTCGCCGAGGCCACCGTGGTGACCGCCGTCGCGTGGCCCGATGCCGGTACCGAAGGAGTCAGCACGCCGACCGGCGGCCGACCTTCTAGGAAGGTGCTCTCCACATGCGGACAACACACCTTGACTGTGGCAGGATGTGTGCGGAAGACAGTGACACATGTGTCGACGCACGCCGCTTCGGGGACCCCGTGTCCGTACCGCCCTCCTTCGACACGGGGCCGCGGCGCCGGCCGGGCGTGATCTGCCGCCGGAGGGAGGCGGGACGTGACGCGCGATCAGTCGGACTGCGCTTCGCGAGCGGGGAGGAGGTCTGCGGTGGCGACGTCCCAGTCGACCCCGGCGAGCTCATGACCCGCGGGAACGAACTCATAGGTGTACTCCAGCCACTCCGCCAGCGGTGCCACGGGCAACTCGAACAGAGCCGCCATGTCACCGGAGGTCAGCTGGAGCCGAGCGGTCGCACGCTCCTCCAGGTTCGACGGCCACATCTGAACGTCGCCGAGGCCGCTCATCGAGTACAGCCCCTGCTGGAGGAGGTCCCGTCCGATACGCCACAGGACGCGCGGGCCGCCTTCTATGAGGAACTCCGCGGACACGATCAAAGGAAATTCCGGGACGAACCGGAATGCCGCCCTGATCGCCTGACGGGCGGAGACGTCAAGCACGCGTTCGATGTCCAGGACCAGTTCGAGATCGCCGTGCGGCGCCGTTCGCGAGACCTGGACACCTGGTTGGTTGCCGCTCATGACGGGTGGATCCTTCCCTGGGGCGGAGGCTGGCCTGATCTACTTTGGCTGCCGGGGGAGCGGCGTACATAGGTAAGTTGACCGTCCCGCATCGCCGGGTCGACGGTGATCTTCGTGACGGGACGTCGATATATGGATGGTTGTCCGCCTTGTGGTACCCGGGATTCCGGGTGCCTTCGCGCGGAGCCCGCGCCCGTGTGCCGCCGCCGGGCGTCGGCATTAAGTGCCGCTATCTCGGCCACCCTGCTGGGCGCGACCCGCACACTCAGGTCACCGCCCGCCAGTTCCTGTGCCGCAGCTGCCGCCCCGCGCACCGGTCGTACCACCGCACGGTGCTGGAGCACCGTGAAGACGGCCACGATCGCGGTCGACGCAGCGAGCCCGAGAGCGGCGGCGAGGACCGCCTGATGGCTGTTGGTCCCTGCGGCGTCCGTGCGCTCCGCGAGCTGCCCGCAGCTTCGCAGGCCGGGCCATCGGAGCCCAAGGCGTCCTCGCGGCCCTGCAGGGACGGCACGACAGAGCCCTGCAATGCGCTGCGGAGATCGAGGAGGCATCCCTGCGCCTCGGCCAGGGCCAGCACCTGAGCCTGGCCACCCTCACCCGGGTTCTGACGGCCTCCGGCACGGGACGGTACGCCGAGGCCTACACCCAACTGCGTGCGTCGTTCACCGAACTGCTGACACCGTACTCGTTCGAGCAGTTCTGGGGACTGGCCTTCCTCGTCGAGGCGGCGCTGCCCGCAGGAGAGGCGGACGACGCCAGGGCGGTCGTCGAGCAGATCGATCAGCGGACCCGGACCGGGCGGTCGCCCCTGCTCGAACGGATCCTGGACTACGCCGGCGCGGTCCTGGCCCCGGACGAGGAGGCGGAGAGCCGCTACCGCGCGGCACTCGGCGACGGGTCCGAACAGTGGCCCCTGCTGTACGCCATGACGCAGTTCAGCCATGGTGTATGGCTCAGGCGCCGGCGCCGTGTTCTCGAGTCACGCGCACCCCTCACCACGGCCGAGTCCGTCTTCCGGTCCCTCGGGGCCATGCCCCGCGCGGAGCTGGCGGCGGCGGAACTGAGGGCGGCCGGCCTGGCGGACGCCACCGACTCCGGGGACACCGCGGCCCAGGTCCTGTCCCCGCAGCAACTCACCATCGCCCGCCTCGCGGCCCAGGGCCTGACGAACCGGGCCATCGCGGAACGCCTTCACCTGTCGCCCCGCACCGTGGCCTCGCACCTCTACCAGATCTTCCCCAAGCTCGACGTCACTTCGCGCGCGCAGCTCGCCGAGAAGCTGGCCCCGCGCTGACACACAGCCCTGCGGTTGCCGGGCCGGCGCGTGCGGAGGTGGGGGCGTGTGCGCAGGAGCCCGCGCGAGCCACAGCACCGAGTGGCCCGCCCAGCCCGTCGTACGCCTCAGCCGACCGGCTCGTTCCGCAGGACCGTGGCCAACTGAGCCCGCGTCGTCACGCCCAGCCGGGGAAAGACCCGATACAGGTAGGACCCGATCGTCCGCGGTGACAGGCCGAACTCCGCACCGATCTGACGGTTCGAGAGCCCCCGACCGGCGAGGGTGGCGATGCGCAGCTCCTGCGCACTGAGCAGTCCCCCGGCCGCCGCCGGCCGGGGCGCACCCGAGGTGACGGTCCCCGCACTCTCCCCGGAGGCCCGTAGCTCCTCGGTGATCCGCGTGACACGGGCCTTTGCGCCCATCATGGCGAAGGCGGCCGCCGCCTGGCGCAAAGTGACGCGGGAGTCGGAGAACTCGCGCCGCCGTCGCAGCCACCGCCCGTGAGCCAGGCGCAGGGACGCCTCCAGGAAGTGGTGGTGGGACAGATCCATGGCGAAGGCCCGCTCGTACAGCGGCTCGCCGTGCTGATCGCCCGCCAGGACGGCCTGTGCCACAGCGAGTCCGACCGAGACGATCGGGGCATGCTCGGGCCCCAGCTCCCGCTCCAGCTGCCGCAGCCTCGCACGCGCCTCATCCGCCGCGTTCACGGCATCGGCCGCTTCTGCGAAGGGGACC
This sequence comes from Streptomyces sp. Ncost-T10-10d, assembly GCF_900091955.1. Classification (GTDB taxonomy): domain Bacteria; phylum Actinomycetota; class Actinomycetes; order Streptomycetales; family Streptomycetaceae; genus Streptomyces. The sequence continues at coordinate 12,967 of NZ_FMDF01000081.1, forward strand.
AGGGCGAACAGAGCAGCGGTGCAGCGTGCGGGGGCGGCGAGCAGGCGGGCGAGGGTCGCGTAGCCGGCTGCGAAGTCGCCGCTCTCCACCTGAGCCCACCCGGTGCTCACGGCGACGATGTCGTCCATCGAGGCCACGGACCGCCGCGCGACGTCGAGCGCCCGCGGATCGTCCCACGACACCACGGTGCCGGTGCGCAGACCTCGGGTGAGTTGTTCGAGGAGCCCCGCCGCGGTCGTGTGGTGGTCGTGGCCGCGCTCCTCGGTGCTCTCACCGCAGCGCCGGAAGGCCAGTTCGGCCTGCTTCCATTCGCCGGTCACCAGGTGTGCCAGTCCCTGCCGGAGAAGTACGCCGGGCATGCGGTCGTCCAGGTCGTGGAAGCGGCAGCGACGCTCCGCCTGCCGGTGCAGATCCAGCGCCTGCAGGGGCGCACCGGCCAGCAGGGCCGCTTCCCCCAGGCGCTCAAGGTCTCGTACGGGCAGGGCGTCGCGCTCCAGGGCGTCGGGCAGGCGCTCGATGACGGCTGAGGGGCGCCGCAGCGGCATCGCGGTGGCCATGGCGTGCAGCAGCCGTGGATCGTCCGCCCTGTCCGGCAGCATGGTGGGCCAGGGCCCGCGCCATGCGCTCCCAGCCGGCCTCGTAGGCCAGTTGAGCTGCCCGCAGGAGGCAGCGGCCCTGGTCCTCGGGCCCGCTGCACAGGTCGGCGGCGCGCCGCAGCAGACGGACGGCGGTGGCCGGCTCGTTCTGCCGCAGTGCGTGGCCGTGCACGTCTTCGAGGCGGGCGGCGAGTTCCGGGTCGGGCCCCTCCACCGCCTGGGAAAGGTGCCACATGTGCCGGACGGATCCCTGTTTCAGTTCGGCGGCCAGGGCTGCGTGGGCGGAGCGGCAGCGCCGTGGACCGGTGCCGTGGACCACGGCACCGGCGGTGGCCGGGTGGCTGAAATGCAGTCGCATTCCGTCGAACATCACGATGCCCTGGCGTTCCGCGGGTTCCACGGCCGCGAGATCCACGGCGGCGCCCCCGAGCCGGGAGGCGGCTGACAGAAGGGCCGGGATGTCCGCCGTCGGGTGGAGCGCCGCCACCAGCAGCAGATCCCGGGTCCCGGCAGGGAGCTGTGCGGTCAGGGGGGCCAGGGCGGCGGCCAGCCGGTCGGACGAGGCGGGCAGGTAGGGAGCGGAGTGGTCGGCCTGGATGGGGAGTTCGAGGAGGGCGAGGGGATTGCCGACCGCGGTCGCCAGCAGCTCACGCTCGGTCTGAGGATCGTTGCCCGGACGCGTCTTCGCCAGCAGGGCGGCGGACTGGGCCGGGGGCAGCGGATGGAGCAGCAGCTCGGGAAGGCCCTCCAGGGACGCCGGGCGGCCGTGCTGTGGGCGTACGGTCATCAGCAGGCCCAGTGGTTGGCCTGCGGTTCTTCGGGCGACAAAGGCGAGAACGTCCCTACTGGGTTCGTCCAGCGCGTCCCAGTTGTCGACGACGATCAGCAGGGGCTGGTCGGCGCTGACCACCTCAAGAGCGCCGAGAACGGCGAACGGCATCCGGCCCCGGTCCTGCGGAGCCGGGGCGCCATCGACCAGCAGCGTCTCCAAGGCGTGGAACTGCCGGCCGGTCAGGAGCCGACGCGCATCCTCCAGGACCGGCCAGAGGAGCTGAAGCAGGCCGGAGAGCTCGGGCGGACGGCCGCCGCGTATGCCGGTGCACCGGAGTATCCGCGCGCCGGCGGCGGCTGCCGGCCCGGCACCGGCTTCGAGGATCTCCGACTTTCCTGATCCCGCGGCGCCGCGAACGACCAGGGTCGCCCCGTCGGTCAGCGCGTCGCGCACGAACGCCCGCAGCGCCTCCAGCTCGACATCACGTCCGACCAGCCTCGAATCGTTCACCGGCCCGTACGGAACGATGGCGCCGATCGACGGCGGGTGACGGACGGCCTCTTCGGCAGAGAAGAAGGCGCTCTGGGTCTGCGTGTTCATGGGTGCCCCCGTTCCGGGCGGTTGAGCGTTGTCATGCGGATCAAGGGGGCGCCCTCGAGCCTGACTCCCATCCCACCTGACGCATGACCGCGAGAACAGGCAGTTCCCATGCAGCTTGCCCCGCGCCCGATCCCGCGTGCCGCGTTCACGGGCGGGCCGACCGGATGCCTCGTCACCTGTGCGCGGCCGGCCCTCCACCTCAGCTGTTCTCTGCTCTGCCGGCAGCCATGGTGCAGGACGGCTCTGGCCGCGGGTGAGCGCCGCACCGGCCAGACACGCGCTCGATGACACGGATCGCTGCTCCAGTGGGATACGTATCATCTGATCCGGTGTAACACGGACACACATGTGTGAACATGAAGCAGAAAGGAGAGAATGCCCGAGGGCGGCACAGGCTGTGTGAGCACTCGACCGGCCAGAGATACCATGCGTTGACACATGTGAGGAACCACTCAGCGAGGAGCGAGCTTTGTCCGAGAACAACCAGAAGCCGTTGACCACAGCTGTCGGCGCACCGGTTCCCGACAACCAGAACTCCCTGACGGCCGGTCCGCGCGGCCCGATGCTCCTCCAGGACGTGTGGTTTCTGGAGAAGCTCGCCCACTTCGACCGCGAGGTGATTCCGGAGCGCCGGATGCACGCCAAGGGCTCGGGCGCGTTCGGGACCTTCACGGTGACCCACGACATCACGCGGTACACGAGCGCGAAGATCTTCTCCGAGGTCGGCAAGAGGACGGCGATGTTCGCCCGGTTCTCTACGGTCGCGGGTGAGCGTGGCGCGGCCGACGCCGAGCGGGACATCCGAGGTTTCGCCCTGAAGTTCTACACGGACGAGGGCAACTGGGACCTGGTCGGGAACAACACCCCCGTGTTCTTCTTCCGCGACCCGCTGAAGTTCCCCGATCTCAACCACGCGGTGAAGCGCGATCCGCGTACCAACCTCCGCGACCCCGAGAACAACTGGGACTTCTGGACAAACCTCCCCGAATCCCTGCATCAGGTCACCATCGTGATGTCCGACCGAGGCATCCCCGCCTCGTACCGGCACATGCACGGGTTCGGCTCGCACACCTACAGCCTGGTCAACGCCGAGGGCGAGCGGTTCTGGGTCAAGTTCCACCACCGGACCCAGCAGGGCATCAAGAACCTCACCGAGGCCCAGGCCCTCATCGGCAGGGACCGCGAGTCGCACCAGCGTGACCTGTTCGACGCGATCGAGAACGGCGACTTCCCGAAGTGGAAGCTGTTCATCCAGGTCATGCCGGAGGCCGAAGCGGAGAGCTACCGTTTCCACCCCTTCGACCTCACCAAGATCTGGTCGAAGAAGGACTACCCGCTGATCGAGGTCGGTGAGTGGGAGCTCAGCCGCAACCCCGACAACTACTTCGCGGACGTCGAGCAGGTTGCCTTCACCCCGGCGAACGTGGTGCCGGGCATCGGCTTCTCCCCCGACCGGATGCTGCAGGGCCGGCTCTTCTCCTACGGCGACGCCCAGCGCTACCGCCTCGGCGTGAACCACCACCAGATCCCCGTCAACGCCCCGAGGAACCCGGTGAACTCCTACCACCGCGACGGCGGCATGCGCGTCGACGGCAATCACGGGGCCCCACCCCGGGCATCGAGCCCAATTCCTACGGACGCTGGCAGGAGCAGTCCGCCTACCGTGAGCCGGGCCAGGCCGTAGGGGCGGTCGCCGACCGGTTCGACTACCGTGCGGACGACGACAACTACTTCGAGCAGCCCGGTAACCTGTTCCGCCTGATGAGCCCCGAGCAACAGCGAGCTCTCTTCGAGAACACGGCGCGCGCGATCAACGGCGCGTCCCAGCGCACCGTTGAACGGCACATCGCCAACTGCACCCAGGCCGATCCGGCCTACGGCGAAGGCGTCCGCAAGGCGATCGAGGCCCTGGCCGCCGGGGACCTCTGACCCCGGCCGCCGATGCGGAACACGCCAGACGTCCAAGGCCTGGAGCAGTGCGGTGTTCGAGCTGCCTGTCGCGGAGGCCGGGGAGTGGCTGGACGCCACGTACGGGATCGTGTCGGCGGAGGCGGAGGCGGAGGCGGAGGCGGAGGCCCTGGGCTGGGACGCCTTCCTCGGTGGACTGCTGGACGACCGCGAACGGCCCGACGACTGACCCACCGCCCTGCGTTCCGCGCACGGCACAGCCTCGGGGGAGGCAGGGCCGCAGCCGCCGTGGTCGTACGGGACCGCCTGAGCGGTGCGTCGCAGACAGGGACCGAAGGGACCGGGAATCCCGATCACCTCCGGAGCGTGAAGGCCCGTGGGGGCGCCCGGGCGTACCACTTCTGCCGCGTCACGGACACGGTGACCGGCCCGGCCTTCGGCGGCTCGTGCGCGGCCGTGGCGTCGGCGGGTGACTGCATCCGTGGCACGCTGCGGGCGCGGCGTAATGCCGCGCCGCTTGACGAGGCCGCGCTGCTGCGGGAGTGCGCTCGTCCGGAGTGCACGCACGTCTGCCTCGACCGCTCGCGGGGCCACCGCCGGGAATGGTGCGCGATGCGGACCAGCGGCAACCAGGTCACGGCCGCCGCCTACCAGGTACGCCAGCACGCCACCCAGACCTGACCGCACCGGCCAACCGCACGCCCCCGGGCCCGACACGTACGTCAGCCGGGGAGCGGAAGCACACCTCGTGCGGGGCCAGCGCCAATGCGGCTGGTCCGGACGACCCGTGATCCCGGTGCGGACGACCCCGCAGGCGGCGACCGCGAAGCAGGAGCGCGGCCTGCACGACTACCAGGTCCGCCGCTACCCCGGCTGGCACCACCACATCACCCTGGCCATGGCCGCCCACGCCTGCCTCACCGTCCTGCGGGCCAGCCAGCTCGACACCGGGAAAGCAGAAACGGATCCTCCCAGCTCATCCACCTCGGCCTCGCCGAGATCGACGAGCAGACGGACACGGCCACGGGGCGCTCCTACCTGACGATCTTTCAGGAGGCGGACGGGCTGCCGCTCCAGCCGATCGCGGCCGGCCGGTACCAGGACCGTTTCGTACGGCGGGACGACACCTGGCGCTTCGCCGAGCGCCGTATCAACGTCCACGGCCCTGTTCTCGAATAGCTACGGCCAGGTGGCGTGTGGCTATCGGTGAGGCTTGGGGCGAGGTCACTGTTGGTGCCGGCCTTGGTTTCTGAGCGGGGTGCAGGAACTTCGTTGCCGGTGAGCGCGGCGAAGTCGGTGTGGGCCTGTTCGATGGCGCAACGCGTCGACCACCCGGTACAACACGGTCAGGCCGTCTAATCGGAGGCGCTCTCCGCGGAAGGTGAGCGTCCGACACGGACACCACGTACTCGTCCCGGTCCACGCGGGCGGCGCTGGCACATTTTGGGAATAGTTCCGTCACATCGGGACCTGGAATGCGTGATCGTCAGTTTTCGGTGTCGAGTTGGATGTGCTCGATGTAGTTGTCCAGGAAGGCGGTCAGGTCCTGGGCTTCGGTGTGAACGGCTTCCTGTTCCAGGGCGGTGAGGGGGCGCAGGGAGCTGATGTGGAGTTGGTGGTCGCGCACGGTCCAGGTGGCGGTGACGCGTCCGTCAACAAGGACGGTGCGGTGGCCTGCTACGGACAGACCGAGGTGGGGGGCGTCGATGATGCGGCTACGGTCGTGGTAGCCGAGGATGGCGTTGTCGAAGGCCGGAAGGAACCGGACGGGGGCCGGGGTGTCGGGGTGGGGCGGGGTGCGTCGGGCAGGTCGAGCAGTTCGCGGCCGCGTTCGTCACGGAAGACGACGAGTTCTTCTCGGGCGGCTTTGATGGCGGCGGGAAGGCCGGCGAGGCCACACCAGGCACGTACGTCCGCACTGGCGGCGGGCCCGTACGCGGCGAGGTAGCGGTGCAGCAGTTGCTGTCCGACGGGATCACTGCCATCGGCTGGCACGGGGGCGATGTCCCGTTCCAGCCAGGTACTCAACGGCAGGTTGCGTACGCCGGCGGTCTGGTGCCACAGACCGCGGGGCGGGAGTTGGGCCATGGGGATGAGGGCTGCGATGAGCAGCTCGCCCAGGACACGGCGTGGTGGGCCGGGCCAGCGGTCTTCGAGAGCTTGTACGAGCTCGGTCATGGTGCGGGGCCGCTGGTCGGCCATGACCGCGCGGCCGGCGGCGGCGACCTCGTCCACGTCGATGCCGGTCAGTTCGCGCCGGTAGGTTCCCAGTACTCGCTGGCGCAGCATTGTGTCGTGGCGGGCTCGCCATGCGAGCGCATCGTCGGCGGTGACGAGATGGACGGTGCGCCGCATCAGGTGGGTGCGCACCACCGCGCGACCGGTCAGCGCATCGTCCAGTTGCTTGGGTTTGAAGTCGGACAGGCGGGACCACAGCCCAGTGAAGGGTTCCTGAGGATCCTGCGCCTGCAGGCCGCACAGATGAGCCACTGCCTCCGATACGGATCTGTCGCTGCGCTTGAGCAGGTGCTGGCGGGCGAGGGTGGCGCGATTGAGGGCACGAGCGTCAAGGACAGTCATGGCATTCTCACGCGGCGGCTCGCTCGTGGGACGGGCGTCGGCGCAGGTCCGTGTGGGTGAGGGAGGGAGGTGTGTAGGAGACGTCCAGCGGGCCGATGTCGGTGCCGGGCGGGACGATCGCGTCGATCTTGTCGAGAATGTCGTCGCCGAGGGTGAGCGTGGCGCCGACGAGCAGGTCGCCCAGCTGGTCCATGGTGCGCGGGCCGATGATGGCGGAGGTGACGTCGGGATGGCTGGTGGCGAAGGCCATGGCCAGGTGCGTGAGGGAGTGACCGGCTTCTTCGGCGAGGGTGAGCAGCTGCTCGACCGCGTCGAGCTTGCGCTCGTCGGTGAGGTGCCGGGGGACCCAGCCCATGCGGGCGTTGTCCGGCCGCGGCGCGTTCTTGCGGTAGCGGCCAGTGAGTAGGCCCATGGCCAGCGGGCTCCACACCAGAACGCCCAAGCCGTAGCGGTGGCAGACGGGCAGGATCTCCCGCTCGATGCCGCGGTTGAGGAGGGAGTAGGTGGGCTGCTCGGTGCGCAGGCGGTGCAGTCCACGCCGCTGGGACACCCACTGGGCTTCGACGATCTCCGAGGCCGGCAGGTTGGAGGAGCCGATCGCCCGGATCTTCCCGGCCCGCACGAGGTCGGTGAGCGCGGAGAGGGTCTCCTCGATGTCCGTGTACGGGTCGGGGTGGTGGATCTGATAGAGGTCGATGTAGTCGGTCCGCAGCCGCTTCAGCGAGCCCTCGACCGCTTGGACGACCCAGCGCCGAGAGCTGCCGCCGCGGTTGGGGCCCTCGCCCATCGGTCCGTTGAACTTGGTCGCCAGCACGACCTCGTCGCGGTGTCCCTTGAGGGCCTTTCCGACGATCTCCTCGGTCTCGCTGTAGCCATAGACGTCGGCGGTGTCGACGAAATTGACGCCCTCTTCCAGCGCCCGGTGGATCATGCGCACGCAGTCGTCGTGATTCGGATTGCCCATCTTGCCGAACACCATGGTGCCCAGGCAGTAGGCACTGACTTCGATGCCGGTCTGTCCCAGCTTCCGCATCCTCACAGTGGCCCGTTTCCTTCCGCTGCTGTACGTGTTCGGTGCCCGCGCCGTCCGGGCCGCCCGTGTGGCTGCGGCGGCCCGGACGGCGTAGGCATGGTCAGGTCCAGGTCAGCTGGTTCAGCCGTTGTACGGAGCGGTGACGTCCAGGACCCAGGTGACGCCGAAGCGGTCGGTGAGCATGCCGTACAGCGGCGCCCACTGCGCGGGCTCCAGCGGACTCACGATGGTCGAGCCCTCGGCGAGCCTGCCCCACAGGGCGCTGATCTCCTCGGCGTCGTCTCCACGCACGGAGACGAAGAACGAGTTCTCGCCCTGGTTCCAGGGCAGCTGCGAGGGCACGTCGTAGGCCATGACGTGGAAGCCGTTGCCGCCGACCACCTCGCCCCACATCACCCAGTCCGCCTCGCTCTCGTTCCGCACGGCGCCCGCGTCCTTGTAGGTGACCGCGACAGTACGTCCGCCGAAGACGGACTGGTAGAAGTCCAGCGCCTCACGCGCGGTGCCCCGGAAGTTCAGGTGAGTGGTGGTCGTGACAGACATGACCTGCTCCTTGCCTCGATATGACACATGTGCGCCGTCGGCCGCCGATGCCGAGCGGCGGCCGTGACCAGGGGGCATGCCTCCCGAACGGCTCGTATGCCACGATGGCAGAGGTAGAGGACAGGGTGTGTCCGGTACTCCAGGAACTATGGGTGTCATGCATAAAACGTCCGCTCGACTGCTCGCGCTGCTCTCGCTCCTTCAAACGACGACCCGTGACTGGTCCGGCGATGATCTCGCCGGGCGTCTCGGCATCACCTCGCGCACCGTGCGCCGTGACATTGACCGCCTGCGCGAACTCGACTACCCGATCACGACCGTCAAAGGACCGGCCGGCGGCTACCGCCTGGAGGCGGGCACTCACCTGCCGCCCATGCTGTTCGACGACGAGCAGGCCGTCGCCCTGGCCGTCGCGCTGCGGACCGCGGCAGTCGGCACCACCGTCGCCGAAGACGCTTCCCGCGCGCTGGCCACCCTCCGCCAGGTCATGCCGCCCCGCCTGCGCCACCGCATCGACCTGTTGCACATCACCGCCGTCCAACCGCCCGCGGCGGCCGGCGACACCCCCCAGGTCGACGCTCAGGTCCTGATGGACCTGAGCCGCGCCATCCACGCCCGCGAGGAACTGCGCTTCGACTACGCCCCGGGCCCAAGCACCTCGGCCGATGACGTCCGCCGCGTACAACCCCACCACCTGGTCACCTGGCGTCATCGCTGGTACCTGGTGGCCTGGGACCTCCACCGCGAGGACTGGCGTACCTTCCGCGCCGACCGCATCCGCCCCCGCACACCCACCGGCCCTCACTTCGCCCCGCGCGACCTCCCCGACGGCAACGTCTCCACCTTCATCACCAGCCGATTCCGCGGCAACGACGGCACCACCACCGTCTGGCCCTGCCGAGGCGAAGTCATCCTCCACCTCCCGGCCGCCGATGTCGCGCCCTTCGCCCAGGACGGAATCGTCGTGGAACTCGGCCCCCACCACTGCCGACTCATCCTCGGCTCCTGGTCATGGACCGGACTCGCCGCCGCCATCGGTCGCTTCGACACCGATATCGAGGTCATCGGCCCGCCCCAACTGGCCACCGCATTCGGGGACCTCGCCGCCCGCTACGCCCACGCAGCCCGCACCACAAGACCAGAGACCGTCCCGGCGCGGTGAGAACGGAACTCACCACGCCACTCAACCCCTCCCAACCTCCGCCGCCGACCCAACGATCAGTTACGCGCAATCCGAGAGCAGGGAAGGGGTACGCATAAACGACCCTTTCCCGGAGCGAGATCAAGAACGGTCGACGGAAGCGGTCCGGATCGCGGATTCACTGTCACAACTCGTTCTCACTCAAAAGTGGAACCAGGCACGTTCTGAGAAATGTTTGTGACAGCATCCGGGGTCATGACGGACCCTCAAACCGCATAGTCGCTTCACCAAGGTGCCCCCGCTCGCGAAACTCCTGCGCGTGTCAACCCCCGCCGACCGCAGGCCCGGCCAGCTTTCTCGAAGTCCTTGACCGCCTTGCCGACCAGCCGCCGCACCTGCCCCGGCGCCGGCGGCTCGATGTGATCGTTGCGGCACCGCGCCACCACCGCGGCGGCGAGCCGGTCACGGGACAGCTCCACCGGACACAGCTCGGTCGCCAGCCACATGGCCAACCGGTCCTGGTCCTCCTCGGTGTTCGCCCGAAACCCGTACGCCGCCCGGATCTCCTTGCGGTGCCGCTTGATCCGGTCGCCCTGCCAGTCGTAGGCACCCCACGCCTCCGCGGGGACCTTCATCTGCTGGGCCACGTGCTCCACCGCGGCGGCCGGGACCTCCTTGGCCGACTCCGGGAACCGGGCCTCCACCTCAAAGAACTTCAGCAGCAGCGCGAACCCGAGCCGGGTCGCCCCGGACTTGTTCCGCACCCGCTTCATGTCGTCTTCGAGCAGCGTCCAGACCTCGATCAGGTCCCCCGGCTCCCAGTCCTGCCGCACCGCCCCGCCCTCCCGCCGACTTCACTCGTTCAGCTCAACGAGACGACCGGCGACGGGAAACGACAGCCCATCGTCCTTACGCAGCGCTACACGCCACCTCGCCGTAGCAATACGAGAACAGGGCCTCCACCTGGTGGGCGACGTCAGCTACCACATGAGCTGAGCGCCCGGCCGCGCCGCCGGAGCCCGGAGGGTGTCTCGGCCCATGTGTGAACTCCGCGCGGTCCGCCTCCGTTGTGTGTACGGAAGCCCGTCGCGCGGCCGAGGTGGCGGCGGGATCCGGCGGCCGTCCCGCGTCCCCCGTCGGGACGGCCGCTTTCGCTGCGGGGACACTCGCCCCCGTCCCGTGCGGTCGGAGACCACGATGAGCACCGCTGACAAGACCGTGCTGAGGACGGGGAGTCCTGAGCCTCGGCTTCCTCGTCTCGCCCGACGGCGCCTGTGCTCTCGAGCACCGCCCCGATCGTCGACGGAGGTCTCCCAAACACCGCGGCCGTCCACGACGAGGGCGCGCACCGGGGCGACGGAGTCCGGGTAGCCGCTCTCGTTCCAGCCCGCGGCGAGCGTCGGAGCGGGAAACAGGCTGTCGTCCACCGCGACCTTCACCGTGGGCCCGCCCGCTTCGGTCCGGCCCCGGCCGAAGCGGCGCGCTGACGGCTCGTCTGGTTCTACAGGTCGGCTACGAGAAGCCGGTAGCCGGCATCGAGGGCTTCGCGGTCGAGCAGGTCGGCATGGCGTTGGTGCCACCGGCCGGAGGACAGGTCCTCGGACAGCCGTGCCAGGCCCGGCTGGATGACTTCGTCGCTGGTCTGGGCGAACATCGAGATACCGGCGCGGACTTGCGGATCGAGGTATGCCTCGGGCCGGCGCCAGAAGGCGGCGAGGAATCCGTCGGTGCAGTCGTGCGGGATGAGGACGGTCTCGATGCGGGCGCCTCCCAACAGCGCGGCCAGGCGGTCGACCGCGACTGCTCGTGTGTCGTCGAGCGCGGCTGCCTCGGGCAGGTACTCGTCCAGCAGCCAGAACCTGCGGTTGATGTGGTGGTCGAAGGTGAAGATGACGATCCGTTGCCGGGCGATGCGGCGGAGTTCTCCGATGCCGGCTTCCAGGTCGCTCCAGTGGTGCACGGTCAGGAGGGCCATCACAGCATCGGCCGAGTCGTCGGAGAGAGGGATCGACTCCGCGGATGCTTCCAGAGCCCGCGCGGATCCGGGCGGACGCTGGGTGATCATCACTGAGCTGGGTTCAACAGCCAGCACCGTTTGTGACGGTTCGTAGGAGCCGGTGCCGGCTCCCACGTTGATCACGGTGGCGGCACCACCGAGGGCTTGATGAATCCTGGCGGCGATTCGAGGGTCCGGTCGCCGGGTGTCAGCGTAGGTCGCGCCGATGCCGTCATAAGTCGCCACACCACGCAGTATGCCCTTCCCGCCGGCACCGGAAAGAGCTCGGAGCGTTGTCAGTTCTCAGATTTCTGGCTCGACTTCTGTGGAGCTCACGGGATCGGTCCTTGCCGCGACGGCGGCTTCAGCCCCTGACATGCAGATTTCCTGAGCCGGCCACCCTGGCCGGCTCACCTCCGAGGCCGGCACCACAGAAGTGGGCCAGAGGCCGTTCTCGTGGACGTGGCCACATGACCGACGATGACGCACAGCAGGCGGCGTGGACGCGCGCCGAGATCACGGACGGCCTCGCCCACGCGGAGCGCGCCCTGTTCACCCGTCCCGCGCCGAAATCCGCGCGTGAGCGGCGAGTAGGCGACGAACCCGACGCCGAGTTCTTCCAGGACGGGCAGCAGCGGCTCGACGTCGTGGGCGGAGATCAAGTACTCGTGCTGCAGCGCCGAGATCGGTACCGCGTGGGTCCTGCGGATGGTGTCCTCATCGGTGTTGGACAGGCCGAGGTACGTGACCTTGCCCGGCGTCGATGAACTCGTTCGTCGCGCCGATCATGTCCTTGATCGGGATGTTCGGGTCGGGTATGTGCTGGTTGAGCAGGTCGATCGTGTCGATGCCGAGGTTGCGCGGGCAGGCGTCGACGGGTCAGGGGCAACCACGTGTGCATCGCGTTCAACCGTGCCGAGTACGAGGCGTTGGACGAGCGGCTGCGCGTGGACGGCGGGGATACTTCGGCGCGGGTCCGGCCGGCCTCCGGCGCGCGTGGCTGGGCGCCGGAGAATTCCTGCTTCACCGGCCTCGACGACAACGTGATCGAGGCCAGGTACTACGAAACCTGATCTGCGTCGGTGGCGGGCGGCCCGGCCGCGCCCGGCGAGCGATATCCGGCGTGTGACGCAGGGGTGCGTGTGGCCCGCGCCCGACGTGCCCGGCCCCCTCGGACGTGGACGCGGGACATAGCGTGTTCGGCTCAGCGCATCGTCCACGGCCGGAGCTTGTCGGGGTTGCGCACCGCCCAGATGCGCCTGATCCGCTCGCCCACCACCTCGAACGCGAACACGTTCACGGTCCGGCCGTTCTGCTGGACCACCAGGCCGGGCAGGCCGTTGACGGTGCGCTCGAGCAGCGTGTGCGTGTGCGCGACCTCGGCGATCCGCAGGTAGGCGCGGGCGATCTGCTCGCCGCCGATGATCGGATCCAGGAGGGTGACGGCCTTGCCGCCGCCGTCCGCGACCCAGGTGGCGTCCGGGTCGAGCAGGCCGATCAGCGCGCCGATGTCCTTCGCCTCCCAGGCCGCCTTGAAGTCCCGGACCACCGCGGCGTGACCGGTGCTCGGGCCCGCGTCGGCCCGTGCCCTGCGAATCCGCCGCCGGGCCGAGGAGGCCAGCTGACGGCAGGCCGCAGGGCTGCGCCCGACGACCTCGGCGACGTCCGTGAACGGGTAGCGGAAGACGTCGTGCAGGACGAACGCGACGCGCTCGGCCGAGGTCATCGACTCGAACACGACGAGGAAGGCCATGTTGACCGACTCGTCCAGGGTGACCCGGTCGGCCGGGTCCATGCCGCCGCCGTCCGCTCCGCCGGTGATCCACTCGGTCGGCTCGGGCAGCGGCTCCGGGACCCATTCGCCCACGCACGTCTCCCGCCTGGCCCGCGCCGAACCGAGCAGGTCCAGGCAGACGCGGCTGGCCACCGTCGTCAGCCAGGCGGCCGGGACCTCGATGTCCGTCCGTTGCGCATCGGTCAACGCGTACCAGCGGGCATCGGTCAACGCGTACCAGCGGGCATAGGTCTCCTGGACCACGTTCTCGGCGTCCGCGAGCGAGCCGAGTAACCGGTACGCCAGGTTGATCAGCCGCTGCCGCTCGTCCATCACCACGTTCTCGCCGCTCACGCGCACCCGGTCCCCACATCTCGCTCGCATCCGATCACCCACCGTCTTCGACCGGACAGGCCGCCGAAATGTGAGGTCGGGTCCCGGCGGTCCGTTCAACACCTGCGTCACCGATCGGGTCGCCCCGCGTGTCCTGGCGGTCACCGTCGGCGGCCGCAGCATCGCGCAAGTCGCTGCACTGCTGCTCAGTGAACTTGCTCCATTCGTTCAGGCGTTGGAGCTGACGGGCGGTGAGCGGCGGATCGCTGGGGCCGTGCTCTCAGAGATCGGCGAGCGGCTGCGCTTCCTGCTCGACGTCGGCCTGGACCACCTCTCCCTCGACCGGCCCGCTGCTTCCCTTTCCGGCGGGGAGGCGCAACGGATCCGATTGGCGACCCAGATCGGAGCAGGGCTGACCGGCGTGCTGTACGTGCTGGATGAGCCGTCCGTCGGGTTGCACCAGCGCGACAACCAGCGGCTCACCGGCCTGTACCGTGCCGGTGAGGCGATTCAGCGGAAGGCGGTGGCGTTCTCTGTAGCCCACTGCTGGAACGGCCGGGCCGGAGCTCCGGTGACCTGTGAAACCGTGTCGCGCACCGCCAGCAGTTCGTCGTTGACGTCTCCGCCCGTGACGTCGAGCACCGCGTCTGCGGCCTCGGCTCCGAAGACCGCGGCCATCTGTGCGTGGGCCTGCTGGCGGCTGATCTCGGCGAAGGGTACCTCCCGACCCAGTTCTGCTGCGATGGCCTCGACCTGCTGGCGGGCTGTCACCGGCTCTGGACCGGTCAAGGCATACGTGCGCCCTTGGTGGCCGGGCTCGTTCAGCGCCACCCGTGCCACCGACGCGATGTCCTTGGGATGGATGGTTGGCAGTGCTGTGTCCGCATATGGTGCGCGGACGACCTCGTGCTCACGGACGGAAGCCGCCCACATCAGGGCGTTCGATGCGAACTGCGTCGGCCGCAAGATCGTCCATGCCATACCGCTTTCCTTGAGCAACTGTTCCACCGCCAGGTTCTCGGCGGCGGGGCCCAGGTGCGGATGGGTCTGGGCCGTAATCGACGACACCAGCACCACGTGTTCCACACCCGCGTGCCGGGCGGCTTCGAGGATGTCGGCGTCCGAACCCAGACGCGACACAAGAAACAGCGAACGTACCCCCTCCAGTGCGGGCTTCAACGACGCCGGCTTCGCAAAGTCGCCCCCCACGGCCTCGACCCCTTCGGGGAAGGCGGCCTGTGCGGTATCACGGGTGAGCCCTCTCAGCGGCCCGGCGCCGCATGCGTGCAGTTCCTTCAGCAGTGCACGGCCTATGTTTCCGGTGGCTCCGGTCACGAGGATCATGATCGCGCTCTCCCGTCGTCAGGTGATCAACTAGAGGAAACGGTAGAAGCTCAATCACACTTCAGGTCAAGGAGACCCCTGGCCGTTTCTGCTGCTGGGCACTCGGCGCTGCTTGCTCTTCTGTGCAGCGGTCGATGCGGCGCACGAGGCCGGCATCGAGTACTCGCAGGTGACCGGATCAAGCACATCTGGGTAGTGCGCAACCCCGAGAAACTCCGTCGCTGGACGACGGGCTGACGTACATCTCCCTACCACCGGCCCATTTGTCGGCGATGGCACTCGTGGCGCGCGCGTGGACGTAACCGCGCTGCTGGGTCACCTCAGGGCGGGCAGGGAGCGCGATGTGGACGCGGCCGGGGGCGAAGTGGGTGAGGCGCGCGCCGAGGTGGGCCGTGAGGCCCTGGCGATCGAAAGTGTCTGGATGTGCTTCTGGACCGAGGAGTTCGCCTGGTCCTGCTGACGTCTGTTCACTCGGACCCCGCCCGCTTCCACCGCCCTGGGGCGGCAGCAGGCTGCGCATACGCCAAGAGGCCTCGCCAGGAACGCCGCGACCGACGGGCAAAGCCTTTGATGGATCCGGACACGGCCGGGTGTGCCACGCCTTCAGCCACGCTGCGCATGTCGGGCTGCAAGCCGAACCCGTGACGTCGGATGCAGGGCGATGGGTTCCGGGCCCGAACCGGCCCTCGACCGCACTCAGGCATGGCTCGGCCCGCAGGTTGGTGGCGGGACGTCGGCGAGACTCCCGCAGTACATGTAACGCCATGAGGCGACGGCTGCTCGCAGGCCCCTTGGACCGGGCGCCACCACGAACCGGGATGCCCCAGCGGAGTCGGCGGAGTTCTGGGCCTGCAGACACTGCACCGCAGCTCAGGCACATCCAGCACGCTGACTCACCCACCCCGGGCAGAGCGTGCTCACCTTGCTACTCCCGGTCGGGTTCAGGCGCGACTGCCCTTCACTTGCGACCATCACATTCGACAAGAGGGGGACCTCGCCGGCGCACGCCCGGCACGGAACACCACACACCCAGGGGCCCGCCGCGCGGGGGCCCGCGCCCGGCTGGAGGAACGACTGCTGGGCCTGGTGGCGGCGGTGCGGCCGCGTGCGCAGTACGCGGTCGTGCACGGCGAACTGGGGCCCGACCATGTGCTGGTGGACGCAGACGGGAACCCCGTGGTGATCGACATCGAGGGCTTGATGTACTTCGACGTCGAGTGGGAGCATGTTTTTCTGCCGCCTGCACGACGGCTACGGGCCGCTGGGGGTGGACGGACTGGACGATGACCGGATCGCGCTGTACATGCTGGCACAGCGGCTCTCCCTGACGGCGGGTCCACTGCGGCTGCTCGACGGGGACTTCCCCAACCGGGCGTTCATGACGGGCATCGCCGAGTACAACCTGACGAAGGCGCTGGAACTGGTCGGCGCCTGAACGCCCCTGCCACCGTGAGTCCGAGGTCTCGGAGCTGGAGCCGCTGCGGACCTCGCCGGCGACCTTCGCATCGTTCCACTCGCTGACGAAACCGTCCACCGTCGGCCATGCCGGGATGCCGGGAAAGACTGTTATGTGCCCTGCTCGCTGCCGAGGGTGTCGCATAGCGCGTGGTCGACGAGGTTACTGGCGGCTTGCTCCTGTCGGAGTGCGTTGTCGCGCGAGTCGCCCAGAGCGGCGGACATGGAGACGGTGACGGTGCGGCTGCCGTCGTCGGTGGCACCGGTCAGTAGCCGCCGTCGCCTCCTTCGTGGCTCCAGTAGCTGCCGCCGCAGGACAGGGGCCGGTTGACCAGGCCGAGGCCGTAGCGTCCGTGTGGCCAGAACACCTGGATCTTGTCGTCGACCGGGACGGTGCCCTGCATCTCGGCCATCAGTGCCCGGGGCAGCGGCTCGCCGCCGAGCAGGGCCTGGAAGAAGGGCCTCTCCGGCGCGCTCGGCACCCTGGCCACCAGGGCCGGGGTGCCGACCCGCATCGACATAGGCCCGCTCGGTGAGATCCCCGCAGCGGTTGAAGCGGTCGCCTACTTCGCCGTCACCGAGGCACTGGCGAACATCGCCCGACACAGCCGGGCCACCAATGCCTCGGTTCGCGTCACTCGCAACGGCGCGCTGCTCTGCGCGGAGATCGCCGACGACGGGACCGGCGGAGCGGACGCCGCCCAGGGGTCCGGCCTGGACGGGATGCGACCCCGAGGGTCCGATGCCCTGATGTCAGGTGCTGGGCCCGTGAGTTCGCGGTGGAGTCGCAGCGTCGGTCTCCAGCACCTCCCAATACCGTGGCGTGACAATACTGTGCGACGCACAGTATTGTGTCCTGTGTGGGCACCGATGAACTGATCCTCAGCCAGGCCCAGGAGCTACGCCGCGGCACGGTCGTCTTGGCCTGCCTGGCGCTCCTGGAGGAGCCGCAGTACGGCTACGCGCTCCTGGAAACGCTCGGCGACGCCGGGATCGCCGTCGACGGCAACACCCTCTATCCGCTGCTGCGCCGCCTGGAGAAGCAGGGGTTGCTCATCAGCGAGTGGAACACCGACGAGTCCAGGCCGCGCAAGTTCTACCGGGTCAGTCCCGAGGGCGCCCGGGTCCGCACCGGACTGCTGCGCGAGTGGGAGGACCTCGGCGCCTCGATATCACGACTGACCAAGGGGACCGTTGAGTAAGTTGCATGCGTCCGGCACCGGCACGCTGACCGACCGTTACGTGGTGGAGGTCGTCCGGCGCATCCCGACCGACCAGCGCGGCGACGTGGCTGACGAGCTGCGCGCCACAATTGCCGACACCGTCGAGGCCCGCGGCCCGGCCGACCCGGAGACCACCGAGCGCGAGGTCCTCACCGAGATGGGCGACCCGATCCGGCTCGCCGCCCGGTACGCGGATCGGCCGCTCGCACTGATCGGGCCCGGCCTCTACCCGACGTACGTACGACTCCTCACGGTCCTGCTGTCCACCGTGCTGCCGGTAGTCACCGTCATCAGCGCGGGGCTCGACGTCCTGGACGGCCAGGGGGTCGGCGAGGTGATCGGCGGGGCCGTCGGGGCGGTGCTCTCCGTCGGTGCCCAGATGATTGCCTGGCTCACCGTGGTGTTCGCCCTGATCGAGCGGTCCGGCAAGCGGCCCGGCGCGGTCGGCGGAGCCTGGACGCCCGACGACCTGCCCGACCGCGGCGTGCCGAAGGAGCGTGACGCGGCAGCCTACGTCCGGGTGGCGTGGCACGCGCTGCTGGTCGCTCTGATTGTCTGGCAGCACACCGCGCAGCCGTACCGGACCGATGGTGGTACACGCCTTGACGTGCTTGACCCGGGCTTGTGGTCGGGGTGGATCTGGCCGGTTCTTGCAGGGCTTGTCGGTCTCGTGACACTCGACGCGGTGCGGGCGGTGCGGGTGTGGACGCGTTCGCTGGCGGTCTGGAGCGTTGGTGCGGAGGCAGCCTTCGCGCTGCCGTTGGCGTGGGTCCTGCATCGGCAGGAGTTGTTCAACCCGGCTTTCCTGTCCGATGCCAACGGTGGCTGGCAGGCCCCGCAGTCTCTCTACAGCGTGGCGGCGGTGGGGGTCCTGGCGGTGAGCGCGGGTGAGGTGGTCAAGCGGTTCCGCGAGGCGCGGGGCTGAGTCCGCGGCAGCTGCTGGAGTTCCTTGATGTCCTCGGGCCGGCTTCGCCTTCCCTCTCGATCAGGACGGCTTTCTTCCTGCGCATCAAGGTGCCGGGGTTGAGCAGTTGCCGTTCGGCGACGGAGGCCTGGCCGCGCTGCTGGCCCTGGCCGGGGAGGAGGAGACCAGCGAGAGCGGTCCGGAGGGCGTCTCCTCTCCCGCGACAACCATGTCGTTTGAGAACAGCGAGCCCGAGGTTCTCAAACGACATGGCAACAGGACAGGTCAGGTTCCTGGCACCGGCCAATTACGCAGCGACAGGACAGCCGGTCGAAGCCTTCACCCCTTCGTGTGGGATGGGAACGTCTGCGTCGCCGTACACCGTGCTGGCACGAGTCCCACAACCACAACTGCAGCTTGAAGGACATGCGCCTGGCCATCGCGCTGCTCGGCACGGGTGTCCACCGCGCCCAGCAGGCTCGTAACCGGCGAATATGCGCCACTGCCGCCCGGATCGGGAGCCACCCGCCGTCCAGCACCACGTGCGGACTGGTGCGTTTCCTCATCCGCGACGCGCACCGAGTCGGGCGACCGGCGGTCCGCACCGGGCCGCCGGTCGTCACTTGACGGGGCGTAGCCGGAGGTGGGCGACCCTGGGGAGGCCGATGACCCTGCTGGTCTCGAACTCGCGGGTACGGTCGCCTGTCTCCTTGAACGGCCGCACTCCGAACAGCCCCACACCACCGTCCAGCAGCACTGGGACCAGGTGGATCTGCAACTCGCCCCAGGTCTCGCGGCCCGGAGCCCGGAGCAGCGTTCGGGCCCGGCCGGTCGTGGCCGGCCGGGCCCGGGCGGGAGGGGTCCCGCCGCCTCAGTGTGCTGCTACTGAGGTCAGAAGTTCAGCTTCCAGCTGTCGATGAAGCCGCTGTCGCCGCGGAACATGTCCTGGACCTTGAGCTTCCAGGTGCCGTTGGCGGTCTTCTTGGAGGCGTTCACGGTGTAGGTGGCGAGCACGTCGTCGGCCGAGTCGCTGATGTCGGAATCCTTCAGGCGGTACAGCGTGCCGTCAGGGGCCACCAGGTCGATGACCAGGTCACCGCGCCAGGTGTGCTTGATGTTCACGTCGACCTTGAGGGCACTCGGTGCCTTGCCGGCGATCCCGGTGACATTGACGTCCGAGAAGACAGCGGCGCCCCCGTCCGGGATGGCGACGTCGGTGGTGTTCTCGAAGGTCTTGATCACGCTGACGACGTTCCAGGTGAACGTCGCGGTGGAGGAGGCGTTGGTCGAGTCCGTGACCGTGACCGTGACCGTGCTGGTGCCCAGCGTGGTGGGGGTGCCGGAGATCAGGCCGGTGGAGGCGTTGATCGACAGGCCGGCCGGCAGGCCGGTGGCCGTGTAGGTCAGCGCGCCCGGGTTGGTGCTGGTGGCCTGGACCTGCAGGCTCGCGGACTTGTTGACCAGCGTGGTCTGGAGGCCGGGGTCGGTGACCGTCACGCCCTGGACGATGCGGCTGCCGACGTTGATGGCGGCCCAGGCGTTGGCGGTGTTGTTGTAGGTGTCGCTGCCGAGCCCGTACAGGTCGGCGGCCGCCTGCAGGGTGGCGGTGCGGGCGGCGGCGTAGTTGGTGGAGGAGGTCATGTAGGTCGACAGTGCGCGGTACCAGATCTTCGCGGCGGCGTCGCGGCCGATCGCGGTGACGGGCAGGCCGTCGGAGGTCGGGCTGTTGTAGCTCACGCCGTTGACGACCTTGGCGCCGCTGCCCTCGGAGGCCAGGTAGAACCAGTGGTTGGCCGGGCCGGAGGAGTAGTGGACGTCGATGCTGCCGATGCCCGAGTACCAGGCGTCCTTGGACGTGCCGTCCTTGCTCGGCTTGTCCATGTAGCGCAGCGGGGTGCCGTCGCCGTTGATGTCGATCTTCTCGCCGACCAGGTAGTCACCTGGGTCGGTCGCGGAGTTCACGTAGAACTCGACGGCCGCGGCCATGATGTCCGAGGTCGCCTCGTTGAGGCCGCCGGACTCGCCGCTGTAGATCAGGCCGGCGGTGTTGGAGGTGACGCCGTGGCTCATCTCGTGGGCGGCCACGTCGAGGGAGGTGAGCGGCTTGGTGTTGCCGGAGCCGTCGCCGTAGGTCATGCAGAAGCAGGAGTCGGACCAGAAGGCGTTGACGTAGGCGTTGCCGTAGTGCACGCGGGAGTAGGCGCCGACGCCGTCGTTCCTGATGCCGTTGCGGCCGTGGACGTTCTTGTAGTAGTCCCACGTGGCCTGGGCGCCGAACGCGGCGTCAACACCGGCGGTCTGACGGTCGCTCGGCAGGCCGTTGCCCCAGACGTCGTCCGCGTCGGTGAACAGCGTGCCAGTGCCGGAGCTGCCGCCGTTCAGGTCGTACGTCTTGTGGCCGCCGCGGGTGCCGTCGGTCATCTCGTAGGTCGAGCCCGACAGCGTGGTGCCGAGGGTGACCTGGCCGTTGTACTGGCCGGTGCCGGTGCCGGTCTCGATGCCCTGGTACTCGAACAGCTTGGCACCGTTGGTGGCGTCGGTGATGACGTGCAGCTCGGACGGGGTGCCGTCGTGCTGAACGCCGCCGATCACGGACTCCCAGGCCAGCACGGGCTTGCCGGAGGCGGCCCAGACAACCTTGCGGACGGTATCTGCCTTCGCGGCGGTGGTGCCCTTGGCCTTGGCGCGGCCGAGCGCGAAGGTCTTCACCGAGTCGGCGCTCTTCACGGCGGTGGTCGAAGCGACCTTCACCGTCGCCTTGGTCGCCTTGCTGACGCCCTTGACGGCGCCGTTCGCCGCCGCGTGGACGACAAGGTCCCCGCCGAGGACCGGCAGGCCCGCGAAGGTCCGCTCGTATCGGGTGTGCACCGTGCCGTCGGCGTCCTTCAGGACGGACTTCACCAGCAGTTGCTCCTGGCCGCCCAGGCCCAGGGTCCTGGCGGTGGTGGCGACGGTGGCCTGCGCGTCGGCGAGCAGCGAGGCGCGCTCACTCGGGCTGAGCCGGACCTGCAGCGCGCCGGCCCGGACCTGCGCCTTGGGCGCGTCGGCCTGGGTGCCGGCGGTGGCGGACGTGGGGAGTGCAACGGCGATCATCGCGGCGCTCGCTATGAGCGCGCTCGCGACAACAGCCTTGCGGGGGGTCTTTCTCACGCGGAACTCCTTCTGCGGCGACCGGGGTTGCGGCCGGTGACAGCCCGGGCAGGGGGTACTGCCCGAGTAGAGCTGGTGGTGCGGTGAGGCGGACATGACCGCAGCGGTGCGAGATCCCTGTGGGGAATGCCCAGCCCCGTGCGGCCGATCAAGAGCCTGACATTGTCGACCTGTGCATGTCATGTCCTTGATGGTGTCGAGTTCCTGACATGCCGGATTCCGACAGTCCGGGTGACTCCCTCGGGTCCTGGCCGCCTCGCACGGCGCTGCAGCGGCAGTACTCCGGCACCGTCGGATCTTCCGCACCGCCGCGATCCTTGCTCCCGTGTTCATTTCCGGGACTGCGGTGGGGAACCGGTCTGCGGGGCCGATGCCGTCATTGCTTGGCGTCCGTAGGACCTGGTGGCTGATGTCGGCGGGAAGCTGGAATTGGGCGGTAGTCGGACGGCTTCGCCCTATGCGGGTCGTGGGGGACCTGCCTGGTCTCGGTGAGTGGCCCAGTACGAGCTCGTCGGCGCGGATCTCTGGACCACGTGATGGTCGGCACGAACACGGGCGGTGGCGGATCGCCGATGCTGGCGATCCGCTGAAGCGGACTTGTCGGGCGAGGTTCCTGCGGGATGGTCTGTGTAGTGGGGCGGTTGCTGGTTCTCCGGTGGGTGGTTATGGGCTTGTGCCGGGCTGTGTGGGTCGCTGTGACCGTTGCGCTGCCGTACCTGTTCGGGCAGGACGGCCCTGTGGCCGTTGTGCTGTTGTGCTTGTTTGGGCAGGGCGGTTGCTGTGTTCGTTGGGGTGCGGCTTTTGGCTTTTCGGGGTGTGGGGGGTGTGGTTAGTGTTTGTAGCGGGCGTGCCCTATGTGCCACACGTAGGAGGCTGCGACGGCTTCCATGGCGCGTGCGTGGTTTGCGAGTGCGTTCGTGCTGTCGGCGGTGAGTTCGGTGATGCGGAGGCGTGCGGTGGAGGCTTGGTGTTCACACATGCGGGAGGCGAGGTGGAATGCTTCTTCGAGGTTGCATTCGTGGTGTCGGATCAGGAGTGTCGGCAGGCTCAGCGGAGTCTGGCCACCGCGGTCTGTCTCCTTCGCGTACGAGGCGAGGTCGTTGATCCATCCGGCGAGGTCGGCGACGGCTTTCTCCAGTTCCCGCACTGCTGGCGAGGCTCGTTGATTGTCGGTGAGTTCGTATCCGAGCCCGACTTCCGTGCTCGTCATGACGGTCCGGACGAAGACTGTGTGTGGGCGCATCGCGTAATAGTCGCTCAGGGTGACCTGGTCGAGTCTGTCGAGGTGATGGGCTTCCCAGAGGATGCCGAAGAGGTTGTCCCGCAGGTGTGCGGTGAGCCGTAGATACTGCGTGGGCGTGGCCCGTTCCCGGAACCGGTGCAGGAGCTCCCGCAGGGCGGCGACGCAGGCGTCGTCATCGGCCGCCGGCTCGTCGTGACCGGCCAGCAGGTGGACACAGTGACTGATGCGGCGGACCAGTCGGGTGGTGTCGCGGCTTCCTTCGGTTTCGCCGTGTGTGTCGTCGAAGGCGGTGAGCCACAGGAAGAGGTCGGCGCAGAGGAACACGCTGTCCTGGTCGGCGGTGGGCAGGACACGGGCCACGCCCTGGGCCGTGATGTTGCAGAGGGCCTTCGCCTCGCCGGGTGAGCCGGTCAGGGGGAAGGTCTGGAGCCAGTGGGTGGTCTGTTCCTCGATGGCGTTGGCGTACGGGCTGGTGGCGAAGGGGCCGGGGAAGGAGTTTTGGAGGTCGGGCATCGGCAGGGTACGCGCGTCCGAGCCGCGGGTGTGGCTCATGCGGCTCTCCCCGCGGCGGCACGTTGTCTGGTCTCGGCGACCATACGGGGGTCCGACGGGTGTACGGTGAGCAGCCCGACCGGCTCCACGGTGGCGCCCGGAACGGGCCGCAGCCGCCAGCGGGACGCGATGAACGCCGTGATGACGATCCCCTCCGTCCAGGCGAACGCGTCGCCGATGCACATGCGTTTCCCCGATCCGAAGGGTATGAAGGCTCCTCTGGGTGGCTGGGGGCGCTCGGGTAGCCAGCGGTCGGGGTCGAAGCGGAGTGGGTCGGGGTACAGGGCGGGGTCCCGGTGCAGTGCGTAGGGACTCCACAGCACCTGCTCCCCCGCCGGCAAGGTGGCCTGCCCGAGGCGTACGGGCTTGGTGGCCTGCCGGGTCACCAGCCAGCCGGCGTGGTGCAGCCGCAGGGTCTCACTGACCAGTTGGCGGGTGAAGGCGAGTCGGGGGACGTGCTCGGCGGTGATCGGGCCCTCTCCGACCACGGAGTCGACCTCCTCGTGGAGCCTGCGCTCCAGTTCGGGGTCGCGGCCCAGCTCGTGGAACAACCAGGCCAGCATGACTCCTGTCGTCTCGGAGCCCGCGGCCAGCAGTCCGATGATTTCCGACAGGATCTCGTTGTCGGGCAGTGGTGCACCGGTTTCGTCCCGGGCCTCCAGGAGCAGTGTCATGAGGTCGTCGTGGGCGTCGGGGTCCGTCCGGCGCTCTGCGATGATGTCGGCGACCTCGCTGCGCAGCAGGCTGCGGGCGGCCTTGAGGTGCCGGTTGCTGCGGGTGGGCAGCCGTTCCAGCGAGGACACGGGCACCATGGTGCGCCAGATGGCGGCCGTGAAGACCGTGTCGACGGCGTCGAGGATCGCACGCGCTCGTTCCTGCTCCGCGCGGAAGGAGCACAGTACTGACATGGCCACGTCCTGGGCCATGAGCCCCATCTCGGTTTTCAGGTCCAGCAGTTCACCCTCACGCCAGCCCGTGATGGACGGCTCCACCGTTTCCCGCATCGTGTCGACGTACCTGCTGACCTGCTCGCGGTGGAAGGCGGGCTGGAGCAGTCGGCGCCTACGCAGGTGGGGCTCGCCTTCCGCGACCGGCAGGGCCGACTGGCCGAAAAGCTTGAGCTTCTCGCCCAGGAGCCCTTTGGAGAAGGAGTTGGACTTGCTGGTGAGCATTTCGTGGATCAGCTCATGAGAGTTGACCACGGTCACTTTCTTGAGGCCGACCGACATACGGACGATCGGCCCGTACGTGCGCAGGCGTTCGACGAACTCCAGACGGTCCTTGAGCAGGGGCACCACGTGCCCGATGAGCGGCAGCCTCCCCGGAGCTGTCGGTGGAACGTCCATGTCGGCAGTCACATCTATGTCAGGTGTCACGCGTCCCTCCTTTCCACGTCTGCTTCCGTACATGCGGCTGCTCGACGTGCCCGCAGCAATTCCCGCGCAGAGAGCACCTCCGCTTCGATCACTGCGGTGGGCGCGTACAGGGTCTTGTCGTGCCACAGCGCGGGGTGCTGGTGGCCGGGGTGCGAGGCGGTGTGCAGATACGTTTCAGCTAGGTCCAGGGCCCGGATGTGCTGCGGCTGCGGTACGGATGTGGCGGCGCTCAGCAGGATTTTGACGGCGTATGCGGTTTCTTCGACGGTGCTGCCCCACACGCCCCAGGAGCCGTCGGAGCGCTGAGTTTCGGTGGTCCACGCGGCGGCGCTCCGTACGGCCCCGGACGCGTCATGACCGCCGTACTGGGCGAGCGCGGTGACGCTTCGCGCGGTGGCGTAGTAGGGGGAGGCATGCCACTTGTCGGTCCAGTGCCCTTCGGGCTGCTGCTGGCCGGTCAGCCAGTCGCAGAGCTTTGCCGCCCGGGGGCCGTATGTGTGCTCTGCCGTCGGGTCGCGCCGCAGGTAGCTCACGAGGGCTTGGAGGGCGTGGGCGTTCGCGGTGACCGATCCGGTGTCCTCGCCGATGTAGCAGTCGTAGTGGCTGCCGTTGTGGAACAGGTCCAGTGGTGCCGGGTCGTAGGGCAGGCCGACGAGTGAGGCGACCAGCACCGCCATGGCGGTGTCGTCGGCATCGGTCATGAGGCCGGGCGCACCGCGCACGCCTTGAGGATCGTAGATGTCCTCGGCCCACCTGCGGAGTGTGGGCAGAGCGGCAGCGGGCAGGTGGGTGCGTGCCAGTGCGGCGGCGATCCACAGCCGTTCGACCACGCGCAGGGGTGCGGCCTCGGGGAAGAGACCGCCGTAGCGCTGCGCCACTGCGGTGAGGTCGGTGATGGCCTGGGCGGTAGTGGCAGGTGACCGTGTTGCCCGTGCCGCGGTGGCGGCCGGTGAGCTGCCCAGCAGGCCTTCGGTGTCAGGGACGAGGGACGGCGGTATGTAGCTGTCTATGCCTTCGAACGTGTGGTGGAACTTGACGGGCAGGCTGCCTGCCGGTTCGTACCGCCTGGCCACGCGAGCAGGTGCCCAGGCGTGGAAGCCGCCGGGAACCGGCAGTTGTGGGCTGCCGGGTTCCGGTGTGTTCTCGTTGGTGGTCAGGGAGCCCAGCCTCTCGTTGATCTTGGCTACCAGGCTGGGTACGAGTATTTCCGCTGCGGCCGTGTCCGGCCACGGGCATGGTGGCAGTGCGCGCAGTACGCCGAGGCCTGTGTTCACCGCGGCCGTGAGCCGGCCGGTGACTTCTGGGGACGTGGTGCCCCGTTGCAGGACGGCCAGTGCGGCCTCCACTGCGCTGAGTGTCGGCAGGAGCCGGTAGGGCAGCGGTCCCTGCCCCCAACTGCCGTCGGGCGCCTGCTGTTCCAGCAGGTACGTGATCCGCCGTGGCTCCCCGGGCAGCCATGGTGCCGCCGACAGGACGCGGGCGCTCTCGTACAGGGACGGACCGACGCTTCCCCATCTGTCCTGGTCGGCCCTGGCCACCAGGCTGGTGGCTCGTTCGGCGTAGGGCGTGGCGACGGGCGTGCTGATGCTCATGGGGCGGCTTCCTCCTCGGGGTTCTGGCTGGCGGTGTGGGGCGATGCCTCATGTCTGCCTGGCCGTTGCCTCCAGGGCGAGCCGGCGCAGGGAGGCTGTGGCACTTTCCGGGAAGGGAGCGTTGTCCAGGGCGGCGAGGGCGGCGGCCCGTCGTGTGGTGATCATTTCCTCCACGGTCTGCCGGGCACCGGTGGAGTTCAGGATCGTGCGGACCGCGGCGGCGTGTTCCTCGTCGAGGTCGCTTCGGCCGACGAGCTCGCGCAGTGTTCTCAGTTCGGCCGTGGAGGCTCGCTGGACCGCGAGTGCCATCAGGACGGTGGCCTTGCCCTCGCGCAGGTCGTCCAGCACTGGTTTGCCTGTCTTGGCGGGGTCACCGAAGACCCCGAGCAGGTCGTCCCGCAGCTGAAACGCTTCTCCCAGTGGTATGCCGAAGGCGGTGCAGGCATCGAGTACGGGTGGGGTCGCTCCGGCCGCTGCCGCCCCTATGTGCAGGGGCCGTTCTATGGTGTATTTAGCCGTCTTGTATCGAATGACGTGCAGTGCCGTGTCCACGTCGCCGGTGAGGCGGCCGGTGGTCTGCAAGTCCAGGAGTTGGCCGTACATGACCTCGCTGCGCATTTCGGCCACCAGGGGCAGCACCTGTGCCAGCCGCCCCGGGCCGAGGTCCGCCGTGCGCAGGAGTTCATCGGACCACACCAGAGCCAGGTCTCCGAGAAGGACGGCCGCGCCCAGACCGTGCGCCTGGGCCCTGCTGTCCGGGCCACCGCTGTCGGTGTACGCGGTGGCCAGTGCACGGTGGGCGGACGGCCGGCCGCGGCGGATGTCGCTGTCATCCATCACGTCGTCGTGCACCAGGGCGAACACCTGGAAAAGTTCGAGGCTGGCGGCAGCGCGAACGGCAGCAGTCATATCACCTGTTGCTCCGGCGGCCTGCCATCCGTACAGACACAGCAGCGACCGCAGCCGTTTCCCGCCGGTCAGGAGTCCGCGCAGGGCGGTGGTCAGGTAGAGCAGCTCGATTCCCGGCGCAGCACGTTCCTTGGTGTCCAGGAATCCGGTCAGAGCCGCTCCCACCTTCTGTCGTAGGCAAGAGAGGTCGGGCAGTTTTGTGGGAAGGGTTTGTGTCACAGGCGGTTGATCCTCTTTCGTTCGAGAACCGTCATCGCGGTTCCGTTCTTGCAGAGGACGGGCCAACGGACCCGCGTCTCCTTCCTGAGGCTGTCGCGGTGGTGCCGGCCGGCTCCCGGACGGCACCACCGCGACGCGACGATCGAAGGCAGCTGATACGGCTTCTACGCCTCAGTCCTGCCTGACGCCGGGGCCAACGGCGTGTCCCGCTCGGGGCGGGAGGGGCTCCGGCTCCAGGGGGTGGCCCCGTCGGCGTCGGGTGTCAGCGGGGTGAACCGGGCCGGGAGCGCGGTGAGCGTCCGGTGAACAGCCCCGGGGCGGTAGGTCAGCTTGTCGGCCCGGACGTCCAGTTCGATGTCCGGCAGGTAGGTCAGCAGCCTCTCGATGGCGGCGGTGGCGATCAGCATGGCGACGTCACGGGCAGGACACGCGTGGGGCCCCGCAGCGAAAGCCAGATGTGCCTTCTTCCCGGAGCGGTAGCCGTCCGCCGGCACGCCCGAGTGGGGGCAGGTGTTGGCGGCGGCGTAGGACACCATGACGGGCGAGCCTGCGGGGATGCGAGCGCCGTGGAAGGTCACGTCCTTCTTGGGGAAGTGGATGCTGAAGTTGGCCAGCGGCGCGTCGTGCCACAGCGCGTCATCGATGGCGTGCTGGATGGGCAGGCTCCCGGTGGTCAGGGTGCCGAAATAGCGGTCGTCGCTGAGCATGCGGACGAGCGTGTTGGCAATGAGGTTGCCCAGCGGCTCGTTCCCGGCCCCCAGGGTGATGAGGATCTGGTGGACGGCCTCTTCCTGGCTCAGCCCATTGGGATGATCGATGAACCAGGAGGTCAGATCGTGGCCACGCTGTGCCGCCTTGGTCCCGTAGAGCGTTTCGAGGTAGGCGCCGAACGACCTCCCGCCCGCCGCCTGTACCTCCGGATCACTGTCCATCATCGCCTTGAGCGCCCACACGAGCCGCGGGCCCTCCTCGTCCGGCATACCGAACAGAGCATTGAAGACCATCAGGGGCAGCTGCTGCGCGTACTGGCGTACCAGGTCGACCGTCCCGGTATCGGCGAACTCCTTCAGCAGCGTGTCGGCATAGCGGAAGGTCAGGACACGCACCTCATGGGGGTCCAGGAGACCGAAGCTGTCCGTGATCACACGCCGCAGGTGCGCATGTGCCTCGCCGTCGGCGAAGAACAGACTCGGCCGCCACTCCACCAGCGGCCGGATCGGGCTGTCCTGCGGCACCTGTGGCAGCCAGCTCCGGGTGTCCTTGGTCCACGTATCAACGTCCTGGAGGAGGTCGAGGGCGGCTCGGTAGTCGGTGACCAGGTTGACCACGACACCGGGAGCCACCTCGGCTACGCCGACCGGTCCCTGCCTGCGCAGCAGTTCATAGCTGCGCTGCGGGTTCGCGGCGTGTTCAGCCCCGTGCAGGGACACGGGGGCTTCGGCTGGTGTGAACGTCACGAGGCTTTGACTCCGGCAACGGATATGGAATGGGCGGTCAGTTGGGCGAGGGCTTGCAGGCCGCTGTTCTTCTCTCGTGCGTCACAGGTGACCAGTGGTGTCTCCGGGGCGAGGTCGAGCTTGGAGCGGATGAGCGCCAAGTCGTACTTGGGTGAGTCAGGGAAGACATTGACCGCGACGGCGTACGGCAAACCGCGCTCCTCGATGAGTTCCATCACTTCCCAGGAGTCCTTGAGCCGCCGGGTGTCGACCAGGACGAGGGCACCGAGCGCTCCGAACGCGATGCCTTCCCACAGCGGAAGGAAGCGGCGCTGCCCCGGAGTTCCGTACAGGTACAGAACGATCTTGTCGCCCGGCAGCGTCAGACGGCCGAAGTCGATGGCGACCGTGGTGGTGGTCTTGTCACGCAGGACATCGTGGCTGAGGTCATCGGTGGCGACCGCCGCGTTCGTCATGACTTCGTCGGTGTGCAGTGTCGGGATCTGCGACAGCGACTTGACCACGGTTGTCTTGCCGATACCGAGCGGGCCGGCAACGAGGATCTTGATCCTTCGGTGTTCTCCCTCGGGCAGGTAGACAGGAGGCGAGCTAGGCGGCAAGGAGAGCGTGGAGTCCACTCAGAACCTCTTCCAGGACTTTTTTCGACGGCCGGCCATCGTTCGACGCGCGCAGGGCGTCGGGAATCGGGACGGTGGCCTTTAACTGACCGTCATTGACAAGTTGTTCGGCGAGCACGAGAGTCACGCTGACCGGGAGGCCGAGATAGCCGGCCAGTTCGACGACGCTGAGAGACCCGTCGGTAAGGAGCTCGATCACGCGCTGGTGCACCGCTGTGTGGTACCTGGCGAGGGGCAGACCACTGGCACGCAGAGCGGCCAGCGAATCGAGCGTGCCCGAGAGGCCGGCGCCGGGGTTGGTCCCGGTGGCGAGGTAGGCCGGCAGCAGCCGTCGCTGTTCCTGGCCGCGGGTCATGACGCCCCGTCGTTGGTACGAGCGGGAACGGACATTATCTGTTCGCCGAGTTTCATGGCCTGGCGGGCCATGGTGGCCGCGACCACCCCCATGGGCATGTCCTCGTCGCCCGCCGCCGCGATCAGGGTGTTGGTTCCTTCGCCGACCGGCATGACCATGTAGATGCCCCGGTCGTTGTGGGAGGTGACGGTCTTGAGCGGAGTGCTTCGAGGGGCTCCCAGAACGGCGTTGGTGGCGGCGCGGGAGGCGGAGTGCAGCGCGGCAGTCATCGCGCCGATGCCGTCTGCCTCGTCCTTGGTGAGGTCCTCGGAGATGGCCTGGACCATCCCGTCGAGAGTCATCGTCAGGGCGTGCCGGACACCACGGATTTCGGTGATGGGCTTCAGGACCCAGGCGTACGAGCCGGTCTCTGCGTGGGTTTCAGGCATGGTCACAGTGTTGACTCCGAATCGGTGACGGACCGGTCGCCGGTGAGGCCGCTCTGGAAATCGCTCCACATGGCACCGGTGTCTTCCGGGTTCAAGGGGCGGGGCGCTGCGGCGGTCTCGTCATTGGTGGCTGTCGCTGAGAAACGGCGTCGGCGCTGCGGCAGCGCGGCCGCGCCGGACGGCTCGGGCGAGGGTGCGGGCGTGTCGGCAGCGGCGGGCCGTTTGTGGGCCTGGGGCGCCACGGCAGGTTGGGGAGCCATGACCGACGGAGGTGTGGCGTTCTCGTCGATCGAGGTCAGCAAGTTCTCGGGAACGGACACCACAGCGCGCACCCCGCCATAGGGAGAGGAAGTGTCGATGGAGACATGGAGGCCGTAGTCGGCGACGAGACGGCCGATGGCGGCGAAGCCCATGGACGGCGGATCGCCGAGTTCAAGGAGCATCACCTCCTGCTGTTCACCCGATATCAGACTCCGGCCGCGGGCGAGCGCTTCTGAGGTCATTCCCTTGCCGGCGTCGTCGATCGTGATGCACACACTGCCGTTGCCGGTCTGGATCAACCCGACATCCACCATGAGGTCGTCACGGGAGTGCTCCAGCGCGTTCGCCATCAGCTCGGCACAGACCACGGCAACCGGCTCGGCGGCACGCCCGACCACGCCGATGTTGGAAAGGCCCAGCCGGGAAACGATGTTGATGCGGTCGAAGCCGCGCAGTCGTGAGGAGGCGCCACTGACGACCTCGCTCACATAGGTGTCCTTACGGACGTGGCCCGGCCAGCCGCCGCACACGATGGCGGATCTCTGCGTGAGGCGCAGGTTCTGCTCGTTGATGTGGTCGGACTCGAGCAGACTCTGTGTCAGGCGGGGTGGCGCGCTGAACTCGTGCTGCAGACCCACGATGTTCGTCTGCAGCCGGTAGGAGAGGGCCTGGGACTCCTGAGTCGCACCACGCAGAGCAGCCCGGGCAGCGGCGTCGATGCGGCGCCTCTCCTTGAGGACGATGCCGGAAACAGCTTCGGGCAGGGCGTCGAGGAGCTGGGCGGCCTCGGACCCCGCGAGGTTCTTGTGCAGCAGTCCGGGGACGGGGTGATGAGAGCTGATCAGGTGCAGTGCGAGAGCGGGGAGCCGATCGGAGACGAGGTGACGCACTTCGTCGACAAGTTCCGCCTCGCGAGCAGTGAGTTCCTGCGTGCGCGACTCTGCGGCCTGCCTGTTCTGCACCTCGGTCCGGGTACGGCCCTCGGCGGCCTGCACACGGGAATCGGCGGCCTGCGCCTGCGCGGACAACTCTCTGCCCTGCCGTATGTGTTTGCGGCGCGAGCGGGCCAGGAGCAGCGCCCAGACTGCCAGGAGGAGAGACAAGACGCCAAGGGCAAGGGCGATTTTTGAGGACAAGGTCACGGAGGGTGGTCCTAGGGGTCGGTCGAGCTTTCGAAGAACAGCGCAGCGGTTCACTCCCCTTAGGGGGTGGGCGCGGCCTTTGGAGAACTGGCGGACAGAAAAAAACAATGTGGCAAGTGAATAGTGCGTGGACCGTTCGTGCAGCGAAGAAGTGCCACCGCGGACAAACGACTGCCAGGCCGAGACGAGGCCCGGTGAATCGCCCGCCCCGGCCAAGGCCCCCGGCGCCGCGATCCCCCCATAAAGCAACGGTCGCCCGCCCGGCCCTCGCGCAGCTCCCGCCCCCGGAAACGGTCGCAGGCCAAATCCCGCCCAGAACGCGAATGAACAGGTGCATCGGAGCTCCGTTGAGGACTGCGAACGCCAGCTACATCTGGTGCTTCCCGCCATCGCACGCAGTCGACTCGCGGTCTTGGCACTTCCTAAAACGCGGTCAGCTTACTGGAGTTGATCTGTACACGCGGCGTTGGTGGGCCCGCGCAGTTACGAACCGGACGATCTTCGCCCGCTGAGTTCTTGCCGATCGAACAGCGTGGAGACCGGCATTCTCCGGCAGCTCGCCGGGCGCACCCTTTGGTGGCCTCGGTGCGTAACGCGGCGGCGGTCAAGTGCCCGAAGTCCAGGGTGAGCGGCGCGAGTTCGGTAAGGCACCCGGCGCCCGCGCTGTGGATGCCCCGCGAGTCGGGCGGTCGCGCCCGCCGACGCACGGGCGGCCCAGGAGCCCCTGACCAATCCGCGACACGTCCGGAACCCTCTCGCCCCGGGACTGGTTCGTGGTGTCACGCAGGAGTCTGGCCGGGGCCTGGCCGGTGGGTGTGCCGCAGGCGGCGGCGCCCGCGCAGAGCAGGCGCTGGATGTCGGTGAGCGGCAGCCGGCGCATGCTGTCCGCATCGCGCACGGGCACGGCCACCATGTCCGTGCGAGGCGTGCCCGGCTTCCCGACCGGAGCCGCCACGAGGACGACGATCCGATCCGAGGCCGTCGTCACGTCCGCAGTCACCGTCGGCGCGACGCCCCATGGCCGACGATGTCCGCCCGGGGCAGTTCACCACCCGCGACGTCACCACCCGCGACATCGGCTGCAAGCGCTACCGCGAGGAGCGCCCCAGCGAAGATCTCGGCCCCACGCCGCGGCCGGGGCCGAGGCCCTCACCCCCGGCCTGCTGCGAAGCCGGCCGAACGACGCGGTCGAGTCCCTGGCCGGCGACGTCCGGCAG
Source organism: Streptomyces sp. Ncost-T10-10d (assembly GCF_900091955.1). GTDB lineage: Bacteria > Actinomycetota > Actinomycetes > Streptomycetales > Streptomycetaceae > Streptomyces. The sequence goes on from NZ_FMDF01000081.1 coordinate 45,687, forward strand.
CGGAACACCGAGGCCCGCACGGAAGAAGCCGGCCGGGAGCGCGCTCCCTGCAAGGGACGTGAAGAAGACCGTTCGCCGCACCCCCGACGAGCCGGCCGACGAAGACAACGAGGACGAGCAGGCCCCGTGCACCACATGTGCTGCATCAGCTGCAGTGCCCGCGACCGCCTCTGAGCTGCGAAAACTCCACCCGCACACGTGCGGCGCCCCGGAGAGGCCGGGCAAATCCTGGCCCGGGCCCCGTGCACCACACCTCCCGCTGGCGCATCTGCTGGTGGCCACGCCAAAGCGGCACGGCGGGGATGCTGCGCCCTCGGCGACGAAGGTTTTTGCGGGTCAGTGACGTCTGCGTCTGCCGGGGCTTTCCACGCCGGATCCGGCCGCGGCCGGATCCGGTTTCCACTGGTGACACCAGCCGTGCCCGGACCCGGGGACCGTCACCGGCTTCCCCCGGAAGCATCCGATGGAGTACGGATACTCTCCGTTGAGGTGGTAGTGGTACCTGACGGCCTTCTTGCCGTCCCACATGATCGCGTGTGTGTGACCGTGGCAGACGTCCAGATCCCTGTTCCTGACGGTCTTTCCGTCCTCGCCGCGCGGCCCGTAGATCCCGAAGCCGTCGATGGCGTATCCCACGAGCGGTGAGTGCCGGGTACGGGCGTTCGCGGCCCCCCTTGAAGCCTTGCCGAAGCAGGTCTGCGAGGGGCCGTGGTAGTGGTACTGCGTCGCGTACGGATGGCCCCAGCAGCGGTCGAGAGGCAGGGCCGCGTTGGGGTCGACCGGGCGGTCCTCGGCGTCGGTGGCCACCTCCAGGTGGAAGGTGCCGCCGGCCAGAGCCATCCCGGTCGTCAGCTGGTCGATGCACGTGGGCGTCGCCTCGACGGTCGGATTGCGCGGAACGGTGACGTCGAGGTTCCACGGCTTGATGGGGATCGCGGCGGCGTTGGGGTACCCGTGCGCGGGAATCTCCGCGTAGTACTTGTAGGCGGGGGTGCCCTTCTGGACGGGGAAGCGACCGGTGGGATGGTCCGGGAGTCCGTTGCCCTTGAAGTGCCTCTTGGCCGCGGTCGTCGTCACCCGCAGTTTGCTGTGCCGGCGCATGGCCCCCGACACGAAAGGGCGCTTGAGCACGTCGATCACGCCGTGCGCGTCGATCCACGGGCGGTCGGGCCGGGTGAGGGTCCCCCCTTGGCAGGCGTAGAGGGTGTTGCGGGCGGGGGAGGCGATCGACGTGCCGGTGGGGGGTGTGTGCAGGCGTGTGATCAGGCTGCCGCCTGCCCCGCTGCGCGCGTTAGCGGCGGCCCGCGCGGGACGGGGCACAGCAGCGGAGCCGGCCGGGGGCGTCGCCGGACCCAGTAGCACGCAGACCGCACTGGCCGCCACCGCAACAGGTTTGAGCACGTCGTGCATGGGAGCTTCCCCTCTCGGCATGGGCCCAAAGACGTCACACCAGCGGCCCCTGTCCCCGCCGCCTGCATCACCTCACCACGCCCGCATGCCGTTGCCCCGCTGACACGAACGGGCAACCGGGTGAGCACCCGGACCGGCCCGGCCGGTGGCGGTTTCTTCTCCTTCGGGGCAAGCCGGCCGCGCCGTACCGAGGATCAAAAGGCAGGAGGCTGTTGTCTTTCCGGGTGTGATCTCCGGGATTTTCTGCCGGTCAGGTATGAAGTCGCCTTCCGCGCAGTAGAGATGGCATGTCGTGTTCTTTCATCGGCAAGGGTGCCGGATGCCGTCGGTGATGGGGTTGCTGGAGGAGCGGGAGGCCACTGCCCGGCAGCGGGTGGAGTCGCTGCGGGGCGAGATGGACCGGCTCGTTGGCCGGGCTGCGGGACGCGGGGGCCGCGCAGGAACGCCCGCTGATCGCCAAGGAGACGGTGAGCCGGGTGCTGTCCGAGTCCAGCAAGCCCGATGACGTGGGGGTTTTTCGGGGATGCCCGCCGGCCGTGCCCGGACAGGCGGTGCCCGGTTCGGTGGTGCCGGTGCGGCGGGAAGGGCTGGATGTGACGGTGCTGTCCCGGACTGCCGGCGGATCATGCACGTCCTGACCGGCCACGGGCGGTTGGGCGAGGGGCCGGTGATCTGCCGGCGGACCGCCGGCGCGTTGGTACCCGAGCCGGTCCCGGCGCAGATCGAAGGAGTGGGGCCGACGTGTGAAGCGGCCGGCCGCACGGGGCTGGCTGTCCGTCGCGGACCGGGCGGCGGGCGAGGTGGTCGTCGCAGTCCTGTGGGCTGAAGTCGCCGGTGAGGACCTGCCGTCCGTTCCCGGGGGCGCCGGGCGGGGTTTTGTACGGGACCTGGATCGCGTGCAGGATCACGGGTGTGCCGGACTCGGGGCCGGCTGCTCGGCGGTGGGCAGGGTCGTGGTCATCGGGCATCCCTTCCTGGGTCCGTCGGTTACGGGACGCCGAGTTCGAAAAGGCCGTAGCCCGCGTACGAACCGGAGGCCAGGGCCGCGACGGCGAGGAGCATGAGCTGGTGGGCCGGGCCGAGGCGGCGCAGGGCGAGGGCGAGCGGGAGGAAGAGCGGGAAGAGGGGGAGCAGGTAGCGGGAGACGTTGCCGAATATCTGCTGGCTGCCCAGGACGAGGACGAGGGTGAGGACGGTGTAGACCGTCAGGACGGCCGGGGGGCGCAGCCGGATCAGCAGCGGGAGCAGTGCGAGCGCGAGCAGGACGACACCGACGCCGATCAGGTCGGCGAAGGGCCAGGCGGAGAGATAGTCGAAGTGGCCCACCGGGACGGATGTGAGGACGTCGAGGGTGTGCCGGCCGTAGTCCCACTCGTGGGCCCAGGCACCGGACTGAAGCCTGAAGTAGCCCCTGTAGTCGCCCATTTGGTGACCCACCCAGCCGAGATAGGCGAGGAGGCCGAGGGGGGCGAGGGCCATCGCGGCCACCGGACGCAGGATGCCGTCCTTGGGACGGTGGAGCGCGAGCAGGGCCGCGACGGCGACGGCGGCGATCAGCGCCACGGCGGTGGGCCGGTTGAGCCCTGCCACGCAGGCGAGGAGACCGGCGGTGAGCCAGCGGCGGCTCAGGACGGCATGGCAGGCCCAGACGGCCAGGGCCACGTAGAGGGAGTCGGAGTAGACCGCCCACTCCACGCCGGAACCGGGCCAGACGGCCCAGAGTCCGGCCGCGGCCAGTGCGGCCCGTCTGCCGCCGAGGCGTTCGGTGACGGCGTAGATGCCCAGGGCGGCGGCCAAGGAGGCGACGACGGAGACCAGCAGGCCGGCGCCGTACGGGCCGAGGCCGGTGAGTTCGGAGACCAGCCGCATCAGCGCCGGGTAGAGCGGGAAGAACGCCGCCGAGTTCCCTTCGAGGGTGATCGGGCCGGTGGCGCCGGGGATCGGGACCAGCCCAGGGTCGTACCCGTGCACGGCGATCTGCTGGTACCACCAGCCGTCCCAGCTGGCCAGGACGTCCCACGGGCGGGCGCCGCCGCCGAAGCGCGGGTTCTTCGTGCGGTAGTCCCCGGCGGAGTGCAGCAGCCACATGAAGGCGGCGAAGCCGATGAACTTGAGCGTGCCGTAGACGGCCAGTACGGGGCCGTAGTGCTCGGCTGTGCGGCGCAGCCGGCGCCGGCGGCCGGGGCCCGTGGTGGCGGGCTGCTGCGACAGCCTCGCGTTCCAGCTCGGGGTGGCGGTCGCGGTGGTACGGGCGGTGGTCCTGGTCATGCGCGGAACACCCACGCCCGGAAGAACAGGAACCGCAGCAGCGTCGCGGCCAGGTTGGCGGCGAGGAGTACGGCGAGTTCGGTGGCCTGCCCGGCCGAGGGCACCGCGTGGTGCAGGGCGGCGAGCGATCCACCGGTGAGCGCCAGGCCGATCAGGAGGACGACCAGACCCCTGCCCTGGTGGCGCAGCACACCGCCGCGGCCACGGAGGCCGAAGGTGAGCCGCCGGTTCACGGCCGTGTTGGCGACGGCGCAGACCAGCAGCGCGAGCGCGTTGGCGGCCTGGGATCCGGCCACCGGGCGCAGCGCCGCGTAGAGGAGCAGGTATGCGAGGGTGCTGACGGCTCCTACGGCGGCGAAGCACACGAGTTGGGTGGCGAGCCTGCCCGGTGCGTCGGCGCCACCGTCGCGGAGCGGCCCGCCCGGCGGCAGCGTGTCCCGCGCCAGTGCCCTGCCGATCCTGGCGATGCCGCGCAGGTCGGCCAGTGCCGTGGCGAGGATGTCGACCCGGGTGTCGGGATCGTCCACCCAGTCGACCGGCACCTCATGGATGCGCAGCCCGGCACGCTCGGCGATCACCAGCAGTTCCGTGTCGAAGAACCACTCCGAGTCCTGTATGAGGGGCAGCAGTCGCTCGGCCACATCACGCCGCACCGCCTTGAATCCGCACTGCGCGTCGGAGAAGCCCACGGCGAGGACGGAGCGCAGAAGGGCGTTGTAGCAACGAGAGGTGATCTCTCGCTTGGGGCCGCGCACCACCCGGGAACCGGGCGCCAGACGGGTGCCGATGGCGATATCGGAGTGGCCGGAGAGCAGCGGGGCCACGAGCGGCAGCAACGCCGTCAGTTCCGTGGACAGGTCCACGTCCATGTACGCGAGTACGGGGGCCGACGAGAGCGACCAGGCGGTACGCAGCGCCCGGCCGCGCCCCTTCTCGGCCAGCCGGAGCCACTGTGCTTCGGGCAGTTCGTCCGCCAGCCGGGCGGCGATCCGCGGGGTGCTGTCCGTGCTGGCGTTGTCGGCGATGGTGATACGGAACGGATAGGGGAAGGTCTCGCACAGGTGTGCGTGGAGCCGCCGCACGCTCGGTTCCAGATCTCTCTCCTCATTGAACACGGGGACGACCACGTCCAGGACGGGCTCCGGGTGGTGCGTCGTCACCGGTGCGCGGTGCGGCAGCCGGCTCAGGTCCTTCAGGGCAAGTGACCCTTGATTTCTCATGTGTTGTCCTTTTTGTGGCCTGGTGTGGGGCAGGCCGAAGACACTCGGGGCGACGGTGTGCTGCGGCGTTACGGGGTGACGAGCGTGGTGAGGCGGTCGACGGCTAGTTCCGCGCGGTCGCCGTACCCGAAGGCGGGGCCGAGGCCGAGGACGGCGACGCGCCCTGCGTGCTCCCCGGCGGGGACTCGGTGGCCGTGGCCGTGCTCCCGGTCGTGGCCGGCGGCGTGATGGCGGCGGTCCCGTCGGGGGACGCGGGGGCGGTGGAGGTGTCCGAGGAGGGGGGCGCGCTCGGGGACACGCCGGGTGTCGCGGGTGTCGCGTGCGGGGCGGAGGGCGACGGGCTCGTCGTGGGCTGTGGGCCGGGGTGGCTGGGCTCGACCCGGGTCGCATGGCCGGGCAGCAGGAACAGCCCGACGCTGAGGCCGACGACGGCCAGGACGGAGCCGGCTGCCCTCTGCGCGGCCCGTCTCCGACGGCGGACACGCACCCCTGCCCAGAGGCGTTCTTGGTGCTTCGGCTCGAACGGTGCGGGCGCCTCGGTGTCGCGCATCATCTGTGCCAGCTGCCGCTCGAAGTGATCCATGGGGTTCTCCTTCACCGCACCGGCTCGTTCACATTGCCCAGGAGCTGCCTCAGCCGCGCCACCCCGCGTGCGGCATGGGACCGAGCCGTGCCCACCGGGCACCCGAGCACCTCCGCCACCTGCCCCTCGGGCAGGTCCTGGTAGTAGCGCAGCACCACCGCCACCCTCTGCTTCGGCGACAACTGGGCCAGCGCGGCCTCCAGCCGAGAACGCTCCACCACGTCCGCGGACAGATCACCGACCACCGCCGCCTCGGGCAGCTGTTCGACGGGGCGTTCACCCCACCAACGCCGCTGTCCCGAGCGTGCCGCCGCACGCATCATCACCTTGCGGACGTACGGCTCCGGTGCGTCATCCGCGACCTTGGGCCAGACGAACCAGAGCTTGACCAAGGACTCCTGCAACAAGTCCTCGGCCCGATGCCGATCGCCTCCGACGAGCAGACGGGCCAGGTGGACCAGCACCGACCAGCGGGCAGCCACGAACTCGTCGAACGCACGGGCTCGACTCTGCTCCATTCGCACTGTCCCTGTTCTCGCCGGTCGCCTACACCCTGTAGAAGGCACTGGCACGCGGCCCACGATGCACCTGCGGCCCGTGATCTGGATCACAAGGCATGTCGACGGCAAGCGCGAGAGGCTCCTCCGTCCCGTCCCGTCCCGTGCCGTCAGTGACGCCGACGACGAGGACGCGGTTCGACGGCCCCGCCCGACGGCCCCGCCCGACGGGAAGAGCACCGCCGTCGAAGACCAATGGTGCCAACCCCTTCGGCCGCAGAGGACGGGCTTGCTGTTTCGTGGTTGATCTCGGCTGTTGCGGGGTGACTGATCTGCTGTCGTGGTCTGCGAGTTCGCCCTAGCCCACTGGGCGTGCGGCTGACATGAGGATGCGTATTCCTGTGCTCGCTCGATAGGCAGCGGGTGTGTGCTGGCGGGTATGACCACGCAGCCGTCGTCGTCGTTGTTGTTGTCTTCGGTATCGGGTGCGCCCGAGGTACTGTCGCCTGCCGCTGCGCGGGCTTTGTCGCTTGTGTCGCCCTCCCGCGACCGGGTCTTGGCACGCCAGGTGGTGGTGCGTCGTCTGTTCGCGCTGGATGAGTCCGGCGGCAAGCCCTGGCACCTTCTGCTTCGTCCCTTGCCCTGCACCGCGGATCGGTCGTGATCACCCGGCGCATACGAGCCCTGCTGCTGGCGGCAGGGCTCGTATGCGCCGGCAGCAGGCCCGCGACTGGGGGCGGGCCTGCTCCGCGGAGTCGATGCGCAGAGTTGATCATTCCATCAGGAGGAGCGGAGCCCGTATCCCCGAGCGCGCCTCAGTGCGATGTGGGTCAGCCAGGCCATCCCGAAGGTGAAGGGTGCGGCGGTGTTGTCGGAGGGGCCGGGAACGGCGGAGCAGACGGCCATGACGGCGAACGGGATCCAGACCCGGAGCAGCGTGTGCTGAACGGCCGCCGAGCCCGGTGCGAGCCTGGCCAGGAACGGGACGAGGAGCCCGATCACGGCGAACGGGATGGTGAGGCCTGTGTGCTTTGCCGCCTCGAACACCGTCCAGGCGAGCAGGAGGAGGCCGAACACACCCCAGGCGATGCGTGCGGTCCATGATGCCGGACTCGTTGCCGCACTGGCGGTCTCATGTGTCATGGTGACTTTCTCTCCCCCATGTCGTGGGCTTCACGTGTCGGGACACTCGCCGTCAGCAGTATGTGGCGTGCCGCTTCTTGTGCAGCGCACCTATCCGCCCGTGGATACGGGAAGTGGTCGGAGACTCGGGCGGAGGTGTTCGTGACGGCTGCCCTGCTGGACGTCGCCTGACATCGTGCCCGACATCCTGGGCAGCCCGAAGGGCCCACCCCGCAGCGGAGCTTCCGGTACCGGGACCCGAGTCACCGCAATGGTCCTTCCACGGCGAAGACGTGGCTGTAACGTCAGCCGCGAGCCCTCGCAGGGAGGGTCGTCAAGGCAGGGGGGAGGACTGTGTCAGACATTTCCCGGCGAGCACTCTTGGGCGCCACCGGCGCAGTTGCCGCATCGACACTTCTCACGGCAACCGGAACAGCACAGGCCGCCGATACCGCGGGCGGCAAGGACGGGAACACACCACACAGCACCCCGAAGGAGGCCGAGGCACCCATGGCCAGTGGCAGCCAGACCCTCAAGTACGTGGCATACATCGCGAGTCCCGACATGGAGGTGCTAAACGACGCGACGTTCGGCGTCGGTGCCGACCCCGCCGACATGTGGGCGTATCTCGACGATGCCACGGCACGCCTCCAGGAGAGACATCCCTCGTATTCCTTCACCCCCCGTCTCGTCCGGTACGACCAGGTCACCACCGAGATACCGCGCCCGTAACGCACACTGCGCCGGCCCGGCCCCCAGCCGGGCCGGCGCATCCCCTTCCCCCCGGTTCCGGGCCTGCGCATGGCGCGCCACCTGGTAGAGGCAGGCAAGGCGTCAACCCCCTGGCTCTGTGTGCCAGAACCCACTTGAAGTGAACAGAGCCAGTCGGTGCATAGCGCAAGACCGGAAAATCGCCACTTCACCAGCTGGCGACCGGCGCCGCTTGGACTGTTCCGGCGGCACACCCTGACCGCATACAGCAACGCGCCGCACGGAAGTCTCAGTGCGGCCTGTTCAAGCACCAGGGCTCAGTCGCCTCTCGTGCTGCCCACTCCGGATCGCGCACGGGCGCTGACGCCCGCGTTTTCTTCAGCCAGATGCCGACCTTGTAGCCCTGGTGGGCGGCGTCCAGCGGGGCCAGGAGGCGGCCGTGCTCGGCCGCCCACCCACGGGCGGCGGACAGGCCTTCCTCCCAGGCGACGTCGAAGTGGGACCAGACCATGCCGAGCTTCTCCAGCTGCGCGACGCGGTCCTCGCCCATGTCTCCGCGGGCGTAGAAGCGGCGAGCGTCGGCGGTCCACTGCCCCAGCGGGAAATCGGCGAGCGAGGCCGGCCATCCGGTCCCTTCCGCCCCTTCGCCTTCGGAGACGCGGTACGTGAACGGCACTCGCAGGTCGCCGTGCTCGTGGGTGTAGATCACGGCGGCCTCCACACCCCGACGCCAGTACTCGTGTTCGGGGTTGAGGACACGCAGGTTGATGAACGCGGCAAGGGCGGCAGGGTCGCGCGGCGTGGATACGGCCTGGGACCTGCCTGATCTGTGCGATGTGGGCAACGAGCCCTTGACCCACCGGTTCACTGGGATGCACACCCTGGCAACTCCCGCCGCAACCGGTACACCACCTGCCGCCATTGACGGGCCTGCGCCCTCGACGGGAACCACACCTCACTGGCCTGGGTATCCAGATCGCCGAGCTCCTCCAAACCTTTCGCCAACCCCTCCACGTCCGCCATGCATCGCCGTGGCCGAGCGGCTCGGCATGACGCGCGACGGCGTGCTGCGCGAGAGCTGCCTGTACCGCGGCGAGCGGCACGACTCGGAGATCCGGTCCGTGCTGGCCCCGGAGTGGCGGGCGCGGAAGGACTGAGACCGGGCGGGCGCGGCGTACCGCCGGACAGGGCGCCGCGTCCCTGTGCCCTCCACGCCTTCCGGGCCTTCCACGCCTGCTACGCCCCGGGGCCGAACCTGGCCGGCGCGTACCTGCTCTGGTGCTCGCGGTACGAGCGGGCGAGGTGGTGCTGGAGCCGGATGTGGCGGAACTGGTACACCGCGCCGGTCCGACGCAGGACGCCCCGGCGGTAGGCGTCGTCCAGGAAGGCCACCGGGTCCCAGGGCAGCTTGCCGGTCAGGGGCAGCCAGACGCGCGACAGGACCAGCCACCGCCCCCAGGCGGTGAACGAGAGTGCGTATGAGCATGTGCCGCCGAGCCCGCCGATGGCACCGAAGACGAGCCCGTCCTCCGCGCTCCAGATCAGTGGTCCGAGGACTCCGTCGAGCAGGCCGGTGATCAGGTGGCCGCCGACCGCGATCGCCAGGGTGAGCATCGGCATCAGTACGAGAACCTGCCGGACCACCGTCGCGCGGTTCGAGGCCAGCAGACCGGCCGGGGTGGCCGCGGAGGCGACGTCCAGCGGCGCTTCGAGCGCGGCCATGATCCCGAAGACGAGTCCGGCGCCCGCCCCGAAGATCAGTCCGAGGGTCAGCATGTTGACGAGCGTGCCCTTGATTACTACCTCGTTCGCGAGCGGAATTCCGTAGAACAGCCGGCGCTGGAGAGCGAGGGCACAGGCGCATCCGACGCCCATCACGAATCCGCCCAGCAGAACGGTGCCGAACCGGGCGACGAACGTACGGACCGGTCTGCGGCCGACGCCTGTGCCCGCGCCGGGCAGCCGCAGCCGCACATGGGCGGGTTCGAAGGCCGTGGTGCCGAACCGGGCCAGGATCGCGTGGACGCATCCGAAGGCGAGTCCGGCGACCGCCCCCAGCGAACCCCCCAGCAGGAGGGCCTCGCTGACCGGGAACGGCAGGTTGACCAGGTTGACGAACCACTCGGCGAGGGCGACGCAGAGAGCCGACGACACCACCACCGACAGGAGGCGGGTGGACAGCCGCAGCGAATCACCGATCCGCCACCACGCGAGGTCCTGCTGATCGCGGTCGAGCCGGGCCAGATGGTGCGCGAGATAGCCGAGCCAGCGCTCGGCACGCTCCGGATCGCGGTGCCGCTCCCGGCGGCCGGTGGCGCCCCGCTCGGCGACACGGCGCCGGTAGACCGTCGGGACGAAACCCGCCAGCAGATGTTCTTCGAGCGAGTTCTCGTCGGGGAACCGCTCGGCGTCCAGCAGTTCGGCCGGATTCCTGTCGGGCGCCTTGCTGTACATCGTCCGCGCCAGGACGATCATGAGCGGGGTACTCAGAACCCTGGCCAGGGGTGTGTCCGCGCCGCCCTCCTGAGCGCGCAGCCGGGCCAGGACGGGGTTCCACACCGCCCCGCTCCTGCCGTTGCCGCGGGGGACAGGCCGGGCCGTCCTGGGCAGATAGGCGGCGAGGTCGTCGAGGGTGAGATCGGTGAGTTCGAGACCGGCGGCCCAGACCAGTGGGGCACCCGCCTCCTGGACGGCCTCGGCGAACTCGCCGCGCCGACTGGTCAGGACGAGTTGGAGCGAGGTGGAGTTGAGCACTTCCAGGGCCGTACTCCGCAGACCTTCCGCGAGCTCGTCGAACCCGTCCAGGACCGGCAGTACGAGATCCGCGTCGACCAGGGCGGCGGCCAGCGTCGACCCGCCCGGGGCCCTGCGGGTGAGATGCGGGTGGTCGCGCACCAACCGGTCGATCAGCCAGTCCCGCAGCGCGATGGCCGTGGGGTCCCAGGACCCGAGACTGAAGATCACCGGTACCCGGTCGTGCGCCTCCCGGGCCTCCAACTGGTCCAGGACGAACCTGATCGTCAGGATCGATTTTCCGGATCCGGCCCGGCCGAGAACCACCAGCCGTCCGGACAGGACGCGCCGGTAGACCTCGGCCACACGGCCCAGATCGCCACTCAGATCCATTCGGTCCGGCGTCGCTCCCGGCGGCAGGCGCTGAATGTTCTCCGAATGATCGGTCAGGGATTCTGGTGCGTCCTGCCAGCGCACGGGGAGCGGAAAGGGGTCGTGGACGCGCCGGTGTTCCTCCTCGCGCTGCCAGCGACGCCTGATTTCCCTCGCCAATTCGGTGGCGGCGGTGATGAGTTCGTCATGAACCGGTGACAGGGCGGGGGCCGGGCGGGGTTTCGGGCCGGAATTCTGCGCCGGAATGGCGGCGGGGGCGGATTCAGGTCCGGGAACGGGTTCGTGTGCCGGTTCGTGATCCGGTGCCGCAGTGCCGTCGGACGGTTCGGCGGCACCGGCATCCGGCTCGCCCTTCGACCTCGCGAGCGTGGCGGCGAGCCGCTGACGGTCCTCGGGCCCGGCCTCCAGCGCGTCCGCCAGCAGGTTGACCGTGCCCAGCCGGTGATCGCTGGATCTGCCGTTCTCCAGTCTGCGGATCGTACGCACGCTCACCCCGGACCGTGCCTCCAGCTGTTCCTGCGTCAGTCCCGACCGATTCCGCAGCCGACGCAACAACGTGCCGAGCTGATCCGCCACTTCGACATCCCTCCACCACCGGGCGCGGTCGCCGATGACCCTACCGGTGACGACCGGTCATATATGGCCGGTCGCCTGTCCTGTTCGCGGAATGGCGCGAACGCCACGATCGGTGGTGCCCGGCCGGTGCGCCGACACGGGGCGGCGCACCTCGCCGGGCAACCGAGAAGCAGATGGCGTCCGCGGCCGTCCGACGGGGAACCACCGGTCGGCCGCGGCGGACCGCAGGGCCGGACCGGCTCCGGCGTCGGACATGATCGCCACTCATGGCTTTCTCCTGCGACGACTCATGAGGAGTTGACATGGCCTACCGATTCTGGTGCGGCGAATGCGGATTCAAGACGCCGTGGCTTGCGGAATCCGAGGGTGCGCGGCGCCAGTTGGAGCACTACATCAAGCAGCATCCAGGAATTCCCGCAGGCGGCCATGTGGAAACGAATCGGAAGAATCCGGACGGCGGCCTCGGGTGCCTTCAAGCGGCGGGAATCGTCGTCCTGTTGCTGATCATCGCGGCCGCGTGTCAACGCTGAGGCCCGGCCGTAATCCCCTCACCCAGCCGGAATGACCAACCGACCGAAAGGGACAGGAAAGAGAATGAGCATGCTCGAAGAATTCGGAACAGGCGGCGCGGCCGCCCCGGCGACCCCGGACGCTCCTGGCGTGGCCGGGCGCCCCTCGTCGACCCGCGGTTGCCGACGCTGGCTGCTGCCGGTGGCCACCGCGGCCTGCCTGCTGATGACCGGCGTCGGCCCGGCGACCGCCGCTGCCCCGGCCACTGGCTCCTCGGCCGCCGAGGCCCAGACCCCCGCCGACATCCTGCAGGCCGGCGCCCAGCAGGGGATCGCCGACGGGTACCCGGGCGTGATCGGCATGGTCCGGAAGGGCGACACCACCCAGTACGTGCACGCGGGTGTGGGCAACCGCGCAACAAAGGTACCCGCAGACCCGAAGGCGACGTTCCGGATCGGCAGCAACACCAAGGCGTTCATCTCCACCGTGCTGCTCCAGCTGGAGGGCGAGAAGCGACTCTCGCTGGACGACACCGTCGCCCGATGGCTGCCGGGGGCGGTCGCCGCCAACGGCTACGACGGCTCAAAGATCACGATCCGTCAGCTGCTCAACCACACCTCGGGTCTGCCCGACTACCTCGGTGCCCTGCAGATCAGCGGGCCGTACTTCCTCAACACCAACCCCAGGGAGGCCCTGCCGCCGCAGACCCTGGTCGACATCGGCCTCGGCCTGCGCGCGCCGACGTCCGCACCGGGGGAGAAGTTCGGCTACTCCAACACCAACTACGTGCTCGTCGGCATGGTGATCAAGGCGGTCACCGGCTCGGAACCGGCCGCGGAGGTCCAGCGGCGCATCATCGAGCCGCTCGGTCTGCGCGACACCAGCTTCCCCACCGCCGACCCCGCGCTCTATGGCAACTACCTCCACGGCTACGTACTCCGGGCCATCCTCATCGACGACGCCACGGTCTCCAACGTGCAGGTCAGCGGGAACGCCGGCGCCATCGTGTCGACCATGGACGACCTGGCCACCTTCACCCGGGCGCTGCTCACCGGAGAGCTTCTGGAGCCCGCGCAGATGGCCGAGCTCAAGACCACCGTCCCGGTGACCGCCGACGCCGGCTACGGGCTGGGTATCGAACACGTGAAGCTGTCCTGCGGGAAGTGGGCCTGGGGGCACAACGGCGCGGTGCTCGGCTACTTCAGCGAGTGGATGACCAGTGAGGACGGCACCGAGCAGGTGCTGCACGCGAACAACGAGTTCCACATGCTCGCCGGAACTCCCGGACAGACCCACACGGGCACGGCCATGAGCGACGCGTTCTGCGCCCTCTGAGGACTGCACCCGGAAGGGCGGCTCCCGGCGGCCGGGCCGTGTGTCGGCCCGGCCGCCGGGCGGGTCCCTTCACCCACCGCGAGAGCCGTCCGCTCTCGGAGAGGACACCCGATGGGAACACTGCTGACCGCTTGGCGGACACGGACGCGGACGGCTGTCGCCGCCGCCGCGCTGACCGTGACCGCGACACTCGCGACCCCGTTCGCGCATGCCGAGGGCTCCGCCCCGCCGGTGCTGTCCGACGGATTCGGCCTGACCCAGGTCGCCGGGGGCACCCAAGTGCGCTCGGACACCGACTTCACGATCACCGTGACCACCCGGCAGGTGGAGGGAGAGCACAAGATCCGCATCTTCCTGCCCAGCGGCTACCGCGCCGACCCCGAGAAGCGCTGGCCGGTGACGTACTTCCTGCACGGCGGGGGCGGAACCGTGGACGACGCCGCGGCCGCCCCGGCGCTGCACTCGGACTCGATGATCACCGTCGTGCCGGACGCCGGCCTGAAGGGCTGGTTCGCCGACTGGGTCATGCAGAACACCGCCGAGGGTGCGGCGAACTGGGAGACCTTCCACCTGGAGCAGGTCGTCCCCTTCATCGACGCCAACCTGCGGACCATCGCCGACAAGCGCCACCGGGCCGTCGTCGGACTGTCGATGGGCGGCTTCGGCGCCCTGCACTACGGCGAGGCCCGCCCCGATCTCTTCGGCCATGTCGCCTCGCTGTCCGGCGGCATCGACTTCGGCATGGCGGAGGTCCGCGGCGCGGTCCTGGCCACGGAGCTCAACGTCACGGGCGCCTGGTGCGCCGTGAGCACCTCCACCCCTTCCGGGACCGGCCAGTGCACCGGTTACGGGCCCACCGTCGACAGCGACGCGATCTTCGGCTCTCCCTACCCGGTCCTGAACGCGGATCGGGTCTGGAAGGCGGTCGACCCCGCCGCAACGGCCAACCTGGCCGAGCTCGACGGTGCCGAGGTCACGCTCTACACCGGTGACCAGGGCCTGATCGACCACTTCACCCGGATTGCCGCCAGGAACGTCAAGACCCGCCTGGACCAGCTCGGACTCCCCAGCCGCCTCGTCGACTACGGCGACGGGTCGGCGCTGGCGCCCACCTGCGACGGCGGCCACAACTACGGCTGCTGGGCACCGGCACTCGCCGACTACATCCCCCGGCTCCAGGCCTCGTTCGGCACGGCGGGCTGACCCCCGAAGGAACCAGGCCCGACCCCCGGCCGGCGCCCGCCCGCCGGCCGGGCGGTCGTCAAGAGGGGCTCGCACCATGGGAGTCCGATCGGCTCGCGGCGTCCGGTGCGTGCGATCGCAAGGCGCCGGAAGGTCCTCGGACGGGGTTTTCCCCGCCGGGCCTCGGCCCCCCATCACCAGCCGCCGCTGCCGCTCGTCCAGATGCGGGAACAACACCCCTAGCTTCACGGCGAGTTGATCACGGACCTCATCGGAGGCGCTCATACCACAACAACAAGCCGAATCCCGCGAAGCAACACGTTGATTCTCTGCGAACCCTGAGCTTGGCGTTTA
>NZ_FMDF01000168.1 GCF_900091955.1 Streptomyces sp. Ncost-T10-10d
GGCACCGGTTGCACCGTTAGCACCCGTCTGACCCGTCGCACCCGTCGGACCAGCAGGACCGGTCGCACCATTGGCACCATTGGCACCCGCCGGACCCGTGGCACCGGTGGCACCGTGAGCACCCGTCTGACCCGTCGCACCCGTCGGACCAGCAGGACCGGTCGCACCATTGGCACCCGTCGGACCCGTCGGACCCATGGGTCCCGTCGGGCCGGTGTCGCCCGAGCCCGGGTAGTCGTCACAGAACGGCACTGTGGTCTGCGTCGAGATGTAGCGGGCGCTCATCCAGCCGCTGCCGTTGGACAGCAGGTACCAGAACGAGTTCCCGTCGACGTTCTGGCCGACCACCTTGCAAGCGATGGACACAATGCCGCCGGACGGCACGTTGCCCACGATCTGCGACTGGGTGGTGGGGCCGCTACGGATGTTCTGAGAGGTCTGGGAGGTGACTGTCCCGGACACGCTGGCCGCCACCCTGCTGGCCATCACTCGGTTGGCAGCCGCCGAACCCGTGGGGTTCGGCGCTCCATGAGCGATGTCCATGGGGCACAGCGTCAGGGTCACACCCAACGACATGGCACCCAGGGTTGAACGGGACAGGATGTCCCAGCTTCTCGATTTGTGCATCTTCGGATTCCTTACCGGGTCTGCGTGGATCGGAGCCGTGACTGTGACAGCCGCAACAGGGTAGGGGCATATGCGCCACGCCGATGATCAACCGTCTGAGTAGCGACAGCTCCCCTTGTGAGTGAGTAAAGCTTCGGCCATCTGCCCCTATTCGCATATCGGTTAGGCCCGTTGGCCATTTCGGCCCGACCACCCACACACCCCCGAGAACTCCGTGTCGCGCCGCAATCGCCGGATTCCGGCGCACTAGCGTCACTTTCCTCGGTGACCGGATCGGCCGATCCCTTACACCGCACCAATTCGCCGTGGAGCGTTACTCCATAGAAGTCAGATCGGGAGATGTATATGACAAATCTGATCGACCGTCCTACCGAAGAACGGCCGCCCGCCCTGCTCCGCAAGCCGTCGATCTGCCTCTGCATGATTGTCAAGGACGAGGCGAAGGTCATCGAGCGATGCCTGAACTCCGTACGCGACCTGGTGGACACGTGGGTCATCTCCGACACCGGCTCCCGTGACGGAACACAGGAACTGATCCGGGCCACGATGAAAGGGATTCCGGGAGAACTCCACGAGGACCTCTGGGCCAACTTCGGTCACAACCGCACCCTGAACATCCAGCGCGCACGCGGCAAGGCCGACTACCTCCTGCTCATCGACGCAGACATGGCCGTCCGACGAGAGGGCCCACTGTCCGAACTGTCCGAACTGAGCGCCGATTCCTACATGTTGCGCCATCTCGGTTCCCTCGAATACCGCATCCCCCGGCTGGTCAAGGGGGACATCCCATGGCGCTACGAGGGTGCGACACACGAATTTCTGACCACCGCCCAGCAGCACACGGTTGCCGATCTCTCGGCCCTCAGCATCGAGCATTTCGCCGACGGCGGCTCGCGCGGGGACAAGTTCACCCGGGATGCCCGCCTGCTGCGCGAGGACCTCAAGCGCAACCCGGACAATCCCCGCACGGTCTTCTACCTCGCGCAGACTCTCCGCGACATGGGTGAGACCCGAGAAGCGATCGCGGCGTACGAACGTCGGTCCGGCATGGGCGGATGGGACGAGGAGGTGTACTACGCCCTGTTGCAAGTGGGAGTGCTCAAGGCCGACTCCGGTGACTGGCCCGGCGGCATGGACGCTCTCACCCGCGCATGGGAGAGCCGGCCGCAGCGGTTGGAGGCCTGCTACGAACTGACCAGCCGGCTGAGGAAGATGGGGCGCTATCAAGCGGCCAACGCAGTCGCCGTCGCCGGTCTCAATCGGCCCACCCCCAAGGACTGGCTGTTCATGGAGCCCTGGATCTACAGCTGGGGCCTGCTCTTCGAGCACTCCATCACCTCCTACTGGACCGGCGACGCGCGCGGATCGCTGGCTTCCTGCGACCGCCTTCTCGCGCTGCCGGACCTTCCGGCCGAGTACCGCGAACAGACCGTCAGCAACCGCAAGTTCGCGGCCGACCTCGTCGCAGCACGCTCCAGCCGGTCAGCACCCGCCACCTTTGCCCGCCCGAAGACCGCATGACAGGCGCGCGGGGCGGCTGAGGGGGAATGCGGGAGGGGCGCGGATGCGGATCAGGTGTCCGGCCTCGGTGACGATGTGCCGCCGCTTATGCGGTCACTTCCGGTACAGCGCCTCGATCTCCTTCTCGAAGTCCCGTGCGATCACATCGCGTTTCAACTTCAGCGACGGCGTCAGATGCCCGCTCTCCTCCGTGAAGTCCCCCGGCAGCACAGCGAACTTACGGATCGATTCGGCGCGCGAGACCAGACGGTTGGCCTCGTCGACCGCGCGCTGGAGCGCGCTGCGCAGCTCCTCGTCCGCCACCAGTTCGCGGATCGGCACGTCCTGCTTCTTCTTCATCTGCCGCCAGTGGGCGAGTCCGTCCGGCTCCAGGGTGATCAGCGCGGTGATGAACGACCGGTTTTCGCCGACCACCATGCACTGGCTGACCAGCGGGTGGGCGCGCAGCCAGTCCTCCAGTGGTGCCGGGGTGACGTTCTTGCCGCCGGAGGTGATGATGATGTCCTTCTTGCGGCCGGTGATCGTGAGATAGCCGTCCTCGTCCAGCGCGCCGAGGTCGCCGGTGGCGAACCAGCCGCCCTCCTGTACGGGCACAGCCTCGCCGCGTTCGGCGTCCCAGTAGCCCCGGAACACCTGGCCGCCGCTGAGCAGCACCTCCCCGTCGTCCGCGATCCGTACGGCGGTGCCCGGCAGCGGCCAGCCGACGGTGCCGAGGCGCGGTTTGAGCGGTGGGGTGACGGTGGCGGCCGCGGTGGTCTCCGTCAGGCCGTAGCCCTCGAAGATCTCGATGCCGGCGCCCGAGTAGAACGCGGCGAGCCGGCGGCCCAACGGGGAGCCGCCACAGATCGCGTACCGGACGTGTCCGCCGAGTGCGGCCCGGATACGGCGGTAGACCAGCGGGTCGTACAGCGCACGAGCTGCGCGCAGCCCCCAGCCCGGTCCGGGGCCGGTGCCGTGTTCGGCGGCCTCGACGGCCTGTCCGTACCGCTGGGCGATCCTCGCGGCGCGGTCGAACGACGAGGCGCGTCCCATCTTCTCGGCCATGGCGCGACCGGTGTTGTAGACCTTCTCCAGTACGTACGGGATGGCCAGCAGGAACGACGGCCGGAACCCGGCCAGGTCGGCCAGGAGGTCCTCGGTCCGGATGGACGGGGCGTGGCCGAGGCGGACCCGGGCGCGCAGACAGCCGATCGCGACCATGCGTCCGAAGACGTGGGAGAGGGGGAGGAAGAGGAGCGTGGACGCGGGGTATTCGCTGACCGACTTGAAGACCGGGTGGAGGAGTTCGATCGCGTTGTCGACCTCGGCGAAGAAGTTGCCGTGGGTGAGGACGCAGCCCTTGGGGCGGCCGGTGGTGCCCGAGGTGTAGATGAAGGTGGCGGGGGTTGCGGGCTCCAGCGTGGCGCGGCGGGCGGTGACGGCGTCGTCGGGGACGTCCCGGCCGAGGCTCTTCAGCCGGCCGAGCGCGCCCGTGTCGAACTGCCACAGGTGGGTGAGGTCGCCGAGCTGCTTGCGTTCCTGGCTGATCAGTCGGCCCTGGTCCGCGGTCTCGACGGCGCAGGCGGCGGCGCCGGAGTCCTGGAGGATCCAGCGGGCCTGGAAGGCGGAGGAGGTCGGGTAGATGGGGACGGTGACGAGTCCGGCCGCCCAGGCGGCGAAGTCGAGCAGCGTCCATTCGTAGGTCGTACGCGCCATGATCGCGATCCGGTCGCCGGCGCCGAGGCCCTCCGCAATGAGGCCCTTGGCGACTGCGAGCACCTCGTCGGCGAACTCCGCCGCCGTCACGTCCTGCCAGCCGCCGTCGGGCTGCTTGCGGCTGAGGACGGCGTCGGCCGGTGCTTCGCGGGCGTTGTCGAAGGGGATCTCGGCGAGCGAACCGCGCCGTACGGGAGGCGCGAACGCGGGTACGGAGACCTGCCGTACGGAACCGTCCTCCCCCCTGACCTTCGTCGGCTCGACCAGGGCGGGTACTGCGGACGTCACGGCGGGTGCGGTGGCGGAAGCGGGCGTGGACACGAGCGGCTCCTCAACTCGGGGGTCGGGCGGTGCGCCGGTTCTGTCCGGTGACCGTCTCGTCCTCGGTCGCCGAACGGTCTTGCACAGGCCTTCAGCCGCGCCGGGCAACCTGACGCCGGCGGGCACGAAACGTCAGGGTGTCAGGGCGTCACGGGCGTCACAGGAGAGCGCGGGGGATCAACTCGACCAACTCATCTCGACCAGCTCCTGACTCTTAAGTAACCTTACTCTGGAGTAAATTTACGACCGCGCAGGGAGTCTGGACAATGGCCGACCGCTATCTGCACGTCACCGGCACAGCACCCGGCCGATTTCTGGCCCGGAAGCTCGGGCTGCCGCAGCCCGTGCCACTGCGCCGCTGGACGCTGGAGAACCAGGCGCTGGACGGTCCGCTCCTGCACCTCACCGCCGGGGACTCCTCGGTCACGGAGGAGCTCGCCGCACTCCTCGCCGCGACCGGCCTCCCGGTGACGGACCGTGCCGAAGCGGCCGCCCGCCCGGCCGGAATCGTCCTGGACGCGACGGCAGTTGCCACCGCCGCCGGGCTCGGGAACGTGCACGGCGCGCTGCACCCCGTCATACGTTCGTCGGCGCCGAACGGACGGATCGTGGTCCTCGGGGAGCGGCCGTCGGCCGACAACCACCACCAGGCGGCCGCGCAGCAGGCCCTCGAAGGGTTCGTCCGCTCGCTCGGCAAGGAGATCGGCAGGGGCACCACCGTGCAGCTGCTCCGGATCACGCCGGGGGCCGTCGCCTCGGCCGAATCCACTCTCCGCTTCCTGCTCTCACCCCGGTCCGCGTACGTCAGCGGCCAGGTCGTCGAACTCACCGGCGCCGCGCCCGACCCGGTCACCGACTGGGCCGCGCCGCTCACCGGGCGCACCGCACTGGTCACCGGTGCGGCGCGCGGCATCGGCGCCTCCGTCGCCTCGGTCCTGGCACGGGACGGCGCCCAGGTCATCTGCCGGGACATCCCGCAGTCCGCCGACGAGTTGAAGCACACCGCCGAGCGGCTCGGCGCGACCGCCCTGCCACTGGACATCACCGCGGACGACGCGGCCGAACGGATCGCCGCCGCAGCCCCCGACGGCCTGGACATCCTCGTCCACAACGCGGGCATCACCCGCGACCGGCGGCTCGCGAACATGCCCCCCGACCGCTGGGCCTCGGTCATCGAGGTCAACCTCGGCAGCGTGCTGCGCACCACGGACGCCCTGCTCATGTCGGGCACCGTCAACCGGGGCGGCCGGATCGTCGCCACCGCGTCCATCGCCGGTATCGCGGGCAACAACGGGCAGACGAACTACGCGGCCGGCAAGGCGGGCATCATCGGCCTGGTCCGCTCCCTGGCCCCGCGTGCCGCCGCCGACCACGGCGTCACGGTCAACGCGGTCGCCCCCGGCTTCATCGAGACGAAGATGACCGCCGCGGTCCCCCTCCTCATCCGGGAGGCGGGCCGTCGCATGAACTCGCTCTCGCAGGGCGGCCTTCCGGTGGATGTCGCCGAGACGACCGCATGGTTCGCCCAGCCCGCGTCGACGGCCGTCAACGGCCAGATCGTCCGGGTCTGCGGCCAGAGCCTGCTGGGGGCGTGACGTCCGATGACGGCCGCTGCCCCTTCCCGGACCCTGACGGCATCACTCGTACGGGGTGCCCTCACGTCCCCGTTCAAGCGCGCCGGCCGGTCCGGTGCCACGCTCACCGCCGACCGGCTGACGGCCGGGAACGTCCGCATCGCCCCCGGCGCCCTCGCCTCGTACAGCAGGATCTGCGGCTTCCCCGAGCCGGGCCCGCTGCCGCTGACGTACCCCCATGTGCTCGGATTCCCCCTCGCGATGCGGCTGATGACCGGGCGGAGCTTCCCGCTGCCGGTCGTCGGACTGGTCCACACCTGGATCGAGATCACCCGGCACCACGCGGCACCCGTCACGGATCCGTTCGAACTGACCGTGTACGCAGACAGGTTGACGCCGCACCGACGTGGCACCGAGGTCACGATGGTGACGGAGGCCCGTTCGGGCGGTGAGCTGGTCTGGGAGTCGCGCAGCGGCTATCTGTCCCGTCACCCGACCACGACCGCTGTTGCTCCCGGCGCCGTCGGCGCGGCCCACGCCACCGAGCTCCCCACCGTCACCCAGTGGCGGCTCCCCGGCGATCTGGGACGTCGCTACGGTGCGACGTCCGGTGACCGGAACCCCATCCATCTGTACCCGCTGACGGCCCGGCTGTTCGGCTTCCCGAGGGCCATCGCGCACGGCATGTGGACGGTCGCCCGCTGCCTGGCCGAGGCCGGTGATCCGGGCCGGATCCGTTCCGTACGCGCCGACTTCAAGGCACCGGTCCTGCTCCCGGCGACGGTGACGTACGCGGCCGACGGATCGCGCTCCGCCTTCCAGCTCCGCACCGGCAGCCGGGTCCATCTCACGGGGTCGACGACGCGGGACGGTGGAGGAGCGGATTCGTGACCGGCCGCTGCTACCTCTGACCGGCGGACTGGCTCGGCGGCAGCCACGGGCGCCCCTGCATGAGGTTCTCCAGACCCGCCCAGGCGAAGTTCATCAACGTGGCCGCGGCTTCCTTCGCCGAGACGCCCGGGGTGTCGTTGGCCCAGCCGGCGAGCGACTCCGCGGCCCCCACGAGGGCCTGCGCCAGACCCGCCACATCGCGGTCCGGCAGTGCCGGATCACGGTGGGCCTCACGAGCCGCCGCACCGATCAGACCCGTCACGAACGCAACGATCTCGTCGCGCATCACCATGACCTCGGTGGCGAACGGTTCCCCGTGCGTACGCGCCTGCCGGTGCAGTACCGCCCAGCCGTCCGGGTTCTGCGCGGTGTGCGTGAAGAACGCCCGCAGCCCTGCCCACAGTTGCCGATCCGCCGGAAGCCCCGGCTCCACCCCCGACCGCACTGCTGCGACCAGCGCTTTCGCCTCACGCTGGATGCAGGCGGTGAAGAGCTCCTCCTTGGAATTCAGGTACAGATAGACCAGCGGCTTGGACACTCCGGCCAGCTCCGCGATCTCGTCCATCGAAGCGGCCCGGTATCCGCGCTGCCCGAACGTCCGCACCGCGGCGTCCATCATCTGCTGCTCGCGCACGGCACGCGGCATCCGTTTGCTCTTCACAGCACCCACGTCCGACTTCCTCCCGCCCCCGCTGCACTGCTCCCCGGCAAGAGTACGGCGACCTGAGGTGCCGGCCGGAGCCCGCGCAAGGGCGAGCGCCCCTGGTCCGTCGACGGACGGACCAAGGGCGCTCGGCGCAAGCAGCAATCGTTATGCGGCGACCGGCACGCGCTCCGGCTCGGCGTCGCGCACCTCGGCGTCGTCGACCGGGGAGGACGAGGCCGAGTTGTACGCGTCGTGGTCGAGGATCTTCTCACGGGCCGAGACGATCACCGGGACCAGCGCCTGACCCGCCACGTTGGTGGCCGTTCGCATCATGTCCAGGATCGGGTCGATGGCCATGAGCAGACCGACGCCCTCCAGCGGGAGGCCCAGCGTCGACAGCGTGAGGGTCAGCATGACCGTCGCACCGGTCAGACCGGCGGTGGCCGCGGAACCGATCACCGAGACGAACGCGATGAGGACGTAGTCACCGACACCCAGCTGGACGTCGAAGATCTGCGCGATGAAGATCGCCGCCAGCGCCGGGTAGATCGCCGCGCAGCCGTCCATCTTGGTGGTCGCGCCGAACGGGACCGAGAAGGAGGCGTACTCCTTCGGGACGCCGAGGCGCTCGGTGACCTTCTGGGTGACCGGCATGGTGCCGACCGAGGAGCGGGAGACGAAGGCCAGCTGGATCGCCGGCCAGGCGCCCTTGAAGAACTGCAGCGGGCTGAGCTTGGCGACGGTGACGAGCAGCAGCGGGTACACCCCGAACAGCACCAGGGCGCAGCCGATGTAGACGTCGGCGGTGAACGTCGCGTACTTGCCGATCAGGTCCCAGCCGTAGTCGGCGATCGCGTAGCCGATGAGGCCGATGGTGCCGATGGGAGCGAGGCGGATGACCCACCACAGGGCCTTCTGGAGCAGTTCCAGGACGGACTCGCTGAGGGTGAGGATCGGCTGGGCCTTCTCACCGAGCTGGAGAGCTGCGACACCGGCGACGGCCGCCATGAAGACGATCTGGAGCACGTTCAGCTCGGTGAACGGTGTGATCACGTTGTCCGGGATGATGCCGGTGAGGAAGTCGAGCCAGGAGCCCGCGTGCTCCGGCAGCTTGCCGTCCTTCGGGGTCAGTCCTGTACCGGAACCCGGGTTGGTGATCAGGCCGATCGCGAGGCCGATGGCGACCGCGATCAGCGAGGTGATCATGAACCAGAGCAGGGTACGGGTGGCCAGCCGGGCGGCGTTGTTGACCTTGCGCAGGTTGGTGATCGACACCAGGATCGCGAAGAAGACGAGCGGCGCGACGGCCAGCTTCAGCAGCTGGACGAAGATGTGGCCGACCTTGTCGAGCGTGGTGTAGAGCCAGTTGATGTCGTAGGAACGGGCAAGCCACCCGAGCACGACACCGAGGACGAGACCGGCGACTATCTGGGCCCAGAACGGGACCTTGGGTATACGGAAACCAGAACCGGAGCCGGACGGGCTGTCGGTCGCGGCGGCGGACGCGGGATTCGCGGACACGGACACACTCCAGATGTGACGCATCGGGGCGCACGGGGACGTCGTGCGGGGGGACGGGGGTGCGGCGCCCGCGTCAGGGGCGGCGCCGCTGCATGGTGCCGGTTCAGACGTTGCGGCAACAGACCGCGGACATACAGCGGCATAGATCGACATGCAGGCGCTCCACGAGCGGGACGCTCGCGGCGGATCGATGGCGCACTGCTGTCTTCATGTCGAACACGTTAACACTTGAACTTTGAGAACCTCAAAGGACTCCTTTGAGTCGGAAAACGGTCCCAGGAGCGCCCGGCACACGCGCGGGAACGACGAAACCCCAGTACAGGAGCGCTCGCTCCGGCACCGGGGTTTCGTACGGAAACTGTGCGGGGTGTGAGGAACCTTACGTTGTCCTTACGTCATCCTCACCGGGTCGTCACGAGGTGACGTGGTCCTCGCGGGTCCGGTTCTCTTCGAGCCGCGCCTTCGCGCGGTCGACCTTGGACACGATCTGCTCGGACATCTCGTCACGCTGCTTGCGCAGCAGCACGAAGCTGAGCGGCGCGGACAGGACCAGTGCGAGCAGGATCACCCAGATGAAATTGGAGCCACTCACCCCTGCGGGAAGCAGACCGAAGTGGACGGCCACGGCTGCGACGGCGAAGCAGCCGACGAAGATGCTGAGGCGCATCGCGGTGTACCGAATCGTCGCGCTCGGCTTGGCAGCGGACACAGTTGGCCTCTCTCTCTACGTACGACAGTCCTGCGATCCTGCCCGACCAGTGAAGCATGCCCCGGAATCGATCACTTCGGAGGGCTGCACCAAAAGAGGGCCGACGGGCCGCGTGCCCGGCCGGTGGACCGGGGCCGAGGACCTCAGCCGAGCGGCAGCAGCATGATGATGTCGTCGCGGTCGTCGCCGTCCGCCACCCGTATCGCGTCGGGCACCCGCCCGACCTCCTTGTACCCGCACGAGGCGTAGAAGCGGTCGACACCGGTGCCGCCACGGCAGGTGAGCCGGATCGCCTCGATCCCCTCCATCCCGCGTGCGGCCTCCGCCGCGGCATCCATCAGGTCGCGCCCGTAGCCCTTGCCCTGGTGACGGGGATGGACCATCACCGTGTAGAGCCAGAGCCAGTGGGTCATCAGCCGGTGTGTGTTGAAGGCCAGGAAGGCCGTGGCCGCGACGGCGCCCTCCTCGTCGTGACCGACCAGCAGCCGGGTCCGCCCCTCGGCCATGGCGACCAGGTGCTTGACCAGTTCGGGCCGGACGTCGTCGGCCGTGACGGGCGGTACGAAGCCGACCGCACCGCCCGCGTTGGAGACATCGGTCCACAGCTCGGCGATGCCGTCCCGCAGAGTGCGGTCGAACGTGGGATCCAGCTCAAAAGTAAGCGCCATAGAGGGAGATTAACTATTACCGATCCTTCGCCTCAAGCCTTGTCCGGTACGCGAGAGAGCCCCGGCCGACGGCCAGGGCTCTCGTGCATCTGAACAACTGACGGCGCGGCAGCCGGACGGGTCAGACGCGCATCGGCTGCGGCGACTCGCGGCGCTCCGCGTCCGGCCCCGGGTACTCGCGGATGATCTCGTACCGGGTGTTCCGCTCGACGGGGCGGAAGCCCGCGTCCCGGATCAGGTCCAGCAGATCGTCGCGGCCGAGCTTGTTCGGCGTGCCGTAGTTGTCCGCGTCGTGCGTGATCTTGTACTCGACGACCGAACCGTCCATGTCGTCCGCGCCGTGCTGGAGCGCGAGCTGGGCGGTCTGCACCCCGTGCATCACCCAGAAGACCTTGACGTGCGGGACGTTGTCGAAGAGAAGACGCGAGACCGCGAAGGTCTTCAGCGCCTCGGCGCCGGTCGCCATCGTCGTCCGCGCCTGGAGCTTGTTGCGGACCTTGCCGTCCTTCATGTCCACGAAGTCGTGCTGGTAGCGCAGCGGGATGAAGACCTGGAAGCCGCCGGTCTCGTCCTGCAGCTCACGCAGCCGCAGGACATGGTCGACGCGGTGACGAGGCTCCTCGATGTGGCCGTACAGCATCGTCGCCGGGGTCTTCAGACCCTTCTCGTGGGCGAGGCGGTGGATGCGCGACCAGTCTTCCCAGTGGGTGTTGTGGTCCACGATGTGCTGGCGGATCTCCCAGTCGAAGATCTCCGCGCCGCCGCCGGTCAGCGACTCCAGACCGGCCTCGATCAGCTCGTCGAGGATCTCGGAGGCCGAGAGCCCGGAGATGGTCTCGAAGTGGTGGATCTCGGTGGCGGTGAACGCCTTGAGGGAGACCTGCGGCAGGGCCTCCTTCAGCGCACTGAGCGAGCGCGGGTAGTAACGCCACGGCAGGGTGGGGTGCAGCCCGTTGACGATGTGCAGCTCGGTGAGGTTCTCGCCCTCCATCGCCTTCGCCAGCCGGACGGCCTCCTCGATGCGCATGGTGTACGCGTCCTTCTCGCCCGGCTTGCGCTGGAACGAGCAGTACGCGCACGACGCGGTGCACACATTGGTCATGTTGAGGTGCCGGTTGACGTTGAAGTGCACGACGTCGCCGTTCTTGCGCGTACGCACCTCGTGCGCGAGGCCGCCGAGCCAGGCCAGGTCGTCCGACTCGTAGAGGGCGATGCCGTCCTCACGGGTCAGCCGCTCCCCTGCGCGGACCTTCTCCTCCAGCTCGCGCTTGAGCCCAACGTCCATGCGGCTGCCTCCCAGTTGTCGACGCGCTGTGCCTTCCCGGTGATACCGGGCGAAACCCCCGGTCACCCGGGGGCTCCACCACGTTACGCCTACGCCTCCTCGGGAAGTTCCCCGACCCGGTTCTCCCACTTGGTGGAGAGCACGATCGTGGTGCGCGTGCGCGAGACGCCCTTTGTGCCGCTGAGCCGGCGGATGGTCTTCTCCAGGCCGTCCACGTCACCGACCCGCACCTTGAGCATGTACGAGTCGTCGCCGGCGATGAACCAGGCGTCCTCGATCTCCGCGAGGTCCTTCAGCCGGCGCGCCACGTCCTCGTGATCGGCGGCATCGGAGAGCGAGATGCCGATCAGGGCCGTGACCCCGAGCCCCAGGGACGCGGCGTCGACGGTGGCGCGGTAGCCGGTGATGACACCGGCGGTTTCCAGCCGGTTGATGCGGTCGGTGACGCTGGGCCCGGAGAGCCCGACGAGCCGCCCCAGCTCGGCGTACGAGGCCCTGCCGTTCTCCCTGAGTGCCTGGATGAGCTGCCTGTCCACCGCGTCCATGTGACTGAAACCTTCCATTGTTCAGCAGTATCGCGAGTTTACGTGTAGAATCTAAGGCATGCAGGCTTCAGGGCCTGCAAATCTTCCCGAGTATCCAAAAAATGCTTTCGAATCTTCAGGAGTGAGAACACCGTGTACACGATCGAGATGGCCTACGCCCGAATGCGCGAGCTGCAGGACCTGGCCAACCGCTCGCGTGCCCACCAGCCCGCCGCCGCGCACCGGGTCGACCGGACCCGCACCCCGCGCGCCAAGAAGAAGCGCTGACCACAGGCTCAGCCCCCGGAGCCGCGAGAGCCGCCACCGAGCTCTCCCTCCCACCGGCGGTACAGGTCGTGCGGCACCCCAGCCGCGTCCAGCACCCGCCCCGCGACGAAATCCACCAGATCCTGGATGTGCGTCGCTCCCGCATAGAACGCCGGAGAGGCGGGCAGTACGACGGCGCCCGCCTCGTCCAGGCTCACCAGATGCTTCAGCGTCTGCCCGTTCAGCGGTGTCTCCCGCACCGTGACGACCAGCTTCCGCCGCTCCTTGAGCGTCACGCTCGCGGCCCGCTGGAGCAGATCCTTCGAGAGTCCGAGCGCCACCCCGGCCACACATGCCGTCGAGGCCGGGACGATCAGCATCCCCTTCGCCGGGTACGACCCCGAGGACGGCCCGGCGGCGAGGTCACCGGCCGCCCAGTGCCGTACGCCCTCGACGTCCACATCGAAGGTGTGCGGCTTCCCGTCCGCCCCACGCGCCAGCCAGCTGCGCAGATCCTCCTGCCAGTGCGCGTCGCGGAACGCGATTCCGGTCTCGTCCAGCAGCGTCAGCCGTGACGCCCGGCTCACCACCAGATCGACGCTCTCCCCCGCGGCCAGCAGACCGCGCAGCACGGCGGCGGCGAATGGGGTGCCCGAAGCGCCTGAAACCCCGACAATCCAAGGCTGCCGCTGGTGCTGACTCACTGAAGTCCCGGAATCCACACAGCCGAGCCTATCCGGCTGCCCGAACCCGGAACCGAGTAAGGTGCCCCAGCCGTTCTGAGGGGTGGAGGCAGGGGCGACAGCAGGAGACCGGCAGGGGAGGGCGCGATGGCCGCATCGCCAGATCGAATCGCACCGGCGTGGAGCACGGGCGACCGCGCGAAGGCCGCGGCCAAGCTGATGCTGGGCTGGGTGGCGTTCCTCTGGATACTCGAAGTCGTCGACGTGTCGAGCGGCCATTCACTGGACACGTACGGCATCGAACCGCGCCGGCCGGCCGAACTGCTGGACGTCGTGCCCGCGTCCTTCATCCACTTCGGCTTCGGCCATGTCGCCTCCAACAGCGTGCCGCTGCTGGTCTTCGGCTTCCTGGCCGCGCTGGGCGGCATACGCCGGTTCGTGGCCGTGGCCGCGCTGATCACCGTGGTGGACGGTCTCGGGGTCTGGCTGGTCTCGCCGGCCGGCTCCAACACGGCGGGCGCGTCCGGGCTGGTCTTCGGCCTCTTCGGCTATCTGCTGGTCCGTGGCTTCGTGGACCGCAGAGTGCTGGATATCGGCGTCGGGCTGGTGATCGGCGCGATATGGGGCTCGTCGATCCTGCTGGGGATCTCCCCCGCCAACACCTCGGTCAGCTGGCAGGGCCACCTGTTCGGACTGGCGGCGGGCGTGGCGGCGGCGTTCGTCTTCCGCCGCCCCGCGCGCGGTCGGGGCACGGTGCCGCCCGCCCGGCCGCTCATACCGTAGAGCGCGGACGGATCCCCTGGTGTCCTGGCCTTGATCCGCCGGACACGACCCCGGGCAGGCTCAGACCGTCAGACCCCGCACCAGCAGATCCAGCAGCGCGCACGCGAACAGCGCTATTCCGATGAACCCGTTGACCGAGAAGAACGCCCGGTTCAGCCGGGACAGATCGTGCGGCCGCACCACCCGGTGCTCGTACACGAAGGCGACGGCGACGATCACCATGCCGATCCAGTAGAACAGTCCGGCCTCCGTGGCCAGCCCGAACCAGACGAGCAGCCCGGTCGTCACCACATGGCAGACCCGCGCACCCCACAGCGCGGCGGGAATCCCGAACCGGGCCGGCACCGACAGCACCCCGTGCGCCCGGTCCGCCTGGACGTCCTGGCAGCCGAAGATCAGGTCGAAGCCACCGATCCAGATCCCGACCGCGAGACCGAGGATCACCGCGTCCCACGACCAGCTGCCGGTCACGGCCAGCCAG
Source organism: Streptomyces sp. Ncost-T10-10d (assembly GCF_900091955.1). GTDB lineage: Bacteria > Actinomycetota > Actinomycetes > Streptomycetales > Streptomycetaceae > Streptomyces. The sequence continues at coordinate 14,197 of NZ_FMDF01000168.1, forward strand.
GCGCCGATCGGCCCTATGGCCTGCGCGATCCCCAGGATGGCGTGCGGGTAGTGGGTGAACCGCTTCCCGTACGGATAGACCACCATCGGCACGACGGCGACCGGCGCGAGCGCCAGACAGAGCGGGTTCAGCAGAGCCGCCGCCCCGAGGAAGGCGACAACGGCGACGAGCGCCCCCGTCCACGCCGACTTCACGGACACCGCCCCGGTGACCAGTTCCCGGCTCGCGGTGCGCGGATTACGGGCGTCGATCTCCCGGTCGATGATCCGGTTGCAGGCCATCGCGAACGTCCGCAGCCCCACCATCGCGATGGTGACGAGCAGCAGCGTGACCCAGTGGATGGACTTGTCCGCCTGGAACATCGCGGTCAGGGCGGCGATGTACGCGAAGGGCAGCGCGAAGACCGAGTGCTCGATCATCACGAGCCGCAGAAACGCCTTGACCTTGCTGTTCGGTTGTACGGGCCCTGAGCCCAGTGCTGCTTCGGCGGCGCTCACAGTCCGTATTCCTTCCACCGGCGGTCGACCTTCGCCGCCGTCCGCGGGTCGGACTCGACCATGTTCGGCCAGCCCCCGTCCCGTGTGTAACCCTCCTCGGGCCACTTCTTCGTCGCGTCGATGCCCGCCTTGCCGCCCCAGAACTGCTGGTAGGAAGCATGGTCGAGGTGATCGACGGGCCCCTCGGTGACGGTGAGGTCGCGCGCGTAGTCCGTATTGCCGAGCGCCCGCCACGCCACCTCGTGCAGATCGTGGACGTCGCAGTCGGAGTCCACGACGACGATCAGCTTGGTCAGCGACATCATGTGCGCACCCCAGATGGCACTCATCACCTTCTGGGCGTGCTTCGGGTACTTCTTGTCGATCGAGACGATCGCACAGTTGTGGAAGCCGCCCGCCTCCGGCAGGTGGTAGTCCACGATGTCCGGCACGATGATCTTGAGGAGCGGCAGGAAGAACCGCTCCGTGGCCCGCCCCAGCGGCCCGTCCTCGGTCGGCGGCCGGCCCACCACGATCGACTGCAGCAGCGGACGTTTCCGCATGGTCACGCAGTCGATGGTCAGTGCGGGGAACGGTTCCTGCGGCGTGTAGAAGCCGGTGTGGTCGCCGAACGGCCCCTCGGGAAGCATCTTCCCGGGCTCCAGCCACCCCTCGATGACGACCTCCGCCTGTGCCGGGACCTGCAACGGCACGGTCTTGCAGTCGACCATCTCGATCCGCTTGCCCTGGATGAACCCGGCGAAGAGGTACTCGTCGATGTCCCCCGGCAGCGGCGCCGTGGAGGCGTACGTCACCGCGGGCGGCGCCCCGAACGCGATCGCGACCGGCAGCCGCTCCCCGCGCTTGGCGGCGACCTGGTAGTGGTTGCGGCTGTCCTTGTGGATCTGCCAGTGCATCCCGATGGTGCGCCGGTCGTGACGCTGGAGCCGGTACAGGCCCAGGTTCCGCACACCCGTCTCCGGGTGCTTGGTATGGGTGAGCCCCAGATTGAAGAACGATCCGCCGTCCTCGGGCCAGGTGAAGAGCGCGGGCAGCTGGTCCAGATCCACGTCATCGCCGGTGAGCACGACCTCCTGCACGGGCGCGCTCTCGGACTTCACCTTCTTCGGCGGCACATGCACCATCGAGCCGAGCTTCCCGAATGCCTCCCGCACCCCGACGAAGCCGTGCGGCAGCTCCGGCTTGAGCAACCCGCCGATCTTGTCGCTGATATCGGCGTACGACTTCAGCCCGAGTGCCTTGAGCAGCCGCTTGTCGGTCCCGAAGACATTCATGGCCAGGGGCATCGAGGACCCCTTGACGTTCTCGAAGAGCAACGCGGGCCCGCCCGCCTTGTTCACCCGGTCGACGATCTCGCCGACCTCCAGATACGGGTCGACCTCGGCCTTGATGCGCTTGAGCTCGCCCTCGCGCTCCAGGGCCCGGAGGAGGGAACGAAGATCGTCGTAAGCCATGCCGTCCAGTTTGTCATCACCCCGGTGGATCACCTGGGGTGCCCCACCTCTCCGCCTCTCCACAACATGGACGCGCGCGTTGAGGGTGGCCTCGATCGAAGCGACGTCATCAGAGGATGGGCGGCCTGCCGGCGAAAGCGAGTCGCGCCACGATGTCCCGGCTCATCGGTGACCGCTCGCCCCGGCCGCCGCGCAGTCCCTCCCTGAGGCCGTCGAGGGGGCCCGTAGCGTGGCGCGGTCGCGAAACCGCCACAGGGTCAGCAGGGCCCAGGTGGCGAGATACTTGGCCGGTCGGAGACGGATGTGCGGTCGGTCACGCAGGACTGGCAGCGGCTGGCCTGCCTGGCAGTCGTTGTTCGGGCACCGCTGATTGATGCATCGCCTGCTCGCGGAGGGCCTCGATGAACGTGGTGACGTGTGGGTGGTCGCGACGGCGGCCGATCGTGGCAACGCCGATGTGCCGGGTCGGAGTCGGCGGCTGGATCGGGACGGCGCGCAGACCCGGCACCGTCGGGACGAACGCGATGGAAGGGATCAGGGAGATTCCCATTCCCGCGGCGACGAGCGAGCGGGCAAAGAAGTAGTCGGTGGTGGTGCCGCGTACTTCCGGTTCGAAGCCTGCGCGCTCGGCGTAGCGGCGCAGGTATGTCTCGGTCTTGAGGCAGCCGAGTACCCAGGGCTCGGCCGCCAGCTCGGTGATGTCGAGCGAATCGCGGTCGGCGAGTCGGTGCTCCTCGTGCATGACGACGTGCAGGGGGTCTTCCAGGAGTGCGGCCCACCGCAGGCTGGAGCCGGCGCCCGGCCCGACGGGCAGCGGGCCGTCGAAATGGTAGGCGAGTGCGAGGTCGACGGCGCCCTGTCGGACGAGGGGCAGGGTCTCTTCGGGCTCGCCCTCCTTGACGTGGAGCAGGGTGCGGGGATGGGTTGCCATGAGCCGAGGGAGAGCGCCGGGCAGCAGGTGCCTGCCGCCGCTGGTGAAGGTGGCGACGGTGAGCTGTTCGTGACCCGTGCCGAGTTGCTCGACCTGTTGCTTTGCCTGTTCGAGCTCGGCTGCGACGGACTCGGCGGCCCCGACCATGATCTGGCCGGCCTGAGTGAGGGTTACCCCGCGCGTACTACGTGCCACGACCTGGGCACCGAGGCTGCGTTCCAACACCGCTACGTGCTGGGAAACGGCGGAGGGGGTGAGATGGAGAGCTGTCGCCGCCTTGCTGAAGCTGCCGTGGTCCGCCACCGCTCGCAGGACGCGGAGCCGCTGCACATCGATCAACAGTATTCCTTAATACGCTTTCAGTAAGTCGCCACTTCTGCTGATGACGGTAGGCATCCAGGGTGGGGGCATGCAAAGGATCTGTGTCATCGGCGGAAGCCGGTACTTCGGAAGGCTCCTGGTCGAGCGTCTGCAGGCCACCGGTCACACCTGGCCGCGATCATCGCCGCGCAGACCGGCCGCGAGCCCGTCCACCGGACCGTCGACGCGGGCGGGACCGCCTCACCTTTCTCCTTCGACCGCCACTACGCCATGAGTAACACCCGCGCGAAACAGCTGGGTTTTGCCTTCTCCCGTACTGCCGACCGGCTGCCTGGCGCCGTCGCCGAAGCCCTCACAGCATCCGCCGCCCCCGTCGCCTGAGGAACACGAGCCGCCATGGAACACCGCACCATCGCAGACATCACCGTCAGCGCCGTCGGACTGGGCGCCATGCCGCTGTCCATCGAGGACCGCCCGGACGAGACGCGGGCCATCGCCACCGTCCACGCCGCCCTCGACGCCGGCGTCACGCTCATCGACACCGCCGACAGCTATCACTGGTACGCCGACGAGGTGGGCCACAACGAGCTCCTGGTCGCCCGCGCGCTGGCCGGCTACGGCGGCGACACCTCCGGCGTCCTGATCGCGACCAAGGGCGGCCGCGGACGGCCCGGAGACGGCAGCTGGACCGTCACCGCCACCCCGGAACATCTCAAGCGCGCCGCCGAAGCCTCCGCCAGGCGACTGGGCGTCGAAGCGATCGGCCTGTACCAGCTGCACAAGCCGGACCCGGCAGTGCCCTGGGCGGAGTCCGTCGGCGCTCTGCGCGACCTGCTCGACGCCGGCACGATCCGCGCCGCCGGCATCTCGAACGTGACCATCAGCCAGATCCGACAGGCGCATCAGATCCTCGGCGACGGGCTCGTCTCGGTACAGAACCAGTACTCGCCCGCCGTCCGGGACAGCGAGCCCGAGCTGCGGCTGAGCACCGAGCTGGGCCTGGCGTTCCTGCCCTGGAGCCCCCTCGGCGGCATCTCCCGCAGTTCCCTCGACGGCCCCTCCGGCCCGACCTCCATCGGCACCGCTTTCCACCGCATCGCGGCCGAACACGGCGTCAGCCCGCAGCAGATCGCCTTGGCGTGGCTGCTGAGCCGCTCCCCCGCGGTGATCCCGTTGCCGGGAGCCAGCCGCCCGGCCTCGATCACTGACTCGGCCCGGGCCGCGGAGCTCACACTGAGCCCGGGGGAGCTGACGCAGCTCGACCACACGCTTCCGGGCTGATGCAGCTCCAGGCGTCGATGCCGAGTTCCTCGGCCGAGGACGGCCGCTCCCACCAGTCGACTCGGCCACCGCCCCGACGGCGGGGCGGGTTGCGCCAGTGCTCACGAGGACGAGCCCTTGCCCGGTCGAGCTGGGCCTGCGTGCCCGTCACCTTCATGTCACGTTGCCGACGGCGCCCCCGTATACGGCATCGAGGGCCCCGCCCGGGCGCTGTTGAAAACGGCCGAGCAGCATACCGGTGAGTCACTCACCGGATCACGGATGTTCACCTCCGCGCCGGCCGCGGCGCGCACGGCGGAGCCGTACTCCGGCCTGCTCGCTGCCGGTTCCCACCTGCTCACCGTGGGACGTCATCGGCACCGGTTACTCTGGGCCCGTCACCGGGGCGGGACAAGCCCCGCCAACTCTCCGCAGGGGGACCTTTCCATCATGTTCCGGGCCCTGATCTATCTCCTGCCTCTGGCACTGACGATCTACGCGTTCATCGACTGCCTGAACACCCCTGAGGACGAGGCCAAGCACCTGCCGAAGATCGCCTGGGTCTTCATCATCCTGCTGTTCTGGATCGTCGGCCCGATCGTCTGGCTGGCCGCGGGCAAGATGCGCCAGGTGCCCGCCGGGGGCCGTACGCCGTCCGAATGGCACCGCAATCACCGCTCGCAGTGGGTGGCGCCGGACGACAATCCGGAGTTCCTGAAGGCGCTGAAGGAAGAGAACAAGAAGGACGAGTCGCTCCTCAAGGACTGGGAGGCGGATCTGCGCCGCCGTGAGGAGGAGCTCAAGCGTCGCGAGAGCGGGGCGGGGCCGGAGGAGTCGGCGCCACCCGCTTAGTAATCACGAAGGGCCGGCCGGCCCTTGTCGGCGGCCCGTCCATGTCGTTGGACACGCTGCGGCCCTCGTGGGTGCCGGGAGTCCGCTGCCCACACGGTGGAGAGTGGGCGCGTGAACGACTACCGCGCCATGCTCGCCACCGCCCTCGCCGAGGCCCGTGCCGGGCTCGCCGAGGGCGGCATCCCCATCGGTGCCGCGCTCTACGGGCCGGATGGCAACCTCCTCGGCCGCAGCCACAACCGCCGCGTCCAGGACGGCGATCCGTCCATGCACGCGGAGACGGCGGCGTTCCGAGCGGCCGGACGGCAGCGCTCGTACCGGGGCACGACGATGGTGACGACGCTCTCCCCGTGCTGGTACTGCTCCGGCCTCGTGCGGCAGTTCGGGATCTCGCGGGTGGTGATCGGCGAGGCGGAGACCTACGCCGGCGGGCAGGACTGGCTGGCTCGGCACGGGGTGGAGATCGTGCTGCTCGACGATGCCGAATGCGTCGCACTCATGCGGGACTTCGTACAGGACCATCCCGACGTGTGGAACGAGGACATCGGCGTTGACTGATTTACCGCCCCGCGCCCCTGATCGTTCGAAAATCTTGCCCTTGCTCCAACACCCTGCCGATATCCTTGTGTTGACGGTGTGACAGGTCGGATGGGGTATCGGCGCTGGGAGTGCTGTGGAGAGAGAGCTGTACGGGCGCGAGGCGATCTTCGGCAACGACGGACTTGCGGCGCGTCTGACAGGTCTCACTCCGTACGGCTCCGCTCGGGTCGCCTACGAGCACCGTGACGATCCGCCGGTCGCCGTGCTGACCGGCGGCCGCGGCATGGGAAAGACGGCCGTGCTCAAGCAACTGCGCCATCTGTACCGGGAGATCACCCCGGTGGCCCTCGTCGACTGCGAGGCCGTCGTGCCGCCCGCGGACCCGGGTCCCGGCTGGACTCCGGTCACCGGGGCGCTGCCGGAGCTCGCCACCCAGCTGACGGCGAAGGTGCATGCCGCCCGGCCGGTGCAGTTTCCCCGGCTGAGCCTCGGCCTCGTGGCGGTCGCCTCGATCTCCTGGACACGGGAGGACGAGACGCGGGCGCAGCGGGATCTGCAGTCGCTCGGCCCGGTGCTGGCGACCGTCGACACGCGTGGGGACGCGGCGACGGGCTGGGTCACCAAGGTGCTGACGAAGCTGGCCGCGAGTGCTTTCGACTCGGTCGTCCCGCTGGCCGGGATGGTCGCCGAGGCCACGATCGAGACGGTGCTGGAGGAGACGTTCAGCCGGTTCCAGCGGCGTTCGGCGGACTGGTACGGGAGTTATCCGCACGCGGGCGGCAACGGCAGGATCGGGCTGCGGCAGCTGGCGGTCGATTTCGAGCGCGGCGGCGATCTGCGCCGCCGGGCCGAGGACCATCTGGTGCTCGCGCTGGTCGCGGATCTGGTGCGGGCGTACGGGGGTCTGGCGCGGGGCGCCCGCCGGGGCCGTCCCGTGCTGCTGCTGGACAACGCGCACACGTTGCTGGGCCGGCAGCTGGTCGAGCCGGTACTGCGGCAGCGGGCCTCCGGGGTGCGCGATCAGATCGCCCTGTTCGCCTCCTCGCGCGCCCGTGACCACGAGGGGCTGAGCCATGCGGTGCGTCGGCGGCTGCCCGAGGTGGCGCACGGCTCGCACTGGGCCCGTGGTTCGGAGGTGACGTCCGGGATTCTGGCCGTGGAACTCACGACGCTGGGCCCGGCGCACGTACAGGCGGCGTTCGACCGGCACGATCCGCTGGGCCGCACCCCGGCCGGGCTGGCACGTGGGGTGCACCGGCTGACGGGTGGGCGCCCGCTGGGTGTGGCGCTGTTGGCACAGGCGGCGGGCGAGGCGCTGGTGCCGGGGACGCCGCGGCCGGGATCACCGCGGCCGGGCAGCACGTCGCAGCTGGGCTCGCTGGTGCCGGGGGCGCTGCTGGACCGCACGGTGGAGCTGCGTGAGGACCGGGCGCCGGTGCGGGTCGCGGACGAGCTCCTGGCGCGGCTGCTGCCCGGGCAGCAGCTCGACGTACTGAGTGTGCTGGCCGCCGCGCACGGTGAGGACTCGGCGCGGCTGCTGGCCACGGCCCGGCTGCGCGGCCGGTCGCTGGACGGCGATGTGGCGCTGCAGGTGCGGGACGTGCTGCGGGCCCAGGACTGGCCGGTCGGTCCCGAGTACTTCGTCGCCGATCCGCTGCTGCGTGCGCTGCTGCTGCACCGGCTGCGATTCCAGGACGACGACCATCCGTACTACGCGGTGTGGCGTGCGGTGCACGAGACGCTGCGCTCGGCGTACGCGCCCGGGGGCCGCTGCCCGAGCGTCCCGCACCGGCTGCACCAGGAGCTGGTGCTGGGCAGGACGGGGGACTGCGTGACGCATCTGCGGGAGCGGTTCACCGACGGGGATGTCACCGCCTGGCTCGGCTCGTTGCGGTTCATCGCTTCGGCGCCGTATCCGCGTCCGCCCGGTCACGCCGGCCCCGATCCGCGGCGGGCGGTGGCGCTCGGCCGCGAGGCGGCCGGTTCGAGGGCTGACGGGGAGACGGGGCTCGCGGGGCTCGGCGAGCGGGCCGTGGAGCTCCAGCTGCAGCTGCGCCGGCTGCTGCACGCCGTATGGCTGCTGTCCGATCCACTGGCTCTGCCGGACGAAGAGGTGATCGACAAGATGGCGCACGAACTGCGACAACTGTCCGGCAGGCATCCGACGGGCAACAGCGTGCTGTGGGACGCGGCGACGCACTGGCCGCAGGACATCAGGGCCTGGCGGCCGCTGTCCATGCCGCCGGGGTCGGCGGACACGGGCGGAAGCGGGCAGCAGCGGGGGAACGGTGGCTCGGATGCGTAATCCACTGCGTTATCGCGTCTGGTACACGGCAAGGCAGAAGGTGGTCACCACGGTGGTGGCCGGCGCCCTGGTCGTCACGTCCGGCTGGTACGGCATCGGCCGGCTCACCGCCCCCGAGGACCGCTCCTGCGCGAAGGGGGTCGAGCGGCCGCAGGGCAGCGACGAGTGCATAGGTGTCTCCGGCGACGGATACGACTTCGGGCGGCCGAAACTGACCGAGATCGCCGCGGCCATCGCCCGGGAGAACGACACCCTGAAGCCCGGCCGGTACGCGACGGTCGCGCTGCTGCTGCCGCTGACGTCGACGGACGAAGCCATGCAGACCAAGATGCAGCGCGAGCTGCAGGGCGCGTTCGCCGAGCAGTACCGGGCCAACCATCTGTCGAACGAGCAGGTGCCGGGGATCCGGCTGGTTCTCGCCAACACGGGGAAGAACAACCTGCTGTGGCAGCCGACGGTGGACCGGCTGAAGAAGATGACCGGGGCCCCGGACCAGCTGCGGGCCGTGTCGGGGGTCGCCACCAGCAGTACGCAGGTCAGGTCGGCGGTCAAGGAGCTGACCGCCGCGCACATCGCGGTCGTCGGTACCACGATCACCGCCGACGACATCGCCAACGGCCCGGGCGGCGACCCGTTCCCCGGTCTGGCGCGGGTGTCGCCGACGAACCGGGACGAGGCGCGGGCGCTGGCGCACTTCGGGAAGGTGAAGGCGGACAAGGCGCTGCTGGTGCAGGACACCCGCACCGGCGACCACTACACGGACACGCTGCGGGCGGCGTTCACCTCGCTGGTGAAGGGAACGCAGTACGAGCCGCAGCTGTTCACCTCGCGCGAGGACCCCAACGACGAGGGCACCACGGCCAACACGTTCCAGCAGATCACGCACCTCATCTGCGACACGGATGCGGATACGGTGTTCTTCGCCGGACGCCACACCCAGCTGCGGCAGTTCATCAACGCGCTCGGGGCCCGCGGCTGCCAGAGCCGCCCGTTCACGATCCTGACCGGCGACGAGGGCTCGTACCTCGGCAGCGACAAGAAGCTCGACCGGGGCGCCCTGCGCCGCAAGGTGACGGTCCGCTACGCCTCGCTGGCGCACCCGGACGCCTGGGCGGTGGCGAAGGAGAAGGGCGGGGCGGCGACGGGCGGTTCCCCGGCGGACTACCGGAGCTTCCTGGACCTGCTGGCCACGGTGGCGAAGAAGCCCGTGGGACCGATCGGTCCGACCGGTCACCAGGAGCTGACCGACGGCCAGGTCATCATCGCGCACGACGCGATGTCGCTGGCGGTGCACGGCATCCGGCAGGCGACCCCGGACGGCAAGCGGCTTCCGCAGCCCGCGGACGTGGGTGAGCAGTGGCCGCGGGTGAAGGGTTCGCTGCGGGTGTCGGGGGCCAGTGGCTGGATCTGCCTGGACAACCACGGGAACCCGTACAACAAGGCGGTGCCGGTGGTGGAGCTGGCACCCGAGGACGCCCGTCAGCGGTTCGTGGCGATCGCCTGGCCCGAGCGCACGCCGCCGGACCCGAAGTGCCTGCCGCCGTCCTCGGCACCGTGACGTCGCGTCACCGCTCGGCCGCCGCGTACTCCTCACGCAGCCCCGCCCACCGGACCGGGGTCCACTTCGACCAGTCGGCGGGGTATCCGTCGAGCGCGTCGACGAGATAGCGGAAGTGGTCGTGCCAGCCGGCGAGGCAGTCCAGGCGCAGCTCGTCGTCGCCCCGGAACTCGTTGGTGAAGCGCAGCAGCACATGGTCGCCGCGCGGTGGCTCCAGGTGGAAGCGGATGCGGCCGTGGAGTCCTTCGAGGGTGTATTCGGCGACTCGCTCGATGTCCCAGGCGGTGACGGTGCCGGAGGCGACCGTGGCATGACCGTCGCGGCCGGTGTTCAGCCAGCGCAGCGTGACGGCCCCGCCGATGCGCGGTTCGAACGGGTCGGCGCAGGCGAGCCAGCCGGGCAGCCCCTCGGAACTGGCAACGGCTGCCCACACCCGTGGGACGGGGTGGGGCAGCCGTAGCGTGAACCGCAGAATGTGCTGGTCACCGTGGGTTTCGCTGGTGCCACGCTCGATGACGGGGATCGCATCGGTCATGGTTCCAGCGTGGCCCGGTGGTGCGGGATCCGCACCCGTACGGGACGAGGGCCGGTCAGACGCCCGCGTAGGAGTGCTTGCCGGTGACGAAGATGTTCACGCCGTAGTAGTTGAAGAGCCAGCAGCCGAACGCGATCAGTGCCAGGTAGGCGGCCTTGCGGCCCTTCCAGCCTGCGGTGGCGCGGGCGTGCAGGTAGCAGGCGTACGCGACCCAGGTGATGAAGGACCAGACCTCCTTGGGGTCCCAGCCCCAGTAGCGGCCCCATGCGTCGCCCGCCCAGATGGCGCCCGCGATGATCGTGAACGTCCACAGCGGGAAGACCGCGGCGTTGATGCGGTACGAGAACTTGTCGAGCGTCGAGGCGGCGGGCAGCCGGGAGAGCACGGACTGGGCGAACGAACCGGGCTGCACGCCGTTGGCGAGCTTGCTCTCGTAGCTGTCGCGGAAGAGGTAGAGCAGGGTGGCGACCGCACCGATGTAGAAGACGGCGCCGCAGATGATGGCGGTGGAGACGTGGATCCACAGCCAGTACGAGTGCAGTGCGGGCACCAGCTGGTCGCTGGAGGTGTAGAGCACCGTGGTCGCGATACCGAGGTCCAGCAGGACGGTGGTGACCAGGAGCAGTCCCATCCAGCGGACGTTCTTCTTCAGCGCGAGGAGGACCAGATAGGCGCCGACCGCCACCGTGGAGAAGGTGATGGAGAACTCGTACATGTTGCCCCACGGGGCACGCTGCACGGACAGCGCACGGGCGAGGACACCGCCGGCCTGCACGAGGAAGGCGAGCACGGTCATGGAGACCGCCATGCGTCCGTACAGGTCGCCCTTGAACGTGCCGCCGGCCGCGCCGGGCCCGTCCGGGACGTCGCGGGTACCGGCCGCGGAGCGCGTGATGATCTTCGGGCGGTCGAGTACGGCGGTGCCGCCGCCCTTCTGTGCGACCTGCACCTTCACCGTGGGGGCGGCCGCGTCCTCGGCACCGGTCAGCGCGGCGGCGGTGCGGCCGACCTTGCTGCGGCTGCCGAACACCCATTCCGCGATGTGCGCGAAGAAGGCCAGGGTGTAGACGGCCATCGACGAATAGATCAGCACATTGCTGGTGTGCGCCAGGTTCTCGTTGGTTGCGGCGGCGAGATTCACTTCTCAGCCCCTTCGGCAGGTTCTTCGGAGGATTCTTCGACGGAGTCGGATCCGGGGTCGGTGTCGGGGCCGGGCGCGGTGGGCGCGACGGCGTTGAGCGTGACCGCGAGATCGGCCAGCTCCTCGGGAAGCTTCGCGGACTCGCTGCGGCCGAGACCCGCCATTTCGACGACGGTGACGCCGTCCGCACCGCGTACGGCCCGCACCCAGATGCGGCGCCGCTGGATGAACAGCGAGCCCGCGAGTCCGGCGATCGCGGCGACGGCGCCGGTGAGCGCCCAGCCGCTGGCGGGCTGCTCGGAGATCTGGAAGCTGGCCCACTCCTCGACGCCCTCGAAGGTGATCGAGCCTGCGCCGTCGGGCAGCTTCATCGTGTCGCCGACCGCCAGGCGCTGCTTGAGCTGGTTGCCCTTGCTGTCCTTGAATTCCTTCATCTTGGACTTGTCGAGCTGGTACACGTTCTGCGCCAGCCCGGAGTCCGGCCCCAGGTAGCCGTGGTAGCCGTTGAGGGCGAGCCGCGGATTGTCGGCGGCGGGGAACTGGGAGAACATCGTGCCCTGGTTGTCGCCCGCGAAGCTCGGCACGAAGAAGGCCTGGAAGCCCAGCTGGGTCTTCTTGCCGTTCTCGTCGCGGTAACCGTCCAGCACCTTGATCGCACCGGTCGAGGTGACGTTGTTGTCGATGGGCAGCAGCGGTACGGCGTTGCGGTAGACCACCTTGCCGCTGCCGTCCTTGACGGAGACGACGGGCGCGTAGCCGTGCGCGTTCAGATAGACCTTGGTGCCGTCGATGACGAGGGGCTCGTTGACCTTGATGACGGTCTTCTGCGGCTTGCCGTACGCGCCCTGCTCGTACGTCACATGGGCCTCGTAGGTCCGGGGCGTACCGATCTGGGGGCCGCTGCGCTCGTACGTACCGGTGAACTTGTCGAGCTTGAAGCTGAAGGGGACGAGCGAGTCGCTGTCGAACAGCGAACCCGACTTGAAGTCGTCGTACTGCGTCAGCGTGTTGGAGAAGCCGTCGCCCTCGACGATCAGCTTGGCGCCCTCGGACTTGAAGAGCTGTCCGAAGGCGAACGCCACCAGCATCACGATCAGCGCGATGTGGAAGATCAGGTTCCCGGCCTCGCGCAGGTAGCCCTTCTCGGCGGCGACCGCGTCCCCCGCGGTGTGCGCGCGGTAGCGGCGCCTGCGCATCATGGCGAGCGCGGCCTCGCGGACCTGCTCGGGCTCGGCCTCGGTGCGCCAGGTGGTGTACGCGGGCAGCCGGGTCAGGCGCCTCGGGGCACCCGGCGGGCGGCTGCGCAGCTGGCCGATGAACTGGCCGGTGCGCGGGACGATGCAGCCGATGAGCGAGATGAACAGCAGGATGTAGATCGCGGAGAACCACACCGAGCTGTAGACGTCGAAGAACTGGAGCTTCTCGTAGATCGGCGTGACGGTGGTATGGGCGTCCTTGAAGGTCTGCACCTTCAGTTCGTCGACGCTGTTCTGCGGGATCAGCGAGCCGGGGACGGCGCCGAGCGACAGCAGGAAGAGCAGGATCAGCGCAACCCGCATCGAGGTGAGCTGCCGCCAGAACCAGCGGACCCAGCCGATGACGCCCATGGCCGGCAGACCGGCCGCGCTCTCCTCGCGGGGGGCGGTGGAGAGCTGGGAGCCGGCCGCACCGAGTTCGCGGGCGTTCTCCCGGTCCTGCTCGTCCCGGATCTCCCGCTCGTCCCGGTGCTCGCGCTCCGGGGCCGGGTTGGACTTGGTGTTGCTCATGGAACTCAGATCCCCACAGTGAAGCCGTTGGACCAGCCCTGCAATTCCTGCATCATGGTGTCCCAGACGCCGGTCAGCAGGAGCAGCCCGGTCGCGATCATCATGACGCCGCCGATCCGCATGACCCATGCGTAGTGGCGCTTGACCCAGCCGAAGGCGCCGAGCGCCTTGCGGAAGGCGACCGCCGCGAGCACGAAGGGCAGGCCGAGCCCGAGGCAGTACGCGACGGTCAGTATCGCCCCGCGTCCGGCGGTGCCCTGGTCCATCGCGAGGATGCTCACCGAACTGAGCGTCGGGCCGAGGCACGGGGTCCAGCCGATCCCGAAGAGGGCGCCCAGCAGTGGTGCGCCCGCCAGCCCGGTCACCGGCCTCTTGTGGATGCGGAATTCGCGCTGCGTCATCCACGGCATCAGACCCATGAAGAAGATCCCCATCAGGATCATCAGCACGCCGAGGATCTTGGTGAGCGTCCCGCTGTGCTCCTGGAGGGTGTCGCCGAAGAAGCCGAAGAGCGCGCCGCCGGAGACGAACACGGCGGTGAAGCCGAGCACGAAGAGCGAGGCGCCCACGACCATCCGCCCCCGCTTGGCCTGCGCCAGGTCCGTGCCGCTGACCCCGGTGACGTAACTGAGGTAACCGGGGACGAGCGGCAGGACGCACGGCGAGAAGAACGAGACCAGACCGGCGAGTACGGCGAGGGGCAGGGCGACGATCAGCGCCCCGTCCACGATGGTCGAGTTCTCGCCCTGGAGCGCGGCAAGGGTGTGCACGGAATCACTTCTCCGCGATCAGCGGGTCGATCATCTTGTGCAGCTTGTCGGCGTCGAGCGCGGCCAGCGAACGGGCGGCGATCTTCCCGTCCCGGTCGAGCACCACGGTCGACGGAATGGCCTGCGGACGCAGCGTGCCCTTGGGGAAGCGCAGCATGAGCTTGCCGGTCGGGTCGTAGAGGCTCGGGTAGGGGACCCCGTAGTCCTTCTCGAAGCTGATCGCGGGGCCCTTCTTGGGGTCCCGGGTGTTGATCCCGACGAACTGGACGCCCTTGTCCTTCGTCTCCTTCGCCACCCTCGCGAAGTACTGGGCCTCCAGACGGCAGGGTCCGCACCACGAACCCCACATGTTCAGTACGACGACCTTGCCCTTGTAGTCGGCGACGTCGAGCTGCTTGCCGTCGAGGGTCTCACCGTCGAGCTTCGGGGCGGCCTTGCGGTCCCCCTTGGCCACGGTGGAGATTCCGCCACTGCCCGTGACGAAGTTCGTGTTGCCACCGCCACCGACCTTGTTGTCGTCGCCACCGCACGCCGTCAGCGTGAGTGCGAGTGCGACGACCGCTGCGGGGGCGGCGAGCAGGGTGAAGCGGCGTCGAGGTGCGCGGCCATAGCTCATGTGAAAAGTTTCGCATGGCGGTTCCGGCGATCTCGGGCACCCCCCTCGGTGCCCGTAAAGCCCGTTGTCAGGCCTGTTTAAAGAAGGCGTTCCAGCCGCCTTCGGGCGACTGTCCGACTCCCAGCGTACGGAGCTTGTCGAGCACGGCCGGGGTCTGGACGTCGAGCCAGTCGACGAACTGCTTGAAGGAGACGAGCCGCACATCCGGCTTCCCCGCGATTTTCTTGAGCGCTTCCTCGACCGCGTCCATATAGATGCCGCCGTTCCACTCCTCGAAATGGTTTCCGATGTAGAAGGGTGCGCGATTCGTCGTGTACGCGCGGTTGAAACCGGCGAGATACGACTGGGCGGCCTGCTTGCGCCAGGCCGGATAACGCGAAGGCATGCCCTTGGTCGAATTCACCGACTGGTTGGCGAGGATGTTGTAGTCCATCGAAAGGACTTCGAAGGAGTGCCCCGGGAACGGCATGCCCTGCAGCGGCAGATCCCACACGCCCTGACGCTTCTGGGGCCACACCTGGGTACCACCGGGCGAGCTGGCGTCGTAGCGCCAGCCGAGCTTGCGCGCCGTGGGCAGCAGATTGTCCTGGCCGAGCAGACAGGGAGTGCGGCCGCCGACCAGTTCCTTGCGGTAGTCGAAAGGCAGCGGATCGAGGTCGCTCCAGCCGGTGTTGGTGCGCCATTCGGTGACGAAGGAGACCGCCTGATCGATTTCGCTCTGCCACTGGGAGGCCGACCAGTTCGCGACCGATCCGGAACCGCCGCAGAAATGCCCGTTGAAGTGGGTGCCTATCTCATGTCCGTCGAACCAGGCCTGACGGACACACTTCAGCGTCTCCTTTATGTGGTCATCGGTGAGATAACCGATGTCGGAAGCGCCGATCGGGTTGTTGGGCGGCCGGTACTTGGACTTCTTCGACTCGGGCAGCAGATAGAGGCCGGAGAGGAAGAAGGTCATGGACGCCTCGTGATCCTTGGCGAGTTCCAGAAAGCGCGGGAAGAGCCCGTTGCCGACCTCGCCCGCCCCGTCCCAGGAAAAGATCACGAACTGCGGTGGCGTCTGCCCGGGTTCGAGCGGAACCGGCGCGGAGGGCTGGTGCGGCTGCTTCCCGGTGTCCGCGGTGGAACCGTCGCCTATCTCGCGGACGTCCTTCTTCGCGGGTCCGGCCCCCGGGTGTGCCCGTCGGCACCCTTCTCCCCCGTACCGGCGCCCGGCAGGCCCGTATCGGAGGAACCGCACCCCGTCAGACCGATGGCGGCCGCGGCCCCAAGCCCGGCTCCGAGCAGACCCCTTCGGCTGATGTCGCGCATGAATTCCCCATCTGCGGTCGTTTTGCCTCAAGTCCATACAAACTGACAAAGGCTTAGATGAGGGAAGCAGCACAAGGGTTCCGCCATTTAGCATATTTTTCTGTGTGCGACCAGACCTCGGCCTTGGTCGAACGCATGACCGAGCGAGCTGGACGCGGCGGGAGCAGGGCTCAACCGCCACCTCGGAGCGCCGGTCCCGTGACGGCGGCAAAACGCCGGACGGGCGAAAAGATCTAGCCCGTCCGGCGATTGAGGACAAACCGGCAACCGGACGACCAAGGAAGCCGGCAGGCCGGACCCGGGGCTGGGGCTCGGGCGCACTCCACCCCACACCCCGCCGGCCCCGGGCCGGCTACGCGCCGAACGCCTTCGACTTCCCCTTCACCGGCTTCGCACCGGCCCGCAGATGCGCCGGCACCAGATCCCGCGCCGGCTCCGTGTACCCGACCGACACGATCTTGTCGCCCTGGTACGTGAAGCTGGTCAGCGAAGCGAGCGTGCACTGCCGCTTGCGCGGGTCGTGCCACAGCCGCCGCCGCTCCACGAAACTGCGCACGATCCAGATCGGCAGCTGATGGCTGACACACACCGCCTCGTGCCCGCGCGCCGCGTCACGCGCGGCGTCCAGGGCGCCCATCATCCGTACGACCTGCTCGATGTACGGCTCGCCCCACGACGGCCGGAACGGATTCGTCAGGTGCTTCCAGTTGTCCGGCTTGCGCAGCGCCCCGTCACCGACCCCGAAGGTCTTGCCCTCGAAGACGTTGGCGGCCTCGATGAGCCGCTCGTCGGTGGCCAGGTCCAGGCCGTGCGTCTTGGCGATCGGTGTGGCCGTCTCCTGGGCGCGCTCCAGCGGGGAGGCGACGACATGGGTGATGTCGCGGCCTTCCAGGTGCTCGGCGACCCGGTCGGCCATCTGCCGGCCGAGCTCGGAGAGGTGGTAGCCGGGGCGGCGCCCGTAGAGCACGCCCTCCGGGTTGTGCACCTCGCCGTGCCGCATGAGATGGACGACGGTGATGTCCTTGCGGTTTCCGTTCTCGCTCATGCGGTGGCCTCCGATGCGGCGCGGGCAGCGGCGGGCAGGGCGGCGGCGATGCGTTCGACGGCCTGCGTGTCGTGGGCGGTGGAGACGAACCAGGACTCGAAGGCGGACGGCGGCAGGTAGACGCCCTGCGACAGCATCGAGTGGAAGAAGGCGGTGAAGCGGAAAGCTTCCTGCTGCTTCGCGTCCTCGTAGTTCCGCACCGGCCGGTCGGTGAAGAAGACGGAGAACATGTTGCTCGCCGCCTGCACGGTGTGGGCCACACCTTCCTTCGCGAGCGCCTCGCCGACCAGACCGCGGATCTCCGCGGAGACGGCGTCCACCTTCGCGTACGCGGCGTCGTCGAGCAGTCGCAGCTGGGCGAGACCGGCGGCGGTGGCGACCGGGTTACCGGAGAGAGTGCCCGCCTGGTAGACGGGACCGACCGGGGCGAGGTGCGCCATCACGTCCGCACGCCCGCCGAAGGCCGCGGCCGGGAAGCCGCCGCCCATGACCTTGCCGAAGGTCATCAGGTCGGGCCGCACCCCGTCGACGCCGAACCAGCCGGCCTTCGAGGTACGGAAACCGGTCATGACCTCGTCGGAGATGTAGAGCGCACCGTTGGCGGCGCAGATCTCCTTGAGCCCGGCATTGAACCCGTCCAGCGGCGGTACTACGCCCATGTTGCCCGGCGACGCCTCGGTGATCACACAGGCGATCTCGCCGGGCTGGGCGGCGAACGCCTCCCGCACGGCGTCCAGGTCGTTGTACGGCAGCACGATCGTGTCGCCGGCCTGCGCACCGGTGACCCCCGGGGTGTCCGGAAGGCCGAAGGTCGCGACCCCGGACCCGGCGGCGGCGAGCAGTGCGTCGACGTGGCCGTGGTAGCAGCCGGCGAACTTCACCACCTTGGCCCGGCCGGTGAACCCGCGGGCGAGACGGATCGCGGACATGGTCGCCTCGGTGCCGGACGACACCAGCCGCACCTGCTCCACGGGCTCGACCCGGGCCACGATCTCCTCGGCGAGCGCGACCTCGCCCTCACCGGGCGTACCGAACGAGGTGCCGCGGGCGACGGCCTCCTGGACTGCGGCGATGACCTCGGGGTGGGAATGGCCGAGGATCATCGGCCCCCACGAGCACACGAGGTCGACATACTCACGGCCGTCGGCATCGGTGAGATACGGACCGGTACCGGACACCATGAAGCGGGGCGTACCGCCCACGGCCCGGAAGGCACGGACGGGAGAGTTCACGCCGCCGGGCGTCACGAGGGACGCGCGGTCGAAAAGCGTCTGCGAAACTGGGGCGTCATAGGGAAAGCTCACACAAGCCATGGTGTCAGAGCCACGGACGGTCTTGCGGACAGGTGTTTCACCGCACGCCCGTGGGGGAGGTCACTGAGACGATGATCGGGTTGCGCGGCGGGGGCTGTGTCTCCTAAGTAGTAGTCGGGTGGATGAGATATGCATCGCGGTGGCGGAGTGGGCGAAGGGACCGACGACCTGGGGCCCGAGCCTTCCCGGCGGGGTCGGCACCGGCGTGAGGCGGAACGCAAGCAGGGAATACAGGCCGGTGGCACGCAGGGTGTCGGAGCCGGAAGCAGGAGTGGTGGCCGGGTGGGGGTGACCTACAAGTATTTCGGTGCCCCCGACGGGGCGACCGCGGCACGGGTGCCCATTTCGATGCGCCCCGAGGAGCTCGGCGGCGACGAGCTGGGCATGGGCGGCATGTTCACCAAGATCAAGCCGGAGACGGTGGCGGCGATGGTCCTCACCGGCATCCAGGGCATACCCCTGCACAAGGTCCCACCGCTGGAACTGGTCGTGCTGCACCCCGACTACGCGGTGGTCAAGCTCCCGATGACGGTCGTCGACCCGCTGCGCGGCGTGGGCGAGGAGTCGGTGGGTGCCGCAGCCTTCATCTGGTCCACGGTCCCGGACCGCGGCGGCCCGCGCGACGCGTTCAACGTCTACCAACTGCTGCACGAGTGGCAGGATTTCAGCCATCGTCTGCATGACGCGGGGCATCAGGCGTACTGCCTGGTCTGGCCCTGACCCGGATTTCCATTCAGTACGGACGGCCCTCCGGAGAGCTTGCCCCTTGCGCGGGGGGCTGTCCGGGAACGCCCGTCAGGCCGCGTCGCCGGCAGACACTTCGAAACGGTGCGGCAACGACTCGCCCGCGCCGTCGCAGCCCACGACCGGACCACCCACGCCGCAGCCCGGCCCGGAGGCCGGTCCGCCGTCACTTCCGCGGTGTCGGCGAGGGCGCCGAACGCCCCGGCCCGGCCGATGGATTCGGCGTCACCGCTGCTTCCGTGGGGTGTGGGTCAGCCGGCCCATCGTCCGGAGAGGAAGGTGACGGCGAAGACGGTCATCAGGGGTGCTGCGACGACGAGGTAGGCCGTCTGGATGCGGGCGTTTCGCAGGCTCCAGGCAGCGAGGCCGGTCCACAGGGGCCACCACAGGAGGGTCGCGCGGGGGATGGACGTGTACCAGTAGGAGGTGCCCAGGGCCCACAGGCTGAGGCCGATGTACACCGCTTCCGGCCAGCGCCGCTGTCGGAGCAGCAGGCCGCACAGGCCGATGCCGACCAGCATGGTGAGGAGTTCGGCCTGGCTCATCAGGGCGTACCCGGTGCTCTGGGAGTGCCCGAAGGCGGCATGCCAGGTGTTCTGCCAGGCTTCCCAGGGGGCGTGGAAGTCGCGGTACCAGCCGCGTTCCTCGGCGTGCTTCCAGGCCATCCAGTCGCCGGTGTGCGTCTGCAGGTACCAGCTGTAGAGAAGCGGCGGGAGGGCGGGCAGGGTCAGCCAGGGAAGACGTCGCCAGTGGGCGGGGGTGCGGGCGGTGACCAGGAAGTGGACCGCGAGAGCCGCGGCGAGGAAGAGGCCGCTGACACGTACGGTGGTGGCCAGGCACGTCAGGACGGCTGCGAGCGGCCAGTTGAGGCGCTGAGCGGCCAGCCAGGCCGGCAGGGCCAGGGCGAGGAAGAGCGCTTCGGTGTAGCCGGCGGCCAGGAAGACCGCGCACGGGGAGAGCAGGAAGAACAGGGCCGCGCGCTGCCCCGCATTGTCCTGTGGCAGGTGCAGCCGGGCGATCCGGGCCAGGGCCAGTACGGCGACGCCACCGGCAACGAGGGAGATCAGCGCACCGGCCGCGGGCCAGCTCGGGACGACCGTATGGACGGCCCGTAGTACGAACGGGAAGCCGGGGAAGAAGGCTTCCCTGTTGTCCCAGCCGGATGTCCAGGGGCCGGACCCGCCCGGGAAATAGCCGTCCTGGGCTATGTGCAGGTAGTGCCACCAGTCCCAGCGCTGCCACAGTGAGAAGAACGAGGCGGCGTGGCGGGCCTGGTGGTCGTCGGCGAACAGCCGGCCGGTGCAGTAGGCGGTGATCCAGATGCCCGCGCGGGTCAGCAGGTACAGCCACAGCACCTCGCGGTCAGCGGGCTTGAGCCGGAGGAACAGCCGGCCGGAGGATGCCGTGCTCGGTGACGGTGTATCGCGGGGCGGCCCGGGAACGGTCCTGGTCCGGGCCGGCGGACGTTCACGCTGCCGATGGGGGGACGAAAGGCTCACAACAGGATCTCCTGCGTCGAATGCGCGTGTACCGAACGGCCCCGGGCAGACGTCGCCCGGGGCGCGGGAATCGGAAGGTCAGCGGGGCGGGTTGCTCTGGCTCCGGCTGGGGGTTGTCGATGTGCCCTGGCCCGGGGACGGGCTGCTCATCGGCGGCGGGCTGGTGCGGAGCGAGGAGGGCAGGGAGGGCACAGGAGAGGGCCGGGGGGTGGAAGGAGTGGTGGCCGGGACGGTGGTGCCGGTGCTGTCGGGCAGGAGTGCGGCCACGGCCGCGCCCGTGCCGGAGAAGACCAGGCAGACTCCGACAGCCAGCGCGAGGATCCGGCGCCTGCGCACTTGCTCCGCGCGCTCGGTGATGAAGGAGAGCGGAGCGGAACGGGCGCGGGACTGGCCGGTGGCGGCAGCCTCCTTGAACAGGGACCGCAGCGGGTCTTGGGGTTCAGACACGGGTCCCCTCCTCGGTACGCGGATCCTGCAGACGATGCGAGAGCGTGGCCCGGCCCCGGGCCAGATGCGTCTTGACGGTGCTGGCCGCCAGACCGGTCTCCGCGGCGATCTGCTCGACAGTCAGATCGCATACGTAGTGCAAGGCCAGCGTGCGGCGCTGTTTGGGCGGCAGATCCCGCAGCACTTCCACCAGGGCCACCGACTCCGGGCCGGGAGCCTCCATATGGGGCGGGGCACCACTGCGCTGCCAGGCATCCGCCATACGGCGCCGCCCGCGCCACCGGCTCACCGCCAGTCGCCAGGCGACCGTACGGATCCACGCCTCGGGCTGCCCGTCACGGTCGAGCTGACGCCGTCGGCTCCAGCCCTTGGCGAAAGCTTCCTGCACCACGTCCTGCGCCTCGTGCTGGTCGCCGAGCATCACAAACAACTGCCCCGTCAGCCGAGCGGCCGTCTGCGCATAGAACTCTTCGAACTCCTCGACGGTCAACAATCAGCTCCTGGATCTCCTCGGTCTCACCGGGCATACGCCCGGCACCCCGCATCCGGACGACACCGAAACCGAAATGATCAGCGTGACGGTCATCACACGGACCCGGCGGCCCGGGGAATCGGATTGCGGTTCGGTCAGCCCGTTCTCACAAATGATCGCCTGTGCGTGCTCTGTGAAGACCCGGAGCCCGCCCCGTTTCCGCAGGTGAGCGCATGCGGAAGTCCCCCGGAACCCGCGCGCTGCGCGTTTCCGGGGGACTTCCGCCATGGAATTCGAGGCCCTGGAAGCCCCCTCCGCACCCCGGCAGACACCGAAGGGCCGTCGCAGCGCTCTTCTCGTGCTGCGACGGCCCTTCGGTGAGCCAGGGAAGTCCGGGGCTTCCGCCTCGGCTCGGCCCGCACGGCGGTGGCGGTGACGCCCCGACCGGTGCGGCCGTCCTTCGTCGGCGCCTCGACGAGGCGCACGCGAGGGGGTCAGGCAGCCGCGGAAGCGGCCTGCGAGGACACCTGCTGGATGACCTCGGTGAGCGCGGTGACGACCTCGGCGTCGTCCGCCGGGTGGGTGTCGGCGAAGCGCGTCACGGAGCCCGGGATGGACAGCTTGACGTCCTCCAGGACCACACCGCCCGCGATCCCGGCGGACTTGCGGGCGTCGTCCTGTGCCCACACTCCGCCGTACTGGCCGAAGGCGGTGCCGACCACGGCGACCGGCTTGCCGGAGATGGCGCCGGCACCGTACGGGCGGGACAGCCAGTCGATGACGTTCTTCAGGACGGCCGGCATGGTGCCGTTGTACTCGGGCGAGAACAGCAGGAACGCGTCGGCCCGGCCCGCCGCCTCACGCAGTCGGGCGGCAGCGGCCGGGACGCTTCCCTCGACGTCGACGTCCTCGTTGTAGAAGGGCACGTCGGCCAGGCCCTCGTACAGCTCGATGTCGACACCCGCGGGGGCGTGCTTGGCGGCGGCTTCGGCGAGCTGACGGTTGTGCGAGCCGGCGCGGAGGCTGCCGACGAGCGCGAGGATGCGTACAGACATGGAGAACTCCCGGAAGGCGGAATCTGCGGAACAAGCGGACCATGGTCCGTTGAAAGTTGTACCACTTAACCGGACTGCGGTCCACTTATGTTTCCTGGCGCTACTCTGAGCCCATGACCGGTCACGTTCCCCCGCCGCTCAGGACGCCCGACCCCGGCGAGGTGCGGACGAGTCTCCCGCTCGCCCCGACCGGTGGACCGCCGCAGCTACGGGCGGACGCGGCGCGCAATCGCACGCGCCTGCTGGACGCCGCTTCCCGGCTCCTGACCGGGTGCGGAGCGGCGAACCTGACCATGGAATCGGTGGCCGCCGCCGCAGGGGTGGGCAAAGGCACCGTCTTCCGGCGCTTCGGCGACCGAGCCGGACTCCTGCTCGCGCTCCTGGACCATCGGGAGGAGCAGCTCCAGGCCGCCTTCCTCTCGGGTCCGCCGCCCCTGGGTCCCGGCGCCCCCGCGGCGGAGCGTCTGCACGCCTTCGGGCCCGCCGTCCTGCGCCACGAACGCGATCAGCACCCCCTGATCCTGGCCAGCCGGACGAACCCGCTGCGCAACTACACCGTCCCGGCCCACCATCTGCGGCTCAGCCACATCACGATGCTGCTGCGTCGGGCGGAGGTGGCCGGCAACCCGGAACTGCTCGCACACGCCCTGCTCGGATCCATCGACACCGCCCTGGTCCACCACCTCACCCAGGAGTGCGGCATTCCGCTGGAGCGCCTGGAGGAAGGCTGGCATCACCTGGTGACGCGACTCGGGGCGACCCGGTAGTCGACGGCCGCAGCTGGTGCTGTGACCGGAAAGGTTTGCCGGAAAGCTCGCGGCGTCCGGTGCGGTGCATCGCAAGGCGGAGCATTGCCCGCGTACTGGATGTACTCCGGTGATGCGACAACGCGGCGAGGTGCCGTGCCGGGCGTCGCGAGCCGGTGAACCTTTCCGGTCACAGCACCAGGGCGTGCGTCAAGGCCGTCGGCGGCCGAACTGACCGCCGGGACGGTGGACGCCGGGGCGGTGGGTTCGGGGCGGCGCTCGCACCACGGTGCCGGCACGGACCGCATCCTCTCCGTGGCCCGGACGGTCAGTGGCCGGGCGGGGCAGCGCCGTGCCCGGCCGGGGGCAGATCGAGCCATCGGGCCGTACCGGGCGTGATCACATGGGTATGGCCTCCGAGGACGACCCGGACGGCCGGGTGGTGCGAGTCCGGCACGGCGATCCGTAGGCGCTGGGCACGGATGCGCAGGTCCACGTCCCAGTGCCGGCGGAATCTGATGCGCATCCCGAGTTTCGAGAGCTGGGGCAACGTGGCCGGCGCGAGCCACAGTGCGTCGTCGCGGGTCTCCAGCCCCGTCATCCCGCGCTGTACGAAGTCGAGGGTGCCCGCCATCGCCCCCAGATGGATGCCCTCCTCGGTGGTACCGCCCTGGATGTCGGCCACGTCCCCGGTCAGCGCCTCCTCGCAGTACTTCCACGCCGCCTCGCGGCGTACGCGCGCCAGCACCCAGGCATGGACCAGGGAGCTGAGTGTGGAGCCGTGGCTCGTACGGGCGAGGTAGTAGTCGACGGTGGCGCGCCAGGTGTCGTCGTCCAGCACATGCCCGAGCTGCCGGAAGAGGCCGGCAAGTTCCTCCGGCGAGAAGAGGTAGCCGAGCATCAGCACATCGGCCTGTTTGGACGCCTGGTAGCGGTTGGCGGTGTCGCCCTCCGCCTCCAGGATCCGATCCAGCCTCCGGATGTCCCCGTACCGCTTCCGGTACCCCTCCCAGTCGAGCTCGGCCAGCTCCCCGTAACCGGCGAACTGGCTGATGACACCCCGGTGATACGGCACATGCAGCCGGTGGGAGATGTCCTCCCAGCGTTCCGGTTCATCCGGATCGAGCCGGATCCGGTCGAGGAGCCGGCGGCGTCGTGTCCCGGACAGGGCGCGGTACAGCTCCGTCGAACGTGACAGGACCCAGGCCGCTGTCACGTTCGTGTACGCGTTGTCGTCGAGGCCTGCCGTCCCGGTTCCCGGATAGGCGTCGTGGTACTCGTCGGGTCCGACGACACCGCGGATGCGATACCGGGCCAGGGACGCGTCCCATTCGGCACTGTCCGCCCAGAACCTGGCGATCTGCAGCAGCATGTCCGCGCCCTTGGAGTGCAGGTACTCCGTGTCCCCGGTGGCCTGGCAGTACTGCCAGACGTTGTATGCGACGGCCGAGCCGACATGATGCTGCAGCCGGGAGCGGTCGGGCAGCCAGCGCCCCGAGTGCGGGTTGAGGTGGAGTTCCTGGGTCTCCTCGCGTCCGTTGTCGGCGCTCTGCCAGGGGTACATCGCCCCGGCCCTGCCCGCCTCGCTCGCCGCTCGGCAGGCTGCGGGCAGCCGCCGGTGGCGGTAGTCGAGAAGTCCTCGGGAGACTTCCGGGAGATGCAGATTCAGGAACGGCAGTACGAACAGCTCGTCCCAGAAGACATGGCCGCGGTACGCCTCGCCGTGCAGTCCTCTCGCCGGTACCCCCACATCGAGTCCGGCGGTGTGCGGGGAGAGCGTCTGCAGTACGTGGAAGAGATGCAGCCGGAGGATGCGGCCCGCTTCGCCCGGGACCTCCAGCCGGACCTGCTGCCACAGATCGGCCCAGGCCCGCTGGTGCGAGGAGAGCAGATGCGGGAAGTCCGGGGCTCTTCGGACCTCGGCCACGGCTGCCCGCAGGGGGCTGCCGATCGCGAGGTCGCGCGAGGTGTACAGCGCCACCGTCTTGTCGACGACGGCGTCGGAGTCCGGGCTCAACGGGAGCTTCAGCCGTTGGAAGACCGCCTTCGCCGTGTGCCGGGAACCCGGGCCGACCCGCTGTTCCTTCCCTTCGCCGCCGCACCCGGCCCGCGTGCGGGCCGCCAGCGCGATACCGATGTCCGACTCCACCGTGCGGCACCTCAGCGACACCGCACCGTCCTCCTCCGTCGCGGTGACCCAGCCGGTCAGGTGCCGGTTCGACAGATCCCGGTACCGCGCGACACCGGAGTTGCGGACATCGCCGTCGATCCCCGCCTCCACCTCGATCGCGCCCGCCCATCCCTCCGCCCGGAACACCGTGTGCAGGGCGGCGAGATGCGGATCACCCATGTGCACCAGGCGGCACTGCTCCACATGCAGCCGCCGGCCCGCCCCGTCCTCGTAGACGGACCGGCGGGTCAGCGTGCCCCCGCGCAGATCGAGTGACTGGTGGTGTTCCACGAGGTGCTCGTGATCCGGGCGGAGCCACGGTCCCGGGGCGGTACCGGCGGGGTGGATGCGGTAGCGCAGCGGCAGCCAGTTCGGCAGGTTGACCAGGTCCTCGTTCTCCACCCGGCGGCCCCGGACCGAGGAGGCCAGCCGGTTGTAGCAGCCCGCCGCATAGGTGCCGGGGTAGTGCGAGGGGCCCTCGGACGTCTCGGGCGCGGCTCCGCGCGTGGCGAAGTATCCGTTGCCGAGCGTGCACAGCGCCTCGCGCAGCCGTTCCTCCTGCGGCTCGTACCCCTCGTACGACCAGGTCCAGGCCCGCGCCATCAGTCGTCCCCGGCCGTCAGCAGGTCCCCCGGGTCGGGCACCACGATGTCGGCACCGTGGCGGCGCAGCTCGGCGGCGCCGGCGGGGGTGCCTGCACGGTCCACGCCGACCACGAGTCCGAAGCCGCCGCGTCGCCCGGCCTCGACCCCGGCCAGCGCGTCCTCCACCACGGCGGTGTCCCGGGCCGGGGTCCCAAGACGCCTCGCCGCTTCGGCGAAGAGCGAGGGGTCCGGTTTCCCGGGCAGCCGCAGCCGGCGCGCCTCGTTCCCGTCGACCACTGCGTCGAACCGGTCGATGAGACCGGCCCGCGCCAGCAGTTCCGTCGCGTGCCGGGACGCGGAGACGGCGGCACAGGGCACCCGCTCACGGCGGAGCACGCCGAGGAGACGGACCGTGCCGGGCCAGACGTCGACCGGGTCGGTGCGCAGACTCTGCGTGAACAGCTCGTCCTTGCGGGCGGCGATCGCCCATACCGTCGCGATTCCCGGTGGGTCGTCGGGGCTGCCTTCGGGAAGGTCCAGTCCCCTCGATGCCAGGAAGGCCGCCGCACCGTCCCTCCGCGACCGGCCGTCGACGTGGCGCAGATAGTCGTCGGCGGCGTCGAACGGCCGCTGCCCCCCGACGGCCGACAGACAGGCGTCGAACGCCTTCTTCCAGGCTGCGGCGTGTCTCCGGGCGGAGTCGGTGATCACTCCGTCGGTGTCGAAGACCACGGCCCGCACGGAGCGCAGGCACGGTGCCAGGGACGGTGCGGCTGCCATGACCTGGGCGGTCCCTTCGTCAGGGGCTCCTCTTCATGGCACCACGGTTCCGGCGCACGGGCGCGTCGTGGACTCCGTACGGCATCGCGGCCGAGCGTCCCCCTGAAATCGCGCATATCGTTCACAACGGGCAGTCGCGGCCGGGCCCGCGCGGCCGCCGCCCGCAGCCCTCCGGGGACTCGCCACGGACGGAGGATTCCATGTCAACGACCAGGAGTCTGCTCGACGCGATCCCGCCCGACGGCCGGACACGCCTGCTCGACGAGGCGGCCCGCGAAGTGCCTCTGGCCCTCGACGAACGCCTCTTCGAAGAAGGCAGACGGGCCGACCACTTCTGGATCATCCGCTCCGGACAGGTCGAGGTCGACATCCGTGTGCCCGGCCGTCGTGCGGCGGTCATCGAGACGCTGGGCCAGGACGATCTGCTGGGCTGGTCCTGGCTGTTCACACCGCACGTGTGGCACATGGGTGCACACGTGATCCGGGCGGGAAAGGCCGTGGAATTCGATGCGGCCGCCGTCCGCTCGTTGTGCGAGGCCGACGCGAAGCTGGGCCGGGCGGTGTACAAGTACGTCGCGGAGACGGTGGCGGAGCGCCTGTACGGAACACGGAAAAGGCTGCTGCAGCTGTACGGCCCCCGGGGTGCGTCCCTTGAGGACTGAAACGTTCCGGGGCGTGGGACCTTCCGGGGTGCGGGACCGTCCGGGCGCGGGACCCTCCGCGGCGGGACCCTCCGCGGCGCGCCCGAGGGACGAAAGGCCCATACCGCCCGGCCGATATCTGTTCCATGCTGAAGAGACCATCGACCGTTCCCGATCTCCGGGAGTTCCGATGCCCAGCCAGACTCTCGACGACGCGACGCTGGTCGGCCTCGTCGCCGATGCCACCGCCGCCCCGTCCATGCACAACGCCCAGCCCTGGCAGTTCCGCTACACACGCGCCGGCCGGACCCTCACTCTCCGGGCGGACCTCGACCGCGCGATGCCGGAGGCCGACCCCGACACCCGTGCACTGCACGTGGGCTGCGGCGCGGCGCTGCTGAACCTGCGGGTGTCCGCCGCCCATCACGGCCTGAACGCGGTCACCGCACTGCTGCCCGAACCGTCGGACCCTGCCGTACTGGCCGCCGTCCGTCTCGGCGTCCGCCCCGACGCTCCGCAGGAGCCCGCCGATGAAGCGCTTGCCGCGCTCCACCCCGCGATCCGGGACCGGCACACCAGCCGCTATCCGTTCGACGAACAGACGATCCCCGAGGACATCCGTGCGCAGTTCGCCGACGCGGCCCGTATCGAGGGCGCGGACTTCGCGTTCCTGGCCCCGATCCATCTGGAGACCGTGCTCGAACTGATCCGGGACGCCGAGGGATACGACCGCGGGGACCCGGCACGGGAGGCGGAGCAGGAGCACTGGACCCGGAACACGAAGACCGAGGCGCCCGTGGACGGAATCCCCGACTACGCCTTCGGCCCCCGCGACGCCTCCGAACGCGCGACCACCCGCGACTTCGCGGGAACCGGCGTCCTCCCGGGCCGGGCACGCGTCCGGTTCGAGAACCGACCTCAACTGGCCCTGCTGAGCACCCCGGGCGATCACCCCACGGACTGGCTGAGCGCAGGACAGGCCCTGGAGCGCGTACTGCTCACCGCCACGCTCCACCAGGTGTCCACCTCGTTCGCGACCCAGCCCCTCGAATGGCCGGACCTGCGGTGGCTCCTGCGCGACCCGGTCTACGGCACGGGACACGCGCAGATGATCATCCGCCTGGGGTACGGGCCGAGCGGGCCGCGTACACCACGCCGCCCCCTGGACCAGGTGCTGACGATCGAACCGTAGGAACATCCGGGCTCACGCCCGGACATGCGCCCGAGCAGTTCGCCCGAGCCCGAGGTGAACCGAGTACGAAAGGCGGTGGGAGCGATGCGGCTCCCCGTAGTCGTCGGTGTGGACGGATCGGAGGGCAGCCTCCGCGCCCTGGACTGGGCAGCGGCGGAAGCCGCACGTTCGGGGCGCCCTCTGCGTATCGTCCACGCGTCGCTGTGGGAGCGCTACGAAGGCACGCACTCCCCCTCCGACACCGAGCGCCCCACCGAACAGGTTCTCGCGGAGCGTCTCGTCGCCGACGCCCAGGAACGCGCGCAACGGCTCGGCCCGGAGGTGCACGTGGTGACGTCCGTGGAGCCCGAGGACCCGGTGGCCACGCTTGTCAGGGAGAGCCACGAGGCAGCCCTGGTCGTCCTCGGCTCCCGCGGCCGGGGCCGGATCGCCGGGATGCTCCTGGGGTCCGTCAGCCTCGCGCTCGCAAGCCGGTCCCACTGCCCGGTCGTGGTGGTCCAGGCAACGGCGCCGAGCACCCCGCCGCAGACCGGCCGCGTCGTCGTCGGGATCGGCAGCGCCTCAGGACCCTCGGCAGCCGCCGCCTTCGCACTCGACGAGGCGGCGGCGCGCCACGGCGAGCTGATCGCCGTAAGGGCCTGGCGCTCCCCCGCCCACGAGGCCATGACCCATCCGCTCCGCGCGGGCTCCCCGGCCTCCGCACGCCGCCAACAGGCCGAGGAACACCTCGAAGAGGTACTGGCGGCGCTGGACCGGACCGGTTCCCCCGACGTCACCATCCACAGGTCGGTGGTGCAGGGCCCGGCGCACCAGGAACTGATCGAAGCCGCCTCAGGTGCCGAACTGCTGGTCGTCGGCGCCCGGCGGACCGGTGGATGGCACGGATTCCATCTGGGCCCGGTGAACCACGCGATGCTGCACTACGCGCCCTGCCCGGTCGCCGTCGTCCCCGATGCGTACCTTTCGTCCCGAGCCTGAGACGTACCGGACCTGACGCCGGCCGGGGAAGCGCTGCGGTCAGCAGCCGCCGGAGCCGGCAGCGGGGACACCGACACCGATCGAAGCACCCGAAGCAACCGCCGCCCGGCCGCACCCGCCGGTTCACGGCCCCGACGGGTCGTCCGTGCTCGGCTCCTCCGCGCTCGGCGTGGGGTAGGTGTCAGGGACGTACGTCGAAGCCGGCCAGGGCTCGTACGCCGGCACGGTGCTCCACGGCGTGGGTTCGGGGGCGCGAAGGGGCCCACGCGCTCCTGCATGAGGATCAGCATCACCACGGCGAAGAGCAGGCTGATCAGGATCAGTGCGAGGCCGACGGGGTTCCGGGGGTTGTAGACGTAGCGACTCGTCCCCCACCTGCTCCGTATGAAGACTGGCTCATCGTCACGGTCCACAAGCCGGATACTACGTCGAACACTTGAGCAGTCGAGGAGTTCGGGCACGCCGTGGGTCCGGGGCGTGCGAAGGACCCCGCGGGCGCGAGCGGCTGTCGGTCCCCGGCCGTACGGTTCTCCTCGTACCGATGCACTCATGTACGAGTCGATGGACTCATGTACGAGGGGGAGGGCCGACCCATGGCCAACGCTGCCGCCGCACGTCTTGTCACCACGCTCGCCGCACCGCTGGACCGCAAGCAGGACGCTGCGGACGCCCCGCACCTCCTGCGGTGGCCCGCGCATCAGGAGGACCTGCGGCCCGCGTCCGGCGACGAGCAGCCCGCCCCCGGCCGGCGTCTGCTCCTCCAGCGCAGCGACACCGAGTTGGTCACCGTCGACCCGGACACCGAGGGCGCCCCGGCGGTCCGCTTCCCCGCGCCCTGGCCCCGCCGCTTCGGTACCTGCACGGTGGCGCCGAGCGGTGATCTCGCGGTCTTCGCCGGGGTGCACGCACTGCGCGCGGTGGACCCGACGGGCGCAGTGCGCTGGGAGGTCCGGCACGGCTGCTGGGACGGCAGTTGCCGCACGCTCCACACGACGTACGAGGAGTACGCGACCGACCGTTCGCATCTGTACGCGGACAGCGGCTCGGCCGTGTTCTCGGCGGACGGGACACGGGTGTGGGCCCACATCCGCGGCCCCGTCACGGCGGCCGGACCCGACCCGGAGGCGCTGGACGAGTGGCTGGTCATCGACGCCGCCGACGGGCGGGTGCTCGGCCGGGCGGACGCGGAGACCGTCGCCGCGGGCTCGGACCATGTCCCGCACCCGGACCCCTCCCGGATGGGGCTGAGTGTCGGCGAGGGCCAGGACGGGGTACCGATGCTGTGGGGCCGGTGGGACGGCGAGAAGCTCTCCGTCGAGCGGTTCTGCGACGACGAGCGGGTCCTGATGGCGGTGAGCCCTTCGGGCGAGCGCTTCCTGACGGTGACTCATTACGAGGAGACACTCGGCGTGCACCGGATCGACGACGGGTCCGTACTGTCCGAACTCGACACCGAGAACGCCATTCCCCGCCACCCCGAGGCCGATCCCGAGGACAGGGACGCCGACGAGACGCTCTGGGACTACGAGTGCGGCTTCCTCGACGAGGAGACCGTCATCGCCGGTACGTCGGAGAGGGACGAGGAGTACGGCGAGGAGCGCCACTGGCTGGTGCGCACGGACGCCGCGCAGATGCGGGTGACCGCGCGGATCACGTACCCCTTCCCGATATCGGGCGGAGTCACGGCCCTCGGCGACGGCACCTGGTACACGGTGTCGGAGGCGGGCGACGCCGTGCATGTGTGGAGCCGGTAAGCCGGCCCCCGGCTCCAATCACCCGCATTCGGCCATTCATTGGCCGAAGAATGATCTTCAGCTGACCTGTCGATCCTGCCGATGCAGAAGACATCCACGTTGCTCCACGCCGTGAGGAGGCCCGTCATGGACGACACTCTGCTGGCCCTGTCCATCCCCGTGCTGGTCTTCGCCGGCGGTATCTACGCGGCGTGCGAGAGCTGGTGGCGGCGTCGGCACCCCGCGCCGCCGTCCCCGTACACGCATCAGGCGGCGCGGCTGGCCGAGCGCGCGATGCTGATGGAAGCCGAGGACATCGTCGACGGCGCCTGCACGAGGCTGGGCGGCCTCTACGACAGCCCGGGGTCGCCGGACACACACCCTCCGGCCCCCGGCGTCACGCGCCGGGAGGCCGCCAGCCCGGATCCCGGCCGGTCAGCGCCAGCACCTGTTCGAAGGGGCTAGCTCCGTCCCGT
The DNA here is from genome assembly GCF_900091955.1 of Streptomyces sp. Ncost-T10-10d. Classification (GTDB taxonomy): domain Bacteria; phylum Actinomycetota; class Actinomycetes; order Streptomycetales; family Streptomycetaceae; genus Streptomyces. Next base: position 45,929 of record NZ_FMDF01000168.1, read on the forward strand.
ACCGGACGGAGCTCGCCGAACACCTTCGCCTCCCGGGCCATCGGCGCCATCGCGGCCAGCCCGGGACCGATCTCGCTCAGCACGGACTCGTCCGGAACGAACTCCTGGCCGGTGGCACGGGCCAGGTCCCAGGCATGAACGGTCAGATCGCCCAGCACCATGTTCCCGACGGTCCTGGCCGGGAGACCCATGGACCCCGCGGTCCCCTCGTCGGCGCCGGGTACGGCCCAGGCCGCCACCAGCTTCGCCGTCTCCTCGCCGAAGCGGGCCCGCCAGTCCCCCGTGACGGCGTCCGGAACCTCGCCGAAGTCGGCCTGCTCCCTGGCCGCCAGAGCCTGGAAGTTGACGACCACCTGGAAGAGATGGCTGATCAGGGCCCGCACGTCGTACTCCGCGCACGGCGTGGGGTCTCCCAGGCTGTTGTCGTCGATCCCGTGCAGCACGGGGACGGCCCGCCCGGCGGCCGCTTCCAGCAACTCGCTGATCCTCTTCATGCTTCGACCCTGCATGCCGGAGCTGCCCGGCGCTTGAAGAAACGCGACACCACCCACACGGAGTTCCGCGCATCGTAGGATCGCGGCCATGGCAGGTCCTCGACGCGACACCCGGGGCATCGTCGACGCCCCCGAACTCTTCGCGCAGGTACGTTTCCGCCGCCGCGAGCCGGCCCCCGCACTGTGGCCGTACCTGGAACACTACTGGCTCATCGACTGGGATCTGCCGCAGCCGTACGCCTCCCATCTGGTGCCGCACCCGTCCGTGAATCTGGTCTTCCAGCGGTACGGGACCGAAGAAGACCACGGCGCCGGGTTCGCGGAGATCTCGGGCATCGGTCCGGAGCTCTTCACGAAGAAGCTGGAGGGCCGGGGACGGGTCTGCGGGGTGCAGTTCCGGCCCGGTGGCTTCCGCCCGTTCGCACCGGACCGGCCGGTGTCCCGGTGGACGGGGCGGCGGCTCCCCGCGGACGAGGTGTTCGCCCCGCCCGCCCCGCCGTCGGCCGTGCTGGACCCGGCGGACGAGGACGCGCGGGTGGCGGCGCTCGACGCGTATCTGCTGGCGCTCGGCCCGGAACCGGACCCGCAGGCCGAACGTGCCATGGCCCTGGTCGACCTGGTCCGTACTGATCGCACGGTGCGTCGCGTCGACGAGCTCGCCCGCATCGAAGGGCTGTCGCCGCGCTCGCTCCAGCGGCTCTTCGCCGCGTACGTCGGCGTCGGCCCCAAGTGGGTCATCCTCCGCTACCGCATCCACGAGGCGCTGGAACGGGCCGAGTCGGACCCGGAGGTGGACTGGGCGGCACTCGCCGCGGAGCTCGGTTACAGCGACCAGGCCCACCTGATCAGGGACTTCACGGCCACGGTCGGTGTCCCGCCGACGACGTTCGCCCCGCACTGACGGCCGGAGGGACCCCCTCTGATTGCCCGAGCCCCGTCCGGCTGTCAGTGCCGCGTCCTACAGTTTCGGCATGGAACGCACCACTTCGCCATCCGTACGGATCGAGCCCTGGTCGGACGCCGACCTGGAGCTGCTCCGCCGTGCCAACGCACCGGAGCTGATGGACCATCTGGGCGGCCCCGAGACGGAGGAGCAGCTCATAGCGCGTCACGAGCGCTACGTGGCGATGAGCGCGGACCGGACGGGCGGAGGCAGGATGTTCCGCATCGCCCTGTCCGACGGGGACGAGGCCGTGGGCACGATCGGCTTCTGGGAGCGGACCTGGCAGGGCCGGGAGGTGTACGAGACGGGGTGGGCCGTCCTCCCCGGACACCAGGGCCTGGGCATCGCGACGGCCGCGACGACGGCCGTCGCCGAACAGGCCCGCGCCGAGCACAAGCACCGCTATCTGCACGCCTATCCGTCCGTCGACAACGGTGCGTCGAACGCGGTGTGCCGCAAGGCGGGCTTCACCCTGATCGGCACGTGCGACTTCGAGTACCCGCCCGGCAATGTGCTGCTGACGAACGACTGGCAGCTGGACCTCTCCCCGGATGCCCCGGACTCCCCGGACTCCCCGGACTCCCCGGACGCGGGACGCTGAACCTCGGCCCACGCCGGGCCCTCGATCTCAGTCCAGATCAAGGACCTTGTCGAAGTTGAACGCGACGATGCTCAGCCGCTCCCGCAGATAGAAGCGGTGGGCGTCGGTGCGCTGCGTGCCCGAGTCCAGGTTGAGGTGCAGACAGCCGGCCGCCCTGGCCCGCCCTTCGAGATGCCCGAGGAGCCGACGGCCGACGCCGGTGGAACGGGCGCCTTCGGCGGTGACCAGGTCGTCCACGTACAGCATCCGGATCTGACTGGTGTTGTCGACGATGCGCCAGCCGGCCGCACCCACACAGGCGCCCTCGTCGTCGTAGGCGGCGCTGAACCTCAGCCCCTGTGCGTGCCCCTTCTCGTACACCTCACGGAAGAGGTCCTCGGTGAGGTGCGGGCGGAGTTCGCGCAGGACGGGAAGCAGGTCGGCGGCCAGTCGGGCATCGCCGGGTTCGAGGTCGAGGATCTTCATGCGGGAACTGTAGGCGCCGGGCCGCCCGGCCCCATCCGCTTCCTCCCGGGCCCGCCCGGGTCTTTTCGCCTTCCACGTCCTGGACGAGGACGACAGGGGCGCGGGCGGGCGGATCACCACGCACTACCGCGTCGTGCCGCAGCCGCCACGCACCGCCCTCCCGGAGCCCTGCCCCGGGCCCGCCCGAAACCGTTTGACGGGCGGGCCCTCCTTCAGGATATTTATCTGCGTCACGCAGCTTATGTTCCTCACAGATAAAATGGTCAGAGAGGACTCCACCGCCATGCTCACTCTCGTCACCGGATGCCGAGGCCGTATCGGCTCCGCGCTCGTCTCACTCCTGCACCGGGCCGGCCACGCCGTACGTGCCGCCTCGCGCAACCCCGAGACGCTCACCACCCTGCCCGTCGACGTACCGATCGTGGCCTGCGATCTCGGTGATCCCACCACCTTCGCGACCGCTCTCGACGGGGTCGACTCCGTCTTCCTCTACGCCGAGGCGTCCGGCATCGACGCCTTCCTCTGCGCGGCCGAGACCGCCGGCGTCGGCCACATCGTGCTGCTGTCCTCCAGCTCGGTCCTCGGCCCGAATGCCCCCGGCAACCCGATCGCCGCCTCCCACCACGCGGTGGAACAGGCGCTGCTGGCCTCACCCCTCACCACGACGCTGCTCCGCCCCGGCGCCTTCGCGAGCAACGCGTACCAGTGGGCGGAGTCGGTACGAACCCACGGCTCCGTCGCGCTTCCCCACCCCCGCAGCCACACCAGCCCGATCCATGGGACGGACATCGCCGAGGCCGCCCTCGCCGTTCTCACCGACCCTCGGCTGCAGGGCGCGGCGTACCACCTGACCGGCCCCGAATCGCTCACCGCCGCCGAACAGGTCGGCCTGCTGGCGGCGGCAGCCGGGCGCCCCATCACCGTCGACACCGTGACCGGGGAGGCCTGGAAGAAATCCGTGGCCCCCTTCGTTCCCGAGCCGATCGCCGACGCGCTGCTCGCCCACTCGGCCGCCATGGACGGCTCACCGGCCGAGGTGACCGGCGACACGGAGAAGCTGACCGGCCACCCGGCCCGCACCTTCGCCACGTGGGCCGAGGAACACGCGGCCGCCTTCCGCCCCTGAGCCCCGCACGCCGACGCCGAAACCCCTGGCTGACGCACCCCGCGCGATGACATCCTGACGAGGTGAACGGACCGGAGATCCACCTCGAAGTCGACCCCGAGCTGCGGCTCTTCGTCGCCCATGAACGCCGCAGGGGACGCTCTGCCGTGACCACCGACGGCTCCTCCACCCTCGGCCATGTCGTGGAATCGCTCGGCATCCCGCTCACCGAGGCCGGACAGCTCCTGGTCGACGGCCGCCCCGTACCCGCCTCGCACATCCCGGGGGCGGGCGAGCTGGTCGAGGTGCGCGCCGTGGAACGCCCCCAGCGCGTCCCGGGCGCACCCCTGCGGTTCCTGCTCGACGTCCACCTCGGCACGCTCGCCCGGCGGCTTCGACTGCTGGGTGTCGACGCGGCGTACGAGAGCGAGGACATCGGTGATGCCGCGCTGGCCACCCGGTCGGCGGACGAACGCCGCGTACTGCTCTCCCGGGACCGCGGGCTTCTGCACCGGCGGGAGATCTGGGCCGGGGCGTACGTCTACAGCGACCGGCCGGAGGACCAACTGCACGACGTGCTGGAGCGGTTCTCGCCGCATCTGGCCCCCTGGACCAGATGCACCGCCTGCAACGGCCCGCTGAAGGCGGCCGACAAGGACTCCGTCAGCGACCATCTGGAGCATGGCACCCGGCGCTCGTACGACGTCTTCGCGCAGTGCACGGAGTGCGACCGCGTCTACTGGCGGGGTGCCCACCACTCCCGCCTCGACGCGATCGTCACGAAGGCGCTCGACGACTTCGCACCCGCTCCCCCGGACGACACCGAGGAGAGCGACCGCGACCGGGCGCCGTCAAGCCCGTCCGGGGCCGGGGACTGACGGGGCCCCCTCCCGCAACGCCGTGACCTGCAGTGCACTCAGCTCGACCGTCCGCCGCATATGGGCAATGAGCAGAGCCACTTCATCATCGTCGTACGCCTCGAACATCGCCGCCCATGCCCCGTTCAGCCGCTCCCACACCGCGCCGATCTCCGCCATCCGCTCCGGGACGGTCGTGACGAGCACCCGCCGCCGGTCGGCCGTGTCCCGCTCGCGCGTCACATAGCCGCCCCGCTCCAGCCGGTCGACCAGCCGGGTCGCCGACCCCGTGGTGAGCCCGGTCAGCTCCGCGATGCGGCCCGTGGTGACCGGCACCGTCTCCAGGCTCAGCAGATTGAGACACTGCAGATCGGTCGGGTGGAGCCGCAGATGGTCCGCGACGGCCTGGTTGAAGAGGGCGTACGCGGCCATGTAGCGGCGCGACTCGACGGTCAGCTCGGCCATCAGCGCACTGCGGCGGGCCCGGGACTTCTGCGGCATGCAGAGAGTGTACGAAGCAGACAGCAGCCCTCGCGGCCCCGTTACGGCCGCTTTACTCGTCCGCCCCGACGGCTGCATCGCCTGGGCGAGCGACCACGCCGACCCGGCGGCCCTGCAGGCCGCACTCACCGACGAGTACACGTCCATGACACGCTGACTCCATGGTCGTCGCCCGCTCCGTCGCTCTGTTCGTCATCGCCGCACTCTTCGAGATCGGCGGCGCCTGGCTCGTCTGGCAGGGCCTGCGTGAGCACCGGGGCTGGATCTGGATCGGCGCGGGCGTCATCGCGCTGGGTGCCTACGGATTCGTCGCCACGCTCCAGCCGGACGGCGAGTTCGGCCGCATCCTCGCCGCGTACGGCGGTGTCTTCGTCGCGGGCTCGATCGCCTGGGGCATGGTCGCCGACGGCTACCGCCCCGACCGCTGGGACGTGATCGGCGCGCTGATCTGTCTGGCCGGCATGGCCGTGATCATGTACGCCCCGCGCAACCACTGACCGCGCACCTGCCTATCCTGGCCCCGTACCGATCAGCTGCCCGAGGAGTCCGCCATGGCCGCCGTCCCGATCGCCGTCATCACCGGAGCGAGCAGCGGCATCGGCGCCGCAACCGCCCGACAGCTGGCCGCCGCCGGCTACCGCGTGGTCCTGACCGCCCGTCGCAAGGACCGCATCGAGGCGCTCGCCGCCGAGATCAACGAGGCGGGCCACCAGGCAACGGCCTACGCCCTGGATGTCACCGACCGCAATGCGGTGGACGAGTTCGCCACGGCGTTCCGCAGCCTCGCCGTCCTCGTCAACAACGCGGGCGGCGCACTCGGCGCCGACCCCGTCGCCACCGGCGACCCCGCCGACTGGCGCCAGATGTACGAGACGAACGTCATCGGCACGCTCAACGTCACCCAGGCCCTGCTCCCCGCCCTCACCGAGAGCGGGGACGGCACGGTCGTGATCCTCTCCTCCACCGCAGGCCTCGCCACCTACGAGGGCGGCGGCGGCTACGTGGCCGCCAAGCACGGCGAACACGTCCTGGCCGAGACTCTCCGCCTGGAGATCGTCGGCACCCCGGTCCGCGTCATCGAGGTCGCCCCCGGCATGGTCAAGACTGAGGAGTTCGCCACGACCCGCTTCCGCGGTGACACCGAGAAGGCGGCAAAGGTGTACGCGGGCGTCGAGGCCCCCCTCACCGCCGACGACGTGGCCGACACCATCACCTGGGCCGTCACCCGCCCCAGCCACGTCAACATCGACCTCCTGGTGGTCCGCCCCCGCGCCCAGGCCTCCAACGCCAAGGTCCACCGCACCACCTGACCCCGCACCGCCGGCCCGTACCACCCTGACCCGCACCGCCCGGGCCCGGCGAAGACCCGAAAGAGCCCGGAGACCGGAAGAAGCCCCGGACACACCACCCGCGTCCGGGGCTCCTCCGCTCAGAGGTCCTTCCGTCCGAAGGCCCTCCGTTCAATCGCGCGCAAAAGGCCTCAGCCCTTCACACACACAACCTGCTTGAGCTTGGCGACGACCTCCACCAGGTCCCGCTGCTGCTCGATGACCTTCTCGATCGGCTTGTACGCGGCCGGAATCTCATCCACGACGCCGGAGTCCTTGCGGCACTCCACGCCCCGCGTCTGATCCTCCAGGTCCCGCGTCGAGAAGCGCCGCTTCGCGGCGTTCCGGCTCATCTTCCGGCCGGCGCCGTGCGAGGCCGAGTTGAAGGACTTCTCGTTCCCTAGGCCCTTCACGATGTACGAGCCGGTGCCCATCGAGCCCGGGATGATCCCGAAGTCCCCGGAACCCGCACGGATCGCCCCCTTCCGCGTGACCAGCAGGTCCATGCCCTCATACCGCTCCTCCGCCACATAGTTGTGGTGGCAGGAGATGACCGGATCGAAGGTGACCTTGGCCTTCTTGAACTCCTTGCGGACCACGTTCTGAAAGAGCGCCATCATGATGGCGCGGTTGTGCTTCGCGTACTCCTGCGCCCAGAACAGGTCGTTCCGGTACGCCGCCATCTGCGGGGTGTCGGCGATGAACACGGCCAGGTCGCGGTCGATCAGGTCCTGGTTGTGCGGCAGCTTCTGCGCCTGCCCGATGTGGAAGTCGGCCAATTCCTTGCCGATGTTCCGCGATCCGGAGTGCAGCATCAGCCAGACCGAATCCGACTCGTCGAGGCAGAACTCGATGAAGTGGTTGCCCGAACCGAGCGTTCCCATCTGCTTCGTGGCACGTTCCTGACGGAACTTGACCGCATCGGCAACCCCGTCGAACCGCCCCCAGAAGTCGTCCCAGCCCGGCGCCCGGAGGCCGTACAGCCGGTCCGGCTCCACGGCCTCGTCATGCATGCCGCGGCCCACCGGAATCGCCTGCTCGATCTTCGACCGCAGCCGGGACAGGTCGCCCGGCAGGTCATTGGCCGTCAGGGACGTCTTCACCGCGGACATTCCGCAGCCGATGTCCACACCGACCGCCGCCGGACAGACCGCACCGTGCATCGCGATCACCGAACCGACCGTCGCCCCCTTGCCGAAGTGGACGTCCGGCATGACGGCAAGACCCTTGATCCAGGGCAGGGTGGCCACGTTGCGCAGCTGCTGCATCGCGACGTCCTCGACCGAGGCCGGGTCGGCCCACATGCGGATGGGGACCTTCGCGCCCGGCACCTCTACATACGACATAGTTCCTCGATTCCCCCGAAAAGCCTGAAAGCGCAAAACCGGTGCCAAGGTCGGCAAATGAGTCGGCCGACCGGCATTCACAGCGGCGCGTGCGATACACATTGTGTCCACCGGTCGCCATCGAGCGGCAACCGTTTTTCGCACGAAGGGAGCCCAGGACCGTGCGACGAATGGCGTACGTACCCGGCACCGCGCTACTGGCAACGCTTGTCGTCGGCTGCAGTGCCAGCACCGGAACGGGTAGCTCCGCCCCCGACAGCAAGCCCGGCGAGGCGACCGTCGCCGCAGCGGCCCCGGGCAAGTACCGCACCCTCCCGGACCCTTGCCGCGCCGTTGCGACGTCCGCGCTGAAGGACCTGCTCCCGGGCGCCGCCGAACTCCCCGAGGAACAGCAGAAGAAGGTGTACGAGGGCACGGCCACCGTCACCTACAACACCGACCGCAGGGTCGGCTGCCACTGGAAGTCCGAGGCCCCCGACTCCTCACGCACCCTCTTCATCGACTTCGAGCGTGTCGTGTCCTACGACCCCTCGGTGAGCGACGACGACCGCGCCCGCGAGGTGTACACGAAGAAGGAGACCGCCGCCGGTCTGTCCTCGCCCTCCGCCACACCCAGCAGCACGAAGGACGCGGAGAAGCAGACATCCCCCTCGCCGGACTCCGCGTCGGACTCCGCCTCGCACGCCCTGTCCGGCCCGGCCTCCGAAGACAAGAACGCGGGCGAGCCCGCAGGCGAGAACGGCAGCGCGGGCAGCGACACCGACGGCGGCACGGACGGCAGCGCAGGCAGCGCAGGCAGCGCAGGCAGCGCAGGCAGCGCAGGCAGCGCAGGCAGCGCCGACGAGAGCCTTCTGCCACGCACCCTCGACGACCTCGGAGACAGTGCATTTCTGGATGATCTGCTCACTCGGGCAGGTTCCACCGCAAAGAACCGCACGGTGAGCGTGGTATTCCGCACATCGAACGTCATCGTGACCGTCGAGTACACCGAGCAGCCGACCGTCTCCACCGTGCTCCCCGACAGCAAGGAACTGCAGGACAAGGCCCAGTCGCTGGCCCGGAAGCTGGTCGACCAGTTCAGCGAATAGCCCCGCCCGCGGCACCCCGGACCGATGTCGCCCACGCCCGCCGAGTACCCGGCCGAAGCGGCATCCGGTCGCCGTCCGTCGTACCGTGGCCCTCCGGAACACCCGCCGAACCACCCGCCGACCGCCGACGCCCGACCGCCCGCGCCGACCCCCTGGCAGCCCGCCCGCCGCGCCACCCGAGTGAAGGAACCATGCACCGTTCAGCCCCGCGACTCTCCCGCATACTCGCCTGCGCCACCGTTCCGGTGATGCTCGTCGTCGCCGGCTGCTCGTCGGACTCCGGCGACAAGAAGGACTCGGGTTCGTCCTCGTCGTCCGCCGCGCCGAGCACGAAGAAGTCGGAAGCGAGCGTCGAGCCGGCGAAGTTCGCCGCGCTGCCCGACCCGTGCAAGTCGATCAGCACGAAGACGGTCACCTCCCTGGTCCCCAAGGCGAAGTCCAAGGGCGGCACGGCTGCCGGCTCCAGCGACACCGCGTACCGCGCGGGCTGCTCCTGGAACGGCCTCGACGACAACGGCGTGAAGGGTTCCCAGTACCGCTGGCTCGACGTCGGCTTCACCCGCTTCGACTCGGACCAGGCCCTGGGCAGCGGCGCCGAGCGCGCGCAGCAGGACTACGCGAAGCAGGTCGCCAAGGCCAAGGCGGCCGAGGGGGCGAAGAAGATCGCCGAGGCGCCCGTCTCCGGCATCGGCGAGCAGGCCACCAAGATCACGTATGACCTCACCAAGACGAGCGAGGACTTCAAGTACGCAACGGTCGTGGCCCGTACGGGGAACGTCGTCGTCACCCTCACCTACAACGGTGCGGGTTACGCGGGCGCGAAGGCTCCCTCCGCCGACGACATCCTGAAGGGTGCCGAGAAGGCGGCCAAGGAGGCAGTGGCCTCGGTAGCCGCCGCCGACACGAAGTCGGACGCGCCGAGCGGGTCGGCCAAGCCCAGCGAGAAGGCCACGGAAAAGAAGACGAGCTAGCCGACGCGGCGGGGCCTGCCCCAACGCCCCTGCCCAGAGGCAGTTCTACGAAGCCCGGTCCTCCCCCGAGTACCGGGCTTCGCCCCTCCCCGCGCAACACGCCATTCCCTCGTGTGCCAGGCTGTGCCCGCCAGAAGTCGGAACAGGACGTCGAAGCAGAGCTTCAGGGCAGGGCGTCGGACAAGGGAAACGGGGAGGGGAACGCGGGTGGCCGCGATGCAGCTGACACGCACCCACCGGATACTCATCGGGCTCGTGGTCGCCGGTGCGGTCCTCATCGCCGCGATCGGTTTCGCGGGTTCGTACGCGGCGGTGCGCGAGCTCGCCCTGCAGAAGGGCTTCGGGAACTTCTCGCTGGTCTTCCCGATCGGCATCGACGCGGGCATCTGTGTCCTGCTCGCCCTGGACCTGCTGCTGACCTGGATGCGCATCCCGTTCCCGCTGCTGCGTCAGACGGCCTGGCTGCTGACCGCCGCGACGATCGCCTTCAACGGCGCCGCGGCCTGGCCCGACCCGCTCGGCGTCGGCATGCACGCGGTCATCCCGGTGCTGTTCGTGGTCTCCGTCGAAGCCGCCCGCCACGCCGTGGGCCGGATCGCCGACATCACCGCCGACAAACACATGGAGGGCGTGCGGCTCACCCGCTGGCTGCTCTCCCCCGTGCCGACGTTCCGGCTGTGGCGGCGGATGAAGCTCTGGGAGCTCCGGTCGTACGAGCAGGTCATCAAGCTCGAACAGGACCGGCTCATCTACCAGGCCCGCCTCCAGGCCCGCTTCGGCCGCAACTGGCGCCGCAAGGCACCCGTCGAATCCCTGATGCCGCTGCGCCTGGCGAAATACGGCGTTCCGCTGGCCGAGACCGGTCCGGCCGGTCTCGCCGCCGCAGGCATCGAACCGGCTCTGCTGCCCCCGGCCCCGGCCCTGGTCGAACCGGGCGAGTTCCAGCCCGAGTTGCCGTACGCCGAGCCCCATCCCCAGCAACAGCACCCGCAGTACGAGCAGCAGCACACCCACCCCTCCGACCCGGCCGCCGTCGAGGAGTGGCCCCAGGAGGGCCCCGGCTCGCACGAGAGCCCGTGGTTCGCGGCGCCCCAGGTGCCGGACGACGCGTACGAGAGTGCGTACAACCCGACGTACGTCGAAGGCCTGGAGCCCACCCCGGTCATGGTCCCGTCGGGCCCCGGCGGCCGCACCCGCCCCCTGGGCAACGTGGGCACCATCGGCGCCGTCCCGGGCCCCCGCGCTGCGGAACCCCAGCCGGAGCCCCGATCCGAGGAGCCGGAGCCGGAACCCCGGCCCGCGCAGCAGCCGGAGCCCGACCCCTCCGAATGGGCCGAGGCCGAAGTCGAGTTCAGCAAGATCGCGTACGAGGTGTTCACCGCGTACACGCACGCGCACCAGGACTACCCGAGTGCGGAGGTCCTCGACATACATCTCTCGGACGGTCACAACGTCCGGCATCCCCGCAGCGCGGCCCTGCTCCGCCGCCTCCTGCCGGGGTTCAAGCAGCGCTTCGACAACGAGATGGCGGAGAACCACATCGCGTAGGACCCCGCCGGGCCCGTCCGGCGTCCGAGGACGGAACCGGCGACGGCGGAGGGCCGTCACCCGAATCACCGGGTGACGGCCCTCCGTATCGAGTACCCCTAGGCGCCCAGCAGCATCCGCACCCGGTCCGCCCCCACGGCCAGCAGCAGTGTGGGCAGCCGCGGCCCCGTGTCGCGGCTGACCAGCAGCCGGTACAGCAGCGCGAAGAACGACCGCTGCGCGGCCTTCAGCTCGGGCGTCGGCTTGGCGTCCGGCTCCAGCCCCGCCAGGATCTTCGGCACGCCGTAGACGAGCGTGGTGAGCCCGTCCAGCGACCAGTGCGAATCCAGTCCTTCCACGAGCAGCCGCAGCGACTGGCGGCCCTGCTCGTCCAGCGAGCCGAGCAGTTCCTTGTCCGGCTCGCCGCGGACGATCGTGCGGGCCTCGGCCGGGACCTGGCTGGTGATCCAGTTCTCGGCGCGGTCGAGCCGGGGCCGGGCCTCGTCCAGCGAGGTCAGCGGGTTCTCCGGGTCCAGCTCGCTCAGGATGCGCAGCGTCTGCTCGTCGTGCCCGGCCGTGATGTCGACGACCGAAGCGAGCGTGCGGTACGGCAGCGGGCGCGGCGTACGCGGCAGCTCGCCGGCGGCCGTGCCGATGGCCCTCGCGTACGCGGCGGCGTCGGCCGACAGCACCGAGCCGTCCGCGACCTTGCGCGCCAGCGAGTCCCACTCGTCGTAGAGCCGCTGGATCTCCTGGTCGAAGGCGATCTTGAAGGACTGGTTGGGCTTGCGGCGCGCGTACAGCCAGCGCAGCAGCGGCGCCTCCATGATCTTCAGTGCGTCGGCCGGGGTCGGCACGCCGCCCTTGCTGGAGGACATCTTCGCCATGCCGGAGATGCCGACGAAGGCGTACATCGGGCCGATCGGCTGTACGCCGTCGAAGACCTCGCGCACGATCTGGCCGCCGACGACGAACGAGGAGCCCGGCGAGGAGTGGTCCACGCCGCTCGGCTCGAAGATCACGCCTTCGTACGCCCAGCGCATCGGCCAGTCGACCTTCCAGACCAGCTTGCCGCGGTTGAACTCGCTCAGCCGGACGGTCTCGGCGAAGCCGCAGGAGGTACAGGTGTAGTTCAGCTCGGTGCTGTCGTCGTCGTACGACGTGACGGTCGTGAGGTCCTTCTCGCAGTTGCCGCAGTAGGGCTTGTACGGGAAGTAGCCGGCCGAGCCGCCGCTGCCGTCGTCCTCGCCGGCCGCACCGGAGCCCGCCTCGGCCTCCAGCTCGGCCTCGTCGACCTTCTTCTGCTGCTGGGGCTTCTTGCCCTTGCCCGCGGCCGCCGGGTCCTTCTTCGTCCGGTACCGGTCGAGGACGGCGTCGATGTCGGCGCGGTGCTTCATCGCGTGCAGGATCTGCTCGCGGTACGCGCCCACCGTGTACTGCTCGGTCTGGCTGATGCCGTCGTACTCGACGCCCAGCTCGTCCAGCGCGGCGGTCATGGCGGCCTTGAAGTGCTCGGCCCAGTTCGGGTACGTGGACCCGGCCGGGGCGGGCACCGAGGTCAGCGGCTTGCCGATGTGCTCGGCCCAGGACTCGTCGACACCCGGGACACCGCCCGGAACCTTGCGGTAGCGGTCGTAGTCGTCCCAGGAGATCAGGTGCCGGACGGTGTACCCCCGGCGGCGGATCTCGTCGGCGACCAGATGCGGGGTCATGACCTCGCGGAGGTTGCCCAGGTGGATCGGGCCCGACGGGGAGAGGCCGGACGCGACGACGACCGGTTTGCCAGGCGCACGACGCTCCGATTCGGCGATGACATCGTCCGCGAAGCGGGAGACCCAGTCGGTCTCGGTGCTGCTCTGACTCTGAGCCACGGTCTGCACGTCCTTCTCTCTTGTAGGACTCGTAGGAACACCCTTGTGGGACTCGTAGGGGCACCGTCCATTCTCCCAGGTCCCACCGGCAGCGCGAAAACGGCTTTACAGTGCGTGGGATACTGGGCGTGATCCCTCGTACCCCTACGGAAACGGCAGCCCGTCCCATGCCTGAGCACGGCTCGGTCAATTCCCTCGCTTCCACGCTCCAGCAGCAGCTGGCGGACGCCCTGACGGCAGCTCTGCCGGATGCCGGCACCGCGGACCCGCTGCTGCGACGAAGCGACCGGGCCGACTTCCAGGCCAACGGCATCCTGGCCCTCGCCAAGAAGCTCAAGGGCAACCCGCGCGAGCTGGCGTCCCAGGTCACGGCCGCGATCCCGGCGGGCGGCCCGATCAAGGAGATCGAGGTCTCCGGCCCCGGCTTCCTGAACGTGACGCTCACCGACCGGGCGATCATCGAGACCCTCGCCGCGCGTGACGCGGACGACGAGGGCCGCCTCGGTGTCCCGTACAACAGCGCCGCGGGCACCACGGTCGTCGACTACGCGCAGCCGAACGTGGCCAAGGAGATGCACGTCGGTCACCTCCGTTCCGCGGTGATCGGTGACGCGATGGTGCAGATCCTGGAGTTCACCGGCGAGACCGTGGTCCGGCGCCACCACATCGGCGACTGGGGCACCCAGTTCGGCATGCTCATCCAGTACCTGATCGAGCACCCGGGCGAGCTGAACCACGAGAGCGCCGGCAGCGCGGCGGACGGCGAGGCCGCCATGTCCTCCCTGAACCGGCTCTACAAGGCGTCGCGGGTGCTGTTCGACTCCGACGAGGAGTTCAAGGCCCGCTCCCGGGACCGGGTCGTGGCGCTCCAGGCCGGTGACGAGGAAACCCTCTCCCTGTGGCAGCGCTTCGTCGACGAGTCGAAGATCTACTTCTACTCGGTCTTCAACAAGCTCGACATGGAGATCCGCGACCCCGACATCGTCGGGGAGTCCGGCTACAACGACATGCTGGAGGAGACCTGCCGCATCCTGGAGGAGTCGGGCGTCGCCGTCCGCTCCGAGGGTGCGCTGTGCGTGTTCTTCGACGATGTGAAGGGCCCGGACGGCAACCCGGTGCCGCTGATCGTCAAGAAGGCGAACGGCGGTTACGGCTACGCGGCGACGGACCTCTCCGCGATCCGCGACCGGGTCCAGAACCTCAAGGCGAACACCCTGCTGTACGTCGTGGACGCCCGGCAGGCCCTGCACTTCAAGATGGTCTTCGAGACGGCCCGCCGGGCCGGCTGGCTGAACGAGGACGTCAAGGCCGTGCACCTCCCCTTCGGCACGGTGCTCGGCAAGGACGGCAAGCCGTTCAAGACCCGTGAGGGCGAGACGGTCCGGCTGGCCGACCTCCTGGACGAGGCGATCGACCGGGCGTCCGCCGTCGTGCGCGAGAAGGCCAGGGACCTCACCGAGGACGAGATCACCGAGCGTGCCACGCAGGTCGGCATCGGCGCGGTGAAGTACGCGGACCTGTCGACGTCGGCCGCCCGCGACTACAAGTTCGACCTGGACCAGATGGTGTCGCTGACCGGCGACACGAGCGTGTACATCCAGTACGCGCACGCCCGTTCCCGCTCCATCAAGCGCAAGGCGGGCGAGCTGAAGCCCCAGCCGCACCCCGAGCTGGAGCTGGCCCCGGCCGAGCGCGCGCTGGGCCTGCATCTGGACCAGTTCGGCGAGGTCGTGGCCGAGGTCGCCGCCGCGTACGAGCCGCACAAGCTGGCCTCGTACCTCTACCAGCTGTCGTCGCTCTTCACGACGTTCTACGACCAGTGCCCGGTGCTGAAGTCCGACGTCCCGGCCGATATGGCCGAGAACCGTCTCTTCCTCTCGGACCTCACCGCCCGCACCCTGCACCAGGGCATGGAGCTGCTCGGCATCAGGACCCCCGAGCGCCTCTGACCGGGACGTCCGCCGTACGCACCGGCCCGGTGGCCGTGACCGCTAGGGTCTTTCGTTTGGATCAGGCCGGATCAGGGAGCGGGGTCTGGTGCTGTGGATCGCAAGGCGGAGGAGGGAGGCATGGCGGAGCCATGCCGACCGACGACAACGCGGCGAGGCGCAGTGCCAGGGCCCGCGAGCCCGGCGTGATCCAAACGAGAGACCCTAGTCCCACTCCTTGGTCACCCACTGGGCCGTGTCGTACCGGTACATGTACTTCGGCCGTGCCTGGATGCTGCTGGTACGGAACGGCTTCCCACCGTCGTCGATGCGCAGCGTCCCCTTCCGACCGCCGCTGCTCCACTCCAGCTCCAGGTACCAGCTGACGTCGTGCCCTTCGACATGGGCGTCGAGGTCGAGCACCTCCACATCGGTGGAGGACACCCGGAACGGGAAGTCCTTCGGCGGCACCCGCTTGTCCTCCTGCTGCCCCGCCACCGGGGTGAGGGCCGGCCGGCTGTCGTCGAGGTCGATGTCGAAGGACTGCGGGGTGATGCCGCTCCCGCAGCCCTCCCCCATCGAGTACGCCGACCATGGCAGCGGCGCCTTCCGGGACAGCGTCCGCACATGCAGTCCGTTCAGCACGACGGCCTCCCCCGACTTCCCCTGCACGGTGAGTTCGAGCTGCATGCTGCCGCCGTCCACCCCGCCGAGCGCCCTGGCCCAGCCGCGGGTGTCCTGCGGCGGGGGCGGCGGAGGCACGTCGTTCGGCTTCTGGTCCAGCACGTAGTGCTGGCCGCAGGGCTCTTCCCAGTTGTACGAGCTGATGGTGGCGCTCAGCGGCACGCCCCCGCCCGTCTGCGCACCCGGCCTTGCTCCCGCGCCCGCGCCGTGCCCGGTGGGCGCGGAGGCGGGGGCGGAGCCCGACCCCGGGGACGGGGTGGTCGCGGCACCGGACTTGCCGGGCTTGCCGGGCTTGCCCGACGGATCCAGCGTGCCGGGCGACGCGGACACGCTCTCGTCGCCGTCGGGCGGCGCGGGTACGCCGTCCACGGCGGGAGTATCGCTGAGGCCGCCGGTGTCCTTGCCCGAGAGATTGCTGATGACGACCGTGGTGGGCACGGTGAGCGCCACGACGGCGACGGCCGCGAGCAGGACGCGCGTCCGCGCGGAGGACCAGGGCCGCCGGGGCCGACTCGCCCCGGCCGTCACGATCTCGGGCGCGGGCGCTTCGTCGTCCTTGTCCTCGCCTGCGTCCCGGTCCTCGGGCGAAGCCACAGCCTCGGACGCAGCTACCGGCTCGGGAACAGACGTGGAATCAGAAACGGGAGCCGGAAGGGAATCGGGAACGGAAGCAGGACGCCGTCTCGCCGCATCGGCCACGATCCACCGCCGGTGCAACTCCACCAGCTCGTCCGGGCTCGCCCCGCACAGCCGCCCCAGCCGCTCCACCGGCGCGTACTCATTGGGCACGGCGTCACCGTTGCAGTACCGGTGGAGCGTCGATGTGCTGACGTGCAGTCTTCCGGCGAGAACCCCGTAGCTGTGCCCCGAACGGTCCTTCAGTTCCTTCAGCAGAGCCGCGAATTCCCCGGCCTCCGGCGTCGCCACTACGGCGTTCCCCCTCCTGGTGCGTCCCGGAACACCGTTCCAGGGACGTGGAATCTGCCCAGGTCACAGTACGCGCAAGCATTCCAGCTTCCCCAATGGGCCGTTCGGCGTTGCGGCCGGAATCCGCCGTCCCGCAGTCTGTGACCACACCGCAGAGACCACCGGGACGACACAGTGCGAACCCGTTTCCGCATCGAGTTGATCGATGCCGTGGCAATTGGCGTAGTGACCGTGTCGACCGTGATCGTCATGGTCCTTATCTGCCATCACTGACTGAACGACCTCACCAACACATACGGGGAGTACCACCATGCGCAGCAACCGCATCCGCACCACCGCCCTCGCCGCGACCGCCCTCCTGGCCGCCCTCTCACTCACCGCCTGCAGCGACAACGGCAGCGGTGACAACGGCAAGGCGGGAGCGGCGGCTCCGGCAGGGAGCACTGTCGACCAGCAGTCCCCGGCCGCCACCGCGCCGGGCTCGGGCAAGGACGCCAAGGACGCCAAGGACACCGGCGGCACGTCCGACACCCCGGCCGAGAACACGGCGGCCCACTCCAAGGGCTCCACCTCCGTCACGAGCGGCCGGAAGAGCAACACCGGCGCCACCGGCAACAGCTCCCCCGTCACCTGCACCGGCAAGAACACCAAGGTCACCGTCAGCAAGGTGAGCCGCCCCATCAACCACCTGCTGCTCACCGCGACCAACACGGGCAACCGCCCCTGCTACGCGTACCACGCGCCGGCGCTCCGCTTCGACGACGCCCAGGCCGCCTTCCCGGTCCTCCGCGACAGCATCCCGCAGGCCGTGGTCACTCTTGAGCCGGGTCAGTCCGCCTACGCGTCCATCGGGCTGTTCGGTGAGTCCGACGGCAAGGACCTGTACAAGGGCAAGCACCTGACGGTGTACTTCACCTCGAAGAGCAACTCGGGCTCCACGGGCTCCCCGGCAGAACTGACGCTGCCGGCCAACACCTACTGGGGCGACAACGGCTTCGTCACCTACTGGCAGAGCAACATGGCCGACGCCCTCACCTACTGACCTCTCACGCATCGAAGCACCAACTCGCCGTCCCCCGAGGGCAGTAGATCGTAGAATCTTCGATCGAAACCTGAAGGGGGCGACGTGCGTACGAACACGGGTGTCGGGCCGACGGCATCGGCCATACGGGCAGCAGCGGCCACCACGGCCGCGACTGCCGCAACGCTGGTGCTGATCACCGGCTGCGGCAAGGTGGCGGACCCTTACGCATCGGACAAGGAGTCCAGCAGCCCCACCGCCTCGCCGACCCCGAGCGTGAACCCGTCGTACGGCACGCTGTACCTCGCCGAGAACGAGTGCGCGGCCCCCGAGCCCGGCCAGAAGGACGTCTACCGCGAGGTCCCGTGCGGCGGCCCCGAGGCCGTCGCACGGGTCACCTACCGGATGGAGACCGGCAAGGCCTGGCCGTTCTCGGCCACCAGCTGCCCGGAGACCACCGACTTCGTGATCGATGTGCCGATCAGCCTCGCCATGCTGGAGGGAACGCGCGCGACCGGCGAAGGCTACGCCTGCATGCGCAACCTGAAGCCTCCACACCCCGGAGACCCGGGCGGGGGCGGCGGCCCCAGGATCGAGGTCGGCGACTGCGTGCACAGCGGCCCGAAGAAGAACGACGCCATCGAGGAGGTCGCCTGCCGGACCAAGGGCAAGAAGAACGGCGCGACCCACAAGATCATAAAGATCCTTGAGGACACATTCCTGGGCGGCTTCAGCGACCCGTGCGACTACAAAGCCGACGCCGTCTTCACCGAGAACCCGATGTTCGACTCCGACCTGGCCAAGAACGACCGCGTCCTCTGCGGCAAGAAGCTCTGACTCACGCGACCGGGGAGCAGCACCGCCACCGGCCCCGGCCCCGGCCCCTGCTCGGCCGATCGCGTCGATCCTCGTCGAGGGCTTCGCGCCGCACGTCCGCTACACCGGCATCTCTCCCCTACCGGATCTGCAACATGGTCTTCGGCGGCCTCACGCCCCTCGCCGCGGTCTCCCTCGCAGCAGCCGCGGGCGGTCACTACCGGCCGCCGGCCGCCATGCTGATGGCCATCTCGGTGATCGGTATCGTGTGCACAGCCCGCCTCCACCGGCTCGGCAGGACACAGGCCGAGACAAAGCCCAGGACACCGGCGGCACACGAGGCGGTGCCGACCGCTACATAACCGGCTGCGGACGCGCGTTCCCCTGCCCGCCCCGCGGGCAGGGGAACGCGTACGTTCAGGCACTCAAGGGGACAGTCATGCACAAGGCGCGCGAACAACAGCACCACAGAACCCGATTAGCCCGCCTGAAATCGCAGCGCACACTGCTGTACCCACTGACCCTGGCAGCCCTCCTGCCGCTCCTCGTCACAGTATGGGTCGGCAGCAACACCCGAAAACTGATCACAGGCGAGTCCGCCACCGTCCGCACCGTCACGGAGTGCGTGGAAGGCGGCGGACAACAAGGGCCCTCCCACTGCTACGGATCGTGGGCGTTCGGGGACGGCCGTACAGCGGCCGGCGAGATCAGCGGCGCCAAGGTGTCCGCCGGTGACACGATCTTCGCGGGCAACGGCTGGGCGTACGACTCCACCTCCCCGCTCCACTGGCAGATATGGGTTCCGGTCACCCTCTTCGGCGCCGCACTCGTCGTACTCGCGGCCGCCTGGCTGAACCACCGCAGGAACCCGGGCAAGCCCGCCCCCGGTTAGCATCGGCCGCATGGCGATGTTCGTGCACCTGACACCCATGGCGAACGCGGCGCGCATACGCCGTTCCGGGATACGGGCCACCAGCCACGGCCGCGACGGCTCACGGGGCCTCTACTGCTTCCCCGTCCTCCCTTCGTACACCCTCACTCACCAGTGGCTGCGCGAACTGGCCCGGCACGGCGGCCCGCGCGGTCTCGTCGCCGTACACATACGGCTGCCCGACGACGAACCCGTCACCCTGGGCCGCTACAACGGCAGCCCCGCAGCCACCTCAGCCGCCGAGGCCGTCCGCCGCACAGCAGCCCTGGACGACCCGCGCGGCTGGGAGGTGTTCGTCCCCCGCGCGGTCACCAAGCGAGAAGTGCACCGCCTGCGTACCGTCAAGCAGGTCACCGGCTGGCGCTACTTTCCCGACTCCAACGGCAGAACGCCCTGCACCTGCTTCGGTTGCAGAGTGCGCGGAGAGTACGGCTCACAGCGCCTGCGCAGGCGCCGGCCGCACCCCCTCGACGGTCCGGCACCCGCAACCCCGGTCCTCCTGCGCCGGATCGCCGCAGCGGGAAATCCGGGCGATGCATCACAACTCACCGACACCCTCTACTGGTTCGGCATGCGCCGACGCGGTCCGGTCGATCAGCTGGCCCATCTCGCGGACCACCCGGACCCACGCGTCCGCGAGGCTCTTGTCCGAGCCGTCGCCAACTGGTCGACACCGGGCGTCACGGAACTCCTCCACCGCCTCGCCCAGGACCCGGACGCGGACGTCCGGGAGGCCGTCGAGTCCACCGCGCCCGAACAGCAGTCCCAGTAGGAGGCGGCTCGGCCCTCCGGTCGGCGCCCACCGCGTTCCAAAACCCTCATGCGCCGCCTCTCGTGGTTCTGGGACCATGCCCGGATGGCCCACCCTCTCGAACCCCTGGTCATCCGGCACACCCACCGCCTGCCTGCCCCCTTGGGACCTGCCGGGCAGGGAAGCGTCGCAGCGCGGCAGTTCGACGTCGCACTGATGTCCGTGGGCTTCAAGCTCTCGGCGGACCTGCTGGAGCGTCTGTCGGGGCTGTCCGAGGAAACGGTCGTCGCCACCGCCGCGCGCACGCTGGACACCGTCCGCGAGATGGCCGGCAACCACGTCCAGCACAACGTCTACTTCATCGACTTCCCGGCCAACGTGCCGGACACCGCCGACTTCTGGATGCGGTGCATCGCCCGGGCGCTCACCGACGACACCTCGCGCGACGGCACACTCGCCCAGCTCCGCACCGGTGTGGTCGACCTGCTGACCCTCCCGTCGTACGGCACCTACCAGCACACGTACGCCGAGATGCTGGCCGCCCACGACGAGCTGATCGCCGCCGCGGGCGACCGCACGACTGTCGTGCACCTGGGCGGCACCCCGGACGACGAGGTCACCACCCTGTACCTGGCCCTGGCGGGCAGCACCACTCCGCTCGGCGAAGAGGACCTGCGCGACCTTCGCTCGCTCGCCGAGCACTGCGTCGACAGCCCCCAGCCCGAGGCGATCCCGGTACGGGAGAACCGCGCCGTCATCAACGTCGCCCGCCTGCACGCCGGCCGGGACCTCCTCCTGGACACCGTCACCGACGTACTCCGCCTGGCCTGCGCACTCTCGAACGGCGACGTGGCCCTCCTGGAGCCGACCCGCTTTCGGTCGCTGCCCCGACCGGTCCGCCGCGCCCTGCTCGCCGGCCTCGACTCGGTGGTCGCGGCCGCCCCCGCCAAGCTCGCCGACGTCACCGCGCACCGCGAGGCGTTCAAGCGCCTCGGCGAGCGCCTCCATCCGCACGAGTACCCGCGATGGCCGCACGCCGCCGTTGTGTTCGCCGTCGCCCGGGGCGAGAAGGAGGCCCGGTCCTTCGACAGCCACATCGATGAACTGCTCCGCTCGAACGACGTCACCGGGGCGACGCAACTGCTGAAGACCGCCCCGGGCAAGCTGTTCCGCTCCCTGGACCGCCTGCTGCGCACGTGCCTCACCCAGGACGAGCGCGATGCTGTCGTGGCCGCTGCCGAGCAGGTCGCCCCGCAGGTCTCCGGCCGGGTCCTGTTGTCGGTGCGCGAGCACCTGCACAACCGCGCCCGGGAGACCGGTGAGCGCCGCGTCTTCGTCAACCGCCGCGGCGGCGCCTGGGTCACCGCAGACAACCGTCCCCCCTCGCTGCCGCCCGAGTGCAAGCGCCTCATCGACGTCCTGGACGCCGAGACGCGCCGCCGCCTCCCGGAGCCGGGGCACCTGCTCATCGATCCCGACATCCTCGATGTCGCGCTCCCGCTCAGCGGCAAGGCGACGACCGCCGGCCTGGGCGTGCTGCCTCGCGGCTCCCTCTCCCCCGTCGACGGTGAACTGCTGCGCTTCTTCGTCTACTGGAAGCAGAAGAGCCACGACACCGACTACGACCTGTCGGCGCTGATGCTCGACGCCGAGTACGCGACCGTCTGCTGGCTGTCGTACACCTCCCTCACCGAGACCGAGGGCGAGCACTCCGGTGACATCACGGAGGCACCCCTGGGCGCCTGGGAGTTCATCAACTTGCGCCTGAACGCCGTACGCGGCACCTTCATCGTCCCGCAGGTCGACATCTACTCGGGGGAGGGCTTCGAAGCGGTCGAGGAGTCGTTCTTCGGCTTCATGCTGCGCGATGCCCAGCAGCGGGGCCTCCCCTTCGAGCCGCGCACCGTGCGCATGAAGTCGGAGCTGCGGGGGCCGGGCAGGGTCGCGCTGCCGTTGGCGTTCCTGCTCGGGAGCGACGGCCGCTGGCGCGCCAAGTGGCTCCACCTGTACCTCCGGGGCACCCCGAACGCCAACCGGGTCGAGGAGAACCAGGTGTCGGTCGCTACGCTGCTGCGCGGCATCGTCGAGCGCGACTACCTCACGGTGCGCCACCTCACCGACCTGATGGCCGACCGCGCCACGGCCATCACGCTGTGGGACGGCACGACGATCCCGGACGGCCCCGTCACCTACATCGGCCTGGAACGCCCGGACGGACTGCATCCGGGCTCCCTGATCGTCACCCCGGAAAATCTGCGCGCCCTGATCCCCGGCTGACTGCTAGCGTTGGCCCCGGCGAGGCCATGGATGGACTTCCTTCTCAGAACTCTCCGCACTAGTCCCTCCGCTTTCCTTGCCCTCGACGTAACGCCGGGGTGCCGAACGGCACTCCGGCGTCGTTGTATCGCCGCCTGGGACTGTGCGTGCCCGGTCAGCGTGTACGTCGCGTGGTACTCGTCGCGCCGGGCATCTGCCCACAACGCGCAGCCCTTCGCCTCCGCGATGCCGTGCGTGCGCGGCAGGGGTGTGCTGGTGCGAGAAGGGGAAAGGCGACACGGCCCGCCTGGACCGCCCCTCGGCACGATCTTCATCAGTCTTCCAGTTGATCGATTCCAAGGGGCATCTATGGTTCCGGGTGACGGACAAGCCTCGCTGATCCCTGCAAAGGTCAGCTCCTGTGGTGGCAGTCGGGTCCGGCGGACGGCCCTCATCCTGGGACGGCCGACGAGAGTAGACACGTGCCATGAATACAGGCACAGATGAGGAGCACGGCCAATGACCAGCGACAATCGCATAGGACCGCCCAGCTTTGGCAGCGAACGCGATACGTTGCGGGCCTTCCTCGACTACCAGCGTGCGACCCTCGCCATGAAGTGCGAAAGACTTACCGACGAGGAGCTGCGGCAGCAGTCAATGCCCCCGTCGACGCTGTCGCTGCTCGGCCTGGTGCGGCACATGGCAGAGGTGGAGCGCGCGTGGTTCCGTCGGGTGTTCGAGGACAACGACGCGCCCATGGTCTGGTCCGACAAAATCGACTTCCAGGCGGCGTACGACGCGAGCGCGTCGACCAGGGCCGAGGCGTTCGCAGCCTGGGAGGCCGAGATGGAGAACTCGCGCCGCATCGAGCGGGAGGCTGAATCTCTGGACCTGGCCGGGCATCAGCCAAGATGGGGCGAGGAGGTATCGCTGCGGATGGTGATGGTGCACGTGCTTTTGGAATACGGCCGCCACAACGGGCACGCGGACTTCCTGCGTGAGGGTGTCGACGGGACCGTGGGCGCCTGAGTCCGCTGGAGGCCCCGATCTCAAAATGCTGATCGCTTCCAGAGAATCGCCTGCGTGTCTGGAAGGTGCTTACGCTCCCGGGCATGACCAAATTCTTCGCCACTGTGTGCCTGCCGCCGACCGCGCCTCGGAAGGTTCCACAGGCGATAGCTGCCACCATGGCGCCCTACAACGCCAACCTCACCGAGGAATGGAATCCGGTCGGCCACTGGGACTGGTGGGCCATCCACTCCAGCGCGGGCAACGCCTACCTCGTGTTGCCTCCGCACGACGGCGACCGCAGGCTCGTCACGGCCTCAACCGTGCCGCGCAGGAAGGCCAAGCTCGATGCCCTGGGGCCGCTGGAATGCTACGGCGGGCCTCGGGGTCTGCTCGACTTCGACGGTATGCGAAAACGAGCGGCGCGCACGCATGACGCCCTGCTCGCCGCTTGGACCGAGCTGACTGCTATACACCCGCCGGCCCGCCCGCTCGCCGACTTCCTCGCTCGCCACGAAGCCGATCCTGAAAGGTACTCCCTGGCAGACGCCAGAAAGGAGCATCTGGCCCAGCCGCTGGTGCAGGACGTGGCCCAGCGGGCCGTCGCGGGAGACCCGCACTTTGACACGTCGTTCCTGCTCAACGACCCGGTCGCATACTTCGCGCAGGAACACGAGGAAGCCCGGCTGTGGTCGGTCCGGTGCGCCGTGCCCGGCTTCGCCCTGGTCACCCTTGATGGCGCCTGGATGGACGCGGACACAGACGGCTACTGGGAACAAGCCAACCGCTATCTCGACGGCCTCGACGCCGAGGCCGTCGTCCTCGACCTACTCTGTCACTCCTGAGTCGTCAGACCGGGCCGACCCATAGAGGTCAGCCCGCCGACTGGGCGGCGGGAGCCCATGATCGCCCGGACAGGCTCTAGCCGAACTCGCACCACACCACCTTGCCCGGGTTCCGCTCCCCGACCCCCCATAGATCCGCCAGCGCCACCACGATCACCAGCCCGCGCCCCGACTCCCCGTCCGGCTCCCGCACGCCCGGCTGCCCACCCCCGCTGTCGTGGACCTCGACCCGCAGCAACTTCCCCTCTTCACGCAGCAGCAGCCGCACCCGATACCCCCGCCCCGGCGGCACCCCGTGCACCAGAGCATTGGTGGCCAGCTCGCTCACACACAGCAGTACGTCATCCAGCCGCGCACCGAACCCCCAGTCGGTGACAGCACCTCGTACGAACTCCCGGGCGGCAGGCACCGATCGGCGCTCACGCCGGTAGAACCGCTCACGCAGCAGCGAGAGTTGCATCGTCTCGTTCATGGGACGAGAGTCACACTCCGTGACTACGCTGCCGCAGTATGCGCACTCGTACAGATTTCTTGTACGGGCCGTGCGCGCGTGACGTACGCACGTAGGTGGGAGTTCGATCCGTATGCACCCCAGGAAACGGCAGCGCAAGAACGCGTCGGCGATGAAACTCGTGGGCAAGCTGGTCGGCGTGTTCCGCACTGCGGCCGGCCTGACCCAGGCCCAACTCGCGGACCGGGTCGGCCACCAGGTGGAGACGATCGCCTCCATCGAACAGGGCAGACGCGCGCTGCTGCCGGAACTGGCCTGCAGGTTGGACCGGTTACTGGAGACGAAGGGGGCACT
The DNA here is from genome assembly GCF_900091955.1 of Streptomyces sp. Ncost-T10-10d. GTDB lineage: Bacteria > Actinomycetota > Actinomycetes > Streptomycetales > Streptomycetaceae > Streptomyces. Next base: position 70,998 of record NZ_FMDF01000168.1, read on the forward strand.
GGAGACGGCGGTGGGGAACATGCCGGAGGTGGATCTGATCCCGGCGTGGGTCGAGGAGTACCTGGACCTGGAGCGCGAAGCCCTGGCCCTGTCCTGGTACGACAACCAGGTGCTCCCCGGGCTCCTCCAGACGGAGCCGTACGCACGGGCCGTCTTCCGCAACCGCGTTCCCGTCTTCAGCGAGGACGAGATCGCCGTCCAGACCACGGGGCGCCTCAAGCGCCAGGAAATCCTGCACCGCACCACGCCCCCGACCATCAGCTTCGTCGTCTGGGAACCGGTCCTGATGCTCCAACTCCTGGACGACGATGGGCATGCGGAGCAGCTGCGCCACCTGCGGGCGTGCGCCACGCTCCCCGGCATCTGCATCCAGGCCCTGCCGCTGAACAGCCGGACCCACGCCGGACTCGACGGCCCCTTCATCCTGCTGGAGACACCGGACTACCAGCACGTCGCTTATTCCGAAACACAACGCGGCAGCCTGCTCGTCTCGGACCCCGACGAGGTCAGCATCCTCGCCCAGAAATATGCGATGCTGCGAGCCCAGGCCCTCAGCCCCGAAGACACCCTGGGCCTGTTGGACCGTCTGCTGGGAGAGCAATGAGCACTGCACGTGAGTGGTTCAAGTCCAGCTACAGCGGCAGCGAAGGCGGCGCATGCCTCGAAGTCGCCTACGAATGGCGCAAGTCCAGCTACAGCGGCAGCGAAGGTGGCGAATGCGTCGAGGTCGCCGCCCACCCCACCGCCATCCACGTCCGCGACTCCAAGAACCCCGACGGCCCCACTCTCACCGTCGCGCCCACCACCTGGACGGCCTTCGCCGGCTTCGCCGCCGACCGGCGACTCGTCTGAGCCCACGGGAGGGACACCACCGCATGGCTGTCATCCACCACACCACACTGACGCCCACCAAACTGGAACTCCTCTCCTCCTGGCTGCCCGCGCAGCCCTGGTACCGCGGCAAGGCGGGGCAGCAGCCGGAGCTGGCCAGGACCGGCGGGTTCCGGCTGGACGACCCGGAGGGCGAAGTCGGCATCGAATTCATGGCGGTCACCGACTCCTCGGGGGACCAACCGATCACGTACCAGGTGCCGTTCAGCTACCGTGGCGCCCCGATCGCGGGCGCCGACGAAGCACTCATCGGCACGACGGAGCACGGAGTGCTGGGGCAGCGTTGGGTGTACGACGGGACGCGTGACCCGGTCCTCGTCGCCCAGCTGTTCGCACTGATCGTCGGCGAGGCCGAGCCACAGATGCAGAGCACGAGCGACACCCCCGACCCGTCCGTCACCGGTTGGTTCGCGGAGACCGGCGCCACGGCGGCGATTGCCGACACGGCCGCGACCGACGACCCGGGCGGTACGAACCTCATCGTGAAAACGGCGGCGGACGGGCGCCGGCTGGCCATCCACATCAACCGCGTTCTCCAGCCCGGTCAGGACACCGACGAGCAAGCACTCGGTCACGTCACCGCGGACGTGCCGCTGCCCGACGGTACTGCGGCACGCACCGCGTTCGTCGTCGTCCACGCACACCCGTAGTCCGAACCGTCGTGCCTCCAGCGGGATGGCCGGTGGCAGGACCACCGTGAGGTCATCGATGCGAACGCCTTCACGTTCCGTACCGGATCACAGTGGGTGCACGTGCCCGGGAGGTGCGGCACCTGGCGGGGCGTCTGCAACCGGCTGCGGATGTGGGCCACCAACGGCATCTGGGAGCGGGTGTTCACCGCTCTGATGTCCCAGGCCGATGCGGGGCGCGTCGTAACCGGCGTCCGCGACGACGAGGATGTCCGGGTCCCCCGTCTGCCGCTGCCCCGCCGTGATCAATCGCTCGACGGGTTCGTGCAGCTGCCGGGCGGCGACGGTGGCGGTGTCGGCCGTGCACACCACCCCTACTCGGTCGTGTGCGTGGGGTAGACCTCGACGTCGGTGTAGGCGCCCTTGATGTCCCCTGCGCCCGCGGGCCACTTCAGGTTCACGGTGTGGGCCTCGTTCGGGGGCGTCACCAGGATGTTGGTCGGGGACGCGAGGCTCTTGCCGGTGTTGTCGATGTCGTAGGCGAGGTTGAAGACGGCGGCGTCGCCGGGCTTCAGGGTGGTGATACGCGGCTGGGCGTGGCCGCGCTCGATGGGGTTCGAGGTGTGGTCGGCGTCCTTGATGTCGACGCCCGCGAAGCCCGTGGCCGAGCAGGTGGTCGAACCGCGGTTGATCATGGTGATGTCGATCCGGCCGGAATCCTTGTCGGGCGCGGCGTCCCTGGCGTCGATGGCCAGGTCTTCCGTCTTGCAGAACGTGATCTTGGCGCTGGTCTTCGTCGCGCCGTTCGAGGCTGCCTCTGACTTGGTGTCCTCACCGGAGCCCGCCTTCGCGTTGCCGGCCTCCGAGCCGCCGGAGCCCGAGCCGCCCTCCGACTTCGAGCCACTGTCCGAGGACGAAGAAGACGAGGACGAGGACGAGGAGCCCTCGGAGGACGAGTCCTTCCCGGAGCTGTCGCTGCCACAGGCGGTGAGCGAGAGAGTGGCGGCGACGCCGATGGCAGCGAGAGCGGCGATACGGGTGTACTTCACGGTGTTCCCCCAGGAATAGCGCGGTGCATGTGGTCGGAAGTATTTGTATCTCGCACCGAGTCACAGGCGGTCCTCCGCGACGTCTTCGTTCTGTCACAGGCGCATTGGCCTCTCGGTCCGCCCAAGAGCTGTCCCGTAATTGCCGAAAAGCAAGCAACCGTATGCGGCAGCCGGGCGGCCTCAAGTTTCAAGATCCTCAGTCACAGGGCTGATCGACGAAGGGTTTCCTGCCACTCGTTCATCACGTCGCGGGCCTCGTCCAGTGCGGGATCGCGGCTCCCGCCGGGCGCGTATGCCAGGGACCGGTCCACGTGGAGCGGCACATGGGCGCAGTAGAGGTACGACAAGACCGCCACCTCCTACGAAGCGGTGGTCAGCCTGGCGTCGATCCTGCTCTGGGCGAGACCCGTTTACAGACGGGGCCTGGCTCACTTGCGCTCAAGTGCGGCCCGCACGGCCTCGGCGTCCGTGCCCTCGGTGTCGACCAGGTTGGCCGTCTGATCGACGAGCCACGCACCCTGTTCGCCGGGAACGAGCCGCAGCGCGGTGTGAACGGTGCCGAAATTCCCTGTACCGGTCGCCAAGGTCACCCGCAGTCCGATTCCCGCCGGGTGCGGACCGAAGGCCGAGACCTCGACCGCCTCACCGGTGCTCACCCGCGCGTCCGAGTAGTCGCCGAGCCGGGGCAAACCAGTGATTTCGACGCACTCGGCGACAGTGTCCGCCCCCAAACTCTGCCGCAGGCGTTCGGTCCGGGCTTCGCAGGCGGCCTCCCAGTCCTGATCCACCGAGGCATGCTGGAAGGCCCGCGCGGCCTCGATCGCAGCCGCCGCACGCTCCTTGCTCCCACCACCGCCACCGCTACCCGTGTCGGCGCAACCGGCCGACGACAGGCTCACCGCCATCACGAGCATCCCAGCGGCACGTCCAACCCGAGCAGCCACGCCCCGTCCCCTCATCGGCCCTCCCCAGCGCCTTTTGGAGGATTACAACACGGGGCCGGAATCGGGTGGTCTGAACGATGCGGCCTGGCGGCCATAGGGGACTGCGGGAGTCCGGAGGCCGCCCGCAGCCCGGCCGCTGTCAGTGGCCGCGTCTAGAGTCGCGGACATGGCGACGCTCCCGAATCCGCTTCCTTCACTGGCCACCTCCGGGGTCCAACTACCGCCCGGTGCACTGGTCGACGCGACGATCGACGGGCCGTGGCACGAGCCGCTGCTCTGGTACGCCGACGAGCCCGCCTCCCCCGGGACATGGGCCGAAATGCGCGCCGCAGGACGGCCGGTCGGGCTGCTCCCCGTGCTGATCGACGGCGGGAGGCGCGACCAGTGGCCCGAGACCTGGGATCTCATGCCGGACAGTGCGTCGTACCCCGGCGACCACGACGCCGAGGAGGTGCTCGGCGAGTACTGGGCGGATTGCGCACCCGACGAGCTCGACGCCGCCGACGAGTGGCCGGGGCTGGCACCCTCCCCGGCTGCCGACGGGCCCGACAAGCCGGACGATCTGGCGGCCGCGATAGCGGACGAGTGCACCGGCCCGGACGGCTGGTACCCCGGTACGCGGGCGGCGCTCGTCCCGGCTCGCCGCAGTGCGGACATCCCGGCGGCGATCGGCTGGTCGGGACCGGTGAACTACGAGGACGACGTGGCCCGGCTCTGCGCGGTGCTCCGCTCCTGGGAGGACCGCTTCGGCATACGGGTCGTGGTGCTGGGCTTCGACACCCTGACCGTATCGGTCGCGCGTCCGCCCACCACCGTGGCCGAGGCGCGGGCGCTGGCCGCCGAGCACTTCGCGTTCTGCCCGGACAACATCAACCAGAACCCGCCGTACGACCTGGACGTCTATGCCGAGAAGCGGCTGCTGAACCAGGAGATCTGGTCGTTCTGGTGGGACTGAGTACGACAACTCATGCGGGCTTCCCTGACGTCGAGTTGACTCGTACGCATGCCCGAAGACGTCATGAACGCCCGTCCCCAGCGTGCCTGGATCGCGTCGCTGATCTCCACGATCGTGACGCTGCCGCTCGCGTTCTTCGCCCTGGTTTTCGGCGGGGTCTCGCCGATGGCCTGCGACTCCTGCTCGCAGGCCGATTCCGACCGGTTCGACAGCAGCTTCGGTCCCGCCTGGACCGTTCTCTGCTGCGGTCTGGTTCTGGCACTCGTCGTACTGGTGGCGAGCTGGGTGTTCTGCCGTCGCAAGCCTCCGGCCGGTGTCGCCCTCGCCGTGTCCGCACCCGGAACTGTTTTCTTCGCGTGGGTGATGTTCATGGCCCTGGTCGACTGGCCCTGACAGAAAGCACCGGCATGAACCGAACGGTCGAGGACCTCGACCGCCTCGTCGAGGAGTTCCGCGCCCTGCCCGCCGCCGACGACCGCAAGCGCGAGATCGTCGCGGAACTGGACGATGTCCCCGACGCGCTGCCCTTCCTGATCGCGGTCGTCGCCGACCCGGGGGAGTACGACCTCGCCCGCGTCGAGGCCGCCACGATCCTCCGTCTGTGGCCCCGGACGACCCGGCCACCCGCCGCGCCGCGGGCCGGGGCTTGCTGACCGCACTGCATGACCCCGAGGAGGACCTGGTCCGCGAGTATGCGGCCGGGGCTCTCGGCCCCTACGCCGACGACCCGGCGGTCGACCAGGCCCTGACCACCGCCCTGCGGTCCGACGAGGAGCCCCTCGTACGGGACAACGCCCTGGCCGCCGTCGAGGAGGTGGGCCCGAGCGATGCCCGTACCGACGTACTGCGCGCCCTCGTCCAGGACCCCGGCCTCGGCCGGGCGGCGGCCCGCATCCTGACGGCGTGGGGCCGGAACCCGGACACTCCGGCCCCGAGCCCCCTCTCTCCGGCTACTGAATCCGGAAACTGTCCACGATCAGGTAGTCGCCCGTCTTCATGACACCCCTGAGGGTGTGCACACCTGGGGCCAGCCCGGTCCGGCTGAAGACGGTCTTCTGATGCACGCGCGTGGCGTTGTAGTTGTCGATCGTGCCCACGGACCGGCCGTCGATGAAGAGCTCGACCTCGCCCTCATCGGTGTTGACCTGGGTGATGAGATCGATCGCGGTCCCGTTGAAGGCGAGCTCGAAGGAGTCCCCCTTGCCCTGGGTGGCGTGCACATCGTCGGCCCAGCCGCCCGCGCCGCCCCGGAACCTGTTCTTCCAGTCCCAGCCGGTGCCGGTGTAGACGACGCCGGAGGTGTTGTTGATCTGCTGGACTCCGGTGGGCTTGCGCAGGGTCACCTGGGCGGACGACTGATTCCGCCAGACCTTCAGCGTGACATCGGCTCCGGGGGCGGTCTGGTTGTACGCGAGCCAGAAGCTGTCGCGGTCGGTGACCGGCCGGCCGTCGATCTCCCGGATGACGTCATTGGCGCGCAGCCCCTGCCGGTACGCCTCCGAGGTGCTCGGAACGGAGGCGAGATGCAGGCCGTCGGTGTCGGTCAGTCCGGTGGCGGACTTGATCGCGTCGGAGTAGATCCGTGTCACCGGAACGCCGAGCAGCGGTTCCGGAAGGGCGTCCAGGGTGTCGGTGTCAGGAGCCTCCGTGGGCCAGGTGAGCGGGGGCGGGGTGGGGGATCCGGCCTTGCCGAAACCGTCCATCGCGATGTTGTGGAAGCCGAGTGCCAGGGCGGGTGAGTCGGGCTGGACGGTGTAGTCGAGCTTGGCCGGGTCGGCGAACGGGGAGGCGCCCGCGAACTTCGGGTCGGCGATCACTGAGCGGGTGTCCAGCCCGTTCGCCCGCCAGGCGTCGTTGAGGCCCTGGACGGCCCCGCCGTCGTTCCAGAACAGGTTGTCATTGATGACGGGCTTGCTTCTGGCCATGTCGACCTGAATCAGGCTGTAGGGGGTGTCGGTGACGAAGACGTTCTTCTCGACGACGTCGCCGCTGTCCGCGAACCAGACGTGGAAGTGCGCGCCGCCGTTGACGAAGACGTTGTTGCGTACGGTCCGGTGAAAGCCTTCGCGGAGCTTGACCCCGCCGTTGAGCAGCAGGTTGTCCTCGATGAGGTAGTTCGAGCTGCCGTCGTCGAGGTCGATGTCCCAGTGCGAGGAGTGCCGGATCCGGTTGTGGCGGATGACGGTGGTCTCCATCGCGTCCAGCTTGGCGTACGACTTCTTCGTCGCGTCGTCGGCGGACAGCGGCCAGAAGCGGTCCCGGCCCCAGGAGTTGAAGGGGCCGTGGTCGGACGTCTCCTTGACGCAGTTGAAGATGTCGTTGTTCTCGATGAGGTGGCCGCCCCACGTACCGTCGTTGATGTCGACGCACGCGCGGGGACCGTCGTGGATGGTGTTGCCGTCCACGGTGACGCGGCGGCTCATCGATATCTGCACGCCGGAGGTCTGCTTCTCGAACTGCCCGTTGTCGTGCATGTAGTTGTCGCGGACGCTGATGTCACGGGGGTAGTTCTCGGTCTTCGGTCCGGGCCGGGTGTCGCTGATGGTCCTGCGCATACTGTCCCAGGTGGAAGGCTCGCGGACCGCGTCCGGGTTGCCGATGACCGCGACGTCGGAGGCCCCCGAGTGGCTGAACTCATTGCCCGAGACGACGTCGTGGTTGTTGTACCCGTCGACCAGGAGCGCGTTGCCGCCGAGCTGGTCGAAGTGTGAGTCGCGTACGGAGACGTTCTCGGTGTTCTTCAGATGGACCGCTGCCGCTCGCGCAAGGGCCCAGTCCCCGAGCTGGAGCTTCTCGTACGGCGTGTTGAAGAGCGTGCGGTGGGTCTGGGTGAAGGTGAAGCCGGAGAGGGTCAGATGGCGGACGGCGTCGTCCGGCCCCTTGCCCGCCACCCGGATCAGTTCGTTCTGCTCGGCCGTCTCGACGCGGGCCCCGGCGGGATCGACGCCCGCGGGAGGATAGAAGTAGAGCTTCCCGGCGGGCTTGTCGTAGAACCACTCGCCGGGGGCGTCGAGCTCCTCGAAGACGTTCTCGACCATGCGGTACGTGCTGTGCAGGCCGCTGCCCCGGTTGTTGTCGCCGACCCACGCCAGCTCAGGCGTGCCGTCCGCCTTCACGCCGGTGACCTTGAAGGAGTTCCCGCCCCACATGCCGTCGTGCAGACCGCGCACGAGCGCTGTCGTCGGATTCTTCCAACGGGCCACGCGCTGGGCGGAGATGGCGTCCGCCGCGTAGCCGCCGAGGATCGTCGTGCTCGGATCGTGGTCGGGGTAGCGGGCGAGCGTCTGCCGCTGTCCGTCGAGGAAGAGGCCGTCGAAGTCGAGGCCGGCCCCGATGTCGGCAACCTTGACCGTGCCGGAGTAGGACCTCCAACGAGGTGCGAGTGCACGGCCACCGCTGAGCACGACGTGCTCGCCGGGCGCGGCGACGTAACGGACCGGAGCCTTGGCGGTACCGGAGTCGGCGGCGGTGAATTCCAGCGTGGACCGCAGCCGGTACGTACCACCGTGCACCACGACATCGACCGGTCTCCTCTCCCGCACACCTTTGCGCAATGACGTACGGACGGCCTCCTGAGCTCGCTCCAGTGTCCGGAACGGCTTCGCCGCCGAGCCCTTGGCCCGGTCATCGCCGTGGGGCGAGACATGAAAGGTGACTGCCTCATCACCACGGCTTCCGGCGGCGGCAGGCCCGGCAGGCAGTACGGCCAGCCCGGCGCCCAGCGCGGCGGTGGCCACGACGGCTGTCAGCGCTGAGGCCGGGCTTCGGCGGCGAGAGCGGGAACCTGGGACAGTGCGCATCGGCACTCCTCATCGACGGTCACATCGGGTCGGCTTCCATGAAAGTCAGGCATCCAATGTTTGCGCCCAACTTCTGCGTGTTGCACGGGGCAGTCGCGCCGAAAGCTATAAATACATCGGATGACCGTCAAGGGGTTGAGTCAAAAAGAGCCCCCCGTCCGTCCCGGAATCGGGACGGACGGGGGGCTCACCGGCCGAGTGCGGCCGAAGACTCGGCGCCCGGCACCTGGCCTCGACGGGCAGCAGCGGCACGGTCCCACCGGGCATCGGCACCGCCGCGGTGCTCGCCGCGGGCACCGGCCTGGTCGTGGCGGCCCGCCGCCGGTCCGAGCGGGCCTGACGCCCAGGGCCCCGCCCAACCGGACGGGACCTCTCGGGCAACGCTCAGCGACCGCCCAGCCGCTGCGCGACCTCCGTCGCCCAGTACGTCAGGATCATCTGCGCACCGGCCCGGCGGATGCCGGTCAGGCTCTCCATGATCGCCGCGTCCCGGTCGATCCAGCCCTTCTCCGCGGCGGCCTCGATCATCGCGTACTCACCGCTGACCTGGTACGCGGCGACCGGCACGTCCACCGAGTCGGCGACCTTGGCAAGGACGTCGAGGTACGGTCCGGCCGGCTTGACCATGACCATGTCGGCGCCCTCTTCGAGGTCGAGCGCCAGCTCGCGCAGGGACTCACGGGCGTTCGCCGGGTCCTGCTGGTACGTCTTGCGGTCGCCCTTGAGCGAGGAGCCGACGGCCTCGCGGAACGGCCCGTAGAACGCCGACGAGTACTTCGCGGTGTAGGCGAGGATCGAGACGTCCTCATGGCCCGCCTGGTCGAGCGCATCGCGGGTGACACCGACCTGGCCGTCCATCATGCCGCTGGGGCCGACCACATGGGCGCCCGCGTCGGCCTGGACCTGGGCCATCTCGGCGTACCGCTCCAGCGTCGCGTCGTTGTCGATGCGGCCGTCGGCGGTCAGGACGCCGCAGTGGCCGTGGTCGGTGTACTCGTCCAGGCACAGGTCCGACATGACGACGAGATCGTCACCGACCTCCTCGCGCACCGCGCGCAGACCGACCTGGAGGATGCCGTCCGGGTCCGTGCCCGCCGTGCCCCGGGCGTCCTTCTTCTCGTCCGCGGGAACGCCGTAGAGCATGATCCCGGAGACCCCGGCCGACACCGCATCGACCGCGGCCTTCCGCAGGGTGTCCAGGGTGTGCTGCTGGACGCCGGGCATGGCCGAGATGGCGACGGGCGCGTCGATGCCCTCGCGCACGAACGCGGGCAGGATCAGGTTCGCCGGGTCGAGCCGTGTCTCGGCGACCATGCGCCGCATCGTCGGGGTCGTCCGCAGCCGCCGGGGGCGGGAGCCGGGGAAGTTTCCGTACACAGTCATGCTTCGAGACTAGACCCGTACACATCACCGTCTTACCGACACCCGTGCCGGGAAAAGCAGGGGCGGAAACGGACCGGGCGGCCCGGCCACCGAAGCAGCCGGACCGCCCGGTCCTCATACGTCACAGACGTCAGGTCGTCGTACGACGCCGCCGCGCCCCCGGGCGCCGCTCGCTCGGCCGCGTCACCGGGTCACCGGCCTCCTTCGCCGCCTCCCGGCGCCGCTCACCGAACTCGGCGAGGGCCTCGGCCAGCTTGTGCACCGAAGGCTCCGGCGACAGGACGTCGACGCGCAGACCGTGCTCCTCGGCGGTCTTCGCCGTCGCCGGGCCGATACACGCGATGACCGTCACATTGTGCGGCTTGCCCGCGATGCCGACGAGGTTCCGGACGGTCGACGACGAGGTGAAGAGCACCGCGTCGAAGCCGCCGCCCTTGATGGCCTCACGCGTGTCCGCGGGCGGCGGCGAGGCGCGGACCGTGCGGTACGCGGTGACGTCGTCGACCTCCCAGCCCAGCTCGATGAGCCCGGCCACCAGCGTCTCGGTGGCGATGTCGGCGCGCGGCAGGAAGACGCGGTCGATCGGGTCGAAGACCGGGTCGTACGGCGGCCAGTCCTCCAGCAGACCGGCGGCGGACTGCTCACCGGACGGCACCAGGTCCGGCTTCACACCGAAATCGACGAGCGCGGCGGCGGTCTGCTCGCCGACGGCCGCGACCTTGATCCCGGCAAAGGCACGGGCGTCGAGCCCGTACTCCTCGAACTTCTCCCGGACGGCCTTCACGGCGTTCACGCTGGTGAAGGCGATCCACTCGTAGCGGCCCGTGACCAGACCCTTGACCGCGCGCTCCATCTGCTGGGGCGTACGCGGCGGCTCGACGGCGATCGTCGGAACCTCGTGCGGCACGGCACCGTACGAACGAAGCTGGTCGGAGAGCGACGCGGACTGCTCCTTGGTACGCGGGACGAGCACCTTCCAGCCGAACAGCGGCTTGGACTCGAACCACGCGAGCTGGTCGCGCTGGGCGGCGGAGCTGCGCTCACCGACCACGGCTATGACGGGCTGGTGCCCCTCCGGCGACGGGAGGACCTTCGCCTGCTTCAGGACCTGGGCGATCGTCCCGAGGGTCGCCGTCCAGGTGCGCTGGCGGGTGGTCGTACCGGCCACCGTCACGGTCAGTGGGGTGTCGGGCTTGCGGCCCGCCGAGACCAGCTCACCGGCGGCCGAGGCCACCGAGTCGAGCGTCGTCGAGATGACGGCCGTGGCATCGCTCGCGCCGACCTCGGTCCAGCAGCGGTCCGAGGCGGTACGGGCGTCGACGAACCGGATGTCGGCGCCCTGCGTGTCACGCAGCGGCACACCGGCGTACGCGGGCACGCCCACGACGTTGGCGACACCCGGTACGACCTCGAAGGGGACACCGGCGGTGGCGCAGGCGAGCATCTCGGCGCCGGCGTTCCCGTCCAGTCCCGGGTCGCCGGAAACGGCACGGACGACCCGCCTGCCGCCCTTGGCTGCCTCCATGACAAGATTGGCCGCATCCCTGAGAACGGGAACACCGGCGGCTGTTGACTGCGCGTCAACAACCGCCAGCTCAGGCGTGCTTACGCCTGCCCGCGCATGGCAGCGAATAACGCCGAGAACGTCCGGCTCGGCGACAAGGACGTCCGCGCTCGCGAGCGCCTCGACAGCGCGCAGAGTCAGCAGTCCCGGGTCGCCGGGACCGGCGCCGAGGAAGGTGACGTGCCCTTGTGCGGACAGGGCCGGAAAGTCGGATGCGGCGGGGCCGGTGGGGCTCAAAGTGCTCGCTCCCCCATAAGACCGGCCGCACCCTTGGCGAGCATCTCGGCCGCGAGTTCGCGACCGAGGGCCGCCGCGTCGTCGTGCGACGTGGGGACGGGACCGGTGGTGGACATCTGTACCAGCGAGGAACCGTCGGTGGAACCGACGACACCGCGCAGGCGCAGTTCGTTGACAGCCTGTCCGTCGACCAGGAGGTCGGCCAGCGCACCCACAGGTGCGGAGCAACCGGCCTCCAGGGCGGCGAGCAGGGCACGCTCGGCGGTCACGGCGGCCCGGGAGTACGGGTCGTCGAGCTCGGCGAGCGCGGCGGCGAGGTCTGCGCTGGTCGCAGCGCATTCGATCGCCAGTGCTCCCTGGCCGGGAGCGGGCAGGACGGTGTCGACCGACAGGAAGTCGGTCACCTCACCGATCCGACCGAGGCGGCTGAGCCCGGCCGCGGCGAGTACCACCGCGTCCAGCTCCCCGCTTCGTACAAATCCGATACGCGTATCGACGTTCCCCCGGATCGGCACGGTCTCGATGTCGAGGCCGTGGTTACGGGCGTACGCGTTGAGCTGCGCCATGCGGCGCGGCGAGCCGGTGCCTATGCGCGCACCGGACGGCAGCTGCTCGAAGGTCAGCCCGTCCCGCGCCACCAGTACGTCGCGCGGGTCCTCGCGCACCGGTACGGCGGCCAGCACGAGGCCCTCGGGCTGGGTGGTCGGCAGGTCCTTGAGCGAGTGGACGGCGAAGTCCACCTCGCCGCGCAGCAGCGCGTCACGCAGCGCCGCGACGAACACGCCGGTGCCGCCGATCTGCGCGAGGTGCTCCCGGGAGGTGTCGCCGTACGTGGTGATCTCGACGAGCTCGACGGCGCGCCCGGTCACCTCGCTGACCGCGTCGGCGACGAGGCCGGACTGCGCCATGGCGAGCTTGCTGCGCCGGGTCCCCAGCCGCAGCGGCTCGGTGGCCCCCGCGCCCAGGGGTGAGTTGTCGGTCATGACCGCCCTCGATTCGGGTCGTTCAGGTCTGCCCGGGAGACGGCGGCGACCGTCTGCGGGTCGAGGTCGAAGAGTTCCCGCAGCGCATCGGCGTACCCGGCGCCGCCGGGCTCGCTGGCGAGCTGCTTGACCCGCACGGTGGGCGCGTGCAGGAGCTTGTCGACGACGCGGCGCACGGTCTGCGTGATCTCGGCGCGCTGCTTCTCGTCCAGGTCGGGGAGGCGTCCGTCGAGCCGCGCGATCTCGCCCGCGACCACTCCGGCGGCCATCGTGCGCAGGGCGACGACGGTCGGGGTGATGTGGGCGGCGCGCTGGGCGGCGCCGAAGGCGGCGACCTCGTCGGCGACGATGGTGCGCACCTGGTCCACATCAGCGGCCATCGGGGCGTCCGCGGACGCCTCGGCGAGCGACTCGATGTCGACGAGGCGCACCCCGTCGAGACGGGCGGTGGCTCCGTCGATGTCGCGCGGCATGGCGAGGTCGAGCAGGGCGAGGCGGACGGGGCCGGCGCCCTGGGCGGGCACGGTGGCCCGTCGGACGGCCTGACGCACCGCACCGGCGGTGCCGTTCTCCACCCAGGCGGCGTGCCGGTCGGGGCGGCGGGCGGCGCGGGGACGGACGCGACAGGCGCCTCGTACGCGGCGTCGAAGGCCAGGCCGAGCGCTCCGGCGACGGCCTCGGCGGTCAGCACGAGACCCGTCGCGCCGGTGCACGAGACGACGACATCGGCACGTGTCAGTTCGTCGGAGACCGCGGCCATCTCCACGGCGTGAGCGGCCACTCCCGTACCGCCGGGCTGGCCCAGGATCTCGACGAGCCGGTCGGCGCGGGCCCGGGTCCGGTTGGCGACGACGATCTCGGCGACGCCGGTACGGGCCAGAGTGGCGGCGGCCAGCGAGGACATCGAGCCTGCGCCGATCACCAGGGCACGCTTGCCCCTGGCCCAGTCGGCGACATCCGCACCGGCCGCGAGCTGCTCGAGACCGAAGGTGACGAGCGACTGCCCGGCCCGGTCGATCCCGGTCTCGCTGTGGGCACGCTTACCGACCCGCAGGGCCTGCTGGAACAGGTCGTTCAGCAACCGGCCGGCGGTGTGCAGCTCCTGCCCCAGCGCCAGCGCGTCCTTGATCTGGCCGAGGATCTGGCCCTCGCCGACGACCATCGAGTCCAGCCCGCAGGCCACCGAGAAGAGGTGGTGGACAGCCCGGTCCTCGTAGTGCACATAGAGATACGGAGTGAGCTCGTCCAGCCCGACACCGCTGTGCTGGGCGAGGAGCGTGGACAGCTCGGCGACGCCCGCGTGGAACTTGTCCACGTCGGCGTACAGCTCGATGCGGTTGCAGGTGGCCAGCACGGCAGCCTCGGCCGCGGGCTCCGCGGCGAGGGTGTCCTGGAGGAGCTTGGCCTGCGTCTCGGCAGCCAGCGAGGCCCGCTCCAGCACGGAGACGGGGGCACTGCGGTGGCTCAGCCCTACGACAAGAAGACTCATGCCGGCATCACGGCGGGCATGTCCCCGTCAGGTCCCTTCCGGCCGCCGGCGGCCGCGCGCACGGGCGGCGCGGCCGGGTCCGGGCTGCCCTCGGTGACATCCTCGCCGGCCTTGCGCTGCTCGTGGAAGGCGAGGATCTGAAGCTCGATGGACAGGTCGACCTTGCGCACGTCGACACCGTCGGGCACGGAGAGCACCGTCGGCGCGAAGTTCAGGATGGAGGTGACGCCTGCGGCGACGAGCCGGTCGCAGACCTGCTGAGCCGCACCGGCCGGGGTCGAGATGACACCGATCGACACGCCGTTGTCACCGACGATCTTCTCCAGCTCGTCGGCGTGCTGCACGGGAATCCCGGCGACAGGCGTTCCGGCCATCGCGGGGTCGGCGTCGATCAGTGCGGCGACCCGGAAACCACGGGAGGCGAAGCCGCCGTAGTTGGCGAGCGCGGCACCGAGGTTACCGATACCGACGATCACGACCGGCCAGTCCTGGGTGAGCCCCAGTTCGCGGGAGATCTGGTAGACGAGATACTCGACGTCGTACCCGACACCACGCGTCCCGTAGGACCCGAGGTAGCTGAAGTCCTTGCGCAGCTTGGCAGAGTTGACCCCCGCCGCCGCGGCGAGCTCCTCGGACGAGACCGTGGGGACCGAGCGCTCGGAGAGCGCGGTCAGTGCGCGCAGGTACAGCGGAAGTCGGGCGACGGTGGCCTCGGGAATTCCTCGGCTACGGGTCGCCGGTCGGTGATTTCGGCCAGTTGCCACGGTGCTCCTGCGGGATGAGCGGGGCTGCAGGCGGCCGTATGTCCCAAGGCCGCCCCGTCGAATGCAGGCTATGTCTTTGTGAACGCGTGCACAAAGATAGTGTCCGTTTTGTCCGGTCAAAGTGACCGGGGTCACGCACATTCGTCGCGCGATCCCGGAACCAAGGATCGCATCAGCCCGTTGCAGGCCCGAAGGGGGCAAAGCGGTACACACTCCTCACAACCACTCCCCCGAGAGCACTCAAAACGCCCATGATGGTAACCGCGTTTTCCTCACGAAAGCAGCGCCTTGCGCAGCCTCACCGGGTCCACCCTCCAGAACGTGTGCTGTTCGTTATCAATCAGGACAACCGGGATCTGCTCCCAGTACTCCCGGTGCAGCCCCTCGTCCTGGGTGATGTCCCTCTCCTCCCAGGACGCACCGGTCTCCGCACAGACCTCCCGCACCACCGCCCTCGCGTCGTCGCAGAGGTGACATCCGGGCTTCCCGACCAGGGTCACCACCCGGTCCGCGGGCTTCTTCTTCGTACGTCGCAGCAGGGCACTCATGCCTTCATTCTGCGCCGGAATGCGACCAGCCCTCCGAACCGGAAGGGAGCCACTCCCACCCTTGATCCGAAACGCCCCGAATCACCCGTTTAACAAATCGGCAGCCGAGAGTTCACGGCACGGCATCCCAGCAGGTCGGGAAGGGCCGAACCGACTGGCTATGCTCACGACATGGCCGCTCTTGGATGGCTCACACCCCGTAGGCGCCCCGCAACAGCACGGAGCGTGCTGGCAGGCGAGGCAGCAGCTGAGGCAGCACGGAAGTCCTCCCTCCCCGACGATCAGTCCTCCGCCACCGAACAGGACACCTCTGTCCTCGCCACGACCGAGGAACCGCCCTTCCCCGTCGTCGGCGACGACCGGGCCGCCGCCTTCTTCGACCTGGACAACACCGTGATGCAGGGCGCGGCGATCTTCCACTTCGGCCGCGGCCTGTACAAGCGGAAGTTCTTCCAGCGCCGCGAGCTGACCAGGTTCGCCTGGCAGCAGGCCTGGTTCAGGCTGGCCGGCGTCGAGGACCCGGAACACATGCAGGACGCCCGCGACAGCGCCCTGTCCATCGTCAAGGGCCACCGCGTGTCCGAGCTGATGTCCATCGGCGAGGAGATCTACGACGAGTACATGGCCGACCGGATCTGGCCCGGCACCCGTGCGCTCGCCCAGGCCCACCTCGACGCCGGGCAGCGGGTCTGGCTGGTCACCGCCGCCCCGGTGGAGACCGCCACGATCATCGCCCGCCGCCTCGGCCTGACCGGCGCACTCGGCACGGTCGCCGAATCCGTCGACGGCGTCTACACCGGCCGTCTGGTCGGCGAGCCGCTGCACGGCCCCGCGAAGGCCGAGGCGGTCCGCGCCCTGGCGGCGGCCGAGGGTCTGGACCTCGACCGCTGTGCGGCGTACAGCGATTCGCACAACGACATCCCGATGCTGTCCCTGGTCGGACACCCGTACGCGATCAACCCGGACGCCAAGCTCCGCAAACACGCCCGCGCGCTCGACTGGCGGCTGCGGGACTACCGGACGGGCCGCAAGGCGGCCAAGGTCGGCATCCCGGCCGCGGCCGGCGTGGGCGCCCTCGCGGGCGGCACCGCGGCCGCCGTCGCCCTGCACCGCCGCCGCCGCTGACGCACACCCGTTCGCACCCCCGCACGATCCCGCCGGGGGCCGCCGAGCCACGCCCGGACGCCTGCCGCCAATCGGGACCCCTTACCCACCGACCGCTCCCGCCAGTCGGATTGCTCGCACCCGACCACAACCCGTCGCGCCCGCAGGCAGATCGCGAAGTAATCCGATCAATATCCGGTCACGATGTGCTACTTGATGCATCGATTAGTCGCTACAGAAACGACGTAATCGGTGATTTTAGCAACTGGGTGTAGCACTGCCTGTACGAAGCGTTATTCTCCTCAGACGCATTCCGGAACCCACCACTCACTACGACGAGTGACGGTTTCGCACTGCACGTGATGGAAGCTCTGCCTCTGGGAGTCCCGTGTACCCACACGTCGGGGTTGACGCCTCGGGCCTGGCTACGCTGCGCGCAACGGTCGCCGACCGCTTGCGCGGCTTCGTCCCCACCGCGTACGCCGTACCCGCATTTGCCACCCCTGCACCTGTCGGCCCTTGCTATGCCCTGGCCGAACGCGGTGCGGCGGTCGGAAGACGCAGCAACCGCGGCGCAACTACTACGTCCACCGTTCGTCGGCCCACCGCCGACAGCGACAGCGCGCGCATGATGGATCTCGTCGAGCGCGCACAGGCCGGTGAGGCTGACGCCTTCGGCCGCCTCTACGACCAGTACAGCGACACCGTCTATCGCTACATCTACTACCGCGTGGGCGGCAAGGCGACAGCGGAGGACCTCACGAGTGAGACCTTCCTGCGCGCCCTGCGCCGCATCTCCACATTCACCTGGCAGGGCCGCGACTTCGGTGCCTGGCTGGTCACGATCGCCCGCAACCTGGTGGCCGACCACTTCAAGTCCAGCCGTTTCCGGCTGGAGGTGACCACCGGCGAAATGCTCGACGCCAACGAGGTCGAGCGCAGCCCGGAGGACTCCGTCCTGGAGTCTCTCTCCAACGCCGCACTGCTGCAGGCCGTGCGTCGGCTCAACCCCCAGCAGCAGGAGTGCGTGACCCTGCGTTTCCTGCAGGGCCTCTCGGTCGCCGAGACCGCCCGGGTCATGGGCAAGAACGAGGGCGCGATCAAGACCCTCCAGTACCGCGCCGTCCGCACCCTGGCCCGGCTCCTTCCGGACGATGCCCGCTGACCCCACTCCCGGCCGAATCACTCTCGGCGATATGTTCGTCACGCACTGGTCCGATCATCCTTCGTGCGTAACCCAAGTGCCGAGCCCCTCGTTGTGCCGGTTGCAGGCCCCCTGTCGTCACCCCATGTCCGCCGACACTCACTCTTTCGTGTGGAAGCGCTCAAGGTGTGCAACCATCCGGACCCCCAGGGGAGTCGACCGTCATGACGAGAGGAGGTGCCGCCAGTGATCGCAAACGTTTCGGCACACCGGCGGGCGAACGCCTTCGCCCAGGCCCTGGAGGAGCAGTCGCTCCGCGGTGCGGCGGCCGTTCAGCCCGAGGAACCGGCCGAACCGGCCGACCACGGAACGCTGTTGGCCCTGGCGAACGGCCTCGGTGAGCTACCGCGGCCGAAGTTGGATCCCGAAGTCAAAGTGGTGCAGCGAGCCCAGCTCGTCGCCGCCATGGAAGCCATGTTCGCCGAGGGCGGTGCGTCCACGGGCCCTACGGTGCCCGAGCAACGGACCAAGGGGGCCCACCGGGCCTCCCCGCTCCGGAAGTTGCGTCCGCGCTCACGCTTGACGAAGAGTCTGGCGGCCGGCGGACTCACCGTCGGTGTGGCGGCAGGAGCCTTCGGCGGAGTGGCCGCTGCCAGTTCCGACGCCCTGCCGGGTGATTCGCTCTACGGGCTCAAGCGCGGCATGGAGGACCTCCACCTCGGCATGGCCAGCGGCGATGCCGACCGCGGCGAGGTCTACCTCGACCAGGCGTCGACCCGGCTCAGTGAAGCCCACCGGCTGATGGAACGCGCCCGCTCCGGCGATCTGGACCATGAGCAGCTCGGCGAAGTCAGGCGCACGCTCAACGGCATGACGCACGACGCCACCGAGGGCCACCGTCTGCTCCACTCCGCCTACCAGCGGGACGGCGCCATCGGCCCGATCCAGACCCTGGAGTCCTTCTCCCGCTCGCACCGCGGCAGCTGGAGCAACCTGCGCGACCGGCTGCCCGTACAGCTGACCGATGTCGGCGACCAGGTCAGCTCGGTCTTCGACGCCATAGACGAAGAGGTCGAACCGCTCCAGTCGCTGCTGCCCCGCACCCCGGACAGGAGCAGCGGTTCCCGGCAGTCGGACGAAACGCAGCAGGGCACGGGACCGTCCCATACGGACCAGTCCTCGCCCTCGTCACCGGAGGCCTCACAGAGCCGTACGGGCGGCAGCGCCTCGCCCCGACCGTCCGACCCCGGCAGCACCCCGTCCGACGGCCTGATCACCGGCGGCACGGACGGCCTTCTCGGTACCTCGCCTTCAGGCACCGCCCCGTCCACCGACGGCCGGTCCAGCCCCCCGCCCACCCCGGACGTAACCCTGCCCCCGCTCCTCCCCGGCCTGCTCCCCGGCCTGGGAATCAACGGCGAGGACCTGAACGACTAGCGCAACCCTCAGGCGTCGGACGGGCATTCGGCACCATCGAGCCCGTCCGACGTCTGAGGACACAGCGCCCACCGGATGGCGCCCCCGGCACTCCTCGCGCGCACCCCTCAGAAGAACACCGACCTCCGCTGCACCAACAACTTGTACAGCGTGTGCTGAATCTGCTCCCGCACCTGATCCGTCAGATTGAACATCAGCATCGGATCCTCCGCCGCCTCCACCGGGTACCCGCTCGTGGAGATCGGCTCCCCGAACTGGATCGTCCACTTCGTCGGCAACGGCACCGCCCCGAGCGGCCCCAGCCAGGGAAACGTCGGCGTGATCGGGAAGTACGGAAACCCCAGCAGCCGCGCCAGCGTCTTCGAGTTGCCGATCATCGGGTAGATCTCCTCCGCCCCCACGATCGAGCACGGAACGATCGGCACCCCGGCCCGCAACGCCGTGGAGACAAAGCCACCCCGCCCGAAGCGCTGCAGCTTGTACCGCTCGCCGAACGGCTTGCCGATGCCCTTGAAGCCTTCCGGCATCACCCCGACGACCTCGCCCTGCCGCAGCAGCCGCTCCGCGTCCTCCGCACAGGCCAGCGTGTGCCCGGCCTTACGGGCAAGCTCGTTGACCACCGGCAGCATGAAGACGAGATCGGCGGCGAGCAGCCGCAGATGCCGCCCCGCCGGATGGTTGTCGTGCACGGCGACCTGGAGCATCAGCCCATCGAGCGGCAGCGTCCCCGAGTGGTTGGACACGATGAGCGCGCCGCCGTCGGACGGGATGTTCTCAATGCCCTTCACCTCGACCCTGAAGTACTTCTCGTACATCGGCCGCAGCATCGACATCAGGACCTGATCGGTCAGCTCCTTGTCGTACCCGAACTCGTCGACGTCGTACTCACCGGTGACCCGCCGCCGCAGGAACGCGAGCCCGCCGGCGATCCGCCGGTCCCAGCCACCGCGCTCGGCGCCCTCCAGGGGTTGCCCGGCCTGCTGGGGCTCCTCCTGCGGCAGCGAGGCGTCCAGCTGCCCTGGAAGGGCGCTGATGGCCGCAGTACCGACCACGGAGGCCGCCGAGGGCCCCCTGGCCCCGGCTGCCGCCCCCTGCGGACCGGCGTCGCGCAGAGCGCGGCGAGCCGCCCGACCGCGAACGGTCGTCGTCGAACGGAATGACCTTGGCATCCGCCATCGTCGGTGCGCTCCTCTACCTGGCGCTGGGGGTCGGGTGTGTGTCGCCCGCCCCGGTGAACCCCGCAACATCGCCGGCCGCCCCGGCGCACGGCATGGCGGCCAGTCGGTCGACCGCCCTGCCCACCGCCTCCGGCGGCAGCAGTCCTGGCCCCTGGCTGCGCGCGAACTCCGCGAACGTCTCCGCGGTACTGAACTGCGGGTGGAAGCCCAGGGTCTCGCGCATCTGGACGGTGGAGACCACCCGGCCGTGGGTGAGCAGCCGGATCTGCTCCGGCGAGAAGTCCGTCATGCCGACCGTACGCAGCGCCTGGCCGACCCAGGTGACGGCGGGCAGCAGCAGCGGCATCGTCGGCCGCCCCAGCCGCCGCGAGCACTGCGAGAGCAGCAGCACACCGTCCCCGGCAATGTTGAAGGTGCCGCTGTTCAGCGTCCCGCGCCTCGGCTCTCGCGAGGCGATTCCCAGTACGTCGACGACATCGTCCTCGTGCACGAACTGGAGCCTCGGGTCGTATCCGAACACCGTCGGCAGCACGGGCAGCGACAGATAGTCGGCGAGCGGCGAATCCGCCTCCGGCCCCAGGATGTTCGCGAACCTGAGCACGCACACGGCGACGTCCGGCCGACGGCGCGCGAAGCCCCGTACGTACCCCTCGACCTCCACCACGTCCTTGGCGAAGCCCCCGCTCGGCAAGGACTTGGGCGGGGTGGTCTCGGTGAAGACCGCGGGATCGCGGGGCGCGGAGCCATACACGTTCGTACTGGATTTGATCACCAGCCGCCGCACGCTCGGCGCCTTCTGGCAGGCACCGAGCAGTTGCATGGTGCCGATGACGTTGGTCTCCTTGACCGCCGTCCGGCCACCCGTGCCGACCGTCTTGGCGGAGACGTCCAGATGGACGACCGTGTCGACGGAGTGCTCGGCGAGGACTCTGGCGATCGCGGGCTGGCGGATGTCCGCACGGACGAAGTCTGCGTCGCCCAACTGGTGTCCGGGCGCGACCGCGTCCACGGCGATCACCCGGTCCACTTCCGGATCACGCTGGATGCGCCGCACGAAACGGCCGCCCAGTTGCCGGGCCGCTCCCGTGACCAGCACGACCTTCCCCAAGATCAGCGCCTTCCGTCGAAAGGTTTCCCCTGGCCGTCACCGTAGCGGGTGGATGTTGCCCTGCGATGACCGCACGGCGGCCTTCCACCAACTCTTTGGCCCGAATGCGCGTACGTGCCGCCCCCCGCAACGCACCGCAGCCCTCCCGCCATGTCGGCGGGAGGGCTGCGGATTCACGAACTGCGTTCGCCTACTTCTTGTTGCGACGCTGAACGCGCGTGCGCTTGAGCAGCTTGCGGTGCTTCTTCTTGGCCATCCGCTTGCGCCGCTTCTTGATAACAGAGCCCACGACTACCCTCGCTCACTTCTTCTTCACTGGTGCGGGGCGTCTGGGCCCACACGACCTACGTCGGCCTAGCCTACCCGCCACCGCGTGAGGGGCGTAATCCGAGGTGAACCTCAGGCGGACTCCACCCCCACAAAGGACTCGCGGAGATACTCGTGAACCGCTTGCTCCGGAACCCGGAAGGACCTTCCCACCCGGATCGCCGGCAGATGACCACTGTGCACCAAGCGGTACACCGTCATCTTCGACACCCTCATGACCGAGGCGACTTCCGCCACAGTCAGAAACTTGACCTCGTTGAGAGGCCTCTCGCTGCCAGCAGCCATGACCCACCTGTACCTTCCGCACGGAGACGCGTACCGGCTTCCCCTCCGGTGACTCTTCGTCGTTGTGCGCTCACTCCCCAGATTAGGGGCGTGTGATGCGAGTGGGGAAGAGGAGAGACGATCGGCCGCCTACTGTGACAGACACGCCCGATTGAGTACATAGCGAGTGAGCGGCCGGTAGTAGGCGGACCGCACGGCATCGTCGAGCGGAACGGCGACCGACACCCGCCCTTCGGCCTCCCCGACGAACAGCGCCGGATCGTCCGTATCCGCAAGCCCGATCGCCTCGATGCCCAGCTGACCTGCCCCGCAGACCCATCCGTGGTCCCCGACGACCAGCTCCGGCAGCCGCCCGCAACCTTCCGCAACCGCCTCCAGAGCCACCCGCACCGGCAACGGCGAATGGGTGTGTGCGCCGGTGTCACCACCGGGAGCCCGCACGCCGGGTTCACGCACCATCGCAACACCTCGTACGTAATCGAGGCGGTACGTACGTACGCCGAACCGGGCTGTTATGTCGATACATCTCCCCTGCGCGGGGGTGAGTACGGGACACCCGGCCGCCGACATGGCGTCTGCCAGTTCTGCGTAGAAGCCGAGCAGCCGCTGCGGATGACCGGTTCCGAACAGCACCGGCGCCCGCCGGACCGCGGCATACGACAGCCGCACGGCAAAAGCATCCAGACCGGCCAGGGTCCGCTCCGGATCGATCACATCAGGGCCCGAGACATGAGCGGGATCGTCCGAAACCCCGCACTTGTCGGCCATGAGACGAAGAAGATCGGGCTCTTTCCAGCCCCGTTCGGGGTCGAGGCCGAGCATCACCCGCGGGTCTCGGGCCGCGAAGAGCCGATAGCTCCGCAGACTCACTTCCCTCGATGTGGCCACGGGCCCGGCCAGCCGGGCCGCCAGCAGATGCGCACGCAGCGCTCCGGTGCTCAACACCCCACCGATGCTCCCCGAATCACCCGGACGGGGGGCCAGAAGCCCGGATACGCCCCACAGTTGGCGTAACCATTCCTCGCCACCGCACGGAAACGGGCCACACCGCGCCCGGTCACCGCCCGCCTCAGGTCAGCAGCCCCCGCAACGGGAACGCCGCCCGCCTGGTGGCCAGCACCGCCTGATCGAGCCGGTCCGCGGGGTCGTACCCCTCCTCCCACGACTTCCAGGAAGGAGTACGCCCGTCCGTCATCCGGGCCGGCCCCAACTGCCTCGTCCGGGCATAGACCTCGTCCCGCCACGAGGACGGAATCACCGACTCCGGGTCCACCGGCGCATGCGCGGCGATCCCCACCAGATGCGTCCAGGACCGCGGCACCACGTCGACCACCGCATATCCGCCCCCGCCGAGCGCCACCCAGCGCCCGCCCTCCGCGTACTCATGGGCGAGATCGTGACAGGCCGCCATCACCACCCGCTGCGCGTCCAGCGACACCGCGAAATGAGCGAGGGGATCCTCGAAATGCGTATCGGCCCCGTGCTGACTCACCAGCACCTGCGGCCGGAAGTCCGCCAGCAGCTCCGGCACCACCGCATGGAACGCCCGCAACCACCCCGCGTCCCCCGTACCGGCCGGCAGCGCCACATTCACCGCACTGCCCTCACCCACCCCGGAGCCGGTCTCCTCCGGCCAGCCGGTCTGCGGGAAGAGCGTGCGCGGGTGCTCGTGCAGCGACACGGTCAGGACCCGTGGATCCTCCCAGAAGGCCGCCTGCACCCCATCCCCGTGGTGCACATCCACATCGATGTACGCGACCCGCTCGGCACCCAGCTCCAGCAACCGCGCGATGGCGAGCGCCGGATCGTTGTAGATGCAGAACCCCGCCGCACCGCCCGGCATGGCATGGTGCAGCCCGCCCGCGAAGTTCACGGCATGCGCGGTGTCACCGCGCCACACCGCCTCGGCTGCCCCCACCGACTGCCCTGCGATCAGCGCCGACACCTCATGCATCCCCGCGAACGCGGGGTCGTCCACCGTCCCGAGACCGTAGTTCTGGTCGGCGTGTTTCGGATCCGCCGAGGCGGCACGTACAGCGGCCACGTAGTCCTCGCGGTGCACGAGCCGCAGTGTGGACTCCCCTGCGGGCTTGGCCGCCACCACATCCACCGCACCGTCCAGCCCGAACGCCCGCACCAGCCCCATCGTCAGGGCGAGTCTGACGGGGTCCATCGGATGGCTTTCCCCGAAGTCGTATCCCGTTACTGCGTCATCCCACATCAACTGTGTGCGGCCGCTCATGCCCGCCACCGTATCGGGCAGGCTCCGCGCCGAACGACTTGGCGTACACGAGCGTCGCGAGCACCAACACCATCGGCACGAGCATCGCCCCCCGGTAGCTCCAGGCGTCCCCGAGTGCCCCCACCAGCGGCGACCCCACCAGGAATCCCACGTAGTTGAAAACATTCAGCCGCGCGATGGCCGTATCACTCGCCCCGGGGAACATCCGCCCGGCAGCGGCGAACGTCTGCGGCACGATCACGCACAGCCCGAGCCCCAGCAGGGTGAACCCGAGCATCCCGACCCACGCCCCACCGGCCACCGCCACCACACCGAACCCGGCAGCAGCCAGCACACTCCCGACCCGCACCACGGCCACAGCCCCGAACCGCCGCACCCCGAAGTCCCCGACAGCCCGCCCCAGCAGTGTCGTCACCATGTAGACGTTGTACGGAACGGTCGACAGCTGCTCCGAGCTCCCCAGCACGTCCTGCAGATACTTGGCACTCCAGTTGGACACCGTCGAGTCGCCGATGTACGCGAAGCTCATCACCAGACAGAGCGGCATCAGCAACTTGAAGGAGACCGAGGCGGCCCCCTTCCCCTGCGCCTCTCCCGGTCCCTTCTCCACCGACGCGCCGTCGACGTACCACCGGCTCCCGATGAACGCGACGGGCAGCAGTACGACAACCGCCGGCAGGTACGAGACCAGCAGCGAGAGATCCCAGTGCGCCCCGGCCCACGCCATGGACGCCCCGGCGATCCCGCCCAGGCTGTACGCGGCATGGAACCCGAGCATGATGGAACGCCCGTACGCCCGCTGAAGACTGACCCCCATCATGTTCATGGAGGCATCGAGCGCCCCGACGGCAAGCCCGAACACACCGAGCGCCAGGGCCGCCTCCCACAACGCGTTCCCGGCCCCGACACCGAGCAGCGCAAGCAGCACAACGGGCTGCGCCCATCTCAGTACGCCTCCGGGCCGCACCCGCGCGACCACCTTCTCGGTGACCACGCTGCCCACCCCGGCCAGGATCGGCACAGCGGCCAGGAACAACGGCAACAGCCCGTCGGATATCCCGTACCGGTCCTGGATGGCGGGAATCCGCGTCACGAGCAGCGCAAAGGTGACTCCCTGCACGAAGAAGCTCAACGCGAGGGAGGCCCTGCCGTGCCGCAAACGAGCATCTGTCATGGCCGCGAGCGTAGGGCCAGTCTCTACTCATGGGTAGATGGATCAGGCGAGCAGTTCCCGCAGTTGACTCATGTCGGAGAAGTGCCCGGTCACCCCGGCGAGCCGGTCCGCCGGCATCATCGACGTAAACCCGTACACATCCATCCCCGCGGCCCTGGCCGCCTCCACTCCGAGCGGGCTGTCCTCGATGACGACGCACCGCTCGGGAGGTACGCCCATCCGCTCGGCAGCGTGAAGGAACAGATCGGGCGCGGGCTTTCCGTGCCCCACATCCTCCGCGCTGAAAATCCACTCCTCCTCGAACCACTGGTCGAGCCCGGTCTTGCGATGCCCGACCCTGATCCGCTCATGGTTGCTGGAGGACGCGACGCAGTAGGCGACCCCGTCGGCGACAAGCTTCCCCAGCACATCGTCGACACCCGCCACCGGCTCCAGCTCCTGCTGGAACGCAGCGAAGACCCGCGAGTGAAGTGTCTCGTCGAAGTCCGCGGGCAGTTTCTCCCCGGTCCTCTCCTCGACGAGATCGTGCACCCGGTGCACGGCAGCCCCCATGTAGTCGCGAAGACACTCCTGGTACGAGGTGGGGTGACCGAGCTCCGTGAGGTACTCGGCCAGGATGGTGTTGGAGATCGGCTCGCTGTCCACGAGCACACCGTCGTTGTCGAAGATGACCAGTTCGTAGCGCATGGTTCGAGCCTAGACGCTCAGAACGCAGAAAA